>JAWOIL010000125.1:0-5891 GCA_046484635.1 Trueperaceae bacterium
GCGGCCCGTCGTTGACGACCTCCCATACTTGCCGCCCCGCGCTGACCTCGGCGGGCAAGTCGTAGCCGAAGTCGACCATGCGCACGATCAGATCGGCTTCGATGTCGGGTTGCACGACCTCCGCGCTGGCCGCAGTCACCTCGAAGAACCGCGTCATGCCGTGAACGAAGTGCGGTACGCCGTCGGCGTCCGGCACCAGGCAAAGCTCGATGTAGGTGCCAGGCCGGCTCAGGTCCATGACGGCGGTCTGGCTCTGGCCTGGCAGGATGACGCCCACGCCACCGACCAACTCGACCAGGGCCAAGGCGGCACCGGGGTCTTGCTGCAGCGCCTGCAGCGCTTGCTCGGGAGTGACGCCGTCGTTGAGACGGGCGATCTGCACGTGATGCGGCTCCCCTCCAGCGTTGGTGAAGGTGACTCTGGCGAACCCCGCCTGGACGGTGTCGGGTCCGGTGTACGCGTAGTCACTTCCCGTGATGTTCAACACCGTGGTGCCGTGCCCATCGAGCGACTCGGCGAACACGGCGGCGCCGAGGAGCAGCGCGACCAGCGTGGTGGCCAAGTGCGCAGTCTTGTCGTACGTAATGTGCTTCATGGACCCTCCTTCGAGCCGCCGTTGCGGTCGGCTGCGATGTTCGGGTCCAAGCTAGGGAGCTCGACGTCCCGTCGTCACGGGGCCGGCGCCCCCAGAGGACGGGACGCCCGAACTGGGACGAGCGACCTTCGGTCCCTACGGCACCGGCCAGATGCCCAACAACCTTCGCACCGACACCAACTGCCCCACGTGGTACGCGCCGTGGTCCACCGCCACCAGGATGGTGCGCAGGTACGTGTGGGGGCCCTCTGCCCAAGGGATCTGCTGCGTGAGGTCGAGCGTGGGCCTGCGCGCCAGCACCTTCAGAGCTTCGCGATCGCGCTGGTAGCCGGCGATGCTGTCGTCCCATGCGGCCTCCGATGGAGGCGCTTGCGTGCCCGGCCAGTACGCCTTGGGCCACGGCGGCGCGACGTACGCAGCGTTCTCCATGTAGTCGAGCAGGTCGGCTTGGGTCAAGCGGAGGTGCTCGGCCAACTCCCAGCCGGAGTGAGGGTAGCCATCCGGCCGAACCCCGCGCAGACCGGCGGGCCAACTCGCCACGACCTCGTCGAACGCGACGTGTGCCTGCCGCCAATCGAGCGATGCCGCCACGATGTCGCGCCAAGTGTTCTCCATGGGCCACCTCCTGGACCGCATCATGCACCGGCGCTACGGGGCGGGTGGAACCCACGGGAGTGGCGAAGCGGCGGAACCGTGCTCCATCACCAGCCTTCCCCACACCGCGAAGTGATCGGACAGGTCGAGCGCGCCGTCCTTCAGCGGTACGGCGCGGTTCCAGGCCGCCACCGGCGCTTCGTGTCCCACGCCATACAGCACGTAGTCGATCCAATGCGCGCCGCCATAGGCCCACGCGTTCCTACTCGCATCCCACGTGTTCCGCAGCGGCCCCACCACCGGCGGCCAGACCGCGTTCAGGCCCGCCAGCATGGTGTCTCGTTCCGGCGTCCAAGCGTCGACGTTGAAGTCTCCCGCCAACACCACCGGCTCCTCTGGCGGGAGGTTCAAGTCCTCGACGAACGCGCGCATCAGAGCGAACTGCTCGGCACGCGTGCGAGGCGCGATCGGCCAGCCGTAGTCGGATTGCGCGTGCGTCACGAACACGTGGTAGGTGAACGCGCCCTTGCGCACGGCCGCGTACGCCACGCCCTTGTCTGCCAGGCAGTCGGTGCCGCTGCATACCCCACCGAACAGGACGTACGACTGCTGCACGATGGGCCAGCGGCTCAAGATCACGATGCCGCCGTCTTGCCGCAACCAGAACCCGCGGGCGCCGTCCTGCCCCACCACCTCGGTCCGGTACGGGTAGGCATCGGCGAGCGCTTCGAGGAGCCCCTCGCGCCATGCGTCGACGAACACCTCCTGCAGCACCAGCACGTCGTAGCCGACGACATGTGGCGCCATCGCGCGCGCCCTGGCCGTCTGGCGGGTCGACACGACCGGTTCCGGCAGGAGCGCGGCGTTGAACGAGAGCACGTCGAGGACGTGGTCGTTCGGAACGGACGGGGGATCGAGGGGTTCCTGCGGGAGCCCAAGGGCAGGGCCCTCGGGCGCTGCCGCCAAGGCGGAGGCTATGTCGTCGGCTGGCGTGCTGAGCGTCGTGACCGCCGGGCCACAACCGGCCAGCAACACGAGCCACGCCACGAACCCCCATGCGGACGCGACCAGGCGAGGGCGGAACCGAACGACACCGCGCGGTTCGCCGCGCTGAGTAGCGCGGTGCGCCAGGACGCCAGCGTGCCCGTGCACCCGAGCGGAGCTACCTGACGATGCCGGCATGCGGCATTCTACGGGCCATGCCTGTCTCCACGACCTCGAGCCCGGCGCCGTGAACCCCAATCCCGAATCGTCCTTGCTACGGTGAGCCGTACCATGCGCAAGCCTTCGAAGATCGGCGTCGCCTTGGCGGCGCTGGTGGTGACCGCCACCGTAGCGGCCGTCGCATGGTTGTACGAGCCGCTCGGCATGATGGCGCCGACTTGGTGGCCGTGGGTGGACCCCGGTGCGGCGACGCGCCCATCGAACTCGCCCGCGCCGGCCACCAGGCCCCCTCCCCGGGAGTTGCTACCCGACCTGCGTGTGCTGCCGCCTTCCGAGCTCACCCTGATCGGCTCACGCGCCGAGGGCAACCTGCGCCTGAAGTTCACCACCGTCGTGTGGAACGACGGTGACGGTCCCGTGGAGGTACGCGGCGCCTACGACGAGGCCACGGGGGCGCTGCACGTCGCGCAGTACCTGCATCTCGAGAACGGCGAGGTCGTACCCGGGCCGACGGTGGGCACTTTCGACTTCGAGCACCGCCACGGCCACCTGCACCTGAACGGCTTCGCCCGCTACGAGCTGTGGTCGCTCGACGACGACGGTGAACCGCTCGCACTCGAAGCGGTGAACCCCAAGGTCGGCTTCTGCCTCATGGACAACCTACCGATCGACGGCGATCGCCCACCGGAAGAGCCGACGTACTTCGAGTGCGAGGCCGATATCCAGGGCATCTCGGTGGGTTACGGCGACCTCTACGCCGCCGAGCTGTTCGAACAGGACCTGAACGTCTCGCACCTGCCGGATGGTCGCTATCGGTTGGTGAACGTCGCCAACCCCGAAGGGGTCATCCGCGAGCGAGACACTCGCAACAACGCCCGCGCGGTGGACTTCGTGCTGTCGGGCCGAACGGTCTCGACCGAGGGACCACGCTGATACCGCGCCGCGTACACGCGTTGCCGCCGACCGCCGCTTCCGCTTCGCTCGAGGGATGATCCGCTGCACCCGTTCGTTGGTGGAGCGATACGCCACGTCGTCGGCGTTCACCTGAAAGCGATGGTAGGTGCCCACGGCATACGACACGGCGTGGAAGCGCTATCGTGAATGTGGAGCGGTTCGCCTTCCCGAGGGGAGGTGCGCGAGATGCGTGCCCGACTGGGCCGCGTCCTGGGTACGCTGGCGATGTTCTCGTCGGTGGCATGGTGCGCATCCGACGGGCTGGCCGTGACGCCACGCAGCACGCTGGCACCGCTCGATGGTTCCGGCCACGTCGCCGAGGACTTCGCACAGGCCACCACCAACATGCTCGAATTCGTGGCACTACGCTACCCGCCGGAGCAGGTGCGCGCGTACCTGGGGCAGTGGAGCCCCCGGTTCCCTGGCCTTTGCCTGTTCCCTACTTGGGACCGTTGGCCCCTCGACCCCGAGGGTGTGCTCGCCGAGGCGGTGACCATGGTCGCGGCCGAACCTACGCTCGGCGCGCCGCTGTTGGCTTCGGCACAGGGGGCCGGCGTGGTCATGTGCCTCGACGAACGCCATACCGGAACGTTCGGCTACTTCGAACCGCGGCACGGCGTCATCGTGGTGAACCGCGAACTGGATTCGACCTCCCTCGCGGTCATCTTGGTGCACGAGCTCAGACACGTGGAGCAGCATGAACGCGGCCTGTCCCCCACGCTCGAGGTCGACATGACGGCGTACGCCCGTGCGCACCTCGCCACCGAAGCCGATGCGCAGGCGGTCATGACGCTGTTCGCGTGGCGCCTCCGGCTGCTAGGCCTCGAGGAGGCTTGGGAAGCGATGCTCGAATTCGACCGCTACGCCGACATCACCACTTCGTTCGAGTCCGTCATGGAGGCGGGCCTCTCCGAGGTCGAGGCAACCCTCGCGGCGTTCCGTGCCTGGGCAGCGTCCGAGTGGCGCAGTACGACGTACTACCAAGGCGCGTGCTTGACCTACCTGGACCTGCTGGACGAGCTGCACGCGTTCCGCTGCTACGGTGCACTCTCCGAGGGGTTCCTGGACGGGATGTGCACGCTGCCGGACGGCGAGGCCTACGACTGCGAACCGAGCGACGCCTGGCGCAACGCACCGTGACGCCTCGTGTTGCGCGTGCAGATCTTTGTTCGTGCGGTGCGTACACGCCATCCAGACAGGTCGACCGGCGTCGGCGACGTCTCGACCCGCCTGCTACGCTGGGGACGAGCAGCGATCCCGACACCCCGACACCACGGAACGAGGTGGACATGGCGGCGCGGCACGAAGGAGGCGGGCAAGGCACGGTCGTCGCCATCCGAGGCGGCGTCGTCGACGTGCGCTTCCAGTACGAGATCCCCGCACTTCGCAACTTGCTCGTCGCGGGCGACGGCGGCGCCATCCGACTCGAGGTCATGGCACACGTCGATGACGCCGTCGTGCGGTGCCTCGCCTCCACGCCGACGCAAGGCATGGCGCGCGGCGATTCCGTGACGGACACGGGCGACTCCCTGCAAGTGCCCGTCGGCCCGGAGTTGCTCGGCCGCGTGTTCGACGTGTTCGGGGAACCGATCGACGACGCCGGCCCGTTCCAGCCGTCGCGGTTGCGCTCGCAGCACCAGCCTCCGCTGAGCTTGGCGCGACAAGCGGTGACCACCGAGATCCTGCCCACGGGAATCAAGGCCATCGACGTGCTGGCGCCGCTCGAGCGCGGCGGCAAGGCCGGTCTCTTCGGCGGAGCGGGCGTCGGCAAGACGGTACTGATCTCCGAGTTGATCCACAACATGGCCGCCCGGCACCGCGGCGTGAGTCTGTTCTGCGGCATCGGCGAGCGTTCGCGCGAAGCCGAGGAACTGCTGCGCGACGTGCGCGAAGCCGGCGTGCTGGACCACACGGTGCTGGTGTTCGGGCAGATGAACGAACCGCCAGGTGCGCGCTTCCGCGTGGGGCATACGGCCCTGACCATGGCCGAGTACTTCCGGGACGACGAACGCAAGGACGTGCTGCTTCTGATCGACAACATCTTCCGCTTCGTCCAGGCCGGCGCCGAGGTATCGGGCCTGATGGGGCGTTTGTCGTCGCGCATGGGGTACCAACCGACGCTGGCGACGGAGTTGGCGGAACTGCAGGAGCGCATCAGTAGCACCGACGAGGCCGCCATCACCTCGGTGCAGGCGGTGTATGTCCCGGCGGACGACTTCACCGACCCGGCAGTGGTGCACGCCTTCGGGCACCAGTCGGCGTCGGTGGTGCTGTCTCGCGAGCGCGCCAGTCAGGGGCTCTACCCCGCCATCGACCCGCTTCGCTCGACCTCGTCGATGCTCTCGCCGGTCGCCGCCGGCGCCCGCCACGACCGGATCGCGCGCGCCGTGCGCCAGACCCTGGCGATCTACGACGACCTCAAGGACATCATCGCCATGCTCGGCTTCGAGGAACTCTCGCGCGAGGACCAGCTGGTAGTGGCGCGCGCGCGGCGTCTCGAGCGCTACCTGACCCAGCCGTTCCACGTCACGGAGGCGTTCACGGGTCAGGAGGGTCGTTCGGTGGCCCTCGAGGACGCGTTGTC
>JAWOIL010000127.1:0-4110 GCA_046484635.1 Trueperaceae bacterium
CTGGCGCCGAGCGCCTTCTCGAGCTCGGACGCGATGACGCGCACGACCTGGTCGGTCGAGCCACCGGCCGCCCAGGGAACGATGATGGTGACCGGACGTTCGGGCTTCCACGGGTAGTCGGCTTGCGCGAACGCGGTGCTCGCCAAGAGTCCGAGTACCACCAGTGCGAGGCTGGCATTTCTCAACAGACGCATCACGACCTACTCCCTTCCGCGACGTGCCTGACGGTCACGCGCGGTACGCCGGCGAACTCGGGTGACGCACGCCCCCTCTGCGCGCCCCCATGTGCGCTCCCAGACGGAAGACCCCCACGACGTTCCCAACGGCGGGCACGGCCGGAACGCGCTCACGCCCAGTACTTCCTTTCACTGGTAAATTTATCACGCGGCCCCAGGAGCGTCAACGCTAACGCGTTGCCGGCGTCAACGCGAAGCGGTGGCCGTCGGAACGCCAACGCGCAGCAGAAGTCGACGCGAACGCCGTGCGGCGGTCAACGCGGTTCCGCGCCAGGTACGCCACCCACCTCGACCGGCCGACGCTCCCGGACCGAGCGATAGATGGCCTCGATCAGCTCCACCGAGCGGATGCCCTCGCGCCCGTCGATCGCGGGCGGCCGTCCCGTGTCCAGCGCCTCGAACAGGTCTTCGTACTGCCTGCGGTGGTTCTCGAACGAGATGGCCATGGGGTCGGCCGAGCCGCCGGTTCCGCCGGCGCCCGCCGGCCCGAACCGCGCCAGCACCTCCTGCCGCTCCGCGTCGCCGCCCGCGCGAGTGCGCCAATCGATCAGCACGTCGTCCTCGATGATCGCCGCGCCGTCCGCCCCGTGCACGTGGAGTGCCTTGGGCCGCCCCGGCCACAACGACGTCGCCGCCGACAACTGGCCAAGCGCGCCGTTCTCGTAGCGCAGCACCGCCACCAGAGTGTCTTCCACTTCGAGCCGCTCGTGCGTGAGCGTGTCTGCGTACGCGAACACCTCACGCACCGGACCCATGACCCAAAGCAGCAGGTCCACCTGGTGGATGGCTTGGTTCATCAGGGCGCCGCCCCCGTCGAGCCGCACGGTGCCGCGCCAGGCGCCGCTGTCGTAGTAGGCCTGGTCGCGGAACCACTTCACGTAGGCGTCGCCCTGCACCAGCCGTCCGAGCCGCCCCTCGTCCACGTTGCGCTTCACGAAGGCGTTGGCGTCCGCGAAGCGGCTCATGAAGACGGTGGCCAGCGTCACGCCCGCTGCGTCGGCCGCGTCGATCAGTTGCTTGGCGCGCGCGCTGGTCACCTCGATCGGCTTCTCCACCACCACGTGCTTGCCGGCCGCGATGGCCAATAGGGCCGGTTCCAGGTGGGCGCCGGAGGGCGTGCAGATGGCGACGACGTCGACGGACGGGTCCGCCACGGCCGCTTCCACCGAGTCGAAGGCTTTCAGCCCGTGCTTCTCGGCCAGCGCGCGCGCCTTGTCGACGGTGCGGCTGGCGACGCCTGCCACGTGGGCGTTCGGCAGCCGCGTCACGGCGTCGATGTGTGCCGCGGCGATGTTGCCGGCGCCGACGATGGCCACGCCATATTCGCGCGCCACGCTTCAGTTCTCCGTGGCCGCGGCGGCCAGCACGGTCCTGGCGGCGTCGACGCAGACCTTCGCCGCTGCTGCCGAATCCATCCCGGCAGGAGCGTAGTGCGGCTCCAGCACCACGCTTCCGCCGTAACCATCGTTCTCGAGCGCCAGGAACTGGCCCTCGTAGTCGATGCGCCCTTTCCCCAACGGCACGAACGTGCCGAACGAAGCAGGTTCGGCGCCGAGGTCCTTGAGGTGGACGTGCACCAATCGCCCGGCAGGCAACGCGCGGTAACCGTCGGGGTACGGTCGTTCCTCGCCGATCGCCAGCGCGTTGCCCGGGTCCCACAGGGCGCCCACGTGGCGGCGCAACGCCTCGGGAAGCAGCGCGTCGAGCCGCGCGAAGAACCGCCCGAGTTCGTCACCCGTGCCCACCACGCAGGCGGGCTCGTTCTCGATGGCCAACACCACGTCGTGCTCGGCCGCGATCTCGGCGGCCCGCGCCATGTGCTTGGCGACGTCGTCGACCACCGCGTCGCTCCACGGCACGCGCAGGAAGGTGAAGACCCGCACCAGCCGCGTGTCGAAGCGCTTGGCGAGCATGCACGCCCGCTCCAGCAGCCGAAGCTGCGCGTCCACCGTCTCCGCGCCCGCCACGATGAAGTCGGCGGATGCGCCGGTGGGGCGTTCGTCGAGCGGCGACTTGAAGACCGGCGAGGCGATCCCACTGACCCGCAAACCGTGTCGCCGAACCGTCTCCAGCGCGCGCGCCACCTCGTCGTCTTCGAGCAGCACGGCGTTCTTGCCGTCGACGTTGCGGATCTCGATCAGCGGCACGCCCCAGGCGGCGACGTGCTCGCAGGCCGTCTGAAAGTCGGAGTGCACCTCGTCGGTGATGATGCCCAACTCCATGGCGTCTCGACCTCCGTTCTCGAAGGGCAACGTAGCACCCGCTCCCGTACGCGCGCACGGGTATCCTGCCCCCCATGTCCGCGCCCACCGATCGCGACGCCGCGGCCGACGCCCGAGCCGGCACCGGCGATAGCCACGGCACCGGCAACGCCACCAGCAACGCCACCGGCAACGCCACCAGCAACGCCACCGGCAACGGTGCCGGCAGTGCCCCCGCTCGCCACCTCGTCCTCTCGCTCTCCTGCCCCGACCAGCCTGGCATCGTGCACGCCGTCACCGGCCTGTTGGTGAACCACGGCGGGAACATCACCGAGTCGCAGCAGTTCGGAGACGCCGGCACCGGCCTCTTCTTCATGCGTGTGCAGGTGGAAACGCAAGCCGACCCGGCCGACATCGAGGCGAGCCTGCGCGCGCTGGCCGACGCCTTCCACATGCACTGGACGCTCGACGACGTGGGGCGCAAGATGCGCACGCTCATCCTCGTCTCGAAGGAAGCGCACTGCCTCACCGACCTGCTGTTCCGCCAGCGCAACCTGCGCTTGCCCATCGAGGTGGCCGGTGTCGTCGGCAATCACCCCGACCTCCAACCGATCGCGACGTTCTACGGCGCGCCCTTCCACCACGTTCCCGTCGCCGCCGCCACCAAGGCCGAGGCAGAGGCGCGGCTGCTCGACCTGGTGGCCGCGAACGACGTCGAGCTGGTCGTGCTGGCGCGCTACATGCAGATCCTGTCGGACGACCTGTGCAGCCGCCTGTCGGGCCGCATCATCAACATTCACCACTCGTTCCTACCGAGTTTCAAGGGCGCCCGCCCCTACGCGCAGGCGCACGCGCGCGGTGTGAAGCTCATCGGCGCAACCGCCCACTACGTCACCGCCGACCTCGACGAGGGACCGATCATCGAGCAGGACATCGAGCGCGTGAACCACACCGACGACGTGCGTGAACTGGTGGCGGTGGGTCAGGACGTGGAGCGGCGGGTGCTGGCGCGGGCGGTGCGGTGGCACGCGGAGCACCGAGTGTTCGTGAACGGGAGCAGGACGGTGGTGTTCCGCTGAAGCGTCAGTTCGCTGGGGCCGCTACCCGCTCCCACAGCTGCAGCCTCTCCGGGTCGATCTGTAGCGCTTCGCCACGCTCGGACTGCACGAACGCATCGCCGAGCTCGGCCAGCAGTGGGCTGCGACGAGCGAACCGAAGCGTTTCATCCGAACGGATCACCTCGGAGATGCTCGCCTCGCTCCCTGCTTCGCCGTCGAGCAACGCCGACTGCACCACCGTCGGCAACACCAGAGAAGCGTACGGCGACTCGGTCACGACGCGCAGGGCAGCCGAAACCTGGTTCTGACGCGCCACGTCATCTCCAGGATCTTCGGCGCCGGCTCCCAGCAGCACCTCTTGGGCCGCCGCCAACTCCGGGGCGAACTCAGCCATCCGAGCCTGGAACGCCTGCACCGCCACGGCCGCACAACCGGTATCCGCGCCTTCCCCGATGGCCAGCAAGAGATCGTCGGCGGTCGCGCGGTCGAGCACGTGATACACGAGCCGGATCGCGACGGTCTTGCGTCCGCCAGCAGCGCACGTTTCCGTGGTCAGGGCGTCGAGGAGCGACGTTACGGCATTGACCTGCGCCGTGCGCGTGTTGATCTCCTCGA
>JAWOIL010000185.1:0-2842 GCA_046484635.1 Trueperaceae bacterium
GTGGCGCCAGGCGTTGCGGAGGGCGGTGGGGTCGCCGTTCCATGGGGTCCAGTTGCCGTTCATCTCGGGGAAGGGGCGGAGGTAGATGGTGCCGTTGGCGGTGGCGGCGGCGCGTGCCCAGGTGCGGACGTAGTCGTCGTGGTGGCCTGCGGCGATGGCTTGGACGCTCTGGTCGTGAGGTTGCCAACTGATCAACGGGATGCGGCCACCACGGGAGGCGTCTTCGACCATCTCCGGGAAGAGCGGGTGATCCCAACTGGTGAACCAGTGCACGATGTCCAGCCGCCGCCCCAACTCGGACTCCAGCTCGAGCACGGGCTCCATGCCCTGCCAGACCCCGCCGTAGGTGAACGCGCCGAAGAGGGCGGTGTGGGCCAGGGTGTCCTGCCGGGGCGTTGCCATGGCGGAAGGCTCCTGGGCGCTGCATGCGCCGGCCAGCAGGCTGACGATGGCAACTGCCACGACCGTCCGGGACACGCCGTGCCGTCGCCTGCGCTGCCTTGCCGACAGGGTACCGCTGGTTCGCTCGCCCATCGCATCCCGGGCCCGTAGGGGCCAGGGGCGCTCGCCCGGCGTTCGCTTCCCCCGCGATAGGGGCCTCCACGCGTTGCGGAGGTGCTGCCGTCCCTTTGGCCGGTTGCGCTACTGGCTCCACCCGTTCCAAGCGCCCAGATGCAGAACGGGTTTCGTCGCCTCCAAAGGCCCGGAGGGTGCGGCCAGGTCACCGTGGCCCGCAGACCTTGGTGTGCCCGAGGCACGCTCCGGACGCCCGAACGGTTCGGGCTTCGGACCCCCGTGGGAGGGCCCGAACTCGGACGCTGCAGCTTGCGATGAGGGGACGACTCATCTTGGCCGGTTGCGCTACTCGCTCCGCCTGCCTCAAGCGCCCACGTACGAGACAGGTTTCTCAGCGTCCAAGTGCGGAGCAGATGCCCCGCAAGGCCCATGGTACGACGCACGGCTAGCGGCCGGGTGCGGACCGCTTCACAAGCGCCATCGCGCGCATGATGGCTCGCGTACGCGCCCGCGTGTAATCGCGTACGCGCCGACGTGCACCGCGCGAATCTGCCTGCGCGGCGCGCGCACGTGCCGACGCGCTCCACGAACGTGCCGATACGCCCCGCGAACGCCCGCTCGGGTGCCGGACGGAACGCAGCCGAAGCGTCTGCTAGCATGTGCCTCGGCCGTTCCTCGGGCGCCTACACGGCGTTCCCGACCGGCGACATCCGACATGACCGACCCCGACTCCTCGACCCCGTCAGCGGCACCCGCGTTGGCCTTCGACGTCGTCGCCCGCCACGGCGACGCCCGTGTCGGCGTGCTGCACACGGCGCACGGCGTCGTCCGGACGCCGGCGTTCGTGGCGGTCGGCACGCAAGGCAGCGTGAAGGGGGTGGCGCCCGACGGCGTGGCGGAGGCGGGAACGCAGTTGCTGTTCGCGAACACCTACCACCTTTACCTGCGTCCCGGCGCGGAGGTGGTGGCGGCACACGGCGGTCTGCACCGCTTCATGAACTGGCACCGCCCCATCCTGACCGACTCGGGTGGATTCCAGGTGTTCTCGCTGGGGGCGTCGATCGAGCACGGTGTCGGGAAGATCGCCAGCATCTTCCCGGGCGAGGCGTCGAACGGGAACGCCCGGCGTTTGACCGGCAAGACCATGGTGCGCGTGGGCGAGGAGGGGGTGGAGTTCAAGAGCCACATCGACGGCTCGCTGCACGTCTTCACCCCGGAACGTTCCATCGAGGTGCAGCGGGCGCTCGGCGCGGACATCGCGCTGGCGTTCGACGAGTGCACCAGTCCGCTTCACGACGAGACGTACACCCGACGGTCCCTCGAGCGCACGCACCGCTGGGCCGAGCGCAGCCTGCGCGCCTTCCGGGACGGAGCCCCGCGTCACGGTTACCCGCAGGCGCTCTTCGGCATCGTGCAAGGCGGGGCGTACCAGGACCAACGCGAGGAGAGCGCCGTCGTGATCGGCGCCATGGGCTTCGATGGCATCGCCGTCGGCGGCAACCTCGGCAGCACGCGCCAGGACATGTACCGCATCCTCGATTGGACGCTGCCGCACTTGCCGCGGGAACTGCCTCGTCACCTGTTGGGCATCGGGGACGTTCCCAGCATCTTGGAGGCGGTCGAGCGCGGCGTCGACACCTTCGATTGCGTGATGCCCACCCGCAACGCGCGCAACGGCGGCGTGCTGGTGCGCCGAGGCGGCGGTCCGTCGTTCCGGATCAACCTGCGCAACGCCCGCTACGCGGACGACCTGGAACCGCTCGAGCCCGGCTGCGACTGCTACGCCTGTAGCCACTACACGCGCTCGTACGTGCGGCACTTGTTCCGGGCCGGCGAGCGGCTGGGAGAGCAGCTGGCCACCATCCACAACTTGCGCTTCATGGCGCGCTTGATGGCCGACGTCCGGGAAGCGATCCAGGACGGATCGTTCCCCAGCTTCAAGGCCCGAACGCTTCGCGACGAGGAGTGAGCCCTGCGTGGCGCGGGCGCAGCACGGTGGCGCCGCGTGGTGCGGGTGCGGCAAGGTGGTGCTGCGTGGCGCGGGCGCAGCACGGTGGCGCCGCGGTTCCTGCGCCGACCCGAGTGGGCCCTAGAAGTTCTTCTCGATCAGGTCGATGACGTTGCCGTCCTGGGTTGCGAACCGCACGATTCCCACACCCGGCACGAAGAAGATGTCGAGCACCGTCTGACCGCCGTTGCTGGTCAGCGTCGTCTGGCGGATGAGGAGCGCGTTGAATCGGCCCGCCGACGTCGCCACGCCACGAAGCCCGAGCACCTCCGACGACAACGTGAGGCGGAAGTCGGCCAAGTCGGTGGAACTGGTCCA
>JAWOIL010000216.1:0-8008 GCA_046484635.1 Trueperaceae bacterium
GGCGCGCGGGATTCCGCTCAACCGAATCGCCGCCGCGTCATGACGCCCCACATTCCGCGACGGCGACGGATCGTGAACATCGCGATGGTCCGAACCAGCGCGAGCCACGGTCGGTACCCCAGGTTCTCCGTCACGACGGCATTCAGTAGCCGTATCCGGTCGCCGAGGCGCGCGGGCGCCTGCGGCAGTACGACCTCGAGCGCGCTGCTCGCCAAGCTCACCAGCACGCCGTAGAGCAGTGCGAGGGCGAAGAACGCCGCCGCGAAGGCGGGATCGAGGTTGCCGGTGAACGCCAGCACGACCACCAGCGCGTACCCGGCCACCTCAACCAACGGCGCCAGGCCTTCGAAGAACCACGCATGTGGAACGGCGAGAAGTCCGATGCGTCCGTAGCGCGGGTTGAACAGCATCGCTCGATGAGTCCACAGCGTCTCCCACAATCCCCGGTGCCAGCGGTCGCGTTGGCGCCGGAGAGTGGCGGGGTCCTCAGGCACCTGCGTCCAGCACAGCGGCTCGATCATGTACTCGACGGCGTACGGCTCGCCCTCGTCCCGGAAGTGCCGGTGCAGGCGCACGCCCAGTTCGAGGTCCTCCCCGACCGTGTCGGTGCGGTAGCCGCCGACCTCGATCAGAGCGCCCCGCCGGAACAGTCCGAACGCGCCGGACACGAGCATCAGGCAGCCGATGTGGCTGAGCGCGGTCCTGGCGGCGAGGAAGGCGCGCACGTACTCCAACTGCTGCCACCGCGCCAGGAAGTTGTGGGGCGTGCGCGCCTCGCGCACGGCTCCGTCGACCACGGTGGCGTCGTTCACCACCCGGATGGTGCCGCCCAGCGCGACCAGCTCCGGCTTGTCGTGGAAGCGCGCGCCGGCGCGCAGCAGCGCCGACGGGTCCACCAGGCTGTCCGCGTCGATGGCGGCCACCAACGGGAAGTGCGCCTGCTCCAAGGCGACGTTCAAGGCGTCGGCCTTCCCGCCGTTCTCCTTGTCGAGTACGACCAGGTTCGCATGCGTGCGGCTGCGCCAGGTGCTCCGCACCGGGGCATGGGGCGCCACCCGCAGCGGCAACGGCGCGCTGCGCACGAGCTCGAACGCTTCCTGCATGGCGTCCATCGTGCCGTCGCTGGAGCCGTCGCTCACGACGATCACCTCGAACTCCGGGTAGTGCATCGCCAACAGGCTGCGGGTGCTGGCGACGATGGTCGCCTCCTCGTTGTAGGCAGGCACCAGGAAGCTGACCGGGATGTAGTGCCCTGCGCGGGCCATGGCCGTGTCTTCGAGCTCCGACGTGCGACGGTCGCGCATCAAGAGCGCCCGCGAGGCCAGCACGAGGCTGGCGGCGTACCCGCCGTTGATCAGCGCGAATACGACCAGCACGACCATCTGAAGCAGGTCCACCACGTTCACGCCACCGTCTCCTGGTGGACCGAGCGGAAGGTCCGGGGATAGCCGCCGCCGAGGTCGCGGATGCCGGCGAGGTGCGCCACGTCCCGGGCGAATGCGTCGACGTGCGCTTCCGCCGCGTGCCGCAACGCCGCCGATCCCATCGGCCCACAGCGCGACATCGCGGTGGCCGCGGCGCGTCGCACGTCCCACGATGGATCGCCCAACATCGGCCAGAGCGCGGGGATCGCCACGTCGACGTCCGCGCCGACGAGGGCGTAGGCTGCCTGCACGCGCGTGCCCGTGTGCGGTTCGGTGCTGGCCGCGAGCACGTCGGACGTCGCCCACGCCGGCACGTGCCCGATGGCGGCCAGCGTTCGCAGCGCGGCAGCGCGCGCCTCGTCGTCGACGTCCAGGCGCAGCACGCCGGCAGCCAGGTCGATCGCTTCGGGGCGCCGCGACAAACCCAGGGCCTCGAGCGCCGCCACGTGAACGGCGTCCGGGAGGTCGCGCCGGAGCAAAGCGTCGCACACCCAAAGGACGTGCTCGCCACTGGCGAGGATGGCGGCGGTCAGGAACGGCCGCGCCGCGACCGCGTTGGCCAGGGTGCGGACGTGATCTTCGATCGCTACCAGCAGGCCGTCGCCCATCGGTTCGGGTCGAACCTGGGCGGCCAGCACCCGCGCGATGCCGAGGAGGGCGCTTCTGGCCGTGCGTACGTCACGACTTGTGGCCGCGCGCCCGAACAGCGGCAGGGCGCTCGGGGCCGCGATGCGGGCCAGGCGCTCCAGTGCCGTCGTCGAGGGCCCACGCGGCGTTCCCATGCCGCGCGCGGCGATCGTCAGGTCGCGCGTCAACAAGCCGGTGTCGGCCAGCAGCGTCCGGATGCGCTCGCCGGCGGATCCAGAGACCTGCTCCAGCACCGATGCCGCCGCCTCGGTCGCCCCTTCATGCGCGGCCGGAGGGATCGGCGGTAGACGCCCCCCTGCCGCCACGTCGCTCCAGACGTCGGTCCAGAACCGCAGCCGGACGCCGTGGCGCGCGCTCTTGACCCGCCGCGCGGCCAGCAGGGTCAGTTGCAGGAGCGCCACCACACCGATGGCCACGCCGGCCGCCGCCAACGCGATGACGAGCGAACGCCACGCCTGAAGCGGGCCGACGTCCAGCGTGAACCGCATCATCATCGCCAACAACGTGACGATCACCGCAAGGGCCACCGCGAGGATGGCCACGAACATCGACGCCAGGCCGACGACCCGCATCAAGAGGTTCCGGCGATCGGGGGGGCGCCGCGACGCGGGCGGACCGCGCGTGACACGCGTGCCACCAGACTCCGTAGGTCGAACGGTTTGGAGACGATGTCGCTAGCGCCCGCCGCGAACGCCAGTTCGACCTGATCCGGGCCGGCCATGTTGGACACCATCACCACCGCGGCGCCCGCAGCGGCGAACACGCCGATGTTCCCTAGGCCGTTCCCGTCGGGCAGGTGAATGTCGAGCAGCACCGCGTCGGGTACACCGGCTCCGTTCAGCGCGTCGATGGCCTCGCGTAAGTGCTCGAATTCCAGCACGCGCCAACCCGCCCGCTCGAACGCGCCGCGCGCCAATGCGCGGATGGCGATCGTGTCGTCCACGACCCACAGGGTCCGGTCGTCGGGAAGGCGGGCGTCTTCCGGCAAGGTGGCGCCACCGGCCGCGTCGGCTCCCAGCAACGGCGCACCGACGACCACCCGCGCGCCGCCCGCCGCGGACGCGAGCGAGTCGATGCGCGCGTCGTGCTCGGGTGCCAGGAGAACGAGTTGGGCTCGGCCCCTCGGGAACCGTAGCTGGCTGAGCGCCACGGCGGCATGGCGACCGTCGTCGAGTGGCGCGAGATGTGCGTCCACCACGGCGATCTGCGGCATCGCAAGGCGGGCAGCGGCGAGCGCTTCGTCCCCATCGCCTGCTTGCACCACACGCCAGCCGGCACGGCTCAGCGCGCCAGCGACGGCTCGACGCTCGGCCGCGCGCGCATGCGCGACGAGCGCCACCGCGTTCGACTCGGGGGCGTCGAGCGTGTCCTGCACGGAAGAAGTGTATCGGCGGCGGTCTCCGGGCGACGAGGCGTTGGCCACACCGGAGGAGGTCCTCCACCCGTCACCTCGCTTGCGCGCGTCCGTTGGATCAGAACGGTCCCAGGAGTACCCGCTGGTCGAGCGTGACCGACTCGAACGCTCCGGTGGCGTCGAAGGCGAGGTCGATGGTCAGGAAGTAGCGGTCGGGTGCGGCGGGATGACGGCAAGAGATGAACTCCCGACGATCGGGGAACTCCAGTTCGAACGAGAGCCCGTCGTTCGCCGCCACGTAGTCCTGCAGCGATGCCAACGTCACGACGATGCGTCGCGGCGCTTCGTAACGGACGTCGCTCAGCAGCGCGGCGACGTCCGGCTCGTGCACGCCGAGGGCGAACTGCACCGCTTCGAAGTACGCCTCGGGCAGGTGCGCGCCAGGACCCGTTCCCTGCGACCACCCGATGACGAGTTCCGGCGCGGTCGCCCGGGCGTCGAATGGGGAAACCAGGTACGGGTCGGTCATGTTCTGTCCGCCGGCGCAGGTGTCCTGGAACAGGAAGCCACAGCCCGGGAGGAGGGCCATCGTCGCGAGCACGAGGCTCAGGGCGAAGGCACGGCGTCGGCCGCGAGATACGGGGACGGTCATGATGGGTCTCCTGTAACCGTGCGGGCGCGCTCGTGCGGCGAACGCCGGCAACACTTCCCTTGGGGCTTCCCTCGGGGGGCGATGCCGGCGTTGGCCGAACGTTCTGGTAGGCGCGGGCAGGATTGAACTGCCGACCTCTACAGTGTCAATGTAGCGCTCTCCCACTGAGCTACGCGCCTTCGCTGTTGCGCCGCTGGCACTCGCGCCCGTGGCGTTGCCGGACCGGCGGAGCCTGCGCCGGTTGGGTGGGAAGGTGGAGGCGCCGACCGGATTCGAACCGGTGAATCGAGGTTTTGCAGACCTCTGCCTTACCACTTGGCTACGGCGCCAAGCTCACGAAAAGTACCACGCAGGCGGGAGTCTCGTCAACGCACCAGGCTGCCGAGGCACGTGCGTTAGGCTACCCGCATGACCGGTGCCGCTCCTCGCAGATTCGCCCACCTGCACCAACACACCGCCTACAGTCTGCTCGATGGAGCGGCCCGCATCAAGGACCTGATCGCCTGGGTCAAGGAGACCTCCCCCGACCGTCCCGCCGTTGCCATGACGGATCACGGCAACATGTTCGGCGCCGTCGAGTTCTACAAGACCGCCGTGGCGCAGGGCGTGAAACCGATCCTGGGCATCGAGGCGTACGTCGCGCCCGGGTCGCGCTTCGAGAAGCGCCGTGGCTCCAGCAAGCTCGACGGCGGCTACTTCCACCTGACGCTGCTCGCCAAGGACTTCCGAGGCTACAAGAACCTCAGCAAGCTCTCCAGCCGCGCGTACCTCGAGGGCTTCTACATGAAGCCGCGCATCGACATGGAACTGCTGCGCGAGCACGCAGGGGGCGTCATCGCGCTCTCTGGCTGCCTCGGCGCGCAGATCCCGCGCGCGATCCTCGATTTCGGGCCGGACGAAGGGGAGCGGCTGCTGCGCGAGCACCTCGACATCTTCGGGGACCGCTTCTTCATCGAGTTGCAGGACCACGGCCTCGAGGAGCAGCGGCGCCTGAACCCGGTGCTGAAGGACTTCGCGCAGCGTTACGGCATCGGCCTGGTGGCCACCAACGACGGCCATTACGTCAAGCGCGAAGACGCCAAGGCGCACGACGTGCTGCTCGCCATCCAGACCAAGGCGCTGCTCTCGGACGCGGACCGGATGCGCTTCCCGTGCGACGAGTTCTACGTCAAGACACCCGGTGAGATGGCGCAAGCGCTACCCGACGACGAGTACCCCGGCGCGCTCGACAACACCGTGGTGGTGGCCGACATGTGCAACGTCGAGCTGCCGGTGGGAAGCAAGCGCGTCTACCAGATGCCGGAGCTGCCGCTGCCCCCGGGTGTGACCCTGGCCGAGCAGTTGCGCACCGACACGTACCGCGGCCTGATGGCGCGCTACCCCGAGATGACCGAGGCGCTCTGCCGCGACTACCTCCACGCCGCCGAAGCCGACCACCCTTCCGGCGTCGACCCCCAAACGGCCGACCTCGACCAGGTCTTGCTGGCCGTGGCGCGCGCGGCAGAACGCGGCCGCCAGGAACGCAAGGACGGTGAGACGTACGGCAGGTACGCGTACCCGCACTTGGAGCGCTTCGCCCCGACCATCGCCGACGAGCGGGCGCGCACCGTGCTGGAGCGCGCCGAGTACGAGCTCGGCGTCATCATCGCCATGGGCTTCCCGGACTACTTCCTGATCGTCGCGGACTTCATCAACTGGGCGAAGGACCACGGCATCGCCGTCGGTCCTGGCCGCGGTTCGGGCGCCGGCTCGATCGTGGCGTACGCCATCCGCATCACCAACATCGACCCGCTCGCCTTCGACCTGCTGTTCGAGCGCTTCCTCAACCCCGAGCGCGTGTCGATGCCCGACTTCGACATCGACTTCTCCGACGTGCGGCGCGGCGAGGTCATCGACTACGTGCGGCAGAAGTACGGCGAGGACCGCGTGGCGCACATCGCGACCTTCGGGACCCTGGCCTCGCGGGCCGCCATCAAAGACGCCGCCCGAGTCATGGAGGCGCCGTTCGCCGAAGCGGACAAGGTCTCCAAACTGATCCCGCTCAAGTTCGGTCGTAGCGTCGGCATCGAGGACGCCCTGCGCGAGGTCCCGGAGCTGCGCGAAGCGTACGAGAGCGGCGCCAAGTCGTACGTCGACGTCGCGATCCAGCTCGAAGGGCTCACCCGGCACGCCTCGGTGCACGCCGCCGGCGTGATCATCGCGCGCGACCCGGTGCAGGAGCTCGCCCCCGTGTTCCGCGCCGGTGACGGGCCGGTGGTGTGCCAGTACGACATGGGCTCGGTAGAAGACCTCGGTTTCGTCAAGATGGACTTCCTAGGTCTGCGCACGCTGTCGTTCATCGAAGCCGCCGTGCGCATCGTGAAGGAGTCGCGCGGCGTGACGCTCGACCCCGACGCCTTCCCGACCGACGACGAGGCCACCTTCGAGCTCCTCTCGCGTGGTGACGCGGCCGGCGTCTTCCAGTTCGAGTCGCTCGGGATGGTCGACACCCTCAAGCGCCTGAAGCCCCGGCGTGTGCAGGACCTGATCGCCGTGTCGGCGCTCTACCGGCCCGGCCCGATGGAGAACATCCCCACCTACATCCGGCGCCACCATGGCCAGGAACCGGTCGACTACACCGACTTCCCCACCGCCGAGCGGCACCTCGCGCCGATCCTGGCCGAGACGTACGGCATCCCCGTCTACCAGGAGCAGATCATGCAGATCGCCCAGGCGGTGGCAGGCTATTCGCTGGGCGAAGCCGACCTGCTACGGCGCGCGATGGGCAAGAAGAAGGTCGAGGAGATGGAGCGGCACCGCAGCATCTTCCAGAGCGGCGCCGAGAAGAACGGCATCCCGCGCGAGGAGTCGGCGCGCATCTTCGACTTGCTCGAACGCTTCGCCAACTACGGCTTCAACAAGTCGCATTCGGCGGCCTACGGCGTGCTGTCGTACCAGACCGCGTTCCTCAAGGCGCACTACCCGGTCGAGTTCGCCGCCGCGCTGCTCACGGTGGAACGCGGCGACTCGGACAAGGTCGCGCAGTACGTGACCGACGCTCGTCACCTGGGTGTGGAGGTGCTGGCGCCGGACGTCAACGCATCGCGCGGCGACTTCACGCCGGTCGAGGAGGTGGTGCGCTTCGGCCTCTACGCCGTCAAGAACGTAGGCAAGGGCGCCGTCGACCACATCGTGCAGGAGCGCGAACGGCGTGGACCCTTCACCGACCTGTTCGACTTCTGCCGGCGCGTGGACACCACCCTGGTCAACAAGCGCGCGGTCGAGCACCTCGTCAAGGCCGGCGCGTTCGACGGGCTGGTGGACACGAGCGACGCGCCGGCGCGTGCGGAAGCCGGGACGCACGCGGCGCAACGCGGCCGCCAGAGCCTGCTCGCGAACCTCGACACCGCCATGAAGTGGGGCGCGGCGCAACGCGAACAGGCCGCGCTCGGGCAGACGAGCTTGTTCGGCGTCGAGGAAGTGGCGCCGCCGGCGTTGGAGGCAGGCGAGCCGCTCAGCGACCTCGAGCTATTGCGCTACGAGAAGGAAGCGTTGGGCCTTTACCTCAGCGCGCACCCGATGGGTTCGTACCCCGGTCTGGCCGAGGCGGCGTCCTGCAGCGTCGACGACGTCGAGCGGACGTTCCGTGCGCAGCAGGGGCCCCACGGTGGACGCGTGAAGGTGGTGTTGGCGGGGCTCTTGCAGTCCGTCGTCAAGCGCCCCACCAAGAAGGGTGGGATGATGGCGCGCTTCGAGGTCGCCGACGAGTCCGGCAGTCGAGAGGTGCTCGCCTTCGGCCGCACCTACGACGACGTCGCCCCGTTGTTGGAGGAAGACGCCCCGGCCGTCGCGGTGGTCGACGTCTCCGAGGACGGCGAGTCGGTGCGGCTGATCGCCAACCGCCTCATCCGCTGGGACCGCCGCGGTGAGGACGGCCACGCCGCCCCCGAG
>JAWOIL010000054.1:0-27474 GCA_046484635.1 Trueperaceae bacterium
CGTGGCGCTATACACCGCCTGAATGGCGATCGGCGTGACCTGCGCCAGTTTCAGGTGCCGAGGGGTTCGCGTAGTTGGGCTGGCGCTGTGGTCGACGCGGACAACGCGGCTCATGACGACGACTCGTTTGCGGCGGCCGCGCCCGCCCAACCCAGGTACCGCAAGCGCTAAGAACTCCGTGAGAGGCTCCCTGCTACAACGGTAGCGATGATAGCGACGCCCCCCCACCACGACCTGCAAGAAGCCGCCACGAATCCGCTGTGCCCGCGCTGCGACAGCGCAAGCGTTCGCATCCTCGCGTCCATCGAGGTCCAGTACGACGTCGTGCTCGAGGCGGCGGAAGAAGACCTGCGCGTCGTCGACGAGCGATTGGGCGACGGCGTGTGGGACGACGTGACGCCAGTCGCCTGTCCGCGATGCGGCTGGCGCGGCACCGTCAGCGGGCTGCGTCTCGGGAACTCGCCCGACCGTGTTCGCCGGCCTTGACGGAACCCGAACGAGTACGGACGCATCCCGGATCTCGGGACGCGTCCGCATTCCGTGCTGGTAGCGATGCGGGGACTCGAACCCCGGACCTCACGATTATGAGTCGTGCGCTCTAACCAGCTGAGCTACATCGCCTTGCGTCGACGGCATGCGTGGCGGCGGTCGATCTCGCCGCCGTATCGCAAGCACACAACCTACCAAAGATAGCGCCTGTGGTGGTGGAGGGCAAGCCGTTCGCGCCGCGCCTCACCCATCGCATGACCACTGCGGTTCGCAGGTGCGCCAGGGCCGTACGAAGTGCACCCGCCACGAGCGGCATCGCGCGTGACGGGCGATTGCGGGTGAGTGCGCAGGGACCTACGTGTGCGACTTGCCCGCGGTCGGCCTGGTGGACATGCCGAACAGACGGTACAGCGGGCAGAACCCCACCAGGGCGGTCGCGACCAGGATGATCCCGACGATGCCGAGGATGACGGCCCACGTCCCGCCGAACCAACCGAGCACCCAGCCGAGTAGCAAGACGGCTCCTACGATGCCCCGTACGAGCCGATCGATGGTACCGACGTTATGGCTCATGCCGCACCTCCGTCCTCGATGGTACGTCCGGGTCACGGTTCGCGCCAGGGACGAAACGCCTTCCCGACGGCGACCGTGCCCGAGTCGGCTCGACCGTGCTCGATCGTCGGCTCGACCGTGCTCGATCGTCGGCGCGCCCGACCCCGATCGTCAGCGATCGTCCCGGACCAGCGTGAGAGCGATACCGTCTTCTTCGACGAAGAGCGGTGTGTTGCCGGCGCCCGGACCGGCGCTCGCCGTGGCGAGCGGATGCTCGCGCTCCTGCCACGCGTCACGAAGCCGCGTGTCGGCCGCCGACCTGGCGCCGTCGTCGGGTACCACGACCTCGAACCACGCCAACCCCAGGGTGTCCGGCTGCCGCGGCGGCACGCCGCGCGTTTCCCACTCGTTCAACCCCACATGGTGGTGGTAGCCGCCGGCGGACAGGAAGCGCGCGCCCGGAAAGTCGGCCTGCGTCACGTCCATCCCGAGGTCGTCGCGGTACCGCTGCGCGGCTGCGTCGACGTCCCCGACGCGCAAGTGCACGTGGCCAACGGCGGTGCCGGCCGGCGCCCGGAACGGACCGATCTCTTCCGCCTCGGCCAGCAACCCTTCCCCGTCGAGCGGGCCCGTGCCCATCGCGACGCGCTCACCCAGTCGCGGCCATTCCTCGCGCGTGCGGTCGCGGTACACCTCGATCCCGTTCCCTTCCGGGTCCGCCAGGTAGATCGCCTCGGAGACGCCGTGATCGGACGCCCCCTGGAGCGCCACCCGCGAGCGCACGGCGTGTGCCAGGAACGCGCCGAGCGCCGCGCGGTCCGGAACCAACAGCGCCAGATGGTAGAGCCCCGGCGCTCGAACCGCACTGCGAGCGTGAGGCGAAGCCAGCAGTCCGACGAGCGCGCGTTCGCCCGCGCCAAGCAGCGCCAACTCGGAGGTGCGCTCGAGGACCTCGAGGCCGAGCGCGTCGCGGTAGAACGCGACGCACGAAGCGATGTCCCGACAGCGAAGGAAGACCCGGCCGATGTGCGTCGAGTCCGGCAGGGACGCTCGTTCGGCCGGCTCGGCCTCGACGGGCCCATCCTTTGCGGCGTTCGGGGCGGCGTCAGACGTGTCGGTCGTCTCGGTCGTCTCGGTAGCAGCGGTCGTTGCGGGTCGATCGATGTCCTCACCGGTCGGCATCGCTCCACCGTAGCGCGCCAGCACGCGTGGCGCTTCGTCTCGTAGACCATGCCGGGAACGGTCCGCCGTACTGCGGGCACAGACGGCTGCGGACCGCCAGCGTAGCTTGGACCTCGCCACTCACGGCAAGCAGTACCTAGGCGGGGACCTCGCCCGGCATCTTCGTTCGACAGGATCGGGCACACCGTCCGCGCCTTCAGCGGCCCGCTCGAGGCCGGCTACGCCTTCGACGGTCCCCTCGCCGAACTCCTCGGGATCGACGAGGGCAACGTCAAGACGAACGACCTCGGCAACTTCTCCAAGAGCTACGACTTCCCCGCCGTGGCCGGCAGCTACAACCAGAAGTTCTCCGGCCCCTACGAAGGCGACACCACCTACGACCAGCAGTGCGAGATCTCGATCTCGTGGATCGTCAGGAGCTACAACTGAGCCACCGCGAGCGCCATCGGCGCCCGCTCCGGAGCACGCCAGCGGCGTGAACCCCACGAACGGCCAGGGAAGCTTCGGCGTCCCTGGCCGTTCGCTTCTTCGAGGGCGCCGAGGCGCGGTCAGAGTGTCCGCTGACCGCCGTTGCCCGGCACCCGGAAGTGCCGTCCCCGTCGTCAAGTGGCTTGTTCGACGTTCCGGCCTCCCGGTTCGCTGCTAGAGTGGGCGACATGCTCGAGCCATCGCTCGACCTCTATGGAGCCACCTACGACGCGGTCGATGGCATCCTGCACGAGCTGCTCGCCAAGAGCCGCGCGCGCTACGCCCTCATCATCGACCGCAAGGGGTTCGTGTTGATGCATGCCCGCGCCATGTGGGCGCCGAAGCCGCCGTCCCTCGATTCGTTCGCCACGCTGGTCGCCTCGAACTACGCCGCCAACCGCGCCATCGCCAACCTGTTCGGCGAGGAGGGATTCAAGGAGACGGTGCAGCAGGGCTCGGAGGTCGGAACGTACCTCGAGGAGCTCGGCACCGAGGCGCTACTGGTGACGGTGTTCGACTCCGGCGCGCAGCTCGGTCGCGTCAAGCTCGCCACCAAGCACGCCGCCGACGCCATCCGCGTGGCGCTCGAGGCCACCCCGGAAGAGGCGCCGATCATCGAGTTCAACCAAGACTGGAGTAGCTCGACCGCAGCGTTGCTCGACGGGCTGTTCGGGACGAGGAAACCATGAGCACCATCAACTTCTCGGCCCGCGAGATCAACTTCAAGATCGTGTACTACGGCCCCGGACTGTCCGGCAAGACCACCAACCTGAAGCAGATCTACGACCAGGTGCCGGCCGAGTCGAAGGGCGAGATGGTGTCGCTGGCCACCGAGGACGAGCGCACGCTGTTCTTCGACTTCCTGCCGCTCGACCTGGGCAAGGTGAACGGCTTCAAGACGCGCTTCCACCTCTATACCGTGCCCGGTCAGGTGTTCTACAACTCCTCGCGCAAGCTGATCCTTCGCAGCGTCGACGGCGTGGTGTTCGTCGCCGACTCCTCTCCTGCCCGCCTGCGCGCGAACGCCGAGAGCCTGCGCAACCTGCGAGAGAACCTCAAGGAGTACAACTTGCGCTTGTCGGACGTGCCGCACGTCATCCAGATCAACAAGCGCGACCTCCCGGACGCGCTCGACATCGACATGATCCGCCAGGTGCTCGACCCGGGGCACAAAGCACAGATGTTCGAGGCGGTGGCGTCCGAGTTCCAGGGCGTGTTCGAGCCGTTGCGCGCCGTCGCCACGCTGGTGTTGGAGAAACTGGCACAGAAAGCCTGACACGACGAACCACCGCTCGCGACGGCGCCACGGGAGTGCGCGTCGGTCGCTCCACGACGGGAAAAATGACCCGCCGCAAAGGTGATATCGTCCAGGTGATGAAGCGTACTTCCCTTCACGACGCCCATGTCGCCCTCGGTGCTCGGATGGTGGAGTTCGCCGGTTACGCCATGCCGCTGCACTACCAGGGCGGTATCAACCAGGAGCACCTCGCGGTCCGCCAAGACGTCGGCCTGTTCGACGTCAGCCACATGGGCGAGATCCGCGTGCTCGGCGACGGCGCCACCGAGTTCCTGCGCTACGCGACCCTCAACGACCCCGGCCGGCTCAAGCATGGCCGCGGGCAGTACAACATGCTGCCGAACGATCGCGGCGGCCTGATCGACGACCTCTACGTCTACCGCGACAAGGACGACGAGTACCTGGTGGTCGCGAACGCCGCCAACGTGGCCCCGGTCTTCGAACAACTGCGCCGCTTGGCAGACGGTCGTGACGTGCACGTGATCGACGAGACGGACGCGTGGTCGCTCCTCGCGCTGCAGGGTCCTGGGGCACCACTTCTGCTCGGGCGCTTCCTCGATGAAGACGTCGGCGAGCTGCGGCGCAACGCCACCGTGGACGTGCAGCTCTCGGGCTGCCCCGCGCGCGTGAGCCGCACCGGCTACACCGGCGAGGACGGCTTCGAGATCTTCTGCCATCCCACCGATGCCGAGGCCATCTGGGGCGTTCTGGTGCAAGCCGGAGCGGCGCCGTGCGGTCTCGGCGCGCGCGACACGCTGCGGCTCGAGGCGGGCTTCCCGCTCTACGGCCACGAGCTCACCGAGCGCACCAACCCGATCTGCACCCCGTTCGCCTGGGTCGTCAAGGACAAGCCGTTCTTCGGCCGGGAGGCGATGTGGGACCGGCCGTGCCTGCGCCGCCTGGTGGGCCTTCGCCTCGTCGAGCGCGGCATCCCCCGCCAGGGATACCGCGTGCTCGATGGCGCGGCCGCGGTCGGCGAGGTGACGTCCGGCACGCTGTCGCCGCTCACGCGTGACGCCATCGCGTTCGCGTGGGTCGACGATGCGTTCGCGCAGGAGGGCCAGGAGGTCCAAGTCGAGATCCGAGGTCAAGGCGTGCCCGCCATGGTGGTCGCGCCGCCGTTCTACCAGGCATGATGCGCCAAGGCCCACAGCCGACGTCGGCTCGGTCGGAGGAGTGAGATGAACATCCCCAAGGAATTGCGGTACGCGGCTTCGCACGAATGGACCCGGGTCGAGGACGACGATCACGTCACCGTCGGCATCAGCGACTACGCGCAAGACCAACTAGGTGACGTGGTCTTCGTCGAGCTGCCCGAGGTCGGCAAGAAGGTGCGCAAGGGCGTCCAGGTCGCCGTGGTCGAGTCCGTCAAGACCGCGTCCGACATCTACGCGCCCGTCTCGGGCACCGTCACCGCGGTGAACGAGTCGCTCGAGGCCACGCCGGAAGCCCTCAATGAAGACCCATACGAAGAGGGCTGGATGTTCCGCATCCAGATGGACGACGCCTCCGAGCTCGACGACCTCCTGGACGCGAGCGACTACGAGGCGTCCATCGCCGAGGAGGACTGAGTGCACTACCTCCCGCACACGCCGGACGACGTGCGGCGGGCGCTGGCGGAGATCGGCGTCGACTCGATCGATGCCCTCTTCGACGACGTCCCCGAAGCGCTACGCGATCCGGCGATCGATCTCCCCCCTGCCATGGACGAGGCGGAACTGCTGGCGCACCTGCGGGCCTTGGCGCAGAAGAACCGGGTCGATGGTCCTGACTTCCTCGGCGGTGGCGTACGGCGGCACTTCATCCCCACGGTGACCAAGCACCTCGCCATGCAGAGCGAGTTCGTCACCGCGTACACGCCGTACCAGGCCGAGGTGGCACAAGGCGTGCTGCAGGCCACCTTCGAGTACCAGACGGTGATGGCGGAACTGACCGGACTCGACGTCAGCAACGCCAGCATGTACGACGGCGCCACCGCCGTGGCGGAAGGGGCGCTGCTTGCCGTGCGGCAGACGCGCCGCGAGCGCGTGCTGGTGAGCCGCGGCGTTCATCCCGAGACGCGTGAGGTGCTCGCCACGTACCTGCAGCCGCTCGGGATCACGCTCGACGTCATCGATCTGGATCCCCTCGTGACGCCGGCACCGTCCGTAGACGACGACGTCGCTTGCCTCGTCGCTCAGCAGCCGAACTACCTCGGCTACCTCGAGGACATGCCTGCGTTGACCGCGTCGGCCCATGCGGCCGGCGCATTGATGCTCGCCGCCGTGGACCCCCTCAGCCTCGCGGTGCTCGAACCTCCCGGTGCGTACGGCGCAGACATCGCGGCCGGGGACGGGCAGCGGCTCGGGAACCCGGTCAATTTCGGTGGGCCCACCTTCGGGTTCATGGTCGTGAAGGAGGCCCTGTTGCGACAGTTCCCCGGGCGCCTCGTCGGCCAGACCGTCGACGTGGACGGGCGCCGCGCGTTCGTCCTGACGCTGCAGGCGCGCGAGCAGCACATCCGCCGCAGCAAGGCGAAGTCCAACATCTGCTCGAACCATCAACTCACGGCGTTGATGGCGACCATCAACGTCGCCGCGCTCGGTCCCGGTGGCCTGCGGGCGCTCGCCGTCGGTTCCGTGGCTCGAACCCACCAACTCGCCGACCGGCTCGCCCAGGCGGGCATGGCGCCGGAGAACGGCGCGCGCTTCTTCGACGAGTTCGTGCTCCGCACGCGGCAGGCAGCGGACGACGTGCGCGGCGCCCTGGCGCGCCACGGTGTCCAGGCCGGCGTCGGCGTGCCCGCCGAGTACGGTATCGGGAACGCGGTCCTGCTGGCCGCCACCGAGTCGACCACCGACGAAGGCATCGAGACGCTGGTGAGCGCCCTGGAACGGATCGGAGAGGCTGCAGGCGAGAGTGGCCCGAACGGCGCTAGCCGCGCGACCCGGGAGGCCGTCCATGGCTGACGCCGCCAAGATGCGCACCAACCCCGCTGCGAACGCTGGCTTCGCCGGCGCGCCCGAGGACTTTCCGCTGATCTTCGAACGCTCGCGCCCGGGTCGCGTGGCGGCGCACCCGCCGATGCCCGACGACGTCGATTTGAAGGCCCTTCTGGGTGAAGCGCAGCTGCGCACCAGGCCGCCGCGCCTGCCCGAGGTCTCCGAGCTGGACCTGGTGCGGCACTACACGCTACTGGCGCACCGGCAAGTGAGCATCGACACCAACTTCTACCCGCTCGGCAGCTGCACCATGAAGTACAACCCCAAGGTGCACGAGGAAGCCGCAGTCTGGTTCCAGGACGTGCACCCGTACCAGGCCCCGGAGACGGCGCAGGGTGCGCTTCAGCTGATGTACGAGCTGCAGCGCGACCTGGGCGCCATCACCGGCATGGACGCCGTCACCCTGCAGCCAGCTGCGGGCGCGCACGGCGAGCTGACGGGCGTGTTGATGATCCGGGCGTACCACGAAGCGCGCGGTGAGGGCGAGCAGCGCCGCGTGGTGATCGTGCCGGACGGCGCCCACGGCACCAACCCGGCCACCGCGGCCATGGCGGGCTACGACGTGGTCGAGGTGCCCACCGGCTCCGACGGCGAGGTCGACGTGGCCGCCTTCCGGGCGGCGCTCGACACGCACGTGGCGGCCGTCATGCTGACCAACCCGAACACCCTCGGGTTGTTCGAGCGGCACATCCTCGAGATCTCCGAGGCAGCCCACGCGGTCGGCGCGCAGCTCTACTACGACGGCGCCAACCTGAACGCCATCGTCGGGCGCGCCCGCCCCGGCGACATGGGCTTCGACGTGGTGCACCTCAACCTGCACAAGACCTTCACCACCCCCCACGGCGGCGGCGGTCCTGGCACCGGACCGGTGGGCGTGAAGGCGCACCTGCGTCCGTTCCTGCCGGTGCCGCTGGTGGCGGAGCGCGACGGCGCCTACGTGCTCGACTTCGACCTGCCCGGTTCGGTCGGACGGATGCGGAGCTTCTACGGGAACTTCGGCAACCTGGTGCGGGCGTACGCCTACATCCGATCGTTGGGGCTCGACGGACTTCGCGACGTGAGCGGCCACGCGGTGCTGAACGCCAACTACCTGCGCGTGAAGATGCGTGAAGCCGGCTTCGACGCGCCGTTCGACCGCATCAACATGCACGAGTTCGTGGCGCAACCACCGGACGGCCTGCACACCCTCGACATCGCGAAGGCGCTGCTCGATTACGGCATGCACCCGATGACGGTCTACTTCCCCCTGATCGTGAAGGAAGCGATGATGGTCGAGCCGACCGAGACCGAGTCGTTGGAGACGCTCGATGCCTACGCCGAGGTACTGGCGACGATCCGCGAGCGGGCGGCAGCCGACCCCGAGTACCTGCAAGGCGCTCCGTACCACACGCCGGTTCGCAGGCTCGACGAGGTGCGCGCGGCGCGCAATCCGGTGCTCCGCTACGGTTTCGACGAGGATCGAGGCGTGGACGAGGGCTGAGGGCTGCGGCGGGCCACCGTCGCCTGCGCGAGAAGCCGCATGCGCCGAAGCAAGACCTCGACGAGGCGAGCGCCCCGGGAAGCAGTTCCCGAGGCGCTCGAAGGCAGATGTGGGTCGAGCAGGACGAGGTTTGCGGACCCGTGGGTCCGTGACCGGTCAGCTGCTGCAGCTGCTGCTCTCACCGTCGGGCGCCGGCGCACCGTCGGTGCGGAAGCTGTGGCCACAACCGCATTCGCTGGTGGCGTTGGGGTTCTGGACCTGGAACCCCCCGCCCATCATGTTCTCGACGTAGTCGACCTCGGATCCGCGCAGGTACGGCCAGCTACGCTCGTCGACCACGAGCCGAATGCCTTGGTCCTCGATCTCGCGGTCGCCCTCGAGGCGCCGGTCGTCGATCGCCATACCGTACTGGTAGCCGCTGCATCCTCCGGACTTCACGAACACGCGGATGGCCGCGTTCTCCTTGCCGCTGTCCTGCAAGAGTTCCGTCGCCTTGGCGGCGCCGGCCTTGGTGAAGCGCATCGCGCCGGACTGCGCCGTCGGTTCCATCGTTCGGTCGATCTGCGAGCCTTGCTGCATAGGACCCTTATAGCATGCGCCGTGCGGCGTGCCCGTGTCGCGCGGACCCGTCGAGCGCGCGTTCGAGCGCCGCCGGTAGCGGTTGGCAGCGTTCCAGCGCCGCTGCTATACTTCGTTCTTGGTCGTGGCGACTGAACCGCCCGCGCGCGGCGCGAACGCACACCCGCGTCGGTGATCGGGCCGGGAAGCTTGCCACGCAGGCGCTCGGGGGTATAGCTCAGTCGGTAGAGCGGCGGTCTCCAAAACCGTAGGTCGCGGGTTCGAGTCCTGCTGCCCCCGCCAAACGCGAGACGCGGTTCCTTCTCGGGAGCCGCGTCTTCTCCATGGCCACCCGCTTCTCGGCTGCGACGCTGCTTCCCTTCGGCCACCCTAGCTTCCGTACTGCAATCTTGCTTCTCCGTGGCCACGCTCCTTCCCCATACTTCCGCCCACGATCCCGGCCCTGCTGGGTAGCGGCCCGACCACTCGCGTCTCAGGCCGACGACCCACCCCCGGGTCGACGTAGGTGCCGGGAGCCTTGCGCGGCCTGCGAGGTCACCCGCACACGCGCGACGCGCAGGCGGTCCATCGCCGTCACCTCGAAGTGGTAGCCGGCGAACGGCACCACGTCGCCGACGCGCGCCACCCTCCCGAGTCGTGCCGTGACGAACCCACCTAGGGTACGCACGCTGACTTGGGCCCGGCCCCCGTCCAACGCGGCGTCCTCGACGCTGCCCGGGAAGGCGGGCGCGGCGAGCAGGTCGGTCAGATCCTCGAGTTCGACCATGCCGTCCACCGACCAGCCACCGCCCGGCAGATCCCGCACCGGGGGCGACGTGAGCTCGCTCGCTTCCGGGACGTCGCCGACCAACTCCTCGAGCAGGTCGCCCAACGTGACGATCCCCTCCACGCCGCCGTACTCGTCGAGCACCACGGCGAAATGCACGCCGCTCGTCTTGAACTGGTCCAGCAGCGTGAGCGCAGGCATCGTCTCGGGCACGAACAGCGGCGCCGCCATGACGCGCTCGAGGTCGAGCGCTTCGCCGCGCAGGCAAGTGACCAGCAGGTCGCGCGAGTGCACGAAGCCGGCTACCGTGTCGAGGTCGCCGCGACAGACGAGGTAGCGCGCGTGCGGACGCTCGGCGGTCAGCTCCGTCACCATCGCTTCGGGCTCTTCCAGGTCGATCCAAGCGATTTGATGGCGCGGCGTCAGGATTGCGTTCACGCGCCGCTCGCCGAGCCAGAACGCCTGCTGGATGATCTCGCGCTCGGCCGGCTCCACCGTGCCGGCGCGGATCCCTTGCTCGACCATCATGTGGATGTCTTCCTCGCCGATGGCCGTCTCTGCACTGGGACGGACGCGCAGGATGCGCAGCACCCCCTCGGTCGAGAGGCTCAGCAGGTGCACGAGCGGCGCGGCGACGCGCGACAGGCCGACCATGAGGGGCGCCAGCCGCGCGGCCAACTTTTCGGGAGCGTTCAAAGCGATGCGCTTCGGCACCAACTCCCCCACCACCAGCGACAAGTACGTGATCGCGAGGACCACCAGGACGAGGCCGAGCGTCGGGGCGATCGGGCGCAGCACCTCGACGCGGGCGATGGCGGTAGCCACGGGCTTCGCCAACGCGGCACCGCCGAACGCGCCGGAGAACACGCCGACCATGGTGATGCCGACCTGCACCGTAGACAGGAAACGGTTCGGCGTGGCCGCGAGCCGCACCGCCGCCCCGGCACCGGCGTTCCCTTCGGCGGCCATGCGCGCCAGCCGCATCCGGTTGGAGGACACCACGGCGATCTCGGCCGTGGCGAAGACGCCGTTGGCGAGGATGAGCAAGAAGATGAGCAGGGGTTCGATCATGCCTTACGGTACGGCCCGCGGCTGGAGTCGCGCCACCGGGCGGCCGCAGCGGCGGCGTGGGGCTCCGTGGATGGGGGAGGAGCCCACCACGTTGAGCCTGCCACGTGGCGCTCGTGTTCGGCGGCCTCAAGCGCGAGAATCGCGGCTGGGTCGTGGTATCCTTGCCGCGTGAACATCATCGGGTTGCGGTCGTGGGCCGCCACCATGGTCTTGCTGGTGCTGGCGCTGGCCGGCACCGGGTTCGTTCGGGGGCAAGGCGCTACCGCCGGCAACGAGGTGTGGCTCCTTCCCATCGACACCGAGATCACGGCCGCCACCACGACGTTCGTACGCACGCGCATCGAGCGCGCCAACCGCGAGCAACCGTTGGCGGTGGTGCTCTACCTCGACACGCCGGGCGGTGCCGTCGGCGCCATGCAGGACATCGTCGGCGTGGTGCTGCACGAGGCGCGCGTGCCCACCATCGCGGTGGTGCAGAACGCCTTCAGCGCCGGCGCGCTGATCGCCATGAGCGCCGAACGCCTGGCGATGTTGCCGGGATCGAGCATCGGCGCCGCGCTGCCCATCCAGGTCACGCCTACCGGCATCAGCGCGGTCGACGAGAAGTTCTCGTCGGCCCTGCGGGGCGAGTTCCGCGCCGTCGCCGAAGCCAGGGGCCGCAACGCTCAGGTCGCCGAGGGGATGGTGGACGAGCGCATCGAGATCCCCGGCCTGTCCACCAGCACGGAACTGGTGACGCTCACGTCGCGGCAAGCCGTCGAGAACGGCATCGCCGACATCGAGGCTGCCACCCTGCAGGAAGCGCTCACCAGCTTCGGGTACGGCGGCGCCGAGATCCAGCGCCTCGAACCGGGTCTGACGGAGCGCCTTGGCGGGTTCTTGGCCAAACCGTGGATCGCGGCTGCGTTGCTCGTCTTGGGCATCGGCGGGCTGCTCATCGAGATCTTCACGCCCGGTTTCGGCGTACCGGGCGCCATCGGCGTCGTGGCCCTCGGCGTGTTCGCGGCTGCGGCCTACATCGCGTCGCCCGCCGGCATCTTCGACATCGCGCTGCTCGTGATCGGCGTGATCCTGTTGGCCGCGGAGGTGCTGATCATCCCGGGCTTCGGGGTGGCAGGCGTTCTCGGCATCGCGGCCCTGATGGTCGCGGTGGTGCGCATCTTCCAAGAGTCGAGCATCCCGGTCCTGGGCTACAGCGCGCTGTTCGGTGGCGTGCTGCTGGGTGTCCTGCTGTGGCTCCTGCCCAACAGCCGGCTCGCCTCGGTGTTCCGGCTCTCCACCCGCCTCACCACGCCGCCCGCGCAGTCCGCCACCGCGCTCGTCAGCGAACGCTCGGACCTGGCCGCTGCGGTAGGCGTCGCGCTGTCCGACCTGCGGCCGGCGGGCGTCGCCCGCTTCGGCAGCGAACGGGTCGACGTGGTCAGCGAAGGCGACTTCGTTCCTGCCGGCAGCGTGCTGCGCGTGCTCCGCGTGGAGGGCAACCGCATCACCGTGCGAGCCGCCGAGGACGTGCGCTGGGCCGAGAACGACCCGGGTGCCGCCGGCACCTCAGCGACTGCCAACGAGAGCGTCCAAGCCGTTCCGCCGCAAGCAGATCGCGCCGATCCAACCACCGCCACCGACGCCACACTTGGCGAAACACCCAGCGATGCGGCCGCGGAAGGCCGCGAGGAGGTCTGAATGGACGTCACCCTGCTCATCCTTGCAGGCGCCATCATCCTGTTCTTCTTCATCCTGTTCACCATCATCCCGGTGGGCCTGTGGATCTCGGCCATCGCCGCCGGCGTGAAGGTGAGCCTCATCTCGCTCGTCGCCATGCGCTTGCGCCGGGTGCCGCCCCACCGGATCATCCTGCCGCTCATCAAGGCGGACAAGGCGGGCATCGAGGTCAACCAGAACCAACTCGAGGCGCACTTCCTCGCGGGCGGCAACGTCGACCGCGTCGTCGACGCGCTCATCGCCGCGGACAAGGCACGCATCGCCCTCCCGTTCGACCGCGCGGCCGCCATCGACTTGGCGGGCCGCGACGTGCTCGACGCCGTGAAGGTGTCCGTCAACCCGCGCGTCATCCAGACGCCGAACGTGAGCGCCGTATCGAAGGACGGCATCGAGCTGATCGCCACCGCGCGCATCACGGTGCGGGCGAACCTCGAACGGCTGGTCGGCGGGGCGGGCGAAGAGACGATCATCGCGCGCGTGGGCGAAGGCATCGTCTCGTCGATCGGTTCGACGGCGAGCCACAAGCACACGCTCGAGAATCCCGACACCATCTCCAAGACGGTGCTCGCGAAGGGCCTCGATTCGGGTACCGCCTTCGAGATCCTGTCGATCGACATCGCCGACGTCAACGTCGGACGCAACATCGGCGCGCAGCTTCAGACCGACCAGGCCGAGGCCGACAAGCGCGTGGCCCAGGCGAAGGCGGAAGAACGGCGCGCCATGGCCGTCGCGGCGGAACAGGAGAACCGCGCGAAGGTCGAAGAGATGCGGGCGAAGGTGGTCGAGGCGGAGGCCGAGGTGCCACGCGCCATCTCCGAAGCGTTCCGCCAAGGCAACCTCGGCGTGATGGACTACTACAACCTGCAGAACATCCAGTCGGACACGAGCATGCGTGGCAACATCGCGCGCGCGGCCGGCCTGGAGGGTGAAGACCAAGGGTGAGCTTCGACCTCGAAACCCTCCTGGGGCTGTTCTTCTTCGTGGTGTTCATCGTGTTGCCGTTGGTGACGCGATCCCGCTCGAAGCAGCAGCGGGGACGCCCTGGCGTGCCCCAGCGGCCCCCCGGCCAAGGGGCGCAGGGGCGGACCGTGCCCGGTACCGGCGCCGCCGGTCAGGGTGGGACGCCCACCACGCTCGGCCGCACCACCACCGCGTCCCGCGGGGCGGCGGGCGGCGGCCAGGGCGGAGCGTCCACCGCATCGGGTACGCCGTCCGACAGCCCGTTGGCGATGCTGGAGGAGATCCGCAGAAGGGTTCAGGAAGCACAGGAGCGTGAGCGTGGCGCCGGCCGCACCGACGGCTCCGGCGGTTCCGGGAGTGCCACGCAGGCGAGCTCCTCGACCACGTCACGCCCGGCTACCACGACCACGAGCGCTGCCTCGACGCGGGCGGCGGCGCAGACGGCGCCGCGAACAGGCAGGTCCGGCCGCCCGCTGGTGGCGAGCGATCCGTTCGAACGGGGCTTGGTCGGCGGGGCGGAGCAGCGTCCGGCACCCCCCGCCTCGCTCGGGCGCGAAGGCGCAGTCCGAAGCGACGTGCCCCAGCGGGCGAGCGCTCCTCCTCAACTGGCACGGTCACGCTCCATGATCGATGGCGCGGACGTCCCGACGGTTCGGCGCTGGGCCACTGGTCGAGCCGCCACGCGACGCAGCGGCGACGGCCTTGGCGCTAGACTGGGCGCGCTCGGGTTGGACCGGATGGATCGCAGCACGATCCTGCACGGGTTGATCTGGCACGAGATCTTGGACGAACCCGCCGCCTACCGGCGGCTCAGGAGGCAACGATCGCGACCTCTTTGACCCTGAAGCTTCGCAGCCCGGCAGAAGCCCTGACGCTGTTCGGGCAGAACGACGAGAACCTGAAGTTGCTGCGCTCGCGCCTGCGCGCGAAAGTCGTCGCGCGCGGCGACGAGGTACGCCTCAGCGGGGACGATCGCGCCGTGGCCGAGGCCGAGCGGACCTTCCGAAGCATGCTACGAGAGATCCGTAGCGGCGCCGAGATCTCCCCCGTCGAGATCGCCTTCGGGGCGTTCGACGCGCCGGCGAGCGATGCCGATGCCAGCGCGCAGGCCACCGATGGTGAGGCGCCGGCGAGCGTCTCCGCGGCCGAAGGGGGCATCCCGGTGTCGTCGGCGACCAACGCGGTGCCGCCAAGGGTCGGCGCCCGCGCCACGTCCGCGGCGGCCGCCACCACCACGGTCGACGATCCCCCAACCGACGACGCCCGGGGCCCCGGGCCGCGACTACCTGGTCGCGCGCGGCCGAAGACCGGCGGCCAACGCCGTTACGTGCAGGCCATCGCCGACCACCCCATCACATTCGGCATCGGGCCGGCCGGTACCGGGAAGACGTACCTCGCCGTCGCCATGGCGGTGGAGGCCCTGGGCTCGGGCCGCGTGAAGCGCATCATCCTCACGCGCCCCGCGGTGGAAGCGGGCGAACGGCTCGGGTTCCTGCCCGGGGACCTGCAGGCGAAGATCGACCCCTACCTGCGTCCCCTCTACGACGCGCTGCACGACATGCTGCCCGCCGACCGCGTGGAGCGGTTGTTGGAGCAGGGCACCATCGAGGTCGCTCCGCTCGCGTTCATGCGCGGCCGCACGCTGAACGACGCGTTCATCATCTTGGACGAGGCGCAGAACACCACGCCGGAGCAGATGAAGATGTTCCTGACGCGCATGGGGTTCAACAGCAAGGTCGTCGTCACCGGCGACATCACCCAGACCGACCTGCCCGGCTCCGTCACCAGCGGCCTCATGACCGCGCACAAGATCCTGCAGGGGATCGACGGCATCACCTTCATCTCGTTCACCAAGGCCGACGTCGTGCGCCACCCCCTGGTCGCCCAGATCGTACTGGCGTATGAGCAGCACGGCTAGACGCCGGTCACGCCCGGCGAAGCTGCCGTTCTGGCTGCTGGCCTTGGCCGCGGTGGCCAGCTTGGCCGTGCTGTTGTTCAGCGTCTACGGCACCCGCCAACGCGAGCCGCTCCGCATCGGCCAGCCCAGCCCGCAGACCTTCGTGGCTCCCGCCGACACCCAGGTGATCGACTGGATCGCCACGCAGCGCGAGCGCCAGGCCGCCCGGGCGCAGATCGAGACGATGTACACCTCGGATCCGGAGCTGAAGAGCCTGGTGTCTGCCGCGGTGACCAGTTCGGGTCTGCCGGCGCCGGTCGTCGACGAGGTGCTGAGACGGTACCAGCAACCGTCCGGCGTGCGTGCCGAAGACGTCGAGACGCTCATCGACGAGGTGGCGCTGCTCGCGCCCTCGGACCGCCAGCGCGAGGCGCGCCTGGTGTTGGAGCGCCGCCTGGTGGCCACCTCGGTGCCCAACGACCGCCTCACGCAGGCTGCGCGCGACGCCGCTGCGGCGGCCGTGCCCGCCGTCATGCAGTCGCTGGAGGCGGGCCAGATCATCGTGGCCGCCGGCGACCCGCTGACGGAAGACGTCCTGCGCGTGCTCGATTCGCTCGGCCTCTACAGCGCCCGCGCTGCCGCCGTGTCACAGACGGCATGGATCGTGGTGGGCGTGACCCTGCTGGCGCTCTTGCTCGCCGCGCCGCTGGTGCTGATGCGTGAGAAGCTGCTCACACGCATCACCTTGTCGCAGCTGACCTTCATGGTGACGCTCAGCGTCATCGTGCTGGTGGTCCAGCGCGTGGCCGTGTTGGCCTCCCCGAACTTCCTGTTCGCGCTGTTGGTCCCGCTGGTGGCGTCCGCCTTGCTGGGCGAGGGGGCAGGTCTGCTGTGGGGCGCGTGGTTGGCGTTGGCGCTCGGGCTCCTGGTGCCCGCCTCTCCGCTGTTCGTCGTGGCGGTCACGCTCGTCGGATCGGCGACCGCGGTGTTGTTGGTGCAGACCATCCGGTCGCGCCTGGCGCTGTTGTTGGCCGGCACGGGCGGCGGGTTACTGGCCGGCCTGATGCTCTTGGTGATGGTGCTGGTCGGCGGGGGCATGACGATCTCGTCCGCCCTCAGTGGCGCCGCGCTGGTCTTCGCCGGCGGCGTGCTCGCCGGCGTGTTGGCGCTGGGCCTGTTGCCGATCGCGGAGAGCATGTTCGGCTTCCTGACGGACTTCCGGCTGATCGAATTGTCGAGCCCCACCAGTCCGCTCTTACAGCGGCTCATCGCCGAGGCGCCCGGCACGTACCAACACAGCCTGATCATCTCGAACCTGGTCGACCAGGCGGTCACCAACGTCGGCGGCAACGCCCTTCTGGCTCGTGTCGGCGCGCTCTACCACGACGTCGGCAAGATGCGGCGGCCGCACTTCTTCGTCGAGAACCAGTTCACGGGCGACAACCCCCACGACCGCATCAGCCCACACCTGAGCTACCTCATCATCACCAGCCACGTGCGCGACGGGATCGAGATGCTGCGCGAGGCGCGTCTGCCGCGTGACCTCGAGGCGTTCGTCGCTGAGCACCACGGCACCACGGTCCTGAGCTACTTCTACAAGCGGGCCCTCGACGAGGGCCAGGTCGAGGAGCTGAACTTCCGCTACCCCGGCCCGAAGCCGCGCACGAAGGAGACGGCCATCCTGATGCTGGCCGACGCCGTCGAGTCGGCGTCGCGCACGCTCGTCGACGCCACCCCCTCTTCGATCCGGGCGCTGATCGACCGCTTGATCGAGGAGCGGCTGCAAGACGGGCAGCTCTCGGACAGCCCGCTCAACTTCCACGACGTCGAGGTGATCGCCAACACCTTCGAACGCATGCTCACGGCGATCCTGCACCGCCGCGTGTCGTACCCCAGCGCCGACGACCTACGGGGCGCGAGGCGGGATCGTGGGTCGCCGTCCGAGGCCGCGAAGCGAAGCGCCGGCCCGGCGGCGCGAGGCGCCGAGCGGCCCGCCCACGCGAGCACCGACTTGGAGGAACGAGCGGATGGCGTACGTCGAGGTACTGGACGAGACGCGCCGGTTCGGTCGGGCTCCTGAACTCCAGGACCTGCTCGTCCGGTACATGGCCGACGATGGCCTCGACGACCGCGAGCTGAGCGTCGTCATCGTCGACGATGACGCCATCGCCGAGCGCAACGGCCGCGATCGCGGTGTGGACGGCGCCACGGACGTGCTCTCGTACCCGACCATGGAACCGGACGACGTCGACTTCCCCCAGGTACCGCACCTCGGTGACGTGTTCGTGAGCCTCGACACGGCCGTGCGACAGGCCCAGGCTCAAGGTCACGACGCCTTCCTCGAGGTGGCGACCTTGTGCGTGCATGGGTTGACCCACCTGCTCGGCTTCGATCATCGCGACGAGCGCGAATGGGAGCCGTTCCGTCGTGCGGAGCGGCGCGTTCTCGACCTGGTGCGCGCCCAGGCGGACCGTTCCGGCCCGGCGGGACCGCCATCGTCGGAGGCAGCGTGACGGGGCGTGTGACCCGCGCATTCGGCTTCGCCATGGCGGGATGGTTGCGAGCCTGGCGCGAGCAACCCAACCTCCGAGTGGAGATCGCGATCGCCGTGGCGGCGCTCGCGCTCACGGCGTGGCTCGCGGCGCCCGTCGCGCCCATCGTCCTCGCCATCGGGCTGGTGCTCGCGTCGGAACTCGCCAACAGCGCCGTGGAGGCCACCGTGGACCTGCTCTCCCCCGAGCGTCGGGACGAAGCGGCCGCCGCCAAGGATCTGGCAGCCGGTGCCGTGCTGATGGCCTCGGTGACCGCGCTGGCCGTGGGCTTGATCGTGTTGGGGCCGCCGTTGCTCGCGCGCCTCGCGGCATGGTTCGGTGGGGCCACATGAGCAGCGCGAAGCGAGGACGTGGCGAGGGCGGCGACGGCGCGGCCGCGAGCGTCCCCGACGACCTCCTGCGCGCCGCCCGGGAGGCGTTCGCCAACGCATACGCCCCGTACTCGCGCTTCCAGGTGGGGGCGGCGCTGCGGGACACGAGCGGCGCCATCCGCGTCGGCGCGAACGTCGAGAACTCCAGCCTCGGGATGACGCGTTGCGCCGAGCAGTCGGCGGTGCAAGCCATGGCGACGGCGGGCCTCCGGACCTTCGACGAGATCGTCGTCTACACCGAGTCGAGCCCACCCGCCTCTCCCTGCGGCGCTTGCCGCCAGGTGCTCTTCGAGTTCTCCCCGAACGCCGCCGTGTACCTCGTGAACGGCGCCGGCGAGGTGATCGTCACCCGCGTCGCCGACCTGCTGCCGCTCGGCTTCCGGCTGAGCGAGGCGCGCGACGAAAGCACGCGCGAGGACGAGGAGGAAGCTTAGGTTTCTCACCGCTGCGCGGGTATACTCCCCCGTGATGTCACGCCCCCAACGCAACTTCCTACGCCTGCTCGGCGCCTTGGCCACCGCCTTCGTGGTGACGTTCGCTTCGCTGGCCTCTGCTCAGACGCCCAGCGTGAAAGCGCGCGTCGCGATCCTGCCGTTCGACGTCGACGCCAGCGTGCAGGCGTACCAGCTCGGTCTCTCCGCAGCACTGCAGCACGCGCTCAATCAGCTTCCCGGCGTCTACGCACCCCCGGTCGGGGACACGGCGCTGGTGGCCAACAAGGCCGCCGACGCGGAGCAGGACGCACTGACGGTCGTGGGCCGGTTGTTCGACGCCACAGCGATCGTCACCGGCCAGGTCGCTTCCGGCGGCGGGGGCGTGCGCGCGCTCTTGAACGTCACCGTCGGAGGCGCCACCACCACGGTCGAAGCGCAGGGCGCCGACCCCGCGGCGTTGCTCGAGAACGCCGCCGTCGCCGTCGCGCGCCTGGTCATGCCCGATGCGAGCACGGCCGACATCGAAGCGGTGCGGGCCGCAGCGCGCCAGACGCCCTCGGTGCCGAGCCTTGGCCCCACGGGCTTGGCCGCGTCCGGGCTGCCCGGTGTGCGGGTCGACGACCTCGCCACGGCCGCGCAACTCGACGCGTCGTCGGCCTGGGTGCACGTCGAGTACGCGCGCGCCTTGGCGCTGTCCGGCGCCTTCGATCAGGCTGTCGAGGCCGCGCGTCACGCCGTGGAACTCGCGCCCGACGACGCCGACGTCCAAGCGACGGCCGGGGTCGTGTTCGAAGCCGCCGGCGAGAGCCAAGACGCCGCCGCCGCGTTCGGCCGCGCGCTCGCGGCGAACCCCGTTCACGCCGTCGCGTTGGCGGGTAGAGCCTCGCTGGCCGGAGCCGACGCGGAGGCCGCCACCATCGACCTGCAAGCGGCGATCGCTGCCTACCCGCGGTTCGTCGACGCCTACCTGCGCCTGGCAGGACGGCAGACCGACCCGCAGCGCGCGCTGCAGACCGCGCGCCGCGCCGAAGCGTACGCGCCGGAGTCCGTGTTGTTGCGAGGCAGCGTGATGCAGCGCCTGGTGGACGTAGGCGACGCTCGCGGCGCGCTGGCGTACCTGCAACAGGCCCTGGAGGAACCGCTGGCACGATCGGCGTCGATGTACGCACTGGCGCGGCGGCTGCCGTCCGCCGTCGCCGACGAGGCGCTGGCGCTGGTCGAGGCCGGCCAGCAGGCGTACCCGGACAACCTGGAGCTGGCGGTGGCGGAAGCCGACCTCCTGCTGCAGAGCGGGCGAGCAGCGGAAGCCGAGGCGCTCCTCGGGCCGCTGGTCACCCAGAACCCCAACTACGCCGCCGCCGGGAACCTCCTGGCGGTCGCGCAAGCGCGGCAAGGCGACGTCGAGGCGGCGCGCCGTACGTTCGAGAGTCTCCGCGGCCAGGGTGCCGACGTGGACCGGGCGTTGGCGGAGCTGTACCTTGCCGCCGGCCGGGCCGCGGCGGCGCTGGCGCTGCTCGAGCCGCTCGCGAGCGCTTCGCCCGACGACGCGGACGTGCAGGCGCTCTACGGCACCGCGCTGGTGCGCATGGGCCGGCTCGACGACGGAGCCGCCGCACTCGGGCGGGCTCTGGAACTCGAGCCCGGCCAGGCTCTCGCGACGCGCAGCCTGGCGCTGCTGGACCAGCAGCGGCAGTTGACGGGCGAGGCCGAGATCGTGTTCGGCGAGGAGGCGGGCGCCGCCTTCCAGCAGGGCCTGTACGCCCTCGACGTGGAGGACTACGCTGCCGCTGCGCAGGCGTTCGCGCGCTCGCGCGAGATCGAGGACAACGCCCTGGCGGCGTTCTACCACGGGTACGCCCGCCAGTTGCAGGGCGAGACCCGTGCCGCCATCGCCGATTACGAGGTGGCCCTGGAGGCGTTCCCCGACAGCGACATCGTGCTGAACAACCTCGGGTACGCCCAGCTCGAACTCGGCCGCTTCGACCTCGCGCTCGACTACCTCCGGCGCGCCGTGGCCGCCAACCCGTCCAACGCCCGGGCCCACTTGAACCTCGGCTTGGTGCGCTTCGCGACCGGCCAGTACGACACCGCCATCGCCTCGTTCGAGGAGGCGGCGCGTCTCGACCCGCGACTGGAGAGCACCACCGAGCAGCTCATCACGAACGCGCGCGAGCGTTCCGGCGAGTAGCCGCAGCGACACCGACCCGGACCGTGCCGAACGCTGCATCCACTGCGCTAGCATGGACCGCATGAGCATCCGCGATCACGTGCGCGCCCTGCCGGCGTATCGGTTCACGCCCCGGCCCGAGCCTGTCAAGCTCGATCAGAACGAGAGCCCGAACGACCTCCCGGCCGCGCTGAAGCAGCAGGTGCTGGAGGTGCTGGGCCGCGCGGCGTGGAACCGCTATCCCGACGTCTCGCCGCGGTCGCTGGAGCGCGCGTTGGCCCTGCGCCACGACTGGGATCCCGACGGGGTGGTCGTGGCGAACGGTTCGAACGTGCTGATCCAAGCGCTGGCGATCGTCGCGGCGCTCGGGCGCAGCGTGGTGACCGTTCGCCCGACCTTCTCCGTCTACGCCGCGCAAGCGCACCTGCTCGACGCGGAGTTGGTCGAGGTCCCGCTCGGGGAAGGGTTCGCGTTGCCGCTCGACGGCCTACGGCGCGCCCTTCACGGCCGCAGCGGCGCGCTGTTCGTTCCCAACCCGGCCGCACCGACGGGGAACCTGCACCCCGTGCCTGAGATCGACGCCCTGCTCGACGCCGTACCCGACGACATCCTGCCGGTGATCGACGAGGCGTACGCCGAGTTCGCCGGCCAGGACCACCTGCCGCTGGTGCGGGCGCGGGCGGGCGCGGTCAGCTTGCGTACCTTGAGCAAGGCCGCCGGGCTGGCGGGCGTTCGCGTCGGCTACGGCCTGACGACGCCGGAGACGGCGCAAGAGGTCCGCAAGGCGCTGCTGCCGTTCAGCGTCACGGCGCTCCAGGTCGCCATCGCGGAGGCGGTGCTCGAGCACCCCGAACTGATCCAGGCGCGCGTCGAGCACGTCACGCGCGAACGCGAGCGCATGCTCGCAGCCATGCGAGCGCTGCCCGGTGTCTTGCCGTTCCCGTCGGTCACGAACTTCCTGTTGTTCCGCGTAGAGCGCCCGGCGGAGGTGTACGCGGCGCTGCTGCGGCGCGGTGTGGTGATCCGGCGGCAAGACCACCTGCCGGGCGCCGACGGCTGCCTGCGCGTGTCGGTGGGCGCCGCCGACGAGAACGACGCGTTCCTGACCGCGCTACCGGAAGCGCTCGACGAGACGCGCGACTTAGCGGCCACGAACCAGGAGTCCGCGCATGACTAGAAGCGCCGAGGTGAAGCGCGTCACCGGTGAGACGCGCATCGAGGTCCGCGTCGACCTCGACGCTCCCCCCGAGGGACGCGCGGCGACCGGCCACGGCTTCCTCGACCACCTGCTCGATCAGGTCGTGCGGCACGGTCGCCTCGCGCTCGACGTCGCCGGCGAGGGGGACCTCCACGTCGACGTGCACCACCTGGCCGAGGACACGGGGATCACCTTCGGTCAGGCCGTCGACCGCGCGCTCGGCGATCGGGCAGGCATCGAGCGCTACGGTGACGCCTTCGTGCCCATGGACGAGACGCTCGCCCACGTGGTCGTCGACCTCGCCGGCAGACCGCACCTATCGTTCGACCCTGGCGCCTTCGTGGGGGACGCCGGCGGGTTCCACGCCTACCACCTGCGCGAGTTCCTGCGCGGCTTCGCCAACCACTCCGGCGCGACGATCCACGTCCGCGTGCTGGCCGGCGACGAAACGCACCACGTCTGCGAGGCCGTGATGAAGGCGTTCGCGCGCGCGCTGTACTCCGCCACGCGCGTCACGCGCGAAGACCTTCCGTCCACCAAGGGGGTGTTGTGACGCCGCACGCGACCTACGCGACGGACGCCGTCGACGAGGCCGTGGCGACGGTCGCCACCGTCGTCATCGACTACGGCGCGGGCAACCTCCCGAGCGTCACCCGGGCGCTGGCCCGGGCGGGCTTCGACCCGCGCGTGACGGACGCGCCGGATCGCGCGCGGAACGCGGATCTGCTGGTGTTGCCCGGCCAGGGTCACTTCGGTCAGGTGATGCGCGCATTCCGTGCCTCCGGGTTCGAGCCGCTGGTGCGCGAGCACATCGCCACCGGCAAGCCGTTCCTGGGGATCTGCGTAGGGCTGCAGCTGCTGCTCGATGGGTCCGACGAGGCGCCGGAAGAGCCCGGGCTCGGCGTGGTGCCGGGCCGCGTGCGCCGCTTCCCGGCGGGGATCGACCCGGTGCCGCAGATGGGCTGGAACACCATCACGAAGGTCGGTGATCCTGCCCTGCTCGACGGCGTGCCCGATGGCTCGTACGTGTACTTCGCGAACTCGTACTACGCCGAGCTGGCAGTCGACGCGGGCGCTGCGGTCGGGGCCCGCACGACGTACGCGGGCGTCGAATTCCAGAGCGCGATCTCCATCGGCACGCTACACGCCACCCAGTTCCATCCCGAGAAGAGCCAGGCCGTGGGGCTTCGCATCCTGTCGAACCTACAAACGCTTGCGTCGCGAGGAACGGCGTGAGCAGCAGCAGGCACGGCAGCACGGGCAGTCGCGCGGGCCCTGGCGTGCGCGCCACCGGCAACGTCACGCGCGCGCCGAGGAACGGCACGCGCGCCGGTTCGCGCCGGGCGGCGTCGTCACTTCGCGTGGTGGCGCTCCTATTCGTGTTGGTGGCGGGTCGCGCCGCTGCGCAGGGTCCCGCCGTCTTGCACGACCCCGCCCTGCAGCAAGACTGGACGGTCCAGACGGTGGCGTTGCGAGATTTTCGAGAAGCGAACGAGGTGGTGAAGCAGCTTCGCGCGCTTGGGCTCGACGCCTACACGGAGTTCGCCATGAACGACGGGCATCAGTTCGTGCGGGTGCGGATCGGGTGCTACGCCTCGCGCTCCGGCGCCGAGGCGATGGCGGCTGCCCTGCGGGGGCGCGTGACGGCGGAGGCCACCGCGGTCGAGCTGTCGGCGGGAGCGCCGGTGGCGGGCTGCGTACGTGTGGACGTCGGTTTCCGCAAGCCGTACGAGTGGGCCGAGGTCGAGGTCGATGGCGTCGTGCCCGCGTTCCGCGTGGTGGTTGCCGGGATCCCCGCCCGCATCGTTCACGACGGCACGCGTTGGGCGGTGCTGCAGGGGGACGGCAGCGTTCCGACGGTGGACGCGGCGCTGCCGCGCGGCGCCTTCGAGACGACACCGCTCGGTGGGGTGCCGATGGTCCGTATGGGCTTCGGCGCGACGGCGCTGGTGCTGTGCCCCGGCACCTTGATCGGTCAGGTGGGGCAGGTCGCCATCGTGGAGTTGGGCAGCGTGGTGATGGCGTGCAGCCTGGAGGTCGGCGGCGCGCGCGCCATGGGCGAGGTGGGGCCGTGAGCGCGCCCCTGGTCGTGCTTACGGGCGTCAGTGGCTCCGGCAAGACGACGGCGCTGCAGGCGCTCGAGGACATCGGCTTCTACACCGTCGACAACGTCCCCCCCGCCCTGTGGCGCGGGCTGGTGGAACGCGTCGGCGGCGAAGGCGGTAGGGGCATCTGCATCGGCGTCGACATCCGCACGCGCGCCTTCCTGGAGAACGCCCCTTCGGCGGTGGACGACCTGCGTGCGCGCGGGCACGAGGTCACGGTGCTCTTCCTCGATGCGAGCGACGACGTGCTGGTGCGGCGCTACAACTTCACGCGGCGCACGCACCCGATCTCCGAGGGGACGCTGACCGCCGACCTGGCTGCAGAGCGCCGCGCCCTGGAGCCGCTGCGTCAGTTGGCCGACGAGCGCATCGACACCACCCTCACGTCCGCGCGAGGGTTGACGCAGTCGTTGTGGGACCGCTTCGCCGAAGGCAAGGGGATGCTGCTGCGGATCGTGTCGTTCGGCTACAAGCGTGGGCTTCCCCCCGACGTCGACACCGTCTTGGACGTGCGCGGCATGCCGAACCCGTACTACAGCGAGGAGTTGCGGGCGCGCCCGGGAACCGACGCGGCAGTCCAGAGCTACGTCCTCACACCGGAGGCGTTGGAGCTGTATAGCCAGATGCGCGTGCTGGTGCGCACGCTCGCGCACCAGGCCGAGAACGGCGGCCGCAGTAGCTACATCGTCGCGGTCGGGTGCACCGGCGGTCAACATCGCTCCGTCGCCGTGACGGAGCGCCTGTCCGTCGATCTCGCCGGCACGTTCCGCACGCAGGCGCAACACCGGGACCTGGAGGAGGCGCTGCGCGAGCATGGCCGGGCGGCGAACGACGGATGACGCCCGGTGAGCGCTTGCGCTACCTGGGCTCGCTGCGCTTCTGGCTGACTCCCGGGATGGGCGTGAAGCGGCACGTTGCGTTGGCCGTCGGCGGGGCACTGCTCCTGGTGCTGGGAACCACCGGCGTGGTGTTGTGGGCCCTGGCGGAGGGGCGCCAGGTCGTCGCGCAACCGATCGAGAACGTGCTCGCCGGCGACCCGTGGCGTCGGGTGGGGGGCTGGGTCTCGCTGGGGTCGATCCTGCTCGGGTCGGGGCTGGCGATCGCCGCCGTGGGGCGACTGAACCGCTCGCTGCTCTCGAACTGGACGGAGCGGCCGTACGAGGCCGCGCAGGTCATTCACCGTCGCGTGCGCCTCGCGCGCGGCCCCCACGTCGTGGCGTTGGGCGGTGGCAGCGGGCTGTCGAACCTGCTGCGCGGCTTGCGGGAACACACCTCGAACCTGACGGCGGTGGTGGCCGTGAGCGACGACGGCGGCTCGTCGGGTAGGTTGCGCGCTGCGTTCGACATGCCCGCCCCTGGCGACCTGACCGACTGTCTGGCCGCGTTGTCGGACCACGAGTCGGAGCTCACACCGCTGCTGCAGTACCGCTTCGAGCGAGGCGGCGAGCTCACGGGCCACACGTTCGGCAACCTACTCATCACCACCTTGACGGAGGTGCAGGGCGACTTCGCGGACGCCCTGCGGCTGCTCAACCGGCTGCTCAACCTGTCCGGGTCGGTCTACCCCGCCACGCCGCAGCCGGTGACGCTCGAGGTCACCAAGGTCGGCGGGGAGGTCGTGCAGGGCGAGAGCCGCATGCGCGAGGTTGGCGGAGCGGTGCGGACGGCCGCCATCTCGCCCGCCGCGCCGGACGGGCTGCCCGAGGTGGGGCACGCCTTGACGGCGGCCGACCTGGTGGTGCTGGGGCCGGGCAGTCTCTTCAGCAGCACCATGCCGCCGTTGTTGGTACCGTCGGTGGCGGCAGCGTTGCGTGCCAGCCCCACGACCCTGGTGTACGTCGCGAACATCATGACCGAGGCGGGCGAGACGAACGGCTTCGACGCGTTCGATCACGTGCAGGCGTTGGTGGCGCACGGTTGTCGCTGGCCGGACGTCGTGGTGGTGAACGCGACGCCGGTCGACGAGCCACGCCGCGCGAAGTACCGCGAGGAGGGCGCAGACGTGGTGGATCCGGCCGTGGCGCGCTTCGCCGAAGCGGGTGTGGCGGTAACGTCTTTGCCCCTGTTGAGTGACGGAGCGTTCGCCCAGCACGACAGCGGCCGGCTCGCCGAGGCGCTGATCGGTATCGCCAGGCGTCACGCGCGCCGCCGCGCTCGGCCCGTCAAACCCGTGGAGGTTGCGCCGTGACGCTCGCGAAGTTGCTCGCCTTGGCCGCGCTCGTCCTCGCGGACCCGACCGGCGACGCCAGCGGGGACGGCACCCTCACGGCGCCCACGGCCCCGATCTACGCCAGCAACGCCATCTTCGACCTGCACGAGGTGGACGTGGAGGGTGACGAGTCCGGCACGACCGTGCGCGTGACGCTCGGCGCCATCGAGAACGCAGCGGGCCTGCCGGAAGGGTTCTCCGGCGTCGTCATCGACGTCTACCTGGACACGGCGCCCGGGGGCGCCGAAACCACCCTTGCCGGTCCGAACATGCGCATGCCGGAGGGGCGCGGCTGGCAGTACGGCATCCGGATCAGCGGGGACGGGGCGTACGCCGTCGCCAACGCCGACATCGACGAAGGGTCGGCGGCGCCGCTTCCGGGCGCACCGTCTTCCGTCGGCAACGCCGGCGCGGCGGACGCGGCCGAAGCCGACGGCGAGGCCGGGCCGGACGCGCTCGGTCGCGTTCCGCTGGCGATCGTTCGCGATGGCAGCACTCTGTCGGTTCGGTTGCCGTGGGCGGTCGAGGAGCGCTTCGAGGTCTACGCCATGACCGGCGTCTACGATCCGTTCACCCCGAGCGGCTGGCGACCGTTGTCGACGGCCCCGTCCCCGTGGGCCTTCTCCGGAAGCGAGCAGGTCGTGCCCGTCATCGACTTGCTCGCGCCGGACGCCGCGACGCAGGAACGTGCCTTGCAGACGGGCGTCCTGCCGCGGCCGGAAACGCGCGCCGGGTCGACGTCGTGGTGGCTGCTGCTGATGGCGCTCGGGGTGGCACTGGCCGGCGCGGGGCTCTGGTTCCGTCGACGCGTGCGCCCGCTAGAGGCGCGGGCCGAGGTCGCGGCTCCGGACACGGCCCCGGACACGGCCCCGGACACGACTCCTGATACGACATCGGCTACGCCTACGGACACACCGCCAGACACCGCGCCAGACATGCCCCCTGCCACGGCCGGAACCGTTCCAGCGGGAGTCGAGCCTGACGAGGAAGACCAGCT
>JAWOIL010000081.1:0-18022 GCA_046484635.1 Trueperaceae bacterium
GCCCACCTTGCGCATGCAGCGCGAAGAAGGCTTCGGCGGTCTCCGGGTCGATCGGGGCGCCCTGGTCACGTACCTCCAGGAAGATCCGGTCTTCCTCCGGCCACGCCACCACGTCCACCACGCCGCCTGCGGGTCCGTGAAGGACGGCGTTCTCCACCAGGTTCAACACCACCTGGAGCACCTTGTCCTCGTCCGCCCAGACCGTCACGTCGCCGACGTAGCCGCGCACGCGCACGCGGCGCTGCTCCAACACCGGCTGCAACGACGCCAGCGCGCGCGTGACGACGTCCTCGAGCCGCACGCTGCGCTCGCGTGGCGGTCGTACTTCGACCGTCAGGTCGTCGAGGAGCCGCGCGAGGCGTTTTGCTTCACTGCGCCCTCGCGCCAAGAAGCGGGCCCGGTCGGGCTCGGCGAGATCGTCCGCCAGCGCGTCGAGGGTGGCCGAGATGGTGGTGGCCGGCGTTCGCAGCTCGTGCGACAGCACCGCCAGCAGCTCGCGCGCGTCCGACTCCGCGCGGCGCAGCGCGGTCAGGTCTTGCAGCAACATGCCGCCCTGGACAGGAACCACGAGAAGGCGCTTGCCGCGGACGTCGAGCTCGATGGGCTCCGACCCGGCCGCGGCTTCCTCCAGCCGATGGTCGCGTAGCACCGCGATGAGAGGCGCTCCGAGGGCCCAGTCGCGATCGACGTCCAGCAACCGCGCCGCAGCCAAGTTGATCGACGTGACGCGGCCGCGCTCGACCAGGATCACGCCGTCTGCCAACGCGTCGGACCACGACGCGCCCAAGGGGAGCGATCCGTCGGGTTCACCCATGCGTCGCCGACCCGAGCCGGTATCCGCGTCCTCGCACCGTGTCGATCAGGTCGCCACCCAGCCGTGCGCGCAACTGCGCGACGTGTTGATCGACCGTCCGTTCGGTTCCCACGTACGCTTCGCCCCACACCTCGTCCAGCAGTTCGCCGCGTCGGAACACCTTGCCGGGGTGCGTAGCCAAGAACGCCAACAACTCGAACTCGCGACGGGTCAGGTCGATCGGCTCCCCCTCCCGCGAGACCACGCTCCGTTCGACGTCGATGTCGAGGTTTCCCACCTGCAGCCGTCGTTGCGGCTCGACCCTGCGCAGTTGCGCCCGCACCCTCGCGACGAGTTCGGGGGCCGAGAACGGCTTGGAGACGTAGTCGTCCGCCCCCGACTCGAGACCCTCGATGCGTTCCGCCTCCCGCGCCCTGGCCGTGAGCATCACGACGGGCACCGTGTGCCCGCGGACCGTCCGGATGCGCCGAAGTAGCGACACCCCGGACTCGTCCGGCAACATCCAGTCCAGGACGATGAGGTCGGCCTCGTCCAGGGCAGCCCAGGCGTCCCCGGCGGTAGCTGCCTCGACCACGCGCAAGCCGGCACGCCCGAGGTGGTACGCGACGAGTTCGCGCACCGCATCGTCGTCCTCGACGAGCAGCACGGTGGCGCGACTCACGCCGGCACCCACGCGCGCACGGAAGGGTTCGGTCCCAGCATGCAGGCATTGTACGGACGGTCGGGTCATGGCGGCGTCAAGGACGACCGCGGACCGCGGCCGCGGGGGCCCCATGACGGTCCCATGACGGCGCGCGGGTAGCATCGGCTATCATGCGCCCAGACGCCATGAACCCACTCGAACATGACCTCCAGGCGATCAACGGCGATCTCGTGCGGATGCTGAGCATGGTGCGCGAGGGATGTGCCCTTGCCAGACAGGCGCTGGTCGATCAGGACATGATGGCCGCCCGCCGCTGCATCGACGGCGACGACGCCATCGATCGTCTCCAAGCCGACCTGGAGATGCGCATCCTGACGGTCATCGCGCGGCGCCAACCGGCGGCGCGCGACCTGCGCTTCCTCGGCGGGAGCCTCCAGGCGCTCGCGGACATCGAGCGCGCAGGCGATTACGCCGAACACGTCGCCACGGCAGCGATGGCGCTCGCGGAACAGCCGCCTCTGAAGAAGTACCTCGACCTCCAACGGATCTTCGACGTCCTGTCGGCCATGCTCGACGCATCCGCCAAGGCGTTCGCGGAGGCCGACGAGGACGCGGCTCGCCGTTCGCACGCCATGGACTCGGAGATCGACGCGCTCTACGACCAGATCCATCGCGAGCTGCTGACGTACATGATCCAGGACCCCACCACCATCAACCGCGCGAACCAGTTGCTGTCGGTGGCGCGCTACCTGGAGCGCCTGGGCGACCACCTCGAGAACGTCGACGAACACATCCTCTTCTGGCTCACCGGCGAGCGCATCTGACGCTCGGCCGTCGGTCCGCCGCGACCTTCAGGTAGCGCAAGCCCTCACCACCCCCGTCCGCCTCGGAGCGGTAGCATCGGTCTGTGGAAGGACCGCTCGCACGCTTCCAGCGCACCGAAGCGCAGGCGCCTGCCGATCTGGTCTCGCCTGAAGCGCCCGTCTTACGACCCGGTCCGCTGCCTCCGCGTCGAACGCGCGTCAAGGGGCGACGACGCCAGGTGCTGGCCGCGGCCTTCGCGCTGTCGCTGATGGTGCTGGTCGGCCTGAACGCAGCGGCCGCCCTGCAGGACCCTGGCGCCATGGCGCTCGCTGGTGGTGGCAGTGTGCGCGTCCTCGAACCGCCGTGGCTGCGCGGGTTCGCCAACTCGTTGCGCGGCCCGGTGCGTGTGGGCATCCAGGTCGGCCACCTCGATGCCGGCCTTCAACCCGACGAGCTGGCTTCTTTGCGCGTGAGCACGGGTGCGCACGTCGACGGTATCGACGAGGTGGACATCAACCTGGCCGTCGCCGAGGCGCTGGCCGCGCGGCTCGCCCGCTACGGGTTCACGGTGGACCTGCTCCCCGCTACCGTGCCGGTGCGCTACAGGTCCGACGTGCTGCTCTCCATCCACGCCGACGCCAGCGCCGACGCGGACCGGCGCGGGTACAAGAGCGCGCACTTCCTCCCGGCGCGGAACGCGCGCGAACCGCTGCTGAAGGTCGCCGTCGACCGCGCCGTGTTCGCCGCCACCGGGCTCCCCGACGACGACCGCAACGTGTCCGGCAACATGCTGCACTACTACGCCTTCAACCACCATCGCTTCCAGCACGCCGCGGCCGGATCCACGCCCGCTTTGCTGGTCGAGCTCGGCTACCTGTCCCATCCCGAAGACCGCCGCACGCTCCAAAGTCCCGACGTCTACGCCGCGGCGCTCGAACATGGCGTGCTCGCGTACCTGCGGACCGTCGGCCGTGTGGACTGACGGCCGCGTCAGGGAAGGCTGATCTCGCATGCGGCTGTTCGTCGCCGCTCACCCACCGCGCGCCGTCCTCGACGAAACCGATCGCGCCGAACGGTTCCTGCGCCAGCGCTTGCCGGCGTTGCGCGCTCGTTTCGTTCCCGCGCGGCAGCGCCACCTGACGTTCTCGTTCCTGGGCGAGGTGGCGGACGCTGCGGTCGAGGACGTGATGGCCGCCGTGCACGGCGCAGCGAGCGCCGCCCGACCGTTCGAGCTTCGGACCGCGGGCCTCGGGGCGTTCCCCGGACCACGCCGGGCGCGTGTGCTATGGCTCGGGCTTAGCGGACCAACGAGCGACGCCGGCGATCTCGCCCGCGATCTCGCGTCGCGCATGCTGCCCGAAGTTCCCGGCGACGCGACATCGGGGGCGTTCGTGCCCCACGTGACCCTGGCACGCCTGAAAGGTGACGGCGGCGGCGCTCGGCCGGATGTGGGCGAGGTCTTGCCCGCGTACGTTGCGGCCGACGTCCCTTGGCGGATCACGCGCGTTTCCCTGTACGCCAGCTTGCTGACGCCCGAGGGCGCCCAGCACCGCGTGCTCGCGCACGCCGACCTCGGGGCGGACGACCCGGTAGAGCGGCCGTGACGGATGGGGGAATCGTGACGAGCGTGGTAGCGTACCGGACATGGTTCGGCTTCGCATCGGTCGTCGCTCGTACCGTGAGCGCCGCTCGCGCAGCGAGGGCCGCGCGCCTGGTGCTGTCGTTCCCGGCCGCACGACACCGCGGCGCTTCTCGCTCCTTCTGACGCTCCTCCTCACGCTCGTGCCTGCGCTCGTGCTTGCCGGTTGCCGACCGCCGTCCGAGGCTTCCTCGGCCTCGAGCAGCGCGGCCGACGCCCCCGAGCCCGTGCGCATCGACCTGGAAGCGCCTCCGGCCGTCGGCGTGGTGCCGGTCGCCGTGTACGTCCTCGACGGGTCGACGGGCGTGTCCGGCGCAACCGTCCGAGTCACTGGCGACATGACGCACGCCGGCATGATGCCCGTCGAGGTGGACGCCGTGGAGGTCGAACCGGGGCTCTATCGGGCCGAGTCGTTCGCATTCTCGATGGCCGGCGACTGGATCTTGGCGGCGGAGGTGCGCTACCCCGACGGTCGCGTCATCACCGCCGAAGCGCTGCTCAACGTTCCGTCCCGCTGAGACGCCTCGGCGCCCGAATCGCGTAGGTACCCCGCCGTGAACGCCCGCACCGATGCGCTGCACCCACCCGAGACGGCGCCGCGAGGTCACGGGCCCCCACGTGGCGCGACCGCACGCGGCCCATACGTCGACCAGCCGGGCGGGTTCGACCTCTTCCGGCTGCCGGGACTGAGGCGTTTGGCGCGCTGGAAGTACGCGCGCCTCGTCTTCCAACTGCCGCTGCTCGCGTTGGCGGTGATGGTGGTGGTCGACGGCCTCACGGGGCGCCAGGTCGCGCCTCGGAACCTGGCCACCACCAGCGTGTGGTTGCACTACCGCGGCCTGGTCGTGATCGCCCTGGCGTTGTTCGGCAACGCCTTCTGCGCCGCCTGTCCGCTGATGCTGACGCGCGGCATCACGCGTCGCGTCGAGCGCTGGCTGCCGCGCAAGTTCGCGTGGCCCCGCCTTCTACGCAACAAGTGGACCGTGATCGTTCTGTTGCTGGGGTTCTTCCTGGCGTACGAGGTGTTCGACCTGTGGGCAAGCCCGTGGCTTACGGCCTGGCTCGTCATCGGCTACTTCGGCGCGGCCTTGGGCGTCGACGTGCTCTTCCCCGCAGGTACCTTCTGCCGCTACGTCTGCCCGCTGGGGAACTTCAACTTCGCGCTGGCAAGCGTGTCGCCCTCCCAGATCGCTGCGGTCGATCCGGACGTGTGCCGCGCCTGCGAGCACAAGCCGTGCCTGCACGGCCGGGAAACCCACGCGGCGCCACCGGCGACCTCGCGCGCGGCGTTCGTGCCCCTGGCCGACGTGGTGGCGCCGAACGGCACGGGTCACTTCCCCGGCTGCGAGACGGACCTGTTCGTACCCACCATCACCTCGAACATGGACTGCACATACTGCTTCAACTGCGTTCGCGCCTGCCCCTACGAAAACGTCGCGTTGCGCCTCCGTTCCCCCGGCCGCGAGCTCGCGCGCGCGCCTTGGGCGCGCCGCGGACGCCTGGCGGTGCTGGCGATGGGCGCGCTGCTGGCGTACTGGGGGCTCATGAACGCGCTGGCGATGATCACGCCGTTCTTCGAGGTTGCAGCCACCATCGCCGATTGGCTCGGCACCCGCAACGAGGCGCTGCTGTTGGCGGTGCTGTACGCCATCGTCACGCTCGTCGGCGCCGCCACCACGGTCGGGGCGGCGATGCTGGCCGACGCCATCGGCAGCGCGATGCGCGCTCGCGCGTCCGAGTTCGAAGCGGTGGCCGCGGGCGTCTCGGTCGGTGCGACGGGGCCCACGGTCTCGCGACGCGTCTCGCCGGTCGCCTCGTTCGAGCGTTGGGGGTACGTGGTGGTCGCGCTCGGCTTCGGGTTCTGGGCCGCGCATTACCTGTTCCACTTCCTGACCGGAGCGCTGGCGATCGTGCCGGTGTTCCAGCACTTCTTCGAGTACCGTGGCGCCGCCGTCGACCCGAACTGGCGCCTCGCCCAGATGGTGCCGTCTCGCTGGCTCTACCCCATCCAGGCGGCGATCACCGCTGTGTACGCCCTCCTCGCCGCGGTCACGGCGGGGCGCATCGGCCTGCGCGACTACGGGCGCGCGGGCGTGCTGGCGATGTGGCCCATGGTGCTGTACGTGCTGGCGTTCGTCGTGCTCCAGTTGGTGGTCCTCGCGCAGCCGATGGAGATGCGCGGGACCATGCTCATGGGTTCACCGTGACCAAGCGCGGCCACGGTGGTAGGGTGGCGGCCGTGCATCGGCTCCTGGTCGCGCTTGTCGCTGCTTGTGCCGGCTTCGCGGTGGCGACCGAGCCGCCTGCGTGTAGCGTCGCGGACGTGCCGGCGCCCGCCGCTTCGCCGGCGCGCTGGGCCGACACCGTGCTCGACACGTACTTCGTGCTTCCCGCCGGTTACGCCCCCACCGACCTGGTGCCTGCCGGCGTCGCCGCCCTTGAAGCCGCTTCCGAGTCGCGCCAGCTGGTTCGCGCCATCCTGACCGAGGACCTCGGTGCGCTCTTCGAAGCGGCTGCCGAAGCTGGGCACCCGCTGGCCATCCAGTCCGCCTACCGCAGTTACGACTACCAGGTGCGCACCTTCGCCTACTGGGTCGAGCAGGACGGATACGACGCCGCGCTCCGCACCAGCGCCCGGCCAGGGCACTCGGAGCATCAGCTCGGGACGGCAATCGACCTGCGTTCGGCGGACGGACCGCCCGCCTGGGAACTCGACGATTGGGCGGCCACCCCGACCGGCGCGTGGGTCGCGGACAACGCCTGGCGCTTCGGGTTCACGATGAGCTATCCCCCTGACATGGAGCTCGCGAGCTGCTACGCGTACGAACCGTGGCACTACCGCTACCTCGGTCGCGAGCGGGCGGCGGAGGTCCACGCCAGTGGCGAGCCGGCTCGCTTGCTACTGTGGCGCTCCTTGACGGAGGCAGACCGTGCACAAGACTGACACGACCCCGAACCCGCGCCTGCCCGGTTACTACTGGCGCGCCGCCGCCATGGTCGCGGTTTCGGCGCTGGCGTGCACCGTGCTCGCGCACGCGACGCTGGTCCTCGGAACGCTCGAAGTGACGCCCGATCCGCCCCTGCCGGGAGCGCCGCTCGAGCTGCGGATCCGTCTGGAGGACCCGGGGTTGGTGGCGGTCGAAGACGCGCTGGTGCGGGTCGAGTTCCGGCCCCTCGGGGAGGCGGTGCCGGGGGCAGGCAACGCCACCGAGGCAGAGGTCGGGCCGGCGCTCGCGGGAAGCGATCCGTTCCGCGAGACGGATCCCGGCGCGTACCGGGCGCGCGTCACCGCCCCGCCGGCGGGAACGTACACCGTCACCGTGCGCGACACCACCTTCCGTCAGGAAGAGGCCATCGCCAACGTGCAGCTGGGCATCGGCCCCACCGCAGTGGGCGCCGTGCCGTTCGTGTTGCCGCCCACCGCCACGGGTCCGCGCTCGGCGCTCACGTGGGTGCTGTGGCTGGTCGGCGTGCCATTGGCCGCCGGCATCCTGGTGACGGTACTGGTGCTTCGCTCGGGACCGAAAGCGCCAAACGCGCAGGAGCCGACTGCGTGACGATCCTCGACCAGACCTGGGGAACGCTGTTGAACGTCGCCACCGTGCTGGTCGGGTCGCTGCTGGGCCTGGCGCTACGAGGCCGGTTGCCAAAGCGGATCACGGGCGTGGTGATGCAAGCCATCGGCTTGGTGACCGTGTTCATCGGCATCACCAACGCCCTCGACCTCAACCGTGTCGCCTCGCCCCCCGGCATCCTCCTCGGGCTGCTGGCGTTGGCGCTCGGGGGCGCGCTCGGCGAGTGGATGCGCATCGAGGAGGGACTCGAGGGCCTCGGCGAACGGTTGCGGCGCCGCTTCCGCGGACAGGGACGGTTCACCGAGGGGTTCGTGGCCGCTTCGCTCTTGTTCTGCGTCGGGCCGCTCACGCTGCTGGGAAGCATACAGAACGGTCTCACTGGCGACGCCGGGTTCCTGGTGCTGAAGTCGACGCTCGACGGCTTCTCGTCCTTGGCGCTGGCCACCACCTTCGGGTTCGGGGTGCTGGCCTCGGTCTTGGTGGTGGCGGTGTACCAGGGCGGGCTCTCGCTCGCGGCCGGCCTGTTCGCCAACCTGATCCCCGACCCTGCCGCCGACCCGCGCGTGTTGCTCGTCAACGGCGTCGGGGGGCTGATGATCATCGCGCTCGGCCTGGGCCTGCTCGACATCAAGCGCCTGCGGGTGGCGGCGCTGCTGCCGTCGTTGGTGTTGGTGGTGGTGCTGTACGCCATCGGGACTCGACTGCCGTTGTGAAGGGCGAGCCCGCCACCGACGCAACCGCCGCCACCGCCGGCACCTACGCCACCGACGCCACCGAGGTCGAAGAAGCGCGTGGTAGCGTGCGGGCCGTGGAACTCGACGACGACGCGATGGCGCACCTGCAACGACTGGCGCGGCTCGAGTTGGCGCCGGAAGAGGTCCGGTCCGTGCGCGAGGACTTGCGTGCCCTGTTGGCGTACGTCGATCAGCTGCAGGCCGCCGACGTCGACGGTCTCGAGCCGACGGCCAGTCCCGTTCCCCCCAAGGACGCTCGCCGGAGCGACGTTCCCGCCGAGCCGTTGCCGCAAGCGGAAGCGCTGCGCCTCGCGCCCGCCTCGCAGGACGGCTTCGTGCGCGTGCCACGGACGGTCGAAGAGGGCTGAACCTACCGATCTCGGACGAAGGAGCAGGCACGACCAGGCGGAGCTCCAGGCGCCTCGAGCGGCGCCGACCGCTTCGCCGCGCTTCGGCCCGCTACCGCAGCGTGTCGACGCCCACGAACGGACGCAACGCCTCGGGCAGCGTCACGCTGCCGTCCTCGTTCTGGTGCGTCTCCAGCAACGCCGCGATGGTGCGCGGGAATGCCAGGGCGCTGCCGTTCAGCGTGTGCACCGGCTCGGGCTTGCCCTTGCCAGCCACACCGCCTGGCCGTGCCCGCGTCTTCAGGCGTGTGGCTTGGAACGCCTCGATGTTGCTGATGCTCGACACTTCCAACCACCGGTCCTGACCTGGGCTCCATACCTCGAGGTCGTACTTCTTCGCCTGCGTGAACCCCATGTCGCCGGTGCACATCAGTAGTCGGCGGTACGGCAACTGGAGCTCCTCGAGCATGCGCTCGGCGGTTCGGGTCATCTCCTCCAGCGCCTCGTAGCTGTCCTCGGGGCGCGTGAACTGCACCATCTCCACCTTGTCGAACTGGTGCACGCGGTTCAGGCCGCGCACGTCCTTGCCGTGGCTACCGGCCTCGCGCCGGAAACAGGCGGTGTAGGCCGCGTAGCGGATCGGCAGGGCGTCCACGTCGAGGATCTCGTCGCGATGGATGTTGGCGAGCGCGACCTCCGAGGTGGGAACGAGGTAGAACCCGTCCGTCACCTCGTACATCTGCCCTTCCTTGTCGGGGAGTTGCCCGGTGGCGGTGGCGGAGGCGGCGTTGACCATCAATGGCGGCACGATCTCCTCGTAGCCGGCGCTTCGCAGCCGGTCGAGGAAGTACTGCTGCAAGCCGCGCACCAAGCGTGCTCCCTCGCCCCGGAAGATGGGGAACCCTGCCCCGGTCAGCTTCACGCCCACCTCGAGATCGAACCAGGACCGCTCGGCGCCGAGCTCCCAGTGCGGCTTCGGCGCGAACGCGTGGACCCGTTTCTCACCCCACTCCTTGACGACCACGTTGTCGTGCTCGCTCTCGCCGTACGGCACGCTCTCGTGCGGCAGGTTCGGGATCTCGAGCAGCAAGGTGTCGATGGTCTGTTGCAGGCTCCGCTCGCGATCCTCGAGCCGCTTCACCTCGGCCGACAGCGCGCCCATCTGCTCCATCAAGTCCGACGCCTCCTCCCCACGGCGGCGCAACTCGCCGATCCGCTTGCTGTCGGCGTTGCGCTGCGCCTGCTTCTCTTCCAAGTCGCGGCGCAACAAGCGGTGCTCCTCGTCGGTCATGAGCAAGCGGTCGAGCTTGGGCAGTGCGTCCCCCAACTGCTTCGCGCGGATGGCGCGCCGAACGGCGTCGGGATCTTCGCGGATGGTGCGCAGGTCGAGCATGCGTGCCATTCTACGCGACGCCCCCACCGACGCGCCGCCCTCGTCGGGCTGGACGCGCCACGCCGGTGTACGCACTTCCGCAACGCCTCGCGGCGCGCTTCGCTATGCTCGTGGATGCGGTCGTGAATCACGCGGCCGCGCCAAGGGAGGGGGATCCGTGCTCAGGCGCCTGTTCCAATCCGCCGAAGAACGCACGGCGCCCGACGCGCTGGCGTCGGTGGAGCGGCTGTTACGGCTACCACGTCCGGAGGAACGAAGCGAGGAGGTCGTCCGTATCCTGTGCGAGACGCTGCCGTTCGACGTACGTGGCTACGTCGTCCGCGGCGACGCCATGGGCGCGTACGCGTTCGACGCCGAGTACGGCTACGGCCCCAGCCTCCTGGCCCTCACCCCCGCGCACGGGCCGTGGCGATCGCCGGGTCCGCGTGTCGTGCAGAACCTGCTGGGAGAGTTGTTCACGCCGAACGATGCGGCGGTGCGCACCGAACTGGGCGACCTCGGCATGCGCGACGCGACCTCCGCTCTGGTGGTTCCGGTCGTCGGCCGCTTCGCTGCGTACGGTGCGATGGTGCTACAACGCCACGGCGGCACCGCGTTCGTCGAGGACGAGGTCAAGCTCGCCGCGCGCTGGGGCAGCATCCTGGGCGAAGCACAGAGCCAGGCCGTCGAACTGCGGCGCACGAAGCGCAGTCTGGTGGAGTTCACGCGCGCGTTCGTGCAGGCGTTCGAAGCGCAGGACTTCGCCCAACTCGGTCATGCCGAGCGCGTCACCGCCTACGCGTTGGCCTTGGGTCGCGCGCTGGAGCTCCCGAACCGGCAACTCGCCGACCTCTACTTCGCGGCGATGCTGCACGACATCGGCAAGCTCGGCGCCGGGCTCGACCTGAGCATCGAGGACCTCGAGCACCCGCAGCGCGGGGCGAACCTGGTGGCCTCCACGGACCTGCTGAAGGCCGCCGCCGAGGGCATCCGCCACCACCACGAGTGCTGGGACGGCAGCGGCTTCCCCGACGCGTTGCGCAAGGACGCCATCCCGCAGCTCGCGCGCATCGTCGCGGTGGCCGACACCTTCGACATGCTCAGCAGCGAACGCGGCCAAGCAATGCCGCTGCGGGACGTCGAGAAGGCACTCGAGGCGCGTAGCGGCTCCGAACTGGACCCGTCGTTGGTTTCGCTCCTGATCAACATCTTGCGCCAAGGCAGGTCGACCCAGGACCTCGGGCGCCTGCGCGACAGCGACCTGCCGTTCTGAAGGCGCTCCCCGGGGGCGTACCGACCGTCCGGTGGAGGGCCGAGCGGCCGCTCGCGGCTCGCGTAGGACCGTCACCAACCCCCGAAGCGGTACTCGGTTCGTTGCAGGTACACCTGCCCGGGCCGCAACATCACGTCGCCGAAACGCGGGTGGTGGACCGCGTCCGGTGGCGCCTGCGCCTCCAACGCGACGCCGGCGTGGCGTCCGTACCGCGCGCCACGCTTCCCGTGCACCGCGTCGAAGTCGTTGGCGGTGTAGACCTGCAGCGAAGGCTGCGTGGTGTGCAGTTCGACGTACAGTCCGCTTCCCGGATCGCGCAAGCGCGCGGCCGGCCGAAGCCGGCCCGGTGCGCCGTCGATCAGGTACGCCACGTCGTACCCACCACGCACGCCGCGCACCTCGGGATGGTCGATGTCGGCGCCGAGCGGCTTCGGCCGCCGGAAGTCGAACGGGGTGTCGTCCACCGAGAGGACTTCGCCCGTCGGGATGCCATCAGCGTCCGTCGGTAGGTACCGCCCCGCCCACAGACGCAACTCATGGCCCAGCACCGAGCCGCCACCGTGGCCGGTGAGGGCGAAGTACGGGTGATGCGCGAGTGCCACCGGCGTCGGACGATCCGCCACCGCGCGAAGCTCGAACGACAGCACGCCCGCCGCGTCCAAGCGCACCCGCAGGCGAACGTGCACCTCACCTCGGTACCCCTCCTCGCCGTCGGGCGAGACGTACGTCAGTCCCACCCCCGCGACGCCGGGCGTGACCGCGGGTGTCGGTGTCGGTGTGGCCGAAGGCGCGGGGGCGAGGGCGGAAGCGGGCACGGGTGCGGGCACGGGTGCGGGCACGGGTGCGGGCACGGCCTCGAGCGACCACGGACGCCGGTCGAACCCCCGCCCCCCACCGTGGAGGTGGTGCGGCCCGTCGTTGGCGACGAGGTCATGACGGACGCCGTCGAGTTCGAACGTCGCCCCTGCGATCCGGTTCGCGACGCGCCCCACCGTGCCCCCCAGGTACGGGTGCCGCCCGGCGTACCCGCCTCCCGCGCCGCCTCGAAGCGCGTCCCGTCCGAGCACCAGGTCACGTCGTCCGCCAGCCGCGTCGCTCTTGCCTGCGGGCACCTCCACGCTCACCAGCGTGGCGCCGAAACTGCTCACCTCCGCCCGCAACCGGCCGGCCGTGAGCGTCGCGAGGTGGACGGCAACACCGTCCACTTCGCCCCACGGGCGGACCTCCACGCGCGGCTCGACGAGATCGTTCGACGTGTCCACCTTCCCCCCTTCGTGACCGACATGCTACGTCCCGGACGCGCCTGGCGCACGGGGGACCGCGTGATAGATTGACGCCATGCCGGTCGAGGTGTGCAGCTACCGACTGACCCTGCGGGGCAAGCCCGCCGGTACGCACGTCCTGAAGACCGAAGGGCGCGGTCGGCACACGCAGCTCGAAGGGCGGGCGCAGTTCCAGGGGCCGCTCGGGCTCGCGACGGTGCAGCAACGTAGCCGCTGCCACGCCCAGCGGCACTTCAGCCTCCGTTTCCGCGAGGAGACGCAGGAACGCAACGAGCAGCGCGTGTTCGACGTCACCTTCGACAACCAGGAGGGCCTCGTCACGGCCACCAAGGGCGCCAAGGACGTCGCCCGCATGCCGTACCTACTTCCCTACCGGGACCCGCTGTCCTTGCTGCACGAACTACGAAGCTTGGGCGAGGTGGAACTGGCGCGCTTGCCGATGCTCGGCAAGGACGTCACGGTCCAGTTCGTCGGCGAGCACGACCTCGACACGGCGCTCGGGAAGAAGCGGGCGCGGGTCTACCTACTCCACCCCGGGCAGAGCGTGGTGTACGTCGACGTGGCCGCGCCCCACACCATCCTCAAGCTCACGCAGCGCCTGCCCGATGGGCATCTCGACGCGCTGCTGGTGAAGGTGGGCAGCGAGCCGTCGCTCGAGCCGTTCGACGAGAGCAGCGGCGGCGACCAGAGCGGCAGGAGCGGGAAGCGCCGCTCGCGCCGGCGCCGACCGCGGCGCCGCCGCAAGAGCTGACCGCGCGGCCGGTACCTGCCCCGACGATGCCCACTCTCCCACCGTCGTACGACGACGCTTTGGCGTGGCTGTTCGCGCGCACCCGCGCTGGTGGCGGACGCGGACCGGCGCGCGCGGCCGAGCTCCTACGCGACTTCGAGATCCCCATGCCGCCCCTGGTGGTGCACGTGGTCGGTACGAACGGGAAGGGCACCGTCACCACCATGATCGCGGCGGGGCTGACGGCCGCTGGACACCGCACCGGCCGGTTCGTGTCCCCGCATGTCGAGGAGTTCCGTGAGCGCATCGCCATCGACGGCGTGCCCGTCCCACGTCGCGTGGTGCGCGCCTTCGTCGCGAGGGCGATGCGACGAACCGACGCGCACCCTGTCGAACCCGACCGCCAACCGGCGTTCTTCGAGTGGACCTTGGCGCTGGCGCTGGCCTCGTTCGCCCAGGCCGGCGTAACCGCCGCGGTGCTGGAAGCCGGCGTCGGAGGAGCGTCCGACGCGACCCGGGCCGTGGAGCCCGTGCATCTGGTGGTGCTCACCAACGTCGACCTAGACCACGTCGAAGCCATCGGCCCGACCCTCGACGACATCGCCCGTGACAAGGCGGGCGCGTTCCGGCCGGGCGTGCAGGCCGTCACCGGCGCCCGCGGCCCGTCGCTGGCTCGGGTGCGGGCCGAAGCCGAGCGGATCGGAGCGCCGCTGGCGATCGACCCGAGGCAAGGCGGAGACCTCGGTTCCGTTGCGGCGACGAGCGGCGGCGGCGACACCGTCGATGACGATGCCGCGCGCCTCTTCGACCTCCCTGGCGGCACCGGTCTGGCGCAGCACGGCACGCGCGCGGACGACGCCCGCCTGGCGGCAGCCGCCATGCGCCTGCTCGGCCTCGACGAGCGCGCCGTCGCCGCGGGCGTGATGGCGCCTCCGCTGCCGGCACGCGGCGAGCGCTTCATGGTGCGAGGACGCGACGTCGTGCTGGACGGCGCGCACGATCCTGCCGCCGGCCTGCGGTTGGCCGACGAGGTCGGAGACGACTACGTGCTCGTGTTCGGGGCGCTGAAGCGCAAGGCCGGGTCGGAGACGTTGTCGGCGCTGGCCCGAAAGGCGCGCCACGTCGTGCTGACCGAAGCCGCGGCCGGCGAAGGCGTCGTGCGCGTGCCCACGTCGGTGCGCCGCGAGCCGGAAGTGGTCTTGGTACCCGAAGACGCGCTCGCCACCGCGATCGAGCGCTGCCAGCGCGGCGGACGCGTGGTGATCGCGGGTTCTCTTTACCTGGCGGGCCGGCTGCGCCCTTGGTTACGGCGCCACGGTCGCCCGGCTGCGCCGCTCGGCATGCCCGATGGCGGTAGTGGCTTCCTCGAGGCCGCGCGGGACGGCGCGCCGGCGACGGCCGACCGCCCACCCGACCTGCTAGACTCGCGAACGGCATGAACGACCCCAGCGACGCGTTCCCCAGCCATGCGCCGTCTACCGATGCGCCCGCCCGAGCGGCCGGCCGCGTCGGTTTCGTCAGCCTCGGCTGCCCCAAGGCGTTGGTCGACAGCGAACGGATCTTGACGCAGTTGCGCGCCGAGGGATACGACATCGTTCCCGAGTACGACGGGGCCGACCTGGTGGTCGTCAACACCTGCGGGTTCATCACGCCGGCGGTCGAGGAGTCGCTCGACGCCATCGGGGAGGCGTTGCGCGAGAACGGCCGGGTAGTCGTGACCGGGTGCCTCGGGGAACGCCCCGAGACCATCCTCGAGCGCCACCCGCAGGTCCTCTCCGTGACCGGGCAGGCCGACGTCGACGGCGTCATGAGGGCGGTGCGCCAGGCGTTGCCGCTCGACCAGCACCCGTTCACCTCGCTGCTGCCCACGGCGGCACCTCGCGTCGCCGGGGCGCCCGAACGCTCCGGTTCGCGAGCCCCGGACGCGCGCCTCGTGGATGACGACTTCGCAACCGGCGCCGCCGGCGCGGTGAAGCTGACGCCGCGGCACTACTCCTACCTCAAGATCGCCGAGGGCTGCAACCACCGCTGCAGCTTCTGCATCATCCCCAAGCTCCGCGGCCTGCAGGTCTCGCGCGACGCCGCCGACGTGCTCTACGAGGCCACGCGCTTGGTCGCGAGCGGCACCAAGGAACTGCTGGTGATCGCCCAGGACTCGAGCGCCTACGGTGTCGACCTGCGCCACCGCGAGAGCCCCTATCAGGAGCGCCCCGTGCGCGCCCACCTGGTCGATCTCGTGCGCGAACTCGGGGCGCTCGGCGCATGGGTGCGGCTGCACTACGTCTACCCGTACCCGCACGTGCGCGAGCTGGTGACGCTGATGGCCGATGGCAAGGTGCTGCCGTACCTCGACGTCCCGCTACAGCACGCCAGCCCATCGGTTCTGCGGGCGATGCGCAGGCCGGGCGGCGCCGACAGCCACCTCTCCACCATCGCCGCGTGGCGCGACGTCTGCCCCGATCTCACGCTGCGCTCGACGTTCATCGTTGGCTTCCCGGGCGAGTCCGAGGCCGATTTCGAGCTCCTGCTCGACTTCCTGCGCGAGGCGCAGCTCGACCGCGTCGGGGCGTTCCCCTACAGCGAGGTTCCGGAGGCCGACGCCAACGCGCTTCCCGGCGCCGTTCCCGAAGAAGTCAAGCACGAGCGCTACCAGCGCTTGATGGAGGTGCAGCGCGACATCTCCGCCGCCAAGCTGCACGCCAAGATCGGTAGCCAGATCGACGTGTTGGTCGACGACTACGGTGACGAGCCGGGTCGGGTGATGGGCCGAAGCAAGGGCGACGCGCCGGGGATCGACGGGGTGGTCGTGGCCACGTCCGACGGCACCGTGAAGATCGGTGATCTCGTGCGGGTCCGCGTCACGGGCGCGGACGCCTACGACCTGCAGGGCGAGGTGGTGTCGGCACTGCCATGGCGGCCCGCCGTCCCGACCTGGTGAAGCCGAGCACCGCTCCGGCGCTGTCCCCGACGCACCGAGACCGGTTCAGCCGAGTGGGCCGCGCGGCTGCATCAAGCGGTCGAACTCGCGTTCCTCGTCCTTACCGATGCCGCCTTGGCGCTGGGTGATCATCAGCCGGAACTCGTGCGGGCTGGTGGCCATGAAGGTGGCGTCCTCGAGCGTGATGCGACCCGCCAGGTAGAGCTCGACCAGGTGCTGGTCGAACGTCTGCATGCCACGCAGGTTGTCCTGCATCAGCGCTTCCTTGATGAGTGGCGTCTTCTCCTCGTCCTTGATGTAGTCGCGGATGAGGGGCGTGTTCACCAAGACCTCGACCGACAGCACCCGGCCGGGGCCGTCGGCGCGCGGCAGCAACCGCTGACTGAGGATGCCGAGCAGCGAGTCGGCCAGCAGGATGCGGATCTGGTCGCGCTCGTGCGGCGGGAAGAAGTCGATGATGCGGTTCACGGTGCGGATGGTGTCGAGCGTGTGCAGTGTGCTGAACACCAGATGACCCGTCTGGGCCGCGGTGATCGCCGCCTCGACCGTCTCCTTGTCGCGCATCTCGCCGACCATGATCACGTCGGGGTCTTGGCGCATGGCGAACTTGAGCGCGCCGACGAAGTCTGCGGTGTCGAGGCCGATCTCGCGTTGGATCACCAGGCTCTTCTGGTTGCGGTGCAGGATCTCGATGGGGTCTTCGATGGTGATGATGTTTCGCGCGAAGCGCCGGTTGATGAAGTCGACCATCGCCGCCAGCGTGGTCGTCTTGCCCGAACCCGTGGGCCCGGTGACCAACACCAGGCCGCGCGGCTGGCTGGCGAACTCGGTGACGACGGCGCCGGGCAACCCCAACGACTCGAAGCTGGGGATGGCGTCGCGGATGACGCGCATGACCACCCCGACCGAACCGCGCTGCCTGAGCACGTTGCAGCGGAACCGCGCGACGTTGGGGATGTTGAACGCGAAGTCGACCTCGTGCCTGTGCCGGAAGAGGTCGCGCTGCGACTCGCTCATCATCGCAAGGGCGATCTGCTCGGTCTGCTCCGGGGAGAGCGTAGGCACGCTCTCGTACGGGTAGAGCTCGCCGTCGACGCGCATGTGCGGCGGCGCGCCGGCCTGGAGGTGGATGTCCGAGGCGCCCTTGGACACCATGGTGCGAAGCAGGTCGGCGATACGAACACCGCGTCCGGCAGCGTCGGTCATGAACGGCTCCTACACGTACGCCTTGCAGTCGACATGTCGTCAGTCTAGGCGCTTCCCGCGGCCCGATTCTGTGACATTCCGTTCGGCCGCGCCGCGCCGGCGCGGCCCGTCACAGGATCTTCGACAGGAACGCTCGGGTGCGCTCTTCGCGCGGCGACTGGAAGAAGTGCTCGGGCGTGCCGACCTCGACGATCTGGCCCGCGTCCATGAAGACCACCCTGTCACCGACCTCGCGGGCGAAGCCCATCTCGTGCGTCACAACCACCATGGTCATGCCTTCCTTCGCGAGGTTCACCATGACCTCCAACACCTCGCCGATCACCTCGGGGTCGAGCGCGCTCGTCGGCTCGTCGAACAGCATCACCTTGGGCTCCATCGTCAGCGAGCGGGCGATGGCGACGCGCTGCTGCTGACCGCCGGAGAGCTGGCCGGGGTACTTGCGCGCCTGCTCCGGGATGCCGACCTTCTCGAGGAAGTACGTGGCGCGCTCTTCGGCCTTGCTCTTCTTCCACTTACGCACGCGGATGGGGGCCAACGTGATGTTCTCGAGCACGGTCAGGTGCGGGAAGAGGTTGAACGACTGGAACACCATGCCGGTCTCGCGCCGGATCTGGTCGATGGCGCGCACGTCGTCCGTGAGCTCGATGCCGTCCACGACGATGCG
>JAWOIL010000029.1:0-9249 GCA_046484635.1 Trueperaceae bacterium
TCGTCGGTCGGGGCGTCCAGCGCCGAAAGGTCGAGCGCGTCGATGCGGTAGCCGGTCAGCACCAGATCCGTGCCTTCGAAATGGGCGGCGTCGGCTCGCAAGAGTGTCAAGGTGTCGCCCACCCAGCGCTCGATGCGCACGCCGGTCATGGTGCGGCCGCGCTCCTCGACCTTGGCGAAGTGCAGCGTGAAGTCGTCCACCGGCAAGCTCTGCTGCGCTAGCCGGAACAGACCGGTCTGTCCGGCCGTCAGGTTCCAGTAGACCTCGGCCACCTGGGCGTTCGCGCGCGGCAGCACCCACTGGTTGAGCGCCAGTGCGGCCACGCCGCTCACGGCTCCAAGCGCCACGAACACCAGCGCCGCGCGCCGCAATGGAACGGCGCCTGCCTGCATCGCCAGCAACTCGTTCTCCGACGCCAAGCGCCCGAACGCCAACAGCACCGCCAGCACCAACGCGATCGGCAGCGTCTGCACCATCGCCTGCGGCAACTGCAGCACCAACCACCACGCCAACTTCAGCACCGGCGTGCCCACGATCCACTGCAGCCGCGGGAGCGTCATGCTCACCACCGCCAGGCTCGCGTACAGCAACAGGCCGAACACGAACGGCGGGATGCTTTCGCGCAGCAGGTAACGGTCGATGCGGGAGAACCGAGGTGCGAAGGGCCTGCTCATGGGAACCGCGACATGATACCCGTGGGGCCGTCGGCGGCGGACTGGTCGGGCGGGTCATCCGCGCCTGCGTCCGGGCCGGCGTCCGGTTCTGCGTCCGCGCCTGCGTCCGGTTCTGCGTCCGGTTCTGCGTCCGGTTCTGCGTCCGGTTCTGCGTCCGGGCCTGCGTCCTCTTCCGGCCCGGGATCAGGTTCGGCAGCCTCGCTCGAGTCCGGGTTCGACTCGGCACCCCCCGGCCGGCGAACCGCTGCAGCCGGCCGCCGCTCCAGGTCGACCGCCACCGAAGCCGCCCACACCCCGCGGTCGTTCACCACGCCCACCGTCAACGAGCCGCAACAGGTCACGAACGTGACGTCGAGGCCCACGCCGCTCAGCGCCGGCATCTCGCCGTGAAGGATGGTCGGCGCGAAGTCCACAGCGGCGAACGGCCGGAACTCGAACGTCTCGAACGCGAACGGCACGCCCGTACGAAGCTCCAGGCTACGCAGGCCCGGATCCGCCGCCGTCAGGCTGATGCGCGAGCGCACGCCCACCTCGAACGCTCCGTACGGAACGGGCGGGTTCGGTCGCTCCGGCGTGACCGCGAACAGTCGCGGCCAGCCCGTGCGGAACGCGCCCACCCCGACGTCGACGTAAGCGTCGCGGCCGGTGGCGGGATCCACGAGGCCCGCCAGTTCGGAAGCGGCGGTCACCTCGTAGCGCCACGGGCCGGTGTCCAGCGTGGTGCCCAACGCCACCCGCAACGCCCGCACGCCCGCAGGGTCCCCGTCGGCCGGCACGAAGTCGTGCGAGGCGCGCACCTCCGCGCTTGCGCGCAGCTCACGCGCAGACCGGCCCAAGCTGGCGTCCTCGGGCCACGCCGCCAGCACGCCGGCCACGCGCAGCGAGGCCGTCGCCCGCTGGCGCGGCGCCAAGCGGTCCACCTCCACTCCGAACGGCGAGGCGGCGTTGGTGAAACGCGCGTCGTACGTCAGGGTTGCCGTGACCGGCCCGGCGCCGTAACTCCAGGTCGGCACCACGTTCACGCCCCACTGCACCGCGTCGTGGGCGGGGTAGATCGTTCCCTCGGCGCGCGCGTCCAGCGAGAACGACCCCACCGGCGTCACCGCCGACGCCAACCTGCCCTCCACCGCGGCGCCGACGCGCGACCCGAACACGCTAGGTGTGGCATCGACGTCCCCTACCGCGCGCGCTGGCACCAGCGCGGTGACGGCGAAGAACGCCTCCCCTGTCACGCGTCCCGTCATCTGGCCCGTCACCTGGCCCGCCACCTGGCCGCGGCCGCGCACCGCCGGCAAGGACGTGGTGTCGCGCAAGGTGGCCGAGCCCTCGTGCCGGGCGTCCCTGGCGGGCGCCGCGCCGCTGCGCGCGCCCAGCAGCAGGTCCAGCCACGGCGTCAGCGGCCGCGTGATCCCGAAGTCGAGGTACGGAGCACCGGACTCGAGCCCGAACGTGGCGCGCGACGTCTGTTCGCCGGCAGCCACCTCCACCGCCTCCTCGGCCCGCACCAATGCGATGGCGCCCAACGGGTACTCGTTGTCCAGACCGGTAGCGCCGACGTCGAACGACACGCCGTCCGCCACCGGGATCCCCACCACCCGCACCGACAAGCCCTCGCCGTAGAGCGGGGCGTCCGGGTCGCCCTGCGCGTACTGCACCTTCACCGGCAAGTCGAGGCGCGCGATGCTCTCCTCGCTCAGTTCCACCTCGTCTCGCAGCGGGATGCGCAGGCCGCCGATGCGCAGCGTGCCCCCACGCAACACCACGCTGCGCGCGTCCAGGTCGGCCTCGGCGCGAAGCCCTTCGATCTCGTACGGCACCGGTTCCACCCCGATGCAACTCGTCACGCCGGCCACGTCGATCTCGAGCGACGCACCCCGCATCACGGCGTGCTCGCCGCGCAGCGCGAAGGCGCTCCCTGCCAGCACCACGCCGCGCAACGTGATCTCGCTGGTGGCCAGGTCGATCTCCAGCACCCGCGCCGAACCGCTGGCGTCCGGGCCGTCGACGGTGGCGTCTTGCAGCGTGAGGCGCTCGGAGTTCGCGAGGAGCAACCCGGCCGTCATGCGCCACGGCCCCAGGAACAGCTCCGGTGACGGCGCCGCCAACTGCACGTCGGTGCTGAGGCTGAAGAGGCGCACGCTGTCGGCGAACACCGTCCACTCGCCCCCAACCGCCGTGACGCACACGCCGCCGTAGAACTCGGCCGCGTCGGCCGCTGCGTCGCTGCGGAACTCTTGGTAGTACACCGCCAGGAACCCCGGCAGCGTCACCTCGGCCGTGTTCGGCCCTCGCGGGCACTGCGCGGACGCCGCGCCCACCAACACGAGTGCGGCAAGCGCGACGAGGAGCCTGCGGAAGTTCACCCGCTCATCATGACCCAGGGGGCCGCGATCCTTCAGAGGTACGCCGAGAAGCGCTCCAACAGATCCGGTCGAACCTCGGTGGCGGCGTCGTAGCTGGCGTGCCCGTCGACCAGGCGGAAGCGCAGTTCGAGCCTGCCGCCTTCCTCCGGCGACGTCATGGTGAACAGCTCGCCCTGGTAGCGGTAGTGACCGTCGAGCAGCACGTCGCCCGTGCGGACATCGAGCAGCAACCGGTCGGTCTCGAAGCCGGGTTGGGTGCCCGTGACGCCGCCGTCGAACACGGCCACCTGCAGCAATGCGTCGTAGCGCAGGCTGCCCGCCGTGACGGTCAGGCCGTCGCGCTCCAGCGCCAGCGAACCCTCCGCCGTCAACACGCCTTCGACCAGGTCGATGCGCACCGCGTCCGCCACCACCGACCCGAACGTGCCCGCCACGGAGACCGCGCTGGCGTCGATGTAGACGCCATCGAGGTACGTGATCGCCGCCGCCTGCAGCGTGACGCCGGTCTCCTGATCGGTGATGGTGCCGCCTTCGGGCAGCGTGGTGATGCCGGTGCTGATGTCGAACGTCTGGCGCCCCGCCGGCGTGACCGCCAGCGCCGCGAAGGGCGCGCCGGCCAAGGCCAGCGAGACGAGCCCGTGGAGTGCGAGCAAGACGACGCCCGCCCTGCTTGCCCGTCCCGCGATCGTTCTACCGTGCATGCAGCGAGCCTACCGGAACCACATGAGAGCGCGTCCCTCGCGCGCGGATCACGGGCTTAACCCTCGCGATCCAACGCCGCTGGACCCAGCGAGAACAGGTACGTCCGGTCGAACGGCCGCTCGGCCAGCAACTCCGCCCCGGCCGACAACGGCGTTGCCATCACCTTGCGCACCACCTCGGGCACGCTCAGGTAGGTGCCCAGCGTCTGGAAGGTGGCGCCTAGGGACATCAGCCGTCCCACCGGCGTCTCTGCCCGCAGCGTCAGCGATGTGGCTAGCTTGCGTTGCGCCCTGCGCCACTCGGCCTCGGTCACGCCGTCGTCCTGCGTCTTCTTCAGCACGCCGAGGTACGTTTCCACCACCTGCTGGGCCCGTTCCGGCGCGGTGCTGATGTAGCCGGTGAACGACCCGGCGCCCTCGCCCGCCTCGTGCCCCAGCGAGGCGGCGTCGGCCAGACCCTTGTCGACCAGTTCCCAGAACAAGCGGCTGCCGCTGCCGTGGCCGATGACGTTCGCCAACAGCGAGGCGGCGTAGCGCCGGTCGCTGTCGACCGCCACGCCGGGCGCGTACACCGCGACGTGCATGCGGTTGACGGCGGCGTCGACGACCGTGTCGCGACCGCCGTGGGGCGCGGCACGCGGATAGGCGCGGGTGGCGTCGAAGCGCTTCCAGGTTCCCGCGATGCGCTCGGCTTGCGCGCGCATGGCGTCCCAGTCGTAGTTGCCGGCCAACACCAAGGTCAGCGAGTCGGGCGAGTAGCGCCGGTCGAAGTACCGCTTCATCTGGTCGCGCGTGAGGTCGGTGATGCTCTCGCTGGTGCCCAGCACGCTGTTGCCCAGCGGGTGGCCGTTCCAGAAGCGCTCCTGCGACAACTCGAAGACGCGGAAGTTCGGCCGGTCCTGGTACATCGCGATCTCCTCGAGGATGACGTTCTTCTCCATGTCGAAGTCCTCGGGGCGGAGGCTGGGGCGCATCAGTTCCGACAGCAACTCCAGCAGCGCGGGCGCTCGGTCCGGCAGCACGGCGCCGAAGTAGACCGTGCGCTCCTCGCTGGTGTAGGCGTTGTAGTCCGCGCCCAGTTCGTCGAAGGTGCGGTTGATGTCCTCGGGGGTCATGCGCTCGTTGCCCTTGAAAAGCATGTGCTCGAGGAAGTGCGACACGCCGGACACCTCCGGCGACTCGTCGCGCGCGCCGGTGTGCACGAAGTACCCCACCGCCACGCTGGCGGCGTCGGCGTTGTGTTCCCCCACGATGGTGAGGCCGTTCGCCAGCACGGCGTGATCGAAGCGCAGTCCCTCGGCGGTGCTGATGCCGGCGACACGCGCCGCGCTCGGCTGCGTCGCGCTCATGCCGCGCCCCCTTCCGCCGTGATGGCCTTGGGGCCGAGCGTCAAGACCGTCGGCTCCGGCAGCGGGTTCGCAGCCAGGTAGGTGTTCAGCGCCTCCAGCGTCACGCCCTCCACGCGCGCCTTCACCTCGTCGAGCGTGCGCGGCCGGCCGATGTGGAACATGTCGCTCGCCAGCCGCGACGCCGTGGCGCCGGTCGAGTCGCCCTGCATCACCAGCGTCGACAGGATGCCCGTGCGGGCGCGCTGGATCTCGGCATCGTCGACGCCGTCCTTCAAGCGCCGCAGCTCGCCTAGGTAGACCTCGAGCGTCTCCTTCGCGCGCTCCGGCGTGGTGCCGGCGTACCCAAGGGTGTAGCCGAACCCCTTCAAAGCGCGGTACGACGCGTTCACCGAGTACACCAAGCCGCGCTTCTCGCGCACCTCCGTGAACAAGCGCGAGCCCATGCTGCCGCTCAGCACGTTCAAGCCGACGTTGAACAGGTACGCCTCGTCGGTGCCAGGCACGGGGCTGGGGAACGCCAGGCCGATCTGCAGCTGCGCCGAGTCTGCCTGCACGTGATGCCGCGCAGCATCGGCCACCGCCACCGGGGGCGTGGGCCGCACGGCGCCGCGCCACCCGGCGAACGCCTCCTCGACCTCGCCCCGCAGCGTCTCCCAGGTGCCCCCGCCGGCCATGGCGAGGATGGCGCCCTGCGGCCCTACGCGCTCGGCGAAGTCTTGCCGTACGCCATCGGCGCTCAGGGCGCGAAGCCCCGCTTCCGTCCCGTGGCTGCTGCGACGCTGCGGGCTGGCGAAGAAGCGCGACAGCAACGCTTCGAACATGCGCTGCGTAGGCGCGTCGTCGAGCGCGTCGAGTTCCTGCAGCGCCAACTCGCGCGAGGGCTCGAACTCCTCCTCGTCGAGGCGGGGTTCGATCACCATGGCGGCCAGCAACGGCAACACCGACGACGACTCGCTCGCCAGGAACGACAGGGTGAACGAGCTCGTCTCCCGTCCGGCCGCCCCGCCGCGCCGCACGCCCAGGTCTTCCAAGGCGTCGGAGTAGGCGCGCGACGAGAGGCTCCCGGCTCCGCGCTGCATCCACTCGTGCAGCACGTTGGTCGAGCCCTCGCGTTCGTCCGGGTCGGTGACGCTGCCGAACGGCAGCAGCAGGGTCGCGCTGAGGGTCGGGAGCCACGGCTTCGGTTGGAAGACGACCGTCAAGCCGTTGCCGAAGGCGTGGACGTGCGGGGCGTCTTGGCCGGCGACGGGGTAGGCGACCGCGGCGTCGGTACTGCCATGGGGGGCGGCGTCGGTACTGCCATGGGGGGCGCCGCGGTCGGCACCCGCTTCGGGCGCGTCCGGCAGCGCGTGATGGAACGACATGGGGCGAAGTATACGGCCCACGATGGTGGTCTCGGGTCGTACACGCAGAGGCATCAAAGCGGCCGAATCTGCAAGTCGCTCACGACGCTCGGCGCGGGCACGGCCAGTACCGCCGCCACCTGCGCCGCCACGTCCACCGGCCGCACGAAGCGCTCGGGTTGGTACGCGCGCTCCTCGTGCGCCACCACCTGCTCCTGCATCGGCGTGGCGGTGCGGCCTGGGTACACCGTGGTGACGCGCACGCCGCGCTCCGCCACCTCCTGCCGCAACGCGTCCGCCAACGCCTTCAGGGCGAACTTGCTGGCCGCGTAGGTGCCCCACTCCGCGTTCGCATGCAGGCCAGCGCCCGAGTTCACGAACACCACGTGGCCGCGCGCCCGCTCAAGCGCAGGCAGCAGCGCTTGCGTCAGCACGAACGGCGCCCTCACGTTCACGCGGTACTGGACGTCGAGGTCGGCCACGCTCGCGTCCGCGATCGCACCAAGGCGGATCGTGCCGGCGCTGTGGATCAGCACGGCCGGCGGAGTGCCTTCGTACTCCTCCACCCGCAGGAGGCGCCGCACCAGGCGGCCCACCGCGTCGTCGTTCGTCAGGTCGACGCGGTACGGCAGCACCGGCGGTGGGGAACCCTCGTTGCGGTGCGACAAGTGGAGTTCCGGGTCGTCCTCGGCGAACGAGCCGAAGCCGGAGGACGGTTCTGCGAGATCGGCGGGTGGGGCGTCGTCCTCGACGACCTCCCCCCGTGCACGCGCCGCTTCTCGGCGCGCTTCGAACGCCGCGTCGTCGCGCTCGAGTTCGTCGTACGCGGACGCGATGGCCCGGTTCGGGTCGCGCTCGCCCCAACCTGCGTGGTTGCGTTCGGCCAGGTCGAGCGCAGCTTCCATGGTGGCGTCGAGTCGGCGGCCGTCGCGGCCCTGCAGCGCCAGGCGGTACCCGCGCGCGGCCAACGTCAGGGCGATGGCGCGGCCGATGCCGCTGCTGGCGCCGGTGACGACGGCGTAGGGGGCGGGGTTCGTGGCGTTCCGGTCTGCGCGCTCTCCGCTAGGCATGGCGTTGCTCCTCGAACGCGGGCTGCTCACGGCGTCTCCCCTCGCTCATGCTGTCTCCCCTCGCAGGCGCCGCAGCGCCGCTTCCAGGTCGCCGCTGCCCGCCAGGCTGGTGCCCACGAGCACGGCGTCGGCCAGCGGTTCGATGGCGCGCAGGTCGGCGCGGGTTCGGTACCCCGATTCCGCCACGCCCACTCCGTCGAATCCTCGCTCGCGCGCGATGCGCAGGAGCCGCGGTGCGGTGTCCAGGTCGATCTGCAAGGTGGCGAGGTCGCGGTTGTTCACCCCGATCACGTCGGCGTTCGCCGCGAGCGCCACTTCCAACTCGCGCTCGTCGTGCACTTCCACCAACGCGTCGAGCCCCAGCGCGCGGGCGAACGCCAGGTAGGCGCTCGTCTCCTCGCCCAGCACCGCGACGATCAACAGCACCGCGCTCGCCCCCGCCTGCGCCGCTTCGAGCACCTGCGCCGGGTGCACCACGAACTCCTTGCGGATCGCGGGCAGCGCCACCGCCGCCGTCACCGCTCCGAGATGCTCCAGGCTGCCGCCGAAGTGCCGCGGTTCGGTGAGCACGCTGAGCGCCGCCGCCCCGCCGCGCTGGTACGCACGCGCGGCCTCGACCGGGTCGAGCGGCGCGATGCTTCCCTGCGACGGGCTGGAGCGTTTCACCTCGGCGATCACCGCCAGCGGCGTGACGTGCGCGGCGCGCCCCGCTGCCGCGGTGGCGTGGCTTCCGGACGCCGCGGTGGCGCCGCCCTCGGACGTCGGAACGGACGCCGGGAAGCTCGACGGTGTGGCCCGGATGGAGCGCCGAAGGGCCGCCGCGAAGCGCGGCCGGCCGTCCGCTGCCACGGCCGCAGCGCACGCCGCTACGTCCGCGGGCAGGATGCGCGCGTCTGCGTTGCGGTAGTCCTCGGCCCGCTCGCGCGCGATGCGCCCCAGCACGCCGGGCACGCCCGCCAACGCGGCGTCGTCGAGCGGCCGTGGAACGGGGGTCGTGCCGGCGTCGCGGTGCGCCGCCTCGAGATCGGGGAGCGCTCGAGACCTCGCCTCGCTCCGCCCATCCGCGGATGGTTCCGTAGTCGGATCGGTGGGCGGATCGGTGAGCGGATCGGTGGGCGGGTCCGTAGTCGGATCAGTAGACGAAGAAGCCACGTGCCCCTCCTGGCTCGCCCCACTCCACCTCGATCGCGCGCACCTCGGCGTGGGTCGGGCCGGTGCGAAGGCGCACCAAGAGCAGCTCGAGGTCCTCGACGTGCCCTTCGGCCACCACTTCGACGCGGCCGTCCGGCAGGTTCTCGACGTGCCCGGCGAGGCCCAGGTCTACCGCTTGGCTGCGCGTGAAGGCGCGGAACCCGACGCCGTGCACGCGGCCGGACACGATGGCCGTGATGCGCCTCGTGCCTTCCTGCCGAACCGTTCGCTCGTCGCCGTTTCCCATGTCGCGGCCATGCTACCGCACGTCTTCCGGACGGCCGTTTCTCATGCACCCGTGGTACGCTCGAAGCCGAATGATGCGCGTAGGGAACGGGGTTCCTGCCGCCTCGAAGCCGAGTCGCCCCGACCTCACTCCCGCCGAAGGAACCACCTCCTCCCACTGATGCGCCGAAGAACCCTCATCACCGTCGCAGCCGTGACGCTCACCCTGGGCCTGCTCGCGCTCGCGCCGGGGTTCGGGCCTGTGCGCGACGCGGTGCTGCGCCGCGTCACGGGCCTGCTCGCGGCGAACGGGCTGGAGGTGACGTACGACAC
>JAWOIL010000026.1:0-9034 GCA_046484635.1 Trueperaceae bacterium
TCGGCGGGACCCCCGGGGGGCCCACCCTTCGCCATCAGCCGCTCGAGGGCAACCCAGTCGCCGATGTCGTCCCAGGCGAACGATCCGGGCACGACGAAAGCCCGCTCCGTGCGCTCCATCAAGGCGTAGTCGATGCTGATACGGGGAAGGGTGGGGAAGGTGCCCGCCACGTCGTCCTGCTCGAACGCGGCTTTGAGCGGCGTCATCAGTTGCGGCGCGTGGAGATCGAGCTCGGTCAGCGCCGCGACGACACGCCAGACGAAGATGCCGGCGTTCCACAGGTAGCCGCCCGACGCCAGGTACGCCTCCGCCGTGCGAAGGTTGGGCTTCTCCACGAAGCGCGCGACGCGGTAGCCCGACACGCCGCCGCTCGCGCCGTTCGCGCGCCGTGGCGACACCGCCACCCCTTCCCCCAGCTCCACGTAGCCGTAGCCCGTCGACGGTCGCGTCGGCGTGATGCCGATCGTCACGAGACCGCGCTCGGCGTCCGCCAGCGCGATGGCGCTCTGGACCGCGGCGCCGAAACCGTCGCCGGCGATCTCGTGGTCCGAGGAGAAGAACCCGGCCACCACGTCGCCGAAGCGCCGCTCGATGGTGAGGCACGCCAGCGCGATCGCCGGCGCCGAGTCGCGCGGCTGCGGTTCCACCAGGACGTTCTCGGCCGGGACCTCCGGCAGCTGCTCGGCGACGAGGCCGAGGTAGCGCTCGGCGGTGGCCACCAGCACCCGCTCCGGGGCGCCGGTGAGCGCCACGACCCGATCGAAGGTGGCTTGGATCAACGTGCGTCCCGAGCGCGACAGGTCTAGGAACTGCTTCGGTCGGTCGGGCGTCGAGAGTGGCCAGAAGCGCTGACCCTGACCGCCGGCCATGATCACGGCGACGAAGGGTGGGCCATCTTCTGCTCTCACTTGCCGAACCGCCGCTCCCGCGCCTGGAACGCGCGCACCGCCCGCAGGAAGTCGACCTTGCGGAACTCGGGCCAGTTGGCGTCGCAGAAGTAGAACTCGCTGTATGCCGTCTGCCACAGCAGGAAGCCGGACAGCCGCACCTCGCCGCTGGTGCGGATCACGAAGTCTGGGTCGGGCATGCCGGCGGTATAGAGGTGCTGGGTGATCTCGTCGACGCAGATCGTCTCGGCCACCTGCGCCAGGCTCTCGCCCTCCGAGGCGTGTTCCGCCAGTAGGCGCCGGACGGCGTCGACGATCTCCTCGCGCCCACCGTAACCGAGCGCCACGTTGACGGACATGCGGTCGTAGGCGCGCGTGGCGTCCTCCATGGCCCGCAGGGCCGCCTTGGCGTCGTCGGGGAAGTCGGAGATGTCACCGATCACGCGGACTTGCACGCGGTTCGCGTGCAGCTTCTGGTCGTTCAGAAGGTCGCGCGCTTGTTGCGCGAAGAGGCTATGCAAGTGCGCAACCTCGTCCGGCGCGCGACTGCGGTTCTCGGTGCTGAAGCCCCACAGGGTGACGTGCCGGATGCCGAGTTCGAGGCACCAGTCGAGCACCTCGCGCGCCTTGGTGGCGCCGTAGTCGTGCCCGGCCCGCACGTCGAGCCCCACCGCGCGCGCGAAGCGGCGGTTGCCGTCCATGATGATGCCGATGTGCTTGGGAAGCGCCCCTGCCTTGACGCGATCGAGGAGGCGGCGCTCGTAGAACCAGTACAGCGGGCGCGTGATCGCGCTGACGGCGCCGAGGGCGCGTTTCGCGCTGGAGGCGCCGGTCGCGCGTGGGACGTTGCTCTCGGCGGGAGCGTGCTGGGTCACCGAGGTAGTGTACCGCTTGCGTCGTGATGGGTCCGAGTCGGTCCGGTGGTTCGAGCCGCGGCCTTCCCGCGGGTCGAGCGCTACTTCCCGGTTCTGTTGCGGACCGCCGCGGGGGTGCGCAACAAGATCTCGATGTCCCACCAGACCGACCAGTTGCGCACGTAGTGCGCCTCCATGACTTGGCGCTCCTCGAAGCCGACCTCGTTGCGTGCTTCCGTCTGCCAGTAGCCGGTCATGCCCGGACGAGCGAGGAAGATCAGATCCTTGACGGTGCCCATCTCGCTCAGCTCACGCACGAGGTACGGACGCGGACCGACGAGGCTCATGTCGCCCCTGAAGACGTTGAGCAGTTGCGGCAGCTCGTCCATGGAGCCTCGACGCAGCAGGCGCCCGAGGCGCGTGATGCGGGGATCGTCGCGCAGCTTGTGGTAGTGCTCGTATTCCACTTGGAGCGCGTCGTCCTGCGCGAGGAGCCGTTGCAGGCGCTCCTCCGCGTCGAGGTGCATGGTACGGAACTTGACGCACCGGAAGGTTCGCCCGTACCGGCCGACGCGCGGCGAGAGGTACAAGGCTGGGCCACGGGAGTCGAAGCGGATGGCGATGGCGATCAGGACCAGCGGTAGCCCGAGGACAGCCAGCAGCAGGGCAGATCCGAGCAGGTCCATGCCGCGCTTGATCGCCCGGTTTGCGCCGGAAGCAAGCTGGTTGCGGACCTCTAGGCCGAGCGCCGTTCCCAGCGGTGTCGCTGCGACGGAGTTGGTCGGAAGGCCCCGCAGGTCCGGAAGGTACTGGACGAACCTCAGTTGGCGGTCGGCGTGGAGCAGGACCTCATCGAAGCCCAGCTCTCCGGCGGCGTCGGGGGTGACGATGGCATGACGCACATTGTGCGTTCGCAGGAACGACCAAGCGTGGTCGAGGTCGCCGGTGACGGGCAGCGCGTCGAGGGTCCAGCGCTCGCCGTCGCCGAAGACGGCGACGGGATGGAGACCGATCCCGGGGTGGAGCAGGAGGTGGCGGGCCGTGCGTTCGGCCTCACGACCGGTGCCCAAGAGGACCACGGGGCGGCCCCACAGACGCATCGCGCGGAGCGCAAGTTTGGTGACGGCACGGAACGCCGGCGCGAGCACCGCACTGGCGAGCCCGGTGACGATCAGCACGGACGGCGACAGGTCGATGGCGTCCGGCAACTGCAGCGAACCGAAGCCGAGCAAGACGGTCGCGGCCGATGCCGCACGCACGCTGCGTGCGAGCTCGTCGTGGGCGGGACGCCCGTACCCGGGGTGGAGTCCGGACCAGGCGGCCATCACCGGCCAAAGCACGGTGGCGTACGTCAACGAGATCGACCAGTTCGACGTGAGCGAGACGGCGGCGTCACCGCGACCGGCGACGAGTATGGCCACCGCGATGGCCGCAGCCCCGGCGGCGGCGTCGGTGATCGCCAACACCACGCGAACCGCCGCGGCGCTCCCCAAGCCGGTCTCCGTGCGCGCGAGGCGCCTTCTCCCGACCGCGCGCCAGCCGAGCACCGCCGCCAGGGGGTAGATGACCTCGCCCGAGAGAAGCGTGGCGTCGAAGACGTTGAGGACCACGATGCCCAGAAGAACGATGACCATTGCACGGTCGCGGTGTTGCACCGCGCGTAGCGCGAGCACCGCGCCGAGCAGGGCGAGACCGAGACCGCCGACCACTCCCTGCCGCACCAACACGTCGAGGACCATGTTGTGGGCGTGCGTGGCGATGGGACGCACCTGCCGCTCGTCGGGATGTAGGGTGGCCACCGCATCGGGCAGGCCGCCCACTCCCCAACCGAACCACGGGCGAGCGCGGAAGGCCTCGAGCGCGTCGCGCCAGATCGGCAACCGGGAACTCCGCAGGTCGGTGACACCGCGCTCGGCGATCCCCGGCGCGTAGGGAAGGGGAACCGCGGACCGCGCGAGCTGGACTTCCGCCACGGTCATGTGGCTGCCGATGCGCTCGGAGCGATCGGCGACGACACCGGTGTACCAGACCATGGGATGCTCGCCCGCGTACGCGAACGTGACGCTGGCACGCTGCCAGCCGTCGTCGAGCTGGTGAAGCGCCGTGTCGATGACGCGAATCCCGCCCGAGGCGCTGCCCACGAGCGTATCGGCCGTCCGGGTCGAGGCGAGGACGGCGGGTGGAGTGTCCGGGCTCACGCTTCCCCAGCCGTCCAGGCCCGGGCGCACGCCGTCTTCAGCGACCCAGGCAGCGCTGAGCGTGTAGGTCGTGCCGGGCTCGAGGGTCACGAACTGCTGGAGACGCGACCATGGTTCCACCGAGGTCTTCGTGAGCACGAACGCGTTGCGGGCTCGTCCGTCGACCATGACACGTCGCGGCTCGTAGTTCACACCGAGGGGGTGCCACCAGTCGCCGGCGGCGACCTCGGTTCCGCGGAAGAGGTTCGGTCCGCGCGAATCGGTGACGATCGACGTGAGGAAGCCTGTACGGCCGAGACCGATCCAGGCACCGGCCCCACTGACCACGAACGCCATCACGCCTACGAGCAACCATCCGAGCACGATCGTGGAGCGCGTGCCGCGGCGCGGCAGCACCAGCAGACCCACGGCGATGATCAACCACGCGAACGCGGCTTCACGAGATCCCGAGAGAAGGACACCCACCGCCCCGAGCGCGAGCGAAAGGGTACGTAATCGCGGCGACGGCACGACCACGGCCAGCAACCCGGAGAGAACCAAGATCGAGTGCCCGAAGATGGCGGGGTTCGCGCGCCAGACGATCGCGTCGAGGGCAGTAAGCGACGTCTTCCATGCGAAACCGTCGATGCGCGTGGTGCCGAGCGCAAGGGTCAGGCCGAGCCCGACGACCAGCCCCATCCCCAAGTGCGCGGAGAGGTCCGGACTGCGCATCCCGTTCCGGATCTCGCTGGCTGCGCGGAACAGCAACCACACCGCCAACACCTGAGCGCTGACCAAGAACGCCACGTCCGGTGTGCCGTGGAGCAGATACGGAGCCCCCAGCAAGATGCTCGCGAGCCACCAAAGCGCGTCTGCTCGCTGGATGCCGATCCTGCCGGTGGTGATGGCGAGCAGCGCCAAGAACGGCCCGATCGAGGGGAGCAGCGCGAAGGACGCGCCGGCAGCGAGGGCGATGCCGCGCAGGAACCTCGAGGGTGGTTGGTGAGACACGCCGAGCACGTACTCAAGCGTACACGGGCGCCATGCTCGCCGTCGCTCAGCGCCTGGGTCTGGCGAGCATCCCCTCGAGCTCCGCGCACAACTTCGCACGATTCGGCACGGCCACGTTCGTCGGCGCTGCGAACTGGGCCGTTGCGGCAGCGTACGCGTCCAGTAGCTCGGGCAGTCGCTCGATGTCCAGCACCGCGGGGGCGCGCCCTGCCCGCTCGAGATGTCGCGCGAACGCGACCTGGTGGTCGTCGACGTGCTCGCCGAAGCGCTTCATTCGCGGCACCACGACCGGGATCCGGTCGTGCTGGAACGCCAGCCATATCGAGCCGGGCCCACCATGCGTGACGATCACGCGCGCCGCTGCAGCAAGCGCGTTCATGCGTTCTTGCGGGTACATCGCCTCGTTCTCGGCGTGGCGCGGCAGGTACGTCGCGTAGCCGCGTTGGATGACGACCCGCTCGTCCGGGTGTGCGGCCGCATAGTCGTCCAGTGCACGCACCAGCCGGTCGAACGGCTGCTCGTGGGTGCCGGTGATGGCGAAGATCACAGCAACTCGCCCACCAACTCGGCCCGGGGATAGAAGCGCTTCTGGCTCTCCCACTGCACGAAGAAACGCGTCGCCAACACGTGCGCCACGCGTCCCGTGACCGTCGGGGAGTCGACGCGGTCGTAGACCTCCACGAACGCGCTAGGCACGCCATGAAGACGGGCCACCACGAACCAGGGGATGGCCGCGCCCGCTCCGGTGGACAGCACCAGGTCCGGGCGCTCACGGCGCATCAGTGAGAACGCCTGGAGGGTGTTGCGCAACAGGTTCCCGACGTGCCGGTTGGTGGGGTAACGGCACCAGTAGTGGCGCTCGTTCGAGAGCGACGACACCGCGTCCGGCTTGTCGAAGGTGACCCAGAACCGGTCGTGCCGTGCCCAGAACGGCTCCAGCAGCAGCAACTGGGCCAGATGCCCGCCGCTCGAGCCGACCAACGCGATCTTGGCCATCTCACCCCTCCTGCGGGACGTCGGCGCCGGCCGGCCTTGCCGACGCGCGCCAGCCCGTGAACGCTGCTAGCGGCAGCAGCACGCCTGCCGACCAGAAGCTGAGGTCGAACGTATTCATCACCAGGACGGTTCCGACCAAGACCGCCGCGTCGAGCCTACCGGGGCGCCACGGTCCGGACAGGAACGTCACCAGGAGCAGCGCGAGACCTGCCAGCGCAATCGCACCCCCCTCGTAGGCCGTGTGCAGGAACAGGTTGTGCGCGTGCGTGACGGCGAAGTCACGGTCCGCGCGAAGGATGGCCTGGTCGGTGGCGAACGAGCCGAGCCCGTGGCCGAGCAGCGGCGCAGCGAGGAAGCCACGCCAAGCGTCCTGGTAGATCGCAAGACGACCGACGGCGGTCCAGCGGGAGGGGGACACCACCTGCGTCGGTTCGTAGGCCGTCGGCGCGTCGGCCGGTGCGACCTGCAGGCGCGACACCTCCACGGACGCGCCCGTTGCCACGCCACCAAGATCGGGAGCGGGACCGAACCACAGTGTTCGCATCCCGTCACCCGCGATGCGGAAGCGCGCTGCCATGCGAATCCAGCCACCCCCCAGCGCCTCGACCCGTTCCACCTCGGCCGTGACCGGTCCGCGCACGGCGACGGTGCCCGTGCCGCCCTCCAGGTAGACGCTCAACGTCACCGCCGGACCCGTATCGGCGGCGCTCCAGCCGTGGACCCCGGGCCGGCCCTCGAACGGCGCTGCCAGGTCGACACTCACGCGGTACTCGCGGCCCGACGCGATCGTGATCGGCGCGACGGCACGGGCGTCGGTTCGGGGTTCCGTCTTGACGACACGGACGACGGCCGCGTCCTCGCGCAGGCCAAGTGGCTCGATCCGCACGCCGACCGTCCGCCACGGCGCGGCCCCGATCGCTTCGCTTGCCGGGACCCGGTTCACGCTTTGGAGGGGCGCCGTTCCGATGATCGGCAGTGCTTCCGTGACGTGCGTGCGCCATGGGCCGAGTAGCGTGGCCGCCAACGACACGGCGAGCAGACCGAGCGTTGCGAGTGCACTACGCCGTGCAGATCTCCGGTTCGGTTCGCCGCCAACCAGCCGGCGCACAGCCAGAAGCACCAGACCGGCCACCAGTGCCAGAAGGGCCGCCCTGCTTCCGGTTGCGAGGCACGTCGCGGCAGCAGCAGCCACGACCGGCACGGCGACACGAACGCGGTACGTCGTCGACATCACCGCCGTGGCCAGGGTCACGACCTTCGCCGCCCACAGGTTCGGGTGGGCCGTCCAGCCTGCCAACCAGACCTCACGACCGACCGCGAGCGCCGCCAGCGGAACGAGCGCCAGCGCAACGACGGCCACGGCCGCTCCCGCGACGAACGTCCGGTTCCCGAGGACGCGCCCGCCATCATCGTCGTACCCGGCGACGCGCGCGACGTAGAACACCAGGACCGCCAGCCAAGGCGCCAGCGCCTCGACGCTCGGCCATCCTGTACGGAGCGCGGGCAGCGTCAGCAACGTGGCCCCGAGCGCTCCCATGAGCAACGCAGGAGAGCGCAGGATGGCGCGTGCGGCGGCACCGCGTACCAGGCGGACCGCCGCCACCAGCACAACGACCAGGCCCCAGGAAGGCACCATGCCCACCGCCAGGCCGCCTACGAAACGTCGGCGCTCGCGACTAGTCGGAGCGAGCGACACGGTCCCCGTCTTCTGCTGCGTCTGCTGCGTCTGCTGCGATGACTGCGATGACGGCGTTGCGGCGCGGCACCAGTACCAGTCCCAACAGCAGCGGCGCCAGGAGCCACGGGTACTCGAAGTAGTTGTCTACGAACCCCATGAACACCGCGAACCACAAGTACAGGCCGAGCGTGAGCTTGAGGATGCGGAGGCGCTCCGGATCGTGCGAACCGATGGTCAGGCGATGGAGCCGAGGCGCAAGGGCCACGGCCAGCAGCAGCAGGCCGACCACGCCGATCTCGGCGTACAGGGATTGCCATGCGAACCACGGCTGGGTCGCCACGCTCTCGATGTAGAAGCGCCCATAGCGCTCGTAGGCTTCGGGCGAGATGTGCACCAGCACGTGCCGCCAGGAGACCTCGTTGACGCTGACCGGGAGCGCGGACACGCGGCCGTACAGGAACCGTTCGACGTACACGCCCGAGAGCAGCAACTGTGACCAACTCGAGTAGTTCCCGAGCCCCAGGCCGACTGCCGGCTGGTACGGTGCGTCGACCGGCAGTTTCGTCAACGTGTCCCACGCCACGACCGCTTTGGGGCTGACCTGACCCGACTGCGGCTGGCTCGTGAAGCGGCTGAGAGAGCGCTGCACGTACGAGCCGCTTCCCAAGAGCAGCCAGGTCGACGCGAGACCCACGACCGCCAGTAGGCCCAGCCAGGCGACCGTCGCGCGCACGCGCGTGCGCACCGTGGGCGACGCCCTTTGGGCGACGGCCCGAACGTACGTGAGCACGGCCCGGCCCGCCAGGAAGGCGGCCACTGCCGCGGCGAACGCCAGGATCGTCGCGTTGGAACCGGGTGCGACCACGGCGAACACCAACGCCACCACGGCGGCCACGTCACGAACGCGCAGTCGGGGTCGGCGCAGGGTTGCCACGCTGACCCAGAACAACGCGGGCACGAACAGCATCGTCACCAGCCGCGGTCCGCCCCGACCGTACGGGCCCGCGAACACGTCCGGTGAGAAGTCTCGGTAGGGGAGCGCCAGCGGGAAGCCGTGACGGACCATCTGGGCCAGCCCGTAGGCGAGGAGGAACCCTGCAACCAAGAGTAGGCCACGCGACCAGGCCCGTACGAGACGATCCTGATAGGGCCTCCCCGTGGCCAGCACGAGCAGAAGCGCCGAGCCGTACGTCATCACGCTCACCGCGACGTTGAGTGGTGAGCCCGGCCCCAGCAACGCAACCAGTACCGAGATGGTCACGATCGCCGCGAGCATCGCGAGAGCGCGACGGCTCACACGAAACCCGAACGCGACGAGCGCCGCCGTCGTCAACCACGGAGAGGCGTAGATGATCGGCATGAACGCGACGTCCCGAGGCAGCAGCAGCACGAGGAACTGCAGCAGCACCACCGCGGAGGCGTCGAACGCGA
>JAWOIL010000042.1:0-15586 GCA_046484635.1 Trueperaceae bacterium
GACGCAGGTACCCCTGTTAAAAGAAGCGTTCCCCACTGAATTTCGACTGGTATTCCGGCACTTCTTTTTCCACGAAAATGCCGACCTGCCCGCCAGGGCAGCCGAAGCAGCCGGGCGCCAGGGCAAGTTCTTTGAGGTGAAGTCTTTCATATTTGAAGATACCGAAAACTGGTACGGCAAGACCGGGGCTGAGTTTGAGGCCTGGGTACGCAGCACCGCCGAGAAATTCGACCTGGACGCGGATCAGATGGTAGCCGATTTTAACGACCAGGCGATCATCGACAAGGTCGCTGCAGAGCGGATGGCGGGAGCGGCGAAGATCACCGCGTCGGACGAGCGGCCACCGATGATCACGTCAGCGCCCCGGTTCAACAACTCGATGTACGGATGCACGCCCGCCACCGCCACGATGCGTTCGGTGGCGTCCAGCTCGGATTCGCTCAGGTCGTCACGGCCATCGAGACCCAGCACGCGGTAACCGGCGCGGATCTTCGCCCGCACGACCTCCCTGGGCACCTCCGAGTAGAAGTACCCCAGCCGGAACGGAGCTAGGCGGTGCTTCCTGGCGATGTCGCGGATCATGCCGACGTACAGGTCCACGCGGCTGTTGCTGCCGGTGTCCCCCGCCGAGCCGATGATCATCGGCACGCCGAGCTCGCGCGCGGCCAGCAGCATCCTCTCGAGGTCGTGCCGCTGCCACTCTTGCGGCGCGGTAGAGGTGTCGGTTCCGAGCGGAACCGGGCCAATGTCATCGGAGCCCGAGTCGGCCAGGATGAAGTCGGGCCGGGTGGCGACGCCCAGGTCGAAGCTCTCGACCTTCAGCGGCGCGAAGCCGAGGTGGCCGTTGGGGCACAGGAATCTAAGGGTGGGTCCCGCCATGCTGGTCCTCCCGCGGCCGCGTCGGATGGAGGCTCTGTCGGCGCGGTGCTTCTGGTGCGGGCTGTTGCAAAGATGATGGCTCTACACCAGTTGTTGCAGAAACCATAGCAAACGCCGTGCTGGCGGTCAAGGTCGCGATGCTTCGCGGTGGTCGGTAGCGGCAATGTCCAGGTGGGCTTGTGTTCGGCTCCGGGAAAGCGTAGGGTGAGACATCCCGGAAATCGTCGTAGGGCAGTTTTCGTGTGTGTGGGCTTCGCGCGGCGTATCGCGCAGCGTGCGGCCCGTGGCGAGCGACCGCGTCCAGCGAGGCCGGCGCATGCCAGAAGGAGAATTATGGCAACAGGTACGGTCAAGTGGTTCAACGGTGACAAAGGTTTCGGTTTCATCGCCCCGGACGACGGCGGCAAGGACCTTTTCGTGCACTTCAGCGCGATCGAGGGCTCGGGTTTCAAGAGCCTGAACGAGGGCGACAAGGTGGAATACACCGCCGGCGCCGGCCCCAAGGGCCCGCAGGCGCAGAGCGTCAGCGTCATCCAGTAACGCGCTCACCGAAGCGCGCATCCATCGGGCCTTGAACGTCTAGGCCCACGATCAACGAACGCCTCGACCCTGGCGGGTTCCCCGCCGCGGTCGAGGCGTTGTTCTGCGTGCCCGACGCGTCCTCGACGACGGCGGCGCCACCGCGTCCATGCACCGGCGGGGGCGCGCCTACGCGCGCGCGCACCAAAGCGCGCCCGCACCGAAGTGCGCGCGCACCGGCTCGGGCGTGACGGCGCGGGCGTTTAACGGCGCGGGGCCGACCGGGCGTGCCCGTGGCGATGTCGTGCGCGCCGCCGTCACACCAACAGCGGCACCCACACGTACGTCCCCACGACCTGCCGGCCGCACGCCACCGCGGTGCGCACCGCCGCACGGTTGCGCGCGTCCACCACGCCGAAGAACACGTCGTCGTCGGCCGCCGGCAACGCCTCCACGAGGCGCCTTTGCACCAAGCGCCCGAGTCCACGGCCTCGCGCCGGCGGGTAGAGGAACATCACGCCCACGTGAAAGCCCCGCATGCCGAAGGCTTGGTCGCGGAAGGCGGCCACGAACCCTGCCACGGCGCCGTCGACCAGCACCTCGAACGCGCCGCCACCCGCCACGTACGCGGCGAGCTCGTCGCGATCGGCCATCTGGGCGTACTCCGCCTGCTCCGGCGCGTCGTCGAGCAACTGGGCGTACGTGCGCCGGTACTCCTCCTCGAACGTCAGGTCACGCGCGGGCCGGAGCGTCACCTCCGCGCCTTCCAGCCGAGGCATCGGCAACGATTGCACGGTGGGAAACGGCGCCGGGAGCACCGGAATCGTCCGGGGTCTCGGCGGCGCCGAGCCAGGCGTTGCGATAGTCGTCTTGATTCGCGCCGGGAACTGGGCAGACACCCATGAACTGGCGGGCCATGGCCTCGTCCTCGAGCCGGCGGACCTGCTCCGCCAACTCCGCGTGAAGGCTCTCCCGCGCCACGTCCTCGGGCTGCCAAGCCAGGACCATGTCGTCGAGTTGCGCCAAGCGCGCCTCGACCGCGAGTTCGACGAACGAAACGTGCGTCGCTTTGTCATTCACTCCTACAATGGTGCCATACCGCCAGAGACGGTTCCCGCGGGGCCCGAAAGACCGCGTCGGGAAGCCGCACTCGGGCCGGAGGACGAGGAGGGGACGCATGACCGACCGCGCGAAAGGCCACATGCAACCGGGGGTCGCGCCTACCACCGTCGTTGGCATGGTCGGGAGGGGCGTTCCCAGGGTGCTCGTGGCGATCTGGGCGGCATCGATGCTGGCGCTTCCGCTGCCGGCGTTCGCCCAGGAGCCCCTGCCCGAGAACGTCGCCCGCATCCACTACCAACGCCCCGACGGCGCCTACGAGTCCTGGCAGCTGCACGTCTGGGAGGACACTACCGAGAGCGTCACCTGGACCGAGGGCCTGCCCGTCAGCGGCTACGACGACTACGGCGCCTACTGGGACGTGGGCCTGCAGGATGGCGCCGAGCGCGTCGGCTTCATCGTCCACATGGGTGACGTCAAGGACCCCGGTCCCGACATGTTCCTGATCCTCTCGCAGCACGGTCGTGAGGTCTGGCTGATGTCGGGCTCCGACGAGATCCTCTCCGCGCCGCCGTTGGCGCCCCCGGCCGAGGGCGTCGCCAGGATCCACTACCTCGATCCGGCCGGCGACTATGACGGCTGGGTACTGCACGTTTGGGAGGACACACTCGAGAGCGTCACGTGGGACGAGGGCCTGCCCGTCACCGGCACCACGCCGCATGGCATCTACTGGGACGTGCGCCTGGCCGACGCCGCCAAGCGCGTCGGCTTCATCATCCACCGTGGCGACGAGAAGGACCCGGGGCCGGACCTGTTCCTGCTGCCGGCAGAACATGGCAGCGAGATCTGGGTGCTGTCGGGCGACACGACGATCCACACCAGCCGACCCGAAGTGGCGGCGGTCGGCGGCGGTGACCTCTCCGCCCGCCAAGCACATTGGGTGACACGGGACCTGGTGGTGTGGGACACAGGCGCGCCGCTGGCCGGCGAATCGTACGTGCTCTACGCCGCGCCCGCGGACAGCGACCTCGACATGCTGACGCTGGAGGGCGGCAGCGTCGTGGGCGGTGAGGCATTCCTGCTCGAGCGCGACGACGCCGGCGTTCCAGAGCACGTGCTGGCGCGGTTCCCGCAGCTCGCGGGACGCACGGCGTTGCGGCTCGAGCCGTCTGCGGTGTCGGCGGCCCCTGACTTGCTGCGTGGGCAGGTGGCGGTGGCTCGCTTCGTCGACGGTCAGGCGGTGGACGCCACCGGGCTTCAGGTCGCGGGCGTGATCGACGACGTCTATGCGCACGCCGCGCTCGAAGCGCCGCTCGGAGTGACGTGGCAGAACGGCGTCCCCACCGTGTCGGTGTGGGCACCCACCGCGCGCAACGTATATCTGCTGCGCTACCACGACCCCGCCTCCGACGTCATCGAACGCCTTTCCATGACGCGCGACGATGCCAACGGCGTGTGGAGCGCGCGCGGCGCGGCCGACTGGGTCTACCAGTACTACCTGTTCGAAGTCGAGGTGTTCGCGCCGACCGTCGGGCAGGTCGTCACCAACCTCGTCACCGACCCATACTCGATGAGTCTGGCTGGCAACTCGGCCCGCAGCCAATTCGTGGACCTGAGCGACCCGCTGCTCTCGCCCGCCGGTTGGGACGACCTCGTCAAGCCTGCGCTCGACGACCCGGTCGACATCGTCATCTACGAACTGCACGTCCGCGACTTCTCCTCCGCCGACCCCACCGTTCCCGACGACCTTGCGGGCAAGTACCTCGCGTTCACGATCGAGGACAGCTACGGCGTGCGGCACATGCGCGCGCTGGCGGAAGCCGGCCTCACGCACCTGCACCTGCTGCCGACGTTCGACATCGCCACCATCGACGAGGACGCCTCGACGTGGGAGACGGCGGCGCCGGACGTCGAGCTGCCGCATACCGGCCCGCAAGCGCAGGCCGCCGTCGAGGAGTCGCGTGACCGCGACGCCTTCAACTGGGGCTACGATCCGTACCACTACGGCGTGCCCGAGGGCAGCTACGCCACCGACCCGAACGGGCCGGCGCGCATCGTCGAGTACCGCGAGATGGTGATGGCACTGTGGAACATGGGCCTGCGGGTGGTGGCGGACGTGGTGTACAACCACACCAACGCCGCCGGCCAGGCCCAGCGCTCGGTGCTCGACCGCATCGTGCCGGGGTATTACCACCGTCTCGACGACGCAGGCAACGTCACCACGAGCACCTGTTGTTCGAACACCGCCACCGAGCACGCCATGATGGAGCGCCTGATGGTGGACATGGTGCGGTCGTGGGCGGAGCACTACAAGATCGACGGCTTCCGCTTCGACTTGATGGGGCACCACATGGTGCCGAACATGCAGGCGGTGCGGGCTGCGCTCGACGCTCTCACGCCGGAGGCGAACGGCGTGGACGGCGCCGGCGTGTACGTCTACGGCGAGGGTTGGGACTTCGGCGAGGTTGCGCAGAACGCGCGCGGGCCGAACGCCACCCAGGGGAACATGGCGGGAAGCGGCATCGGCACCTTCGACGATCGCTTGCGTGACGGCGTGCGGGGCGGCGGGCCGTTCGACGGCCCCGACACCATCCGCGCCACCCAGGGCTTCGCCTCGGGCCGCTACGTACTACCGAACGACGCCACGGCCGGCGCCGACCCGGACAGCGAACGCATGGCGATGCTCCATGCCATGGACCTGGTTCGCGTGGGCCTCGCCGGCAACCTGGCGGACGTGACCTTCGTCGGCGCTGCCGGTGAGACGATCCGCGGCAGCGAGGTCGACTACAACGGCGCGCCCGCCGGTTACGGCGCGGTGCCGCAGGACCACGTCGTCTACGTGTCGAACCACGACAACGAGACCCTCTGGGACATCCTGCAGTACAAGCTTCCGACGGACCTCCCGACCGCCGACCGAGTACGCATGCAGAACCTGGCGCTGTCGACGGTGGCGTTCTCCCAGGGAGTGCCGTTCTTCCACGCCGGCACCGACCTGCTTCGCTCGAAGAGCTTCGACGGCAACAGCTACGACTCCGGCGACTGGTTCAACGCCATCGACTGGACGGGCGGCGCCCAAGGCCACGGCAACGGCATGGGGCGCGGCCTGCCTCTGGCGGCCGACAACCGCGACATGTGGGGCCTGATCCGCCCGATGCTCGCGAACGATCTGCTCTACCCCAGCCCCGACGACGTCGCGTTCGCGGGCGAGGTCTTCCGCGAGTGGCTCACTATCCGCCGCGACGAGCCGCTGCTGCGGCTGCGCACCGCCGAGGACGTGCTAGCGCGTCTGGTGTTCCATGCCGACGGCGCCGACGCGCCACCCGGCGTGATCGTCATGCAACTCCGCGACGACCTCGACCACCTGCCCGACCTCGATCCCGACGGTGAGGGCCTGCTGGTCGTCTTCAACGCAACGCCGAAGCGGGTCACGGTCACCGTCCCGGAGGTGGCGGGGCGGCCGTGGCTGGTGCACGAAGCGCAAGCGAGTGGCGCCGACGCCGACACCGTTCGCCGCGCCTACGTCACGACCGTAGGCGGACACATCTCGGTGCCGGCGCTCACCACGGTGGTGTTCGAAGCCCCGGACCTGCGGTAAGCGGGTTCGATCTGCTCCGCTGCTCTGGCGGCGTGATCGGCCGCGCAGGCGCCAAGGCGGCGGCATCGGACCGAGCCTCGACCAGTTCGGGCTGAGATGGCGCTTGACGCAACGCCTGAACTCGAAGGCGTACGAGCGGCAGGTGGCCCTCGTCGACGCCATCGACGAGGAGCCGTTCCGCAGCTGGCGCGCGGCGCAGAAGGAGGCCTTGCGGGCACGGGGGGCCGAGGCGTGCGCGCCGTGGTTGCCGGCGCCATCACCGGTGCGGGGCTAGCCGCCGTCTTGGCGCTATCATTGGCGCTACTACTCCAACGTGGAAGGAAGGCGCCACGAGCGTAGCGCCTGGGAGGGAGAACGCCATGCCAGCTGTCGGATCCGCACTCGCCTCGGTCGGCGCCACCGACAGCGGGATGATCGCCGTCCTGGCAGACATCCACGGCAACCTCCCCGGGCTGGAAGCGGCGCTCGCCGACCTGCGCACGTACCCCGTGACGAGCGTGCTCTGCCTCGGCGACGTGTCGAACTTCGGTCCGTCACCTCGCGAGACGCTGCGGCGGGTACGCGGCCTTCCGTACCCGACCCGCTTCGTGCTGGGCAACACCGACGCCTACCTGTTGAAGCCCCGCACGGCCGCCGACGTTCGCGCGCCGACCGAGGACACGCCGTTCATCCTCGAGGTCGAGGCATGGTGCGCAGAGCAGCTCGGTGACGACGACCGGGGGTTCCTTCACGACTTCGAGCCCGTGGTGCGCGAGTCCGCGGCCGGTCTCGACGTCGTGGCCTACCACGGCTCTCCCCGCAGCTACGACGACCCGATCCGGGCCACCACGACCGACGACGAGTTGGCGGAGATGCTGGATCACCTTCCCGCGGGGCTCTACCTCGGCGCGCACACGCACGAGCAGTTCGTTCGCAGGTACCGCGCGGCAGTGGTAGCGAGCCCGGGAAGCGTCGGCCTTCCGTTGTCCGTTGCGGCCGACGGCAAGATGGTCCACCCTGTGTTGGCGGAGTACGCCCTGGTCGAAGTCCGTCATGGGATCCCGAACGTCTCGCTGCGACGCGTTCCCTACGAACTCGACGAACTGCGCGAGTTGGTCGAGGCCAGCGGGATGCCGCACTCCGAGCGGTGGTTCGAAGGGTTCGTGGCGGCGACGGAGGACACCCCGCGCCATTGACGCCGGTCACCAACAAGGCGGCGTTCGTGTCGACCTCATGGTGAACGTCCTACCCTACACGAGGGAACCGGCGGCTCCGCTCTAGGCCGCGGTCTCCCGTTGTTCGTCGAAGCTCTGCGCGTCAGGCAATAGCGGTTGCATCTCGCCGTTGGCGAGGGCGGCCTCGAGCCGCTTTGCCGCTTCGCGCCAACTGCGCGTCAGTCGCTCCGTCCACTCGGCGTTGAACGCGTGCCTACCACCGGGACCGGGTGTGAACTCACCGAGGACCACACCGCGACTCGTGTCGTAGAGGTCGACGCGCATGAAGGGCATAGGAATCTGCGTCGCGGCGCGTTCCGCCACCTCGACCAACGCGGCTCCATTCGGGGGCGGGGTGAGCTCGTCGATCGTCGATTCGGTTCTCCGCCCTGTCGTGACGGGCTGCCAGTCGCGGTCGTAGAAGCGCAATCCTCGCTTCCCGCCACCGACCTCCCCCTTCTGCATGATGAGTTCGGTTCGACCTCCGAAGCAGTGTGCTTTCACCTCGTCAATGATGCGAATCGACCCATCAGCCGGCAGCAGCAGCTCTTCCACCATCCACGCGTCCGGCCGCCGCAGCTTGGCGTAGCTCAGATGCGCCTCTTGGCGCAGACGATCCAGTCGGAAGCGCTTCTCGCTGCGAAGGTCACGGTAGCGCCCGTCCTCTTTCACGATGCAGAACACGCCATTCCCACTCTTGGCGGCAACCGGCTTAAGCACCACGTGGTCGACGGGGGTCGAAGTGATGAACTCGAGAGCGTCGGCAAGGGGAACGTGCGACACGTACTCGTCCGCCACCGACAGCCCCAACCGCCGTGCCAGCGCCTTCTGCTTGTCCTTGGCGTGCAGGTCGTGGAGGTACGCAGCGGACGCCTCGGGGAGGTGCGCGAACAACCACTCGTGGCGCCGATCGATAAAGTCACCGAACGTCGGCTCCGACGCTGAATCGCGCGGCACCGCCGCCTTGCGCCGCGTGTTGCGCGCGACGTCGAGCATCGAGCGCGCGACGGCCCTCGCACTGCGGTACGGGTTCACCATACCGACACCCTAGTCGCGGTCCATGAGTGGAGAATGGCGACGAGCACGAGAACGACACTAGCACACGCGCCGGCGGGCGCAGGAGAACCGTTTCATACTGTGATTCCCACGGCGCTGCCGTGCTACCGGCGGCTATGTTCGCGTGCCCGAGCGCTCGGGAAACAGAGGTTTCAGCTCGCCGCTGGCGAGGCGCGCTTCGAGCTCGGCGGCGGCCTCGTGCCAGCGCCGCGTCAGACGCTCGGTCCACTCCTGGTTGAACAACCGTCGGCCGCCGGGGCCCGGCGTGAACTCTCCCAACACGATCCCGCGGTGGGAGTCGTACAGGTCGACGCGCAGGAAGGGCATGGGGATCTGCGAAGCGGCGTGCTCAGCCACTTCGACCATCCGGTTCCCCGTCGGCGGCGGCGTCAGCGCGTCGCTCTGTAGGTCCGGACGCATGCCGGTGTCGACCGGGCGCCAATCCCGGTCGTAGAAGCGGATGGCGTGCTTGACCTGTCCGTCCTCCTCGACGTCGCCCTTCTGGAGGATGAACTCGACCCGGCCGGCGAAACAGTGGAACTTGTAGTCCTCGATCATCCGCAGGGTGCCGTCGCTGGGAAGCAGCAACTCCTCCACCAGCCAACGATCGGCGCGCCCGAGCTTCGCGTACCCCAGGTACGCCTCGTTGCCGATGCCCTGCAGCGTCGTGCGCGTCCCGCGTTTGAGGTCGAGGTACCCGTCGTCTTGCTTGACGGCGCAGACGACGCCCGCCCCGCTCTTGGCCGAGAGCGGCTTGAGCACGAATCGCTCCAACCGCGTCACCTCGATGTGCTTCAGCGCCTCCTTGAGGGGAACTTGCGAGACGTACTCCTCCGCGACGGACAAACCGAGGCGCCGGGCCAACTCCTTCTGCTCGTCCTTGCCGTGCATCCCGTGCAGGTACTCGGCGGACTCCCGTGGCAGGTTGGCGAACAGCCACTCGTGGCGCCGATCGAGGAAGTCGCCGAAAACCAACTCGCCCAGGGTTTCGCGCCGCGCAGCTTTCGTCCGGCCACGAGACGCCTTGCGCAACGCCTTCTTCAGGCGTTGGGCTGCGACGCGCGCCTTGAGGTACGGGTTCACGCGGTTCCTCTCGAAGGGCCGAGAACTTCGCGCCCGAGGCGCGCGTTCTAGTCGGAACGCAACGGCAGCCCCACATGACGCATCATGAAGATCCGCTGATCCACGGCGTCGCGCAAGCGAAGGTCGAGCGGCTTGCCTTGGCCGTGTCCGGCGGAACGGTCGACCCACAGTAGCACCGGCGCCTCGAACGGGTCGCGCGACGTGGCCGCTTGCAGGCGCGCGGCCATCTTGCGCGCGTGCATGGCGTGGACGCGGGTGTCATTCTCGCCCGCAGTAAGGAGTACGGCGGGGTAGGCGACGCCGTCCTCGACGCGGTGGTACGGCGAATAGGCGTGCAGCCAGGTGAACGCCTCTGCGTCCTCGGCCGAGCCGTACTCGGGCACCCAGTAGCGTGCCATCAGAAAGTGCTGGTAGCGCAGCATGTCGAGCAGCGGCACCGCCACGATGGCGGCGGCGCACAGGTCGGGGCGCTGTGTGAGGGCCGCGCCGGTCAGTAGACCACCGTTCGAGCCGCCGGCGATCGCAAGGCGCTGCGGACGGGTGATGCGCTTCGCGAACAGCCACTCGGCCGCGGCGACGAAGTCGTCGAAGACGTTCTGCTTGCGCTCCAGCATGCCGGCCTCGTGCCACGCGTCGCCGTACTCACCGCCACCCCGGAGGTTAGGGAGGGCGTATACGCCGCCGTCTTCGAACCATGGCGCCAGCGTAGCCACGAAGTCGGGCAGCCGCGTGACACCGAAGCCGCCGTAGCCGGACAGGATGGTGGGGGCGTTCCCGTTCGGCTCGAGCCCATTGCGATGGGCGAGGAACATCGTGACGTTCGTGCCGTCATGCGAGCGGTAGTCGACTTGCCGGACCTCGACTGACCATGGGTCGATCGGGGTATCGGGCCGCTCCCACAAGGCGAAGGTTCCCTCCGGGTCGCGCACGTCGAAGCGATAGACGCCGGGTGGGTGGGCGAAGCTCGAGAACGTCACGAACGCTTCGACCGTGCCTTCGTCGGCGCGAACCTCGGCCGTGCCGTAGGTGGGCAGCGGCACCTTGCCGACCCTGTTGCCGAGAAGGTCGACCACGACGATGCGCGTGGCGGCGCGCTCGAGGTAGGTGACGATCACGTGACCAGTGGCGAAGGCCACGCTCTCGATGGTGGCGTCGCGTCGTTCGGGCACGAGGTCGCGCCAGTTCTCCTCGCTCGGTTCCTTGGCCGGGGCGGTCACGACGCGCCCGTTCGGAGCGCCTTTGTAGGTGAACAGCACGAGGTGTGGACCGTCGCTGCCGTTCACTACGCGCCCTTCTGCGTGGCCTGCGCTTCCGATACTGACATCGACCTTCTCGACGTCACCGCTGCGCAGGTAGCGTTCGAATTCGACCAGCCAGAGATCGTTCGACCGCGTGTCGACGGCGTAGCTCAACAGCAGCCAACGTCCGTCGTGGGAGAGTGTCCCGCTCGGGCCCCAGGTGGTGGCGAGCTTCGCGTCCTCTTCTTTGGTGAACTGGCGGAAGAGCACATGGTCACTGGTCGGGCCTTCGTCGTCACCCGGATCGACTGGCAGCGGGTGGTACATCACGCGCCCGGTGTACGGGTCGTTCGCGTCGGCCAGGTTCCAGTAGACGAACCCCGACCCGCTCGGCAGCCACGCTGGCGCGCGGACCTTGTTGGGGATCACGAGCGGAAGCGCTTGGGCGCTGTCGACGTCGAGGAGTTGGAGCCGGGTGTTCTCGTCTCCGGCCGCGTACGTACCGTACGCCAACAGCAGGCCGTCGGGGCTCGGTGAGATCCACTCGATGGTCGTGAGCCCGGTCGGATCGACCGCCTCGGGGTCGACGAGCAGCCGATCTTCGCCATGTAGGCCCTCTCGCACGTACACGCGCGCTTGGTTCTGGTCGCCCTCCCTTCGAAGGTGGAAGTACCGGCCTCCCCGCCGGATGGGTGCGGTGACCGAGCCGATCTGCAAGAGCGGCCTGAGTCGATCTTCCAACGCCGCTCGGCCGGGCAGAGCGTCGAGCACGGTACGGGTGTAGGCGTTCTGGGCATCGGTCCATGCCGCCACTTCTGGGGTGACGCGCCCCATCGCTTGCGGGTCGGAGACGTCGCCTTCCAACCAACGGTAGTCGTCGACGATCGCGTGGCCGTGAAGCGTGTCGACCACGGGGCGCTTCTCGGTGAACGGGACGGTGGGTTCGAGGCGATCCATGATGTCGAACCCTAACCTAGCGCCCGATCACCCGACTACGACCGATCGTCCCCCTGCGCCGGCACCGCCGCCCTTGGCGATCTCCCGCAGGGCGCCTGACGGCGTGACGTCCGCCACACGCTCGTAGGTACGCCGAACGAAGGAATCGTGTAACTTCGTGTACCTACCTGGAACGCCAAGCGTGGTCATTGAACGTCAGGAGGCGAGAGCATGGCCGAACGCGCGAAGACACCGAAACCGCTGCCGCCCATCGTCACGTATGACGCGTGGCGCGAGGCCCGTGACGAACTGCTTGCCGAAGAGAAGGCGCACATGCGGCGCGGCGATGCGCTGGCCGCCAAGCGCAGGCGGCTGCCGATGGCCCCTGTCGAGAAGGGGTACGTCTTCCGGGGCCGCGACGGCGATGCCACACTGCTCGACCTGTTCCAGGGCCGGAACCAGTTGATCGTCTACCACTTCATGTTCCACCCCGATTGGGAAGAAGGTTGCGACGGCTGTTCGTGGTTCACCGACGGCGTCGCCGACACCCGCCATCTCGCGGCTCGCGACGTGTCGTTCGCGCTCGTCTCGCGCGCGCCGATCGCCAAACTCGAGGCATACCGGCGTCGCATGGGCTGGAACCTCCCCTGGTACTCGTCGCACGACACGACCTTCAACCACGACTTCGGCGCCACGGTGGGCGACAGCGAGCACCATGCGCTCTCCGTGTTCCTGCGCGACGGCGAGCACGTCTACCTCACGTACCAGACGAGCGACCGCGGCGTCGAGAACCTCGGCACGACGTTCAGCCTGCTCGACCTGGTGCCCTACGGCCGGCAGGAGCAATGGGAGGACGCACCAGACGGCTGGCCCGAAGGCGACCCGTACGTCTGGTGGCGCAGACACGACCAGTACGACACGGCGGTTCCGGCGCCATCGACGGTCGACTGACCCTAGTTCCGCGCCGAAGCAACGATGGCAGAAGTCCGGGTTGAGAGCAGTCGTCTGCCTCGGCCCGCCCGAAAACCGTGAAAGGAGAAGTCATGGCACAGTATTTGGTGGCGATTCATCACCCCGACGACTACGACCCCTCCGTCGCCGAGGACGAAGCGATGTCCCGTGACATCGACGCGCTCAACGACGAGATGAAGGCTGCTGGCGTCAGGGTTTTCGTTGGCGGCCTGCACCCGGCAAGCAGCGCGAGATCGCTGCGGGCGCAGCCCGATGGTGAAGTGCTCATCAGCGCCGGGCCGCATCTGGAGACCAAGGAGCACGTCGGAGGATTCTGGGTGCTGGAGGCCGCGGATCTGGACGAGGCGCTGGCGTGGGGGCGCAAGGCCGCCATCGCCTGTCGAGCGCCCGTCGAGGTGCGCCCGTTTCATTGACGAGAGGAACCGACAAGAGCAAGGAGCGGCGGGGGCGCAGCGTGAATCGAGGCCATCTCTCGCCGCAAGTACGGCCGCACCGCGGCGCAGGACGCTTTTGCGCTGTGGCGCTGCAGGTCTGACCACGGCAAAGCCCACCTGCCGACAGGCAAACACCTTGCGCAGGCGCGTACGTCGAGGCTCCGAAGCACGTGCTGTCAGAACGACGTCCCCATCCGCAACCAGCTTGCGATCAATCCAACTTCCCTGCTTCTGGTTCGAACTCCCAGCCTACACGGGCGATCGACGACCTCACTGACTCAACTGCCCGACGATCGAGAACATCGGCAGGAACATGCCGGCGACGATGACGGCGCCCACCTTCAGAATCGAGAGCCGGCCGGCCGCATTGCGGGATCGGCACGAGTCACGTACCATCGAGCGCATGGCAGTGCAACGGATGGAGCACGTCGGCATCGTGGTTGACGACCTCGCAGCCGCGATGGAGTTCTTCGTCGAGCTCGGACTCGAACTGCAGGGCGAGGGGTCCGTCGAAGGCTCCTGGGTGGACCGCATCGTGGCGCTCGAGGGCGTCCGCGCGGACATCGCGATGCTGAATACCCCGGACGGCAACGGACGACTCGAACTGGCCAAGTTCCACGCGCCGCCTTATGAGGGCGGCAACGGGCACGCACCGGCCAATGCCCTTGGGATCCGCCACGTCGCCTTCGCCGTCGAGGACATCGGCACCGTCGTCGCCGGGCTGCGAGCCCGTGGCGCGGAACTCGTAGGCGAGCTGGAGCGCTACCAAGACAGCTACATTCTCTGCTACGTCCGGGGCCCGGAAGGCATCATCGTCGAGCTGGCAGAGAAGATCGGCTGAACCACCATCCGTTGCCGATCTCGAAGAGGGTCGCCGCGCGGCCGGTTCGACCCCTCGGTCAGGAGACCTGCAGCCCATCCCACGACCAGCGCGGGATCTGAAGGCCGCCGGGTACGTCGTCCGCATTGTCGGGATAGGCCGCCATGGCGGTGGTCGTTGCCCAGGCGAAGTAGTCGTGGAGCACCTGCCGCAAACGAGCGTCGGCGATGCCGGCGTCCTCCATCGCACGGTCGAAGCACGCGATTGCGCGCCAGTCCATCTCCTCGTGCACACCATTGCCGCTGTGCATTCGAACCACCGACGACTCGCTGCCGTAGCGCTCGCCGTAGGCGGCAGGGCCGCCCCACGCCTCGGCCCAGTACGCCGCTAGGCGTTCAGTGTGTTGCGGGTGGTAACCGTGGCTGAAGGCATGCGAGACGACCTCGTCGGCCAGCACCCGCTCGTGCCATGCGTGGGCGAGCCGGAGCACGCCCTCGGATCCGCCGATCGCCTCGAACAAGGTGGTCTTGGACATGATCCCTCCGTCCCAAGAATCTCGAGCGCACGCGTCGGTTCGTGCCCGCCCTCACCCGACCAGTTTCACCCCTACGATGCACGCCACGAGCCCCAGCAGGAAGACGACGACGCGGTGGGCCGGCCTGGTGATGCCTTCGGACTTCCCGAGCGCCGTCGCCCACACCGCTTCCATGACGCCGGAGAGCACCAACACGAACCACGCCACGCACATCACTTCCAAGCGACGTCTTGTCTCGACCGGGTACAGTCGCCCTCGTCCGAGATCCAGAGGGATCGAATGGCGAGCGTACCGCAGGCGCCGCGGGCTGGGCGATCGTTGGTTGGCTGGCGGCCAGATCGCCATCCTCGCCTGAATCTTCCTGGGCGAGCACATGAACGCGAGACAGGTCGTAGGGCTCGTCCTCGCGGCGGCCGGCACCATCATGGCGCAACTCGCCACCGGCCGCACGGCGCAGCGACTCCGCGCGCCAACGTCGGAGCGCCGGGCCCGAGGCTACGTGGGTGGCTCGCCGCGGCGATGACCCTACACTTGGGCAGGTCCGGCGAACGAGTTACGGTGCACGCCGCGATCGCCGACGCCCCGCGAGGTCGAGGAGGGATGATCGATGGCAAGGTTCGTCTACGCGATGATGCAGACGCTCGACGGCTACGTGGATGGGGTGCGAGGTGAGCTGGAGATCCCCGCACCCGGAGAAGCGCTCTTCCATCACTTCATCGACCACACCCGTGCGCTCTCGGGCAGCCTGTACGGCCGCCGTATCTACGAACTCATGCGCTACTGGGACGAGGATCGGCCGGAGTGGAACGCACCCGAGCACGCGTTCGCGGCGGCGTGGCGGGCCCATCCGAAGTGGGTCGTTTCGCGTTCGCTAGCGTCGGTGGGTCCGAACGCCAGCCTCGTCACCGAAGACTTAGGGGCGTTCGCGCGGCAGCTGAAGGCGGACGTCGAGGGCGAGATCGCCGTCGCCGGTCCCACCCTGGCCGGGAGCCTCACCGAACTGGGCTTGATCGACGAGTACCGCCTCTACTTCCGGCCCTTCGTGCTGGGCGGCGGGAAGCCCTACTTCGTCGCCGCACGACCGCAGCTACACCTCGTCGCCAGCGACCGCGTCGGCGAGGACGCGGTACGCCTGACGTACGTGCCCTTGGAAGGGCGTCTGCCCAACTAGGCGGCGGGGCGGCTTACGAGGAGACGAGCGGGCGCGATTGCCGGCTACGGGCCTCGCGCGGTCAGCGCTGGTCGGCATCGGCATCGAGGCACGCGC
>JAWOIL010000071.1:0-43382 GCA_046484635.1 Trueperaceae bacterium
TCGTAATCCCACGCGCCTTCTCCTCCGGCGCCTTATCGATCTGATCATACGACTGCGTCTCCACCGACGGATCCGCCGCCGCCGCAGCAAACGTAATCGCCGCCGTCAACGTCGTCTTCCCATGATCCACATGCCCCACCGTACCCACATTCACATGCGGCTTCGTCCGTTGAAACACACCCTTCGCCATGTCGCCAACATCCTTTCGCGCGCCTGCGCGCATCTACCTGAGTTCGCCTCGTCGTGGCAGCCGAACCGAGCCGCGAAAGCCAGTGTTGCGCTCACGGCTCGATCCGGCGTGCCGGGGACGGATTTGGAGCTCGTGGACGGGATTGAACCGTCGACCTCTCCCTTACCAAGGGAGTGCTCTACCCCTGAGCTACACGAGCCGGTGCCGGCCCCGGTGTTCCGCGGGCGCCCCTCTCGGGAACGCACCGCCGTACCACGTGCGCCTTGCAGGCGCACTCCGCGCCGTAGCCCTCGCTTCAGGCCGCCCTCGGGTCACGGCTCCCTCGGATCACGGCTCGGGTTCGCGGCTGGAGCGGGAGACGGGATTCGAACCCGCGACATTCAGCTTGGGAAGCTGACGCTCTACCAACTGAGCTACTCCCGCGCGCAGGGAACCGCGCAGGGAACCGAGGTTCCCTCGAGCCTCGTGGCTGCGACCGCCCCGGCCGGGTCGAACACGGCGCGAACCGTGTCCGACGTGGCCGCCGCGTCTGGTGGGCAGGGCTGGATTCGAACCAGCGTAGGCATAAGCCAACGGATTTACAGTCCGTCCCCTTTAACCACTCGGGCACCTACCCGCGTTCCGACGCGACCGGCGAGCCGCGGCGTGGAGCCACCCATCGGAATCGAACCGACAACCTTCCGATTACAAGTCGGATGCTCTACCGATTGAGCTAGGGTGGCAGCCGAGCCACGAACCCGAATAGGTAAGCTATCACGCGTCGCATATCGTGTCAACTGCCGTCCTGGACGGCGTAGCTGCGCTTCTGAGCGGGCCGTTGTTCGCCGGGTACGCCGGCTCACCCGGCGGCACCCTGGACCCTGCTACCATGACGTACGACTGGAGGCTGGTCGATGCCGAAGATCGGTTCGTTGGGGATCGCCGAATTACTCATCATCCTCGTGGTGGTGCTGCTCATCTTCGGGCCGCGCCGCTTGCCGGAGATGGCGAAGGGTCTCGGTCAGTCGGTGCGTGAGTTCCGTCGCGGCCTGAGAGACATGCGCAAGGACATCGACGACGAGGGCGCCGACGACAAGGCGCAGGCGGCCGGTGTCTCCACCGCCGCCACCGCCGAAGGCGAGAAGACGCCCAAGAGCGCGCCTTCGTCCGCCGACGACGCCTGAGGTCCGTAGCGAGAGCGCGGCGGGAGCGCCGTGACCCTCATCGAGCATTTCGAGGAGCTGCGCACGCGGCTCTTCATCGCGCTCGGAGCCTGGATCGTGGCTGCGGGCGTTGCTTTCGTGTTCCGTTTCCGCATCCTCGAGTGGATGCGCGAGCCCTTGCCGCCGTCCATGACGCTCAACTTCTTCGCGGTGCTGGAGCCGTTCACCGTCTCCATGCAGATCTCGTCCTTCTTCGGCCTGGTGTTGGCCGCGCCGGTGCTGATCGGCCAGATCTGGGGCTTCGTCGCGCCCGGTCTCTACCGCGAAGAGCGCCGCTACGCCGTGCCGTTCGTCTTCTTCGCCGCGCTGGCGTTCGCCGCCGGGGTGGCGTTCGCGTACTACGTGGTGCTGCCGATCACCATCCCGATCCTGCTGGGGTTCCTCGGTGGCGAGGCGCAGGGCCTGCTCTCGATCGGCAGGTACATCTCCACCATCCTGATGTTGATGGGGGTGTTCGGGCTGATGTTCGAGATGCCCGTGCTCGGGTTCCTCTTCGCCCGCATCGGCCTGATCCGAGCCGAGCCGCTGGTGCGCAACCGGCGCTGGGCGATCGTGATCGGCCTCACAGCAGCCGCCGTGCTGACCCCCACCGGCGACCCCTTCAACCTCGCGCTGGTCGCCATCCCGCTCATCGTGCTGTTCGAGCTCACGATCCTGGTGGTGCGGGTGTCGCAGCGTAGGATGGACCATGCAAGAGAGGATCCAGAGCCTACGGGCACGTATTGACGACCTGAACCTTCGCCTGCTCGAGCTGCTTTCCGAGCGGGCGCGAGTCGCCGGTGAGATCGGCGCGATCCAGAGCGAGGCGGGCCACTCGCAGTACGACCCCGTGCGCGAGCAAGCCATGCTCGACGCGTTGGTGGCCGCCAACCGCGGACCGTTCGACGACGCCACCGTCAAGAGCCTGTTCAAGCAGGTCTTCCAGGCCAGCATGGAGCTCGGCGAGGCGCAAGAGAAGCGCAGCTACCTGACGTCCCGCGCCACCCGCAAGGAAGACACGGTGGTCTTCGTGGGCGACGTGCCGATCGGCAGTAAGCACGCGCCGGTGCTGGTGGCGGGGCCATGCGCCATCGAGTCGGCCGAGCAGGTGGAGGCCGTGGCGCGCCACGTGGCGTCACGCGGCGTGCGCCTGTTCCGCGGCGGCGCCTACAAACCGCGCACCGACCCGTACAGCTTCCAGGGCTTGGGCGAGGAAGGGTTGCGCCTCGGCCGAGAAGCGAGCGACCGGCACGGACTTCACTTCGTGAGCGAGATCATGAGCACCGTCGACTTGCCACTCTTCGAGGAGTACGTCGACATGATCCAGATCGGCGCGCGCAACATGCAGAACTTCAACCTGCTCCGGGTCGTCGGGCGCAGCAGCAAGCCGGTGCTGCTCAAGCGCGGCCTGGCCGCCACGGTGGAGGAGTGGGTGATGGCCGCGGAGTACCTGCTGCACGAAGGCAACCCCAACGTGGTGTTGTGCGAGCGCGGCATCCGCACCTTCGAGCGCTACACGCGCAACACGCTTGACGTATCGGCCGTGGCGCTGGCCAAGCTCGAGACGCACTTGCCCGTCCTGGTCGACGTGACCCACTCCGGCGGCCGGCGCGACCTTCTGGTTGCGCTCACCAAGGCGGGCTTGGCGGTGGGCGCCGATGGCATCATGGTGGAAGTGCACCCGAACCCTGCCGTGGCCCTCTCCGATCAGAAGCAACAGATCGACTTCGCCACCTTCGACCGCTACCTCGACGACACCGGCTATCACGACAAGCTCAGCGAGAAGCGCGTCGAGCTGTACGGGTTCTGAGGGCGGACGGTGCCGGGCTTCGACGACCTGCTCAGCTTCGTGTTCCGCGCGGCAGACGTTGCCCCCGCCTACGCCGACAAGCGCTGCCTGGTCGTCATACGCGGTCGTTCGGCGTGTCGCGCTTGTCTCGACGCCTGCCCGCACGACGCCGTCCGCATCGGCAGGCGTGTCGAGATCGACCCCGTCGACTGTACCGGCTGCGGGCTATGCGTCCAGGCCTGCCCTTCGCAGGCACTGGAGGCGTCGCCCCGCTACGAACCCGGTGAATCCATCCGCTGCTCGAAAGTGCCGGGTGAGGCGCAGAGCGTGCTATGCCTCGCGCGCCTATCCCCCACCGACGTCCTGCGTCTCGGCGGCCGCCACGACGAGGTGACCCTCGTGCACGGCGAGTGCGCAGGTTGTGCCATCGGCTCCGCCGCGGTGCCGGACGTCGTGAACGAGGTGGCGCGGAACGCGGGCGCACTCGCCGAAGCGCGTGGACGGCCGTTGCGGATCCGGGTGGAAGCGAAGACGCGCTTCGACGGTGACCACCGCCCAGGCCGCGTGAGCCGCCGGTCGCTGCTGACGGGGGGGCTGCGGAACGCGCAACGCAGCGCCAGTGCCGCGCTCGAACCGCTGGAGCGTCTGCTTCCCGCCGTCAAGGTCGACGACGACAGGGTGGACTTGCCCGCGGAACTGACGAAGAGCTACTACGTGCTGGAGCTGGCAGGACCCGACGCGGCCGCGAACGTGCCATGGCGCCTGCCGCGCGTGGCGGACGGTTGCATCCTGTGTCCGAGCTGCACGCGCGCATGCCCCACGGACGCGTTCTCCCGCGACCTGAGCGCCGACCCCGCCGTCCTCTACCTGGATCCGGAACGCTGCGTGGGTTGCGACGCCTGCGTCGACGCGTGCCCGGTTCGCGTCATCACCATGGCCGAGACGGCGCCCTGGGGCGAGGTGTCGGGCGGCCGAGAAGTGGCGTACCGGGCGGACCCGGAACGTCGAACTCCCGGGTCGCAACCCCGCTGACGCCCCTGCTGCCCGGCGTACACTGGCGTATGACGGTTGACGACTGGGTGTGTGAGGCGGTGGAATCTTCGGGGAGCAAAGGGGCTACCGTCCGTGAGGTTCAGCGCTTCATCGACGAACGGCACTTCGAGGAACTCGCCATCGACACCATCGAGGCATCCGTCGCCGCGCTGCTCACCGCCGAGCGAATCATGTTCGACGGGCAGCGCTACTACCCTGCGAAGCGCACCTCGAAAGAGGACGCCCTCAAGAAGCTCTTCGGGGACGGCTGAGACCGCGCCGACCCGGTCTGGAGGCGGTCGATGACGACCAACACGACGAGCAGCGCCGTGTCGCTGCAAGACTTCTACGACGTCGACGCGCTGTACACGCGCGAGGAGCGGATGATCCGCGACAGCGTGCGCGAGTACGTGCGCGGCGAACTCCTCGACCACGTCGGCGACTGGTGGCTCGAGGGCGTCTTCCCGGAGGACCTGGCACGACGTTTCGGCGAACTGGGCGCGCTCGGCGTGACCCTGCCCGACCGCTACGGCGGCGCCGAAGCCTCCTACAGCGCTTACGGCCTCATCTGCCGCGAGATCGAGTACGCCGATTCGGGCCTTCGGTCCTTCGTCAGCGTGCAATCGAGCCTGGTCATGTACCCCATCCATCGATACGGCTCGGACGCCCTGAAGGACACGTGGCTGCCGCGCCTGGCGAGCGGCGAAGCGGTGGGATGTTTCGGCCTGACCGAGCCCGACGCCGGCTCCGACCCCGGGGCCATGCGTACCCGGGTGCGCAAGGTCGGCGATGACTACGTCATCACCGGCGTGAAGCGCTGGATCACCAGCGGCTCGCGCGCCCAGGTCGCCATCGTCTGGGCCAAGGAGGAAGCCAGCGGGAAGATCCTCGGTTTCGTGGTGGAAACCGACCGTGAAGGGTTCCAGGCCGTCGACATCAAGACCAAGGCGTCCATGCGAGCGTCGGTGACGTCGGAGCTGTACCTCGACGAGGTCGTCGTGCCTGCAGCCAACAAGCTCGACGTCGAGGGGCTCAAGGGCCCGCTATCGTGCTTGAACCAGGCGCGCTTCGGCATCGCGTTCGGCGTGCTCGGAGCGGCGCAAGCTTGTTTCGACGAGGCCGTGGCCTACGTCGCCGACCGGCCCGCGTTCGACGAGCCGCTGGCCGCCAAGCAGCTGGTGCAGGCCCGCCTATCGGACATGTTGAGCGAGATCACCAAGGGCACGCTGCTCGCGTACCGCCTTGGCCGCCTCAAGGAAGAGGGCAGGGACCACCCGAGCCGCGTGTCGCTCGCCAAGCGCGACAACTGCCGCGGGGCCCTGAACGTCTCCCGCTCGGCGCGCGACATGCTTGGCGGGAACGGCATCACCACCGAGTACGCCGCCATCCGCCACATGTTGAACCTGGAGACCGTCGCCACCTACGAGGGCACCGACACCGTCCATACCCTCGTGCTCGGGAGGCAGATCACGGGGCACAACGCGTTCTGAGTTCTGCATGCCCGGACAAAGCGGGCGTGCCGGCAGCGCAGGCACCTGCGACGAACGCGCCCGGAGCGGTGGTCCTGCCGCTCCGGGCGCGTTCGTTCGGGCGCCAAGGCGGCGCCCGGACGAGCCGGCGTTACTCGGCGTGGATCAAGCGCACGATGGTGCGCGAGCCCTCGTCGCCGTAGCTGCTGTAACAGGGGAAGGGCAGTCCCTCCGCCAGCGCGAACTCCATCGAGCTGCTGCCGTCGTCCGGCACGAACTCGATGACCACGCACTCGATGCCGGAGAACTGCTCGGCGTGGTCCATCACCAGGCTGCCCATGCCCGCGACCCGGATCGGCTCGCTGCGCACGTGGATGTCCTCGGCGCCGAGCATCATCGGAAGCATGAAGATGGCGGGCCCGTAGAACGCCAGCATCGGACCGAAGCCGAAGGTCGCCATCGCGTCGCCACCGAACATGGTGTCCGACAACTCGTCCAGGGCAACACCGCTGCTGCGGACGGTGAGCGTGCTCACGGTGTCGTACGTGTCGCCCGTCTGAACGACCTCGTAGTCGAGCGTGCTGATCGCCGGGCCGTCCGAGCCCTCGACGGTGATCTCGAAGACGTAGCGCTGGTTCCCCTCCGGGAAGGTGCTGGGGTCCCAGGTGAAGGCGGAGGCCCAGCTTGCGAACAGCAAGGCGAGAGCGACGGTGAAACGCAAAGGGTTCATGTTCGATGTCCTCCGAAATCTGACTTCCGCCGCGCAGCCTACAGCAAGGTCTTACGACCCGTCGAGTGGGCGCCGGCTGGGATGAAGGTGCGGCGGCGAAGCGACCCCATGGGCGCTCAAGGTACCAGGCGCCACGCCAGGATCAGGGCGCCGGCGAACGCCAGCCCACGAGCGACGTGGTTCGCCCACACCACCTTGCCGAGCACGAGGCGGGCATGGAGGAACGACGCCACGAACGCCAGCACCGCCCCGATCACGAGGATCCACCACGCGCCGGGGGAGCGATAGGCATAGGCGACGCCCGCCACGGTGAGGACCATCGCGGCCAACAAGAACAGACGCGCGACCATCGGCCTACGCCGACTCACCGCCCACGCGCCGAAGGCGTTCACCGCGACGCCGCCGAAGGCGACGAGCATCACTACCAGGTGCACGGGGTTCAGTCTACCGGTCGGTTCGACAGCGTGTCGAGCAGCTCTTCCTCGCCGATGGCGTCCTGGACGGCAACCACATCTACCGGCCGGTGCGAGATGCGCCGCACGCGGGCAGCGAGCCAAGCATCGGCGCTCGCGCCGGCATCGATCAACAAGCGCACCTGCGTGACGCCACCGCGCCGGCCGAACATGCGCGCGGCACCCAGGACCTCGGCGTCACTGTCCACCAAAGGCCCTTCGACGCGCCGGCCCTCCTCCTCCAGCTCCTGCGGGTCGAGGCGATGCTGCGACACGACCAGCTCGTCGTCGCCCGTGAACCGGGCAGCCAACGCGTCGTTCAGCAGCCAAGGCTGACCGACCAGCCCCACGGTGCTCGTCTGGCCGGGGCGCCGGGTCCAGCCCACGCGTGGCGGCCTTGGTGGCTTGGCCTGCGCCCGAACGCGAGACCACACCGGTCCGACCTGAACGGCGTCGTGAAGCACGGACTGCAGCACGGCAACGGCGCGCCCCTCGACGGGCAGGTCGAGCCGGGCGGGCACGGGAAGCAAGTGAGGAAGGTTCGGCACCGCGTTGGCCAGGGCGCCAGGGAAGTCGGCGATCCAGGGGTCCTGCGCGCTTCCGCGTTGGACCGTGTCGTCGCGGACCAGTTGCGGGACGACGATGGCGTCGCAGTCACTCAGGGCCGATGCTTGCGCGGCCGCGAGGCGGAACGAGACTCCCGGCACCGCCGCCACGGCGGGTGTGCTCCACTGGGCGCGCACGGTGTCCGGATCCGCGAAGCGCGCCTCCGCCCCGGCTGCGTCGACCAGCGAGCGCCAGAACGGCCCGTAGCGATGCCACAGCAGTTGGGTCACGAAGCCGATACGCACGGCCTGCGAGTCTAGCACTTCGCGTGCCACCAGCTTCTCCCGTACGTCGTCACGCCGACACGACACCCGGCGCCAGCACACGAAGGTGGTCCAACAAAGCATCGGCCAAGCGGGCGGCGCCGTGCTTGTCCAGCATCTGGTTACCGTTGCCGCACTTGGGCGAGAGCACGCACCGGGGGCAGCCGTCGACGCAAGGGCATGCGTGCAGCAGGTCGCGTGCCGCCGTCAGCCAAGCCAGGAACGCGGCCGCACCCGCTCGGGCGTAGCCGACGCCGCCCGGATGGCCGTCGTAAACGAACACCGTCGGCCGGCCCGTGGGCGGGTAGAAGGGGTACGAGACGCCGCCCACGTCCGCCCGCTCGCAAAGCACGAAGGCCGGCAGCAACTGGATGAGGGTGTGCTCGAGGGCGTGCAGCGAAGCCGGAAGTTCTTCCCCGGCCGGCGCGCCCGGCACCCCGTCGACTTCGAACCACGCCGCTTGCGTGTCGTACGTGACCTCGGGCAGGTCGAGCGGGCGCTCGTCCAAGACGGCCTCGCTGACGTAACGCTTCTTCACGAAACCGGTCACGACGTGCCGTACCCGCACGCGGCCGACGTGAACGCCAGGCGGCGGCTCGGCCAGCACGCCCGTCACTTGGGGGCGCGAAGGCAACGGTCCTAGCACCTCGATGTCGGTCTCGGAGCGAGGTTGCGTGTAGTAGTCCTCGATGTGGGGCAGCAGGCGCGCGAGCCCCCGCTCCAAGTCGAGCTCGGCCACCAGGTACGGCTCCCCTTGGTGGAGGTGGACCGCGCCGGGATGGAGTTCGCGCAGCGCGGTCGCGAAGTCGGTGCTTCCCAACGAACGGCCCATGCCGTCCTTGAGGCGGATCTGTCGGCCTCCCCCGCCGCGCACGTGCACGCGTCTGTGAGGGTAGCGCCCCACGTGACGGTAGGTGCCGCCGGCTCGCACGAGACTGGGAACGGACGAAAGGTCGAGCCACGGCGCCAGCCACGGTTCGTCCGCCGCAACCGGAGCCTCGGCCGCTGCGCACGCGACGTGCAGCGGGTGCAACTCGTCGTTGAACGGGTCGGCCACGGCACGCTCGACGGGTCCGTCGACGAGCGCGTCGGGGTGGTGCAGGAAGTACTCGTCAAGCGGGTCTGCGCCGGGCACCAACAACGTCAGCGCCCTGCCGCCCTCGCGCCCGGCGCGCCCTGAACGCTGCCAGAGCGCCATCTTCGACCCCGGATACCCCACCATCACGACCGCGTCGACACCGCCCACGTCCACTCCCAGCTCCAACGCGCTGGTGGCCGTGAGCACGCGGATGTCGCCGTCGCGGAAGCCTGCCTCCAGGAGACGGCGGTCTTCCGCCGTGTAGCCCGCGCGGTAGCTCTGGATGGTCGGGGCGAGCTCCGGGTCCACCATCCCGACCGCGTACCGCCGGATGAGCTCGGCAGCCTTGCGCGAGTTGCAGAAGAAGAGGCTCTTGACCCCATGGCGGGCGAAGGCCGCGGCCAGTTGGGCGGCCTCGCCGTTGCTACTGCGGCGGCGCTCGCCCGCGGCAGCAGCGTCGGGCGCCCCTCCTTGCCGGCCCCCCACGGCAGGCGGTCGCCAGATCACGAACTCGCGCGCCCCGCTGGGAGCGTCCCCTTCGTCGATGACCTCGAACGGTCGCCCCGTCAACCGTTCGGCGTGCTCCCCCGGGTTCCCGACGGTCGCCGACGCTGCGATGACGACAGGATCTGCGCCGTAGCGTGCTGCCATGCGCAGGAGACGCCGCACCACGTTCGCCACGTGCGTGCCGAGAACGCCGCGATAGGCATGCAGTTCGTCCAGCACCAGGTACCGCAGCGCGCCGAGGAAGGAGGCCCACTGGCGATGATGGGGCAGGATGCCGTAGTGCAGCATGTCCGGGTTGGTGAGGACGATGCGTGTGCCGGCGCGAACGCCGGCGCGCCGCTCGGCGGGAGTGTCACCGTCGTAGGCGGCCACCGTCGGGACGCCCTCGCCAGCTGCGGCAGGCAGGCCGAGGGCGTCGGCCAGTTCGCCGAACCGCAACAGCTGGTCGTGCGCTAGCGCCTTGGTGGGGTACAGCAGCAGCGTCGTCTGCCCGCGCACTGCCGCCGCCACCGCGGGAAGCTGGAACGTCAGCGACTTGCCGGAAGCCGTCGGGGTTGCCACCACGACGTCCCGCCCGCTCCCTGCCGCACGCAACGCGCGGGCCTGATGCCGGAACGGCACCACGCCGAGACGCGCCAGCTCGGCCGCGAACGGACCGTCGTCTTCGGGGGCGAACACCCCCTTGCGGGGCGGGAAGAAGGTGTAGGAGGCGACCTGTCCCTGGTACTCGTCGAGTTGCGTCAGGAACGCGTGGAAGCTTTCGTTCGGGTCGCGGGACACGGTGGAACAGCCTACCGCGCGCTGGCGGGCCGGCAGGTTCTCGTGAAGGGACGCCGCGCGCGCCCGAACTCAGGCGGGCGACCGGTGGCTACGAAGACCGCGTCGCGACGTCGGGAACGCGGGCGAGGCGGTGGTAAACTCGCGAGCATGCCCGTCGGAAAGGCAACATCCTCCTTCGGACCGAGTGCGGCGTGAGCTCCGACGCGAGGGCGTCATGACACAAGCTTGGATCGTCCTGCTCTACCTGGTGGGCGTGCCGTACCTGGGATTGATGTCGCTGGTGGTCGTCGGGATGCTGCGTCGTCCGCCGGGGCGCGGTCCGCGCGGCGCGCCGTCCGTCACCGTCGTCATCCCCGCTCATGACGAGGAGCGCAACCTGGCAGCGAACCTGGCGTCGTTGTCCAGCCAGCGCTACGCCGGGCCGCTCGAGTTCGTCATCGTCGACGACCGGTCCACCGACGGCACCCGCGCCATCATCGAGCACTACGCCGCGCGCGATGCACGGTTCCGCCTCGAGGTCGTGCGTGAGCCCAGCCGGCGCCTGTCGCCCAAGGTGAACGCCGTGGAGCGGGGCATCCAGGCGTCACGCGGCGAGATCGTGCTGGCCAGCGACGCCGACTGCCGCTACCATCCCGGCTGGGTGGACGCGATGGTCTCCTACTTCTCCCCCGACGTCGCGATGGTGGTGGGCTACGTCGAGAGCAGCCGCAAGGGCGAGGCGCGCTCTTGGTTGCGGCGCTTCGAGAGCGCGGACTGGTTCACGCTCATGCTGACCTCGCGCAGCCTGTCGCGCTTCGGGTGGAAGTTCGCGAGCAGCGCGAACAACTTGGCGTACCGGCGCAGTGCGTTCGACGCGGTCGGAGGATTCGGCACTGCGGGGCGGGCGCCCAGCGGTGACGAGGACCTCCTCACCCAAGCGATGCGGCGCCTACCGGACATGCGCGTGGTGTTCGCCGATACCCCGGCTGCCCGCGTCCTGACCCAGCCGGCGCCCAACGCGCGCGCGCTGTTGGGGCAGCGGCGCCGCTGGGTGAGCCGCTACCACCACGTCATGCACTATCATCCTGCCTTCCTCGTGGGCGTCGCGGTGCTCGGGGCCCAGAGCGTGGCGCTCTCCGCCTCGGTGCTCCTGGCCCCGTTCGTTCCCGGCCTGGCACCTTGGGCCATCGGGTTGTGGGGCGCGAAAGCCGCGATCGAGTTCCTCGGAATGGGCGTCGGCACCACCCAGTTGGACCGACGCGACCTATGGGGACACACGACGCTGATCTGGTCGGCGCTCCACCCGTTCTTCATCGCCGCCTCCGTCGTCGGTTCGTTCCTCAAGCCCAGTGCGTGGCACGCCGGCGCCGCTTCGTACCGGCGGCGGTTCCTCCGGCGCCGGGTGCGCGAGTGGCGCCGGCGCCTGCGCGACACGCTCTCGTCGTCCTGACGCAGCGCGGCCCGCCGCGGCGCAAGGTCCCGACCCGTTCCGGTGCCGCCCGAGAAGCACGAACGCGCGTCCCGAACGACGAACCGGGCGCCAAGAAGAGCGTGCTAGACTACGATGTTTCGCGGGCTCGACACCCGCGCCGGAGGCGAACATGAAGGTTTTCATCCTCGGTGGCGACGGCTTCTGCGGCTGGCCCACCAGCCTGCATCTGAGCAACCTCGGCCACGAGATCCACATCCTGGACAACCTATCCAGGCGCAACATCGACAACGAGCTCGAGGCCGAGAGCCTGACCCCCATCCGCCCGATGAACGAACGCATCCAGGCATGGCACCAGGTCAGCGGCAACCAGATGCGCTTCCACCGCGTCGACGTCGCGCAGGACTACGCCGGACTCCTCGCCCTCATCCAACGCGAGCGGCCCGACGCCATCGTTCACTTCGCCGAGCAACGCGCCGCCCCCTACAGCATGAAAAGCAGCGCCCACAAGCGCTACACCGTCGACAACAACGTCAACGCCACCCACAACGTGCTCGCCGCCATCGTCGAGTCCGGCCAGGACATCCACCTCGCGCACTTAGGCACCATGGGCGTCTACGGCTACGGCACCGCCGGCATGAAGATCCCCGAGGGCTACCTCGACATCCAGGTCCGCACCGACGACGGCGACACCGTCGACCAGCAGATCCTCTACCCCACCAACCCCGGCAGCGTCTACCACATGACCAAGACGCTCGACCAACTCCTGTTCTCCTACTACGCCAAGAACGACCGACTGCGCATCACCGACCTCCACCAAGGCATCGTCTGGGGCACCACCACACCCGAGACCAACCTCGACGAGCGCCTCGTCAACCGCTTCGACTACGACGGCGACTACGGCACCGTCCTCAACCGCTTCCTCATGCAAGCCGCCGTCGGCTACCCCCTCACCGTCCACGGCACCGGCGGCCAGACGCGCGCCTTCATCCACATCCGCGACACCGTCCGCTGCGTCCAACTCGCCCTCGAGAACCCCCCCAGCCGCGGCGACAAGGTCCATATCCTCAACCAGATGACCGAGACGCACCGCGTGCGCGACCTCGCCCACCTCGTCGCCGACCTCACCGGCGCCGAGGTCGCCAACGTCCCCAACCCCCGCAAGGAAGACGCCGAGAACGAACTCCACGTTCGCAACGAGACCTTCCTCGACCTGGGCCTGCAACCCACCACCCTCCAAGCCGGACTCCTCGAGGAAGTCACCGACATCGCGCGCAAGTACGCCCACCGCGCCGACACCAGCAAGATCCCCTGCACCAGTACCTGGACCGCAGAACAGAAGCCCGGAGATCCCGCCCTCACGTTGCGCGAGACCGTCGAGAGCGTCTGAGGCCGCGGCGCACCGCCAGAGCGCGCAACTTCGCATGAGGATCGCCGTCTTCACGGAGACGTTCCTTCCGAAGATCGACGGCGTGGTGACACGCTTGGTGCGGACGCTCGAGCAACTCGCCGCGCTGGGGCACGAGGCGCTGGTCTTCGCGCCCCACCATCCGCCCGAGAGCTATGCCGGGCACCGCGTCGTACGCGTCCCAGCGTTGCCATTCCGGCCGTGGTACCCGGAGCTGTTCCTAGGCCTTCCCCGACCTCGGCTGGGGCGCGAACTCGACCGCTTCCGGCCGGACATCGTGCATGTCGTGAACCCGGTGGTGCTGGGCCTGTGGGGAACGGCGTTGGCCAAGCAGCGCAACTTGCCTTTGTTGGCGAGTTATCACACCGACATCATCCAGTACGCGCGGCACCTCAAGCTTCCGATGCTGCTAGAGCCGTCGCAACGGTTCCTACGCGACGTCCACAACCAGGCCCACGTGAACCTGTGCACCAGCGTCCCGATGGTGAACTCCGCGCGTGGGCTCGGCATCCAGCGTGTGCGCCTGTGGCCGAAAGCGGTCGACACCGTACTGTTCCACCCGGATCGTCGCACGGGCGCGATGCGCGAGCGGCTCACCGACGGCCACCCCGACGCGCCACTGATGGTGTACGTCGGCCGGCTCAGTTACGAGAAGCGCATCGACTGGCTCTACGCCCCCATCACGCAACTGCCCGGCGTGCGGCTGGCGTTGATCGGCTCCGGTCCCGCCGAAGCCACCCTTCGTCAACGCTTCGCGGGCACGAATACCGTCTTCACCGGGTACATGTCGGGCCCGGACCTGGCCGCCGCCTACGCGAGCGCCGACGTGTTCGCGTTCCCGTCGGACACCGAGACGCTCGGGTTCGTGGCGATGGAGGCGATGGCCTGCGGCGTGCCGCCGGTTGGCGCGCGCGCGGGCGGCATCCCCGATGTCATCCGCGACGGCGAGAACGGCTTGATGTTCACACCGGGCGACCTGGGCGAGCTGACGGACAAGCTCGGCCAGTTGCTGTTCGACCCGGCGCTGCGTCAGCGTCTCGGCAGCCAGGCCCGCGCCGACATGGAGCGCTTCGGCTGGCGCGCCGCGACCGAGGCCTTGGTGGAGCATTACCGCACGGCCATCCGCGTGAAGCGCCGCTTCGATCCTCCAAGCCGGTTCTGAGCCCGGGGGCCATGAAACGCCGGAGCCACGCAACGCCGGAGGGGAAGCGTGTCGGCGTGGCGGCGCCTCCGCGCGTCGGAGCGTTGGCGCTTCCGCGGGCCGACGCATCGGCGCAACTGCGCGTCGACGTAGCCGCGCTTCAGACGCGCGGCACCACCACCGGCACGCCATCGTCGTCGAGGACCCGCACGTCCGCCCGGTACACGTCGCGGAGGAGCTCGGCGGTCAGCACCTCGCTGGGCGTGCCGCGGGCCACGACGCGCCCTGCGTCGACCACGACCAGCGCGTCACACGCACGCGCGGCCAGGTTCAGGTCGTGCAGCACCACCAGTGCACCCAACCCCCGCAGCGCTTGGTGGCGGGCGTAGCGCACGACCTCGAGCTGATAGTGGAGGTCGAGGTGGTTGGTGGGCTCGTCGAGCAGAAGGTAGGTCGGTTCCTGGGCAAGGGCGCGCGCGAACGCGACCCGTTGTCGCTCACCGCCCGACAGCGTGTCGACCCTGCGCGGCGCCAGCTCGACCAGACCCGTCGCCGCCATGGCCGCCTCGACCTTGCGCTCGTCGACCGCGCTGGCGGTCCCGAACAGGCCCAGGTGCGGCGTCCGGCCCATCGCGACCACATCGCGTACCTCGAAACCCTCTGGGAGTTCGGGCGTCTGCGGCACCAGAGCGAGCTTGCGTGCCAACTCGAAGCGGCCGTAGCGCGCGATCGGCTTGCCATCGACCGTCACGCTGCCACTCCACATCGGCACTCTACGGGTGAGGACGCGAAGGATCGTCGTCTTGCCCGCCCCGTTGGGCCCTACGACGCCGAGCACCTGGCCGCGCCGTAGCTCGAGGTCGAGGCCGTGCAGCACCACGCCGGCGGTGCGCTCGGAACCCTCGGGTCCGTCAGGAAGCCCGGGCGGCCCGGGCCGTCCGGGCCGCCCACTCCGCACCGCCCGCGCCTGGCGGCCGTACCCCACGCGCACACCCGCCAGGACGACGTTCACACGCCCTCCGGCCTGCGGCGCAGCAACGCCAAGAAGAACGGCCCACCTGCCAACGCGGTCACCACGCCCACCGGCACCTCCGCGGGCGAAAGGGCGGTCCGGGCCAACACGTCCGCCAGCACCGTGAAGGCTCCGCCCCACACCAGCGCGAGCGGCAACAGCCGCCGATGGGCAGGACCGAACGCCATCCTGGCCGCATGCGGCGTGATCAGGCCGACGAAACCGATGATGCCTGCCACGCTGACCGCCGCGGCGGTGATGAGGGTCGCCAACGCCAAGAGCGCCAGCTTCACGCGCTCGACCGGCAACCCCAACTGCGCGGCGCCTTCCTCGCCGAGTTGCAGCACATCCAGTGCACGCGCCAGGGTCACGGCCAGCACCGCTGCCGGGGCGGTGAACGCCGCCACCACCGCGACGTCCTTCCACGACGCGAACGCGAAGCTCCCGAGCAACCGCGCCAGGACCCCGGCTGCTTGCTCGCGCGCGCCGAGCAGGACGAAGGACGTCGCAGCGGTGAGGATCGAACCGACCACCACGCCGGCCAGGATCAAGCGAACGGTGGGCAACGAGCGCCCCTCCCGCGCCAACGCCGTGACCACCAACACCGTCGCCAACGCAGCAACGAACGCCACGAGCGGAGCGCCGACGCGCGCGAGGATCGGAACGCCGGCACCGAGGGCCATCACGAGGGTGGCGCCGAACCCGGCGCCGCTGGCCGTGCCGATCAGGTAGGGATCGGCCAGTGGGTTGCGGAACACCCCTTGGAACACCGCGCCGGCCAACGCCAACCCGCCACCTACCACGGCGCCGAGGAGAACCCGCGGCAGGCGGATGTTCCACACGATGGCGTCGATCGCCCCTTCGGCCCGGCCGCGCAACCCCCGACCCAGCGCCGCCAACAACTCGCCGGGCGTGACGCTCACCGAGCCGATCGACGAAGCCAACGCCACTACCACCAGGAGCACCACCAGCGAGACCGGCAACGCGAGCGCGTGCCGCCTGGCGCGGCGCGTGGCGCGCGGTTCGGCGCCGCGTCCCGGCGCACGGACGGTCACGGCCTCGCACTCCTCCGTCAGAACGCGTCCGGGTGCAAGATGCGCGCGAGCAACAGCACGGCGTCACCCATGCGAGGACCGGCGCGGCTGAGCAGGTTCACGGCGTCTTGGTCGAGTTCGATCACGCGACCGTCCCGTACCGCGCGCATTCCGCCCCAGCCCGGCCGAGCAGCGACGTCATCGGCCGTGACGCCGAATGGCGCGTCGGTCAGCAGCACCACCTCGGGATCGGACGCCACGACGTACTCGGGGTCGACCAGCGGGAACGCGCCCATGGCGGCGGTGACGACGTTCGCGCCACCGGCCAGCGTCAGTAGCGTGCCCAGGTACGCGTCGGGCCCGGCGCTGTACGGCGTCGGGTCGAGCTCGATGAACACGGTCGGGGGCTCGAGCCCTGCGGTGACGGCAGCGACGCCCTCGATGCTGCCGACGATGCGCCCCACCAGGAGGGACGCCTCGGTCTCCTGGCCGAGCATCTCGCCCAGGGTGGCGAGGTACGTGAGGGTCTCGTCGTAGGTCTGCGGCGTACCGGCGAAGGTGACGATGCCCAGGTCGGCGAGCGCATCGTGCATGCCGCTGTACTCGTCGACCAGCACCAGGTCCGGGGCGAGTAGGGCGATGCGCTCGAGGTCGGGAGCGAACGCGTCTCCTAGCGTCGGCAACGCGCTCACCTCGGGCGGCCAGTCGGAGTGCCGGTCGACGCCGACCAGGCGGTCGCATGCGCCGATCCCACAGACGCTCTCGGTGTGGCTCGGCGCCATCGCCACGATGCGCCGCGGTGGCGCGTGCAAGGTGACGGTGCGTCCCAGGTCGTCGATGACGGAGCGGGGGTAGTCGCTCGCGGGCGTGGCGGCGGGTTGCGCGGCTGCCAACGCGCTGACTTGCAGCGCGCCCGCGCTGACGAGCAGCAGGGCCAGGAATGCCAGACGTCGGATCACGATGTCTCCTCCTACGCGCCTGCGAGTTTCGGGGGTCGGGGGTTCCCTGTCGGGAGATGGCCGTTGCGACGCGTCGCGCGCCGCGCGGGCTGCCCTTCCTCGTCCTCGCAAGGGGTGCAGTACGTGCCGACCCTCGGTATTCGGACTTCGAACCAGGCGGTTCGTTACCGTTGCGGGACAGTGCCGGACTCGCACCGGACTTCCCCGAGAGGCGGACGACGGTACTGTACGCCCGGCCGGGGATGGTGTCAACGAACGGCGCTCGCGTGGCGCGCGAGCCCGACCGCGCGCCCCGTACGCGCGCCCGCACGCGCGCTCGTACGCGCGCCCCGGGGGCGCGGTGGTACGCTCTCGCGCGTGACGGCGCCCATCCCTATCGCTCGGCTCGTGCCGCCCGGCCCACCGGACCCACGTTCGCTCAAGCCTCCGCCGCGCTTCACGCAAGTCAGCCTCGCGAGTTACCAACCGCAGCACCCCACGCAAGCGGCAGCGCGGGAACGCTTGCGCGAGTTCGTGCAGGGACGCGCCTGGCGCGGCACCGAACGCGCGGCGGCGCGCGCCGGCGGCGTTCGCTCGTGGCTACCGTGGCGCAAGCCGAACGGCACGGCCGGCGCAGGGTTGTTCCTCGACGGTGGCTTCGGGGTCGGCAAGACGCACCTGCTGGCGTCCGCCTACGCCCTCGCCGACACCCCGCACAAGCGCTACGCCAGCTTCCAGGAGTTGGTCTACCTCATCGGCGTCATGGGCATGGCGCGGGCGCAGGAGGAGCTAGGACGGGCGGAGCTTCTGTGCATCGACGAGTTCGAGCTCGACGACCCGGGCAACACGCTCATCGTCAAGACGTTCCTCGCTTCGGTGTTCGCCCGCGGCGGGGCGGTGGTGACGACCTCGAACACGCCGCCGGAAGCACAGGGGCGCGGCCGCTTCAACGCCGACGACTTCCAGCGCGAGATCCAGTCGCTCGCGAGCGGCTTCGAGGTCGTGTCGATCGACGGCCCCGATTACCGCCGCCGCGACCACCTCGGCGCGTGGCTCCCCGAGCCTCGGGTCACGTGGCTCGAGCAGCACGAGAAGGCCCGCGGACCGCGCGTGCACGCGACCTGGCGGGAGCTGCTCTTCACCCTCGCGCAGGTGCACCCGTCACGCTACCCCGGCTTGACCGCGCAGATGGGCACGCTCTACCTCACCGGCGTGCGCCCCATCGCGACCCTGCACGAGGCCCTTCGCTTCGTGCACTTCATCGACACGCTCTACGACCAAGCCGTCGCGCTCCGTGCCTCGGGCGAAGGCGAACTGGTCGCGTTGTTCGACGCCAGCTATCGCGACGGCGCGTACGCCAAGAAGCATCACCGCTGCCTGTCACGGCTGACGGAGCTCCTGGAAGACGTGCCGACCGAACCGGACGCTGGCAACGCGCCCTCGCAGGGGACCGTGGTTCGCTCCGCCTAGACCGTTGGTTCGTCCGCGAACGCCTGCGTCAACCAGGCGGCGACGTCGGCGGCGATGGCGTCGCCGCCGCCGGGTCCGCCCATGCGCGCCGGGCCGACCGTCCGCGCCGCGTCGCGATGGTCTCCGTCGCTCAGTGCCGATCGCAGCGCGTCGGCGATGCGTTCCGGCTCGGCCGCCACCACCCGCAACGCCCCACCGAGCAGGCGCGCTTGGTTGGCGACGAACGCTTCCCCATACGCAGGTGGCACGGCGAAGGCCACCACCGGGATGCCGAGGCCGGCCGCTTGCTCGTTGGCCGTGCCCGCCGTGCCGATCGCGGCGTCGGCCGACGCGAGGACCTCGGCGAAGCGGCCGCATAGCCACGTGACGCTGGTCTCACCGGCGCGCCAGACCGCGCTCGCGGATGGAGGCTGCGTCGTATCGTCTGCGCGCCACCCCTGCGGCAGTTCCGGCAGGTCGGAGAGCGCCCAGGCCACCAAGCCGCGCACGCGACCGAGGCGCGCCAGCGCGACCAGCATGGTGCGCACGCTGTGGCGGGCGTAGTCGCGGCTGCCGGGCAGCAACGCCACCACCGGACCATCTCCCGGCAGGTCGAGCGGCTCCGCTGCCAGGTCGTCCATCATCGGGTTGCCGAGGTACGTCGCGTGCGCCACGCCGAGTTCGCTCAGGTGCGCTGCGGTGGGCGCGTCGCGCGTGTAGACGCGATCGGCGCGTTGCATCAGGAGGCGCTCCGGGGCCAGGATGCGTTCCATGAACGTGCGCGCCAACGGAGGTCGCGGTGCGCCGACGCCGTGGTGCACCGACACCAACGGTTGCAGTACGCGCCGGGGCGCGGGCACGAGGCTCGCCAGCGCCTGGGCGAAGGCGTCCCCCACGACGAGGACCGCGTCGGGCCGCGCGCGCCGAAGCCAGACCATCTGGCGCACGGTCAACCCCACCACGCCGGCCCGCAAGTCGCGCCACAGCAGTTGGGGGTGGTGCATCGTGAGTCCTTCTGCGGGCAGGCGGCGGCGCGGACCCTCGACGTGCACGCCCTCGGCTTGGTAGCGCTCGCCCGTGCCGACCAGCGGGAACGCCGAGAGCTCGAGCTCGGGAACGAGGGTGCGCAGGCGGACCGCGAGACGCGCCCCGATGGTGTCCTCGCCATGACCGTTGGAGACGATCAGGAGACGCGTCACGACTCCGAATCGAGTGAGGCCGGAACGGGTGGCAAGGACGGCGGCATCGGCCCTTCGCCCCACGCGAGCTTCAGGCGCAGCACGTCGAAGGCGCTTCTGCGACCAGTGGAAACCAGGTGAAGCCCGCGGTCCGCGGCGGTGAGAGAGATCCGGTCGCCGACCCCGAGGTCGACGCGCTCCTGCCCGTCGATCACCATGGCGATCTCGTCGGAGCGGCTGACGATCTCGAGCCCGATCTCGGCGTCGCCCGGCAGCACGATGGGGCGGTTGGTGAGGCTGTGCGGAGCGATGGGCGTGACCACCAACGCGCGCAGCCCGTGACTGAGGATCGGCCCGCCGAGCGACAGCGAGTAGGCCGTCGAGCCGACAGGGGTCGATACCACCAGTCCGTCGGCGCGGTACTCGGTGGCGTATGCCCCGTCGACGCGCATCCGCACGCCGACCAGTCTCGTCATCACGCCTTGCGAAAGCATGACGTCGTTGAGCGCGTAGCGGACGGTGGGCTCGCCCTCGCGCCGAACCTGGATCATCATCTTCTCGTGCACGGGCCAGTCCGGCGTGACCGCGCCGGAAGCGTACGCCACCGCGTCCTCGGCGTCGAACTCGGCGAGAAAGCCGAGCTTTCCGAGGTTCACGCCGAGCACCGGAACGCTCGTGCCGACCGCGCGCCGCGCGGCGGCCAACAGCGTGCCGTCCCCACCGACCGACACGATGAGGTCGGTGGCGTGCGCGTCCACGGACAGGGCTGCGTTTCCGGAGAGGTCGAACACGACCTCGACGCCGGCAGCCTTCAGCAGTTCACCCACCTCACGCGCCAACGGGTGCGCCTCGGGCTTGTGGCGCGTACTGGTGATGACCACACGCCGCAGCGCCTTGGCGGGCAGCGTGAAGCGTCTGCCGCCGGGCGGAAAGGTGGACGCGTCGTGCGCGCCCGTCAAGTGCCGACCACGCTCTCCGCCGAAGCGGTTCGTACGTCGGCCAGCACCCGTTCCACCACCTCGTCGAGGCCGAGCGGGCTGGTGTCGATCACGATCGCGTCGGGCGCCGGAACCGATTGGCGCGCGTCCCGCTCGTCACGGGAACGAATCCCGGCCGCCACCGTCCCCAGGTCGGCGGTCCGCTCGCCAACACGCCGTGCGGCACGCACCTCGGGGGCGGCGGTGAGGTAGAACTTGCAGCGCGCCTGCGGGAACACCACCGTGCCCATGTCGCGACCGTCGATCGCGAACGAGCCGCGCATCTCGCGCAGCCGTTCGGTCACCCAGGCGCGAACCTCCGGGTGAAGCGCGACATCGGACACGGCCTCGTCCACCTCGTCGGTGTGCAGTTCGTCGGTGACGTCGCCGTCATCGACGGTGACGCGGTTGCCGTGCCGGTCCGGGTGCAGCCGCACCTCTCGCTGCGACAGCAACGCCATCACGGCGGCTTCGTCGCCCGGGTCCACGTGAGCGTCCAGCGTCAGGAAGGTGGCTGCGCGGTAGAGCAAGCCGCTCGAGACGTAGGCGATACCGAGCCGGCGCGCCAACGCCTTCGCGACGCTCGACTTGCCGGAGGCAGCGGGTCCGTCGAGCGTGATGATGAGCCGCTGGTCGTCGGCCATGGAGTTCATGATAGCGTGCCCGCCAGCAACGTTAGGAAGTCGTCGAAGAAGCGCGGGTACGTCTTCGATACGCAACCCGGGTCCTTGATGACCACGTTCGGGATCCGCGCGCCTGCCACCGCCAGCGCCATCGCCATGCGGTGATCGCCGTAGGTGTCGAGCGCCACCGGCGCAGACGGCGCAGCACCCAAGGGATGCACGGTGAACGCGTCGTCCTCTTCCTCGACCATGGCCCCGAGACGCTCGAGCTCGTGGGCGATGGCCGAGATGCGGTCGGTCTCCTTGATGCGCAGGTTCCCGACGTTGGCGATGCGCACCGGTCCGTCCGCGAAGAGCGCGACCACGGCCAAGGTCTGTGCCTGGTCGGGCATGTCGTTCAGGTCGAGGTCGAGGTCGCCGCGCAGGCGTCCGCCTCGTGGGCCCTGAACCTCGCTCGCCTCCTCGCTCCAGCGCACTTGGCACCCCATCGTCTCCAACACGCTCGCCAAGCGAGCGTCGCCTTGCCGCGTCTTCCTCCCGAGGTTCGTGACGCGCACGCGCCCCCCCGTGACGGCCGCCGCCGCCCAGAAGTACCCGGCGGCCATGGCGTCGCCTTCGACCTGGTAGGCGCGCGCGCGGTACCGCCCCGGCCGCACGACGAAACTTCGGTACCCCTCGCGTTCGACCGGGACGCCGAAGGCCGACATCAAGTCGATCGTCATGTCGACGAACGGCTTGCTTTGCAGCTCACCCACCACCTCGAGTCGTACCGGGCGGTCTGCGTAGGGCGCGGCCAGGAGCAGCGCCGAGAGATACTGCGAACTGCGGCCACCGTGGATTCTCGCCGTCCCGCCATTCAGGCCAGCTGCGTGGACGGTCACCGGGGGGCAGCCGTTGTCGTCGTCGGTGCCGGCGTTCGCTCCGAGTTCGCGGAGCGCGTCGAGGAGGTCCTGGATCGGGCGTTGCCGCATACGCGCGTTGCCATCGAGCCGGAAGCGGCCGTGACCCAACGCCACCAACGCCGTGACGAAGCGGATGCTCGTGCCGGAGAGGCGCAGGTCGAGGTCCGCCTCGGTGGCGGGAGGAGGGCCGCCTGCACCACGCACCACGACGGACGTTCCGCGCGCCTCGACCGCGACGCCGAGTTGCGCCAGCGCGCGGATCATCACCTCGGAATCCTCGGCGATCAGGGCGCCGTCCACGACGCTCGTGCCGTCGGCCAGCGCAGCCGCGATCAGGGCGCGATTGGTGATGCTTTTGGACCCGGGCACCTTCAGGGTGCCACGCATGGGACCCTGGGGACCGATCTGCACGGAGGGAGGGAGGCGCACCATCGAGCACAAAGGATACACCGCGACCCCGAGCCGACCGCGGCCGCGGTACGCTGGCCCGGTGAGCATCCCCGCCTCGCTGCAAGAGATCATCGACGCTTTCCGCGCGGCTCCGAAGCCGTTGCGGTTGCCGCTGCTGCTCGAGTACGCCGAGAAACTCCCGCCGTTGCCGCCCGGCATGGAGGGTTCGCTGGAGCGCGTCCACGAGTGCCAGACGCCCCTGTTCCTGCGGGCGACGACCGACGCGGAGGGCCGCGTTTCGCTGGCCTTCGACGCGCCCAAGGAAGCTCCGACGACGCGGGGTTTCGCGGCCGTGGTGCAGGCCGGCCTCCAGGGACGGAGCGTCGACGAGGTCCTGGCCGTGCCCGACGATTTCTACGCAGACATGGGACTGACGGAGCTGATCTCACCGTTGCGCTTGCGGGGCATGGGCGCCATCGTGGCGCGCGTGAAGCGGCAACTGCGGGACCCGGGCTGACCGGCGGAGCCCGTCGCTTTGCGAAGCGCTGGGCGATGTGCTAGCATCTCCGAGCTTGACGACGTTCCGGGCCCCCGGGCCCGTGGAGGAAGACCATGAAGAAGAACATCCACCCGAAGATGGTGCCCTGCAAGGTCATCTGCGATGGCCAAGTGGTGATGGAGACCTACAGCACCAAGCCGGAACTTCACGTCGACGTGTGGTCGGGGAACCACCCGTTCTACACCGGCGAGCAGCGCTTCATCGACACCGAAGGCCGCGTAGAGAAGTTCCAGAAGCGGTTCGGCGACAGCTACCGCAAGACCGCCAAGAAGTAACGCCCCCAACACCTACGGCGCCGGCGGGCCGGTGGATTCCGGCCCGCCGGCGCTTCGTGTCGGCCTGCAACGGCACGCCGTTCCGGGTGCCGCGTGGCGCCTTACGCCGGCACGGCCGCGCGCACGCAGGTGCCGCCGCCCGCTCGGGCGTCGATCACGAGCGTGCCGCCACGGGCCTCGACCCGCTCGCGCATCTGTCGTAACCCCAAACCGCCGGCGCTGGTCACGCGGTCACGAACCGACGCGAGCTCGAAGCCGGCGCCGTCGTCGCGTACCTGCACGAACGCCATGCCGCCGTCATCGGTGCCGACGCGCACCTCCACGAGGCGCGCGCGCGCGTGCTTGGCGACGTTGTGCATCGCTTCCTGGAAGATCCGGAACAACACCGCCTCGGACTTCACCGACAGTTCCGGCTGCGCGTCGATCTCCACTCGAACGCGCACGTCGTTCTGCTGCCCGAAGTCGGCCGCGTAGCGTCGCACCGTCTCGACGAAGCCATGGCGCTCGAGGTCGACGGGGCGAAGCGCGAAGATGGAGCGCCGCACCTCGCGGATGGTCTCACGGATGGTGTCACGCGCCTGATCGAGCTCGTGGGAAGCCTTGACCGGGTCCCGCTCCAACAACCGTGCCACCAGGTCCAGCTTCAATGCCGAGAACGCCAGCATCTGCGCGACACCGTCATGGATCTCCCGGGCGATCCGCGCGCGCTCCTCGGCGATCGCCAGCTCCTCGGACTGCAAGTAGGCCGTCGCGTTGCGCACCGCCAAGCCGACTTGGCTGGCCAAGAGCCCGAGGAACGGGATCGTCGCAGGGTCGAAGTGCCCCGGCGCGGGATGCGTCAACACGATCACTCCGAGCAGACGCTCGTCGACCGTCATCGGCAGCGCCACCGCGCTGCCGGCGTTCCGCAGAAGCGGCCCGGCGGCCGCGCGCTCCTCGTCGCTCAGGCGCGCCAGGATCTGCGGCTCGCGGCCCTGTGCCACGCGCCCCACGATGCCTTCGCCGACGCGCCAGGAACTCGGCGTCGCCCCAGGCTCGAGGCCGACGTACGAGCGGAGCCGCAGCACCTGCTCCTCGTCCGCCACGAACACACCCCCCATCGGCGCTGCAACGCGCGCCATCATCTGGTTGAGGACCGTGTCGAGGAGCTTCTCGAGGTTCCCTTCCGCCCGGATCGACCGGTCTACCTCGACAAGCGTGATGAGATCGCGCATCCGCAGGCGGGTGGCTTCGGCTGCCGCCGAGAACTGCGACGCGAGGATGCTGAAGGCCTCGCGCCGACGAGCGTCGGGCGGCGCGTCGTAGTACGCGTGGAGCGATCCCTCCGGGCGCCCTCCCCAAGCCAGGGGACGGCCCAGCACGTAGCGCTTCGCCTCGCCCTCGGCCGCGAACGTCTCCTCCACCGCGCCGAGCCGGCCGGCCTGCGCTTCGCCGCGAAGGCGCTGGTCGCGCGCCATCGCGTCGGCCTCCAGCGACGCCTTCATGCCCACGCCGTGCGTCGCCCGGATCTCCATCGGACCGACGACGAGGCTCACGGAACGCGCGCCGGTGACGTTCGCGACGCCGCGCGCCGCGGCGTCCACCGTCGCTTCGAGATCGGGGGCGGCGGCGAACCTTGCCGTGACGTCCTGGATGGCGCCCAGCAGCTCGTGGCTGGCCCGCAGCTCCTCGAACAAGCGCGCCAGGTCGTCCTGGGCCTGTTCCCGAAGGCGCACCTCGCGGGCGATCCAGTTCAGGGTCAGGAACGTTGCCAGCGGCCCGAGGATGCTGTAGAACAACAGTTGCGCCCAGAAGCGGAAGGTCTCGCCGCCGAGCGGAACCACCACCACCTGGTACAGCAGCACGACCCCGACGATGCTGATGGGAAGCCACAGGCGCGCCAGGCGGACCTTCTCGTACAGGCTGCCGTGCCGGGCCGGCTGGCCCGCGGTAGTGCTTCGGATCATGAAACGGTCACACGCCAGGGCGGGCGCAACGCGCGAAGGTACGTGAGCGACATGACCCGATTGTATGCGGGCGGGCGGCTGCTTCTCGGCTGGGGGTACACTCTCGCCATGAACGATGCCACCGATCAGGCGGACACGCCGCCTGCGCCGCAGGACCTCGCCACGCTCGCCGGCGACCAGCCGATCGCCCAGGTGCTCGTGGGCGACGTGCGCTTCACGCTGCTCGGCACCGCCCACGTGTCCAAGACGAGCGCGGACGCGGTCGAGAGGCTCATCGCCAGCGACCGGTTCGATGCCGTCGCCATCGAACTCGACGCCGCCCGCTACGCCGCCATCGACGACGCCGACCGCTGGTCCAAGATGGACCTGTTCCGGGTCCTGCGCGAGGGCAAGGCCGGACTCCTAGCTGTCAACCTGGCGCTGGCGGCGTTCCAGCAGCGTCTCGCCGACCAGTTCGGCATCGAGCCCGGCGCAGAGATGCGCCGCGCGATCTCGGCGGCCAAAGGTCGCGGCCTGCCCCTGTTGCTCGTCGACCGCGACATCGGCGTGACGCTTCGGCGCGTGTACGCCAACGTGCCGTGGTGGCAGCGGTTCAGCTTGGTGGCGGGTCTGCTTGCCTCCTCGTTCAGCCGCGAGAAGATCGACGAGGAAGAGATCGAGCGCCTGAAGGAAGGCGACATCCTGGAGGCCACCTTCGACGAGTTCGCCGAGCGATCCGAGCGCATCTACGTGCCGCTGATCCAGGAGCGCGACCGGTACATGGCGGCGAAGCTGCTGCAGAAGGCGGCCGCGACGGGAGCGAGCGAAACGCCACGCCATCGCGAGGTCCTGGTCGTGATCGGCGCCGGCCACCTAAAGGGGGTCCGCGAGGTGTTGGAACGGGCGGCGGTCGACGACGACGAGCGCCTCGAGGTTCGCGACGGAAGCGCGGAACTCGAGCGCACGCCACCGCCGAACCGGGTCCTGCGCATCCTGCCGTGGCTGATCGTGGCCGCCATCCTCACCGGCTTCGCCATCGGTTTCGCCCGCAGTCCCGATTTCGGGTTGCGCTTGCTGACCGACTGGACCTTCATCAACGCCGGCCTTGCCGGGCTCGGGGCGATCATCGCCCTGGCGCATCCGCTCACCGTGCTGGCGACGGCCGTGGCCGCGCCGTTCACGTCGTTGAACCCGCTGATCGGAGCCGGCTTCGTGGCGGCCGGGGTGGAACTGTGGCTGCGCAAGCCTACGGTGGGCGACTTCGAGGCGTTGCGTCGCGACGTCGTCACCCTCCGCGGTTGGTGGCGCAATCGCGCCGCTCGCGTGCTGTTGGTCTTCTTGCTGGCAACCTTCGGCTCGGCGGCCGCCACCTACATCGCGGGCTTCCGCATCTTCGGGCGCCTCTTCGGCTGAACGGCGCTACGCCTCGCTCAAGGCGCCGGCGGCGTGGCGTCCAGCACCCACTGGGCGTAGGCGTCGACGAACGTGAACCGCCCACCCAGCATGTCGCTTGCGACGAGGTACGCCAGGAAGTCGCGCACGTCGGCGGGCGTGCTCGCCTCGAACGCCTCCCCGCCGGTCATGCCTTCGAACCGTCCGGCCTCCACTACGGGCAAGGCGTTCTCGGCCGCGCTTGCTGTGGTGCGAAGCTCGCGGAGCATGCGCGTCACGGCGACCTCGGGATCGGACAGGTCGTTCTGGTCGTAGAGTGGCGCGCCCGACTGCAACTCGGTCAGCACGACACCGCGGCCGAGCAACTGGCGGAGCGCTTGTGGTTCGCCCGCGACGTCGATCGTCGTCTCTGCTTCGACCCGCTGTCCGTCGCCTCCGTCGGCGGAGACGCGAACGACGTACGTGCCCTCGGGCAGGTCGTCGGGCAGCAGCAACTCGATGTCGTCGACGACGTAGCCGACCGCTCCCGCCGGCAGCGTCAGTTCGCGTTCGGTCACGATCCGTTCCTCGCCTGCCGCGTCACTACCAACGAGAGCGACCGCTGCCGTCAACCTCGCGGGCAGCTCGTCGCCCGGCGTGCTCACCTCGAACGACGGATACAGCGGGTCGCCCGGGTGATACGGCGCCGCCGACGCGCCCCGCACGCCTAGCGTGACGCGCACCCCTCCGAGGATCTCGAGCGGCGGGGGCGGTGCGCTCAGCGCCTCGTACCGATCGCGTGCCGAACGCACGAACGGATCGTCGGTGCCGGCTGCGCTACGGCGGAGGAAGCGCCGGAACGCGGCCGCGGCCTCCGACCGCCGACCTTCCGCCTCGTACAGCGTCCCCAAGGCGTACTCCACCTCCGGCGTCTCCGGGTAGAGCAGTCGGGCGTTCTCCAGGTCTTGCACGGCCTCGTCGTCGACGGCCGGGTCGAAGCGCAGCGCCTGATCGTAGGCGCGCATCGCCTCCTGCAGGCGGCCGGTGACGACACGCGCGAGTCCCAAGTTGTACGCGGCGATGTACTGACTGCCGTCGAGCTCGAGCGCACGCGACGACGCTTCCTCGCTCTGGGTCAGGAACCCGAGCAGGTAGTACGCCCAGCCAAGGTTCGTCCAGTACAGGTCGGATTCCGGTTCGAGCTCGACCGCCACCGCCAGCGCCTCCGCCGCGGCACGGGCATCGTTGCGATCGAACGCGAGGTACGAGAGGCGCTCGAACGGATACGTGAGGAACGGTGAGGCGGCGCTGAGCGCCGCCAGCGCCGCGCGCTCGCGCTCCGTGTCGGTCACGACGTTGGCCACCACCGATGCGCCGAGCAGGGCAGCGCTTCCTGCTGCCGCCCCACGCCCGAGCACGTCGTCGAGGTCGGCAAGGGCCGCGGGCGTGTCGCCGCGCGACGCAAGGAACGAGGCGCGCACGACGCGGCCGTACGGCGAGGCCTCCGCCGCGGCGTCGAGCGCCGCCAGCGCGCCGCTGCGATCGTTCACGTTGGCAGCGAGGACTCCCAGCCAGGAGTCGGCCAGGGCCCCGGGCCAGGCGCCGCGCATCTGTTCGAAGGCGGCGCGCGCAACGGTCTCGTCGAGCGTCGCGGTGGTCACCGCCAGGAGGGCCCTGCGGGCGGCCCGCCGGGCCGTCGTCGACGCCGTCGATTCGTCTTCCGTCTCACCTGCGGGCAACGTGACGTCGCCGTCCAAGAGTGAGCGGACGTCCGCCAGGATCTCCGAGGCGCGCTCCGGCGCTCCACCTCCGGCAAGACCCTCCTCGATCGCCGCTGCACCTTCCGGCACGAGCCCGGATCCGAGCAGGGCGATTCCGCGCACGTACGCGCCGTAGGATCCGTCGAGGTCCCATCCAGGGCGGGGCGTCGCGGCCGAACCCGAGGCCAAGCCGAGCGCCTCCTCGAGCGCGCGCGTGGCCAAGACCGCGAGGCGGTCGGGGCGCCCTTCGTCGGAACGGAGCGAACGTCGTTGCACTCCGGTCGGGGCAGCGATGTACAACTCGAGCTCGAGACCGTCGTCGAACGAACGGACGCGGCCCGTCGCGGCGACGTCGACGCCCAGTCCACTTCGCAACAACGAAGCGCCGGCGGCGCCGGTCATGGCGACCGGTCCTACCAAGCGGCCGACGGCAACGAAGCCGCCCTCGACCACGATCGGGGGGATCGCACCGGCAGTCACGTCAGGACCGAGGACGAACGCGTAGTCCGCGAACGCGGCCGCGATCTCGTCGGCAACGGCGACGCCGAGCAGCGTCTCCTGGCTGTCGAACGGATGGATGGCCAGCGTCTGGGCAAGTACGGCCGTCGGGAACGTCAGCGCGGCCGCCATTAGCAGCGGCCGCAGGATCGCGGTCGGGAATCGAGAGCGCATGCGGTCCTCCAAGGTGCTCCAGGCTAGCACGCGTCACGGGCGACGCCGTCTGCGCCTGCGCGCCGCCTCAGGTGGCGGGACGCACTTCGCCGATCGCGGTGGCGGAACACACGTCGAGGTGGAGGGCCACACGTCGCCGATCCGCGGTGGCGGGACGCACGCCAACGCCGGTGCCGCGCCCCTCGTGGCCGCCGGTCTCGGTGGCGGGGCGCGCCGTCAGGCCAGCAGTTCTTCGAACTCGTCGAGCAGCGTCTGCGCCTGAGCCGACGAACGCGCCACCACCAGGATGGTGTTCTGACCCGCCAGCGTGCCGACGATCTCGTCTCGGTCGAGCTTGTCGAGGACGTACGCGATGCCCGAGGCATGCCCCTCGTCGGTGGACACCACGATGACGTTCTCACCGCGGTCGAGGTCGCGGACGAAGAGCCGGAAGCGCTGCCGTAGCTCGCCGAGCACGTCCTCCTGTTGGGTCAAGGGCGTGGCGCGGTAGCGGTGCTGGCCGCTGCCTGCCGGCAACCGGACCAAGCGCAACTCGGTGACGTCTCGGCTGATGGTGGCCTGGGTGACCTTGATGCCGCGCCGGGCGAGGTGCTCGGCGATCTCGGCCTGGGTCGAGATGAACTCGTTCTCGACGAGTTCCGCGATGAGCCGCTGGCGCGATTCCTTACTCGGCATACTTATGCAGTATACGCGCGGGGCGCCGCGGTGCCACGCGGGCCGCCGCCTCGTCGGGTCGCGACCGTCTCCGACCGTTCGTCCCTACGGTCAGGCGTCGTCGTCGTCGAACGGTGCCGGAGCGTACGAAGTGGTGGTCTCCGTGCGCCGCGGTTCGGCCGCCCGCTTGAGCTCGTCTGCGCTGGGAAGTTCGTCGCCCCACACGACGTCGTTGGTGGTCTCGAGTTCCTTCATCGCGATAGTGACTGTGTTCTGGGTCCGCGGCAACTCGTCGACGTCGAGGACAGACGGGATGCCCGCCTTCAACTGCGCGGCACGCCTGGCCACGATCATCGAGAGCCGGTACCGCGAATCCGTCAACGCCATCAGCTTGTCGTATCCCTCTTGTGCCACGTGCGTCTCCTCCAAGCCCTCTGGGCCCAGCCTCGTCGGGGCCGGGCGCGGGGCGCTCTGCGATGCGTGACCGAACGGCATACGCCGGGCGCCACGGTTCGTTGCCTGCGGTAGCCGCTGCGCGACGTTGGTCGTCGCCGATCGATGGGCCGACACTCGGCCCCGAGCGTCCGATTGTACACGACCGCGTCACGCCCGCGCGTCCGCCGGCTGGGTACGAACGCCTCAGGCTCCCTCGCGCTCGTCCAGGAACTCGGCGATCTGCTCGTCGGTCAGCGCGCGGGCGCGGCCGCGCTCCGCTCGGATGACGCACTCGAAGAGCGCCACCGCCCGTTCCAGATGATCGTTCACGATGACGTAGTCGAACTCGCGTACGGCACGGATCTCCTCACGCGCCCGGGTTAGGCGCTTCTGGATCTTCTCCTCGCTGTCGGTGCCCCGCCCACGCAGCCTACGTTCGAGTTCCCGCAAGGACGGCGGCGCGATGAACATCATCACCGCGTCCGGCATCCGCTTCTTGACCTGCCGGGCGCCCACCAGCTCGAGCTCCAGCAGCACGTCGGTGCCGCGCGCCAGCGCCTGCCGTACGGGTTGGGCAGGCGTGCCGTAGTAATCGCCGACGTAATCGGCGTGCTCCAGAAGCTCGTCGTCACGGATCATGCGCTCGAACGTGGGACGCTGCAGGAACCAGTACTGCACGCCGTCCTCCTCACCCTGCCTGCGCGGCCGGGTGGTGGCCGAGATCGAGTACTCCAAGTTGGTCATGCGAGGCATGGCTGCGCGCCGGATGGTGTCCTTGCCGACGCCGGAGGCGCCCGTCATCACGAAGAGGATCCCTTGCCCATGCCTGGCCGTCGTCATGCCGTCCTTCGCCCACTTCCTCCGCCGCGGACTCCGCGCTCCGGTGGCGGGATGCGTGCCACCCGAGCCCGCGCGTGCTGGGCGAGACTCTACCACGCGAGTCCGTTCCCGACGCACGGCGGCGGCGGCGCCCGGTGGGGTGCTAGCATGCGGTCCCGGGGACGGTGAAGGCATGGACCGAAAGTACATCTTCGTCACGGGCGGGGTCGTTTCGAGCCTCGGCAAGGGCATCTCGACCGCGAGCATCGGCGCGTTGCTGCGAGCGCGCGGCTATCGAGTCACGGCCGTCAAGATCGATCCGTACGTCAACGTCGACGCCGGCACCATGCGGCCCTACGAGCACGGTGAGGTGTTCGTCACCGACGACGGCGCCGAGACCGACCTCGACGTCGGCACCTACGAGCGCTTCCTCGACGTCGACTTGAACCGCGGCAACAACGTCACCACCGGCCAGGTCTACCTCAGCGTCATCGAGAAGGAGCGCGAAGGCGCCTACCTCTCCCAGACGGTCCAAGTCATCCCCCACGTCACCGACGAGATCAAGCAACGCATCGCCGACGCCGGCGAGGCGGCGGACGCCGAGATCGTCCTGGTCGAGGTGGGCGGCACCGTCGGGGACATCGAGTCGCTGCCGTTCCTGGAAGCGATCCGGCAGTTCCGTTTCGAGGCCGGCCGCGAGAACACCCTCTACCTGCACGTCACCCTGGTGCCGTACCTCGGTGCCAGCGAGGAGTACAAGACCAAGCCGACCCAGCACTCCGTCGCCACGCTGCGTGGCGTCGGCATCCAACCCGATGCCCTGGTCCTCCGCTCGAAGGCGACGGTGCCGGAGGACGGGCGGAAGAAGATCGCGCTCTTCTCGAACGTCGAACCGGACGCCGTGTTCAACGCCTACGACGCCGACTTCGTGTACGCCGTCCCCGAGATGCTGGAGCAACAAGGCATGGGGCGGTACGTCGAGCGGATGTTGCAGCTCGAACACGTCACACCCGAGTTGCGCGTGTGGCAGGAGGCCGTGCGTACCCTGCGCAACCCCGAACGCAGCGTGCGCATCGCGGTGGTCGGCAAGTACGTGGCCATGCCGGACGCGTACCTGAGCCTGCTGGAGGCGTTGAAGCACGCCGGGATCGCCAACCGCGCGGCGGTCGACGTGCATTGGGTCAACGCCGAGGAGTTGATCGCGGGCGACTTGGAGCACCTCTCCGAGTTCGACGGCATCCTCGTCCCGGGAGGATTCGGCGTGCGCGGCATCGAGGGGAAGGTGCACGCCGCGACCATCGCGCGCGAGCATGCCATCCCATACCTCGGCATCTGCCTCGGCATGCAGGTCGCCGTCATCGAGTTCGCACGCAACCGCGCAGGGCTGGTCGGCGCCAACTCCACCGAGTTCGACCCGTACACGCCGCACCCGGTCGTCGACCTGATGCCCGAACAGCTCGAAGTCGACGGCTTGGGCGGCACCATGCGCTTAGGTAGCTGGCCCATGCAGGTCTTCCCCGGTACGCTGCTGGAGCGCCTCTACGAGCCGCAGCCGGCACAACAGATGATCGTGAACGAGCGCCATCGGCATCGCTACGAGGTCAACCCGGCGTACGTCGAGCGCTTGAAGGAAGCAGGACTGCGCGTTTCCGGCGTCACGCCCGGCATGGAAGGACGCGGCGAAGGGCTGGTCGAGGCCATCGAGCTCGACGGGCACCCGTTCTTCTTCGGCGTTCAGTCGCATCCCGAGTTCCGCTCGCGGCTGATGCGTCCCAGCCCACCGTTCCGCGGCTTCATCTCGGCCGCCGTCGCCCGTCAGGTAGGGCGCGTCCACGATGGCGCGCGCCTGCTACTCGACGAGGAGGCCACGCTCTGAACCGCCGGCGGCCCGTCGGAGCACGACCGGGCGCCAACTGCGCGTTCGCGCGCTGGCGCAGCGTCGGCTCGAGCGGGCATACGCGCGCGGATGCGTTCGTGCGTTCGAAGACCAGGCGCGCGGTCCAGGCCACCTCGCAGGCCACCTCGCAGGCCACCTCGCAGGCCACCTCCCCGGCCGCGTCGTGAGGCCGCGTGTCCCGCTGGTCATCGGCCTGGCCGGCGGCACGGGGTCGGGCAAGACCACCGTCGCCGAGGCGATCGTGCGGGCGGCGGGCGAGGCGAACGTGGCCCTGCTGCCCCAAGACGCCTACTACCGTGAGCAGAGTGACCTGCCCGTGCCGGTACGGGCACTCACGAACTACGACGAGCCGAGCGCGTTCGACACGGATCTGCTCGTCGCCCACGTCGACCGGCTGCTGGCGTGGGAAGGCGTGCTTCGGCCCGTGTACGACTTCACCATCGACGACCGGTCGGACGCTACCGTGGACCTGCCGCCGGCATCCGTCGTCGTGGTGGAAGGCATCTTGGTGCTGTTCGACCCCGCGTTGCGAGAACGGATGCGCCTGAAGGTGTTCGTCGACGCGCCGCCGGACGAGCGCTTCATCCGGCGCCTGGAGCGTGACGTGCGCGAGCGCGGGCGCAGCGCACAGAGCGTGATCGAGCAGTATCGTCGAACGGTGAAACCGATGCACGACCTGTTCGTCGAACCGACCAAGCAGCACGCCGACATCATCGTGCCCGAAGGCGGGAAGAACCGGGTGGCGCTCGAGGTCCTCACCAGCTACGTCAAGGCGTTCGTGGCGGGGCACGTCGAGGTGCCTGCGTGAGGCGCGGATGGCTCGAGCGGGCCGCTTGGGCGGTGGTCGTGCTGGCGCTGATCCCGGCCGCCGTACTGGCCGTGCGGCGGGTGGCGGCCGAGGGTTCGCGCGAGCGGGTGGCGATGGTGATGGACGAACAGGCGTTGGCCGACCTAGGGACGCTGGTAGGGCTCACGAGCTTCGAGCTGGGAACGCGCTTCCAAGCGCTCGGGCTCACCGGCGTGGCGCTGTACGAGGACACCATCGAGTCGCTGGTCGCGAAGGGCGCCGCGGCCGCGATGCTCGGTAGCGAACTACGGGCGCAAGCGCTCGCCCGGGGCGAGCCACCGCCCGCCGTGCCGTCCGATGCCACCTTGGTCACCGCGTTGGCGCCGGGGGCACTCGACGGCTTGATCGACAAGAACGTGCCGCGCGCCCGACCGGTCGAGATCACGGCACGCACGTGGTACGTGTGGCCGGGCGACGTGCGCACCACGCTGCCCGCCGGCCCGGACCTGGCGGAGATCGACCAGTGGCGCCGTGCAGGTTTCGACGTCGCCTACCGGCCGCGCAACGCGCCGTACGCGCTGGAAGCGGCGGGCGACGACTTCCCCGCCGGCGCATCGTACCTGGTCCACGCGGGCACTCAGGTGGCGGGTCATCCCGGCGACCCCGGCTCGGTCATCGAGGGCTCGCAACCGTTCCTGACGGCCGTCATCGAAGGCACGCCCCAGAGCGGCATGAGCCAGCTCTCGGGCAAGGTGCCGACGGTGCGTCTGCTCAGCTTCAACCAGGACTACATCGACCGGCGGCTGCACCCGAACGATCTGGTCGACAAGTACCTGCTGGCGGTCGAGGAGCGCAACGTGCGGCTGCTCTACCTGCGCCCGTACACCACGAACGAGCTCGGCGACCCGGTCGTCAACACCGAGACGCTGGTGCGCGATCTAACGGCCACGCTGGCACGGCAGGGGTACGAGGTCGGGCCGCTGACCGCCTTCGAACGTGACTACGCCACCAACGCGTTCCTGCGAGCTGGGGCGGCGCTCGGCGTGCTGGCGGGCCTGCTGTTGCTGGCTCTGGGGATCCGCGCACCGTGGGGCGCCATGGCGTCGGCCGGCGTGGCCCTGTTGGCCATCGCAGCGGCCGGATTCGGTTGGGACGCAGTCGCCCTGACGGCCGCGCTGACGTTCCCCGTGCTCGGGTACCTCACGTTCCGTCCTCGGCCCGCCGCGCTGGTCCTCGCCACGTTGGTGAGCCTCGCCGGCGCGCTGTTGTTGGCAGCCGTAGGCAGCGAACGGGACACGCTCCTGGCGGTGCGCCCGTTCTCCGGCGTAGGCGCCACTCTGGTCGTACCGCCTGCGTTGTTCCTCATCGCCTACGCCCTGCGCTACCGCCGCCCGGCGGAGTGGGTGCGCTCCTTGTGGGGCGCGGAGGTCCGCGTAGGGCACGTCGCCATCGCTGCGATCGGCGTGGCCGCGCTGGCCGTCGTCGTTCTCCGGCGCGGGAACGACCCGGTGATCGGCGTGAGCAGTTTCGAGATCACCCTGCGCCAACTTCTCGGGGAGTACTTCGCTCGTCCGCGCTTCAAGGAGTTGATCGGGCACCCCCTCGCCTTCCTCGCGCTGGCGCTTCCCGCCCTGCCGGCCTGGTCCAAAGGGGCGTTGCTCACCGTCGGGGTCGTGGCGCAGGCGAGCATCCTGAACTCCTTCTCCCACTACCACACGCCGCTGTTGGTGTCGCTCGAGCGCAGCCTGGTGGCGCTCGTCATCGGTGCACTCGTCGGTCTGGTGCTGTGGCCGGCTGCCGCTGCGGCGTGGCGCCTCCTGCGCGCCTGGCTGAGGGACGGCGGCGAAGGGGCCGACCTCCGGCCCGGACGCTGATCGCACCGTGCGCGTCGTCGTCAGCGGCTACTACGGGTTCGGGAACCTGGGTGACGAAGCGTTGCTCGGCGGTCTGGCCGACGGCCTGAGGCGCCGCGGCCACCAGGTCGTGGTGCTGTCGGGCGACCCTGCCGCCACGCGGGCGGCCCACGGCGTCGCTGCCACGCACCGCCTGTACGGCGCTCCCTTCGCCATCGCTCGTGCCGACGCCGTCGTCTCCGGCGGTGGCGGCCTCCTGCAGGACGCGACCAGCACGCGCAGCCTGCGCTACTACCTCGCCGTCATGCGGCTCGCCCGACTCTTGGGCAAGCGCGTAGTGGTCTACGCCCAGTCACTGGGCCCACTCTCCCCGTCCGGGCGCGCCAGCGTGGCCCGCGCCATGGCCGGTGCGAGCGTGGCGGTACGCGACGAGGCGTCGCTGTCGCTTGCGCGCGCGCTCGGGGCGAACCCCGTGCTCGTGGCGGACCCTGCCTTGTTGGTGCCTGCGCCGGTAGCGGCCGAGGCGGAGGAACGTCCGGTGATCCTGGTGCCGCGTGGCGGCCAGGACGAACTGAACCGAGCGCTGACGACGCTGGCTCGGGCGTTGGTGGCTGCGAACGTTCCCGTTGCCGCGCTGGCGCTTCACGCCGCGCACGACGAGGCGGCGGTCGCGCGGTTGGCATCCGAGGTGCCGGAAGTCGAGGTTCGCCGTGCGCGCGACGTTCCCGAGGCCCTCCACGTCCTGTCCCATGCGCGCTACGTCGTGTCCGTGCGTCTGCACGGATGCATCCTCGCCGCTCGCCTGGGCATCGGGTTCGCAGGGCTCTCCTACGACTTGAAGGTGCGGGGGTTCCTCGAGCAGGCGCGCGCGCCCGCGTTCGAGGCACCGGTCGACGTCCGTAGCCTGCGCGAACTGGCCATGCTCGCGCCGCCTCCCGAGGAACACGCCGTCCACCACCTGTTGGCACTGGCCGAGGAGGGTATCGCGTGGCTGGACGACACCCTCCGTGGAGGCCAGCGAGACGGTCAGGGCCGGCGACGAAGCTCTCATGGGCCCGAGGTACGCTGACGACGTGCGTTCGTTCCCGTTCCCTTCCGGCGCCGCCCGGGCAACCCTGCTGGTCCTCGCGCTACTGATCCCACAGCTGGCCGGCGCGCAACAGGAAGCGTTCGCGCAGATGCGCGATCTGCTTGCGCAGGGGTACTACAACTCCGCTGCGCGCTTGAACGGCCCGGAACTCGTGGCGCGCTACCCCGACGAAGCCGAGGCCCACTTCTTGTACGCGCGGGCGTTGTACCTGACGGGCGACGCCACCGGCGCCCAGACGTCGCTGGAGCGGGCACTGACGCTCGCCACCGAACCCGATCCGGCCTACGTGCACTTGCAGGGGCTGTTGCGCTCGGCGCAGGGTGACGTCGAGGGCGCACTGCGCGCGTTGCAGAACGCGTTCCTCCGCACCCGCGACTACACCTTCGCGATGGACTGGGGCCGGGTGGCCTGGCAGTTCGCCCGCTACGAGGAGGCGCTCGAGGCGTTCACGGCGGCCGCAGGAACGGAGCGCGGGGCTCGCGAACTGTGGCCCCACCTCGACCGAGGACGCGTGCTGTTGTTGCTCGACCGCTTGCCCGACGCGATCGCCGCCTTCGAGCGCGCCATCGACGTCTTCGAGGCGACGGACCGAGGCGATGCCCGTCCTGGGTCCCCTGCCTACGTCGAGGCGTACTACCGCCTCGGCGAGGCGTACGAGAGGCATGGCGACCTCGGGCGCGCGGAGGTGAACTACCGCGCTGCCCGAAGCGCCGACCCGAACTACGCGCCCGCCGTCACCGCGTTGGACCGGTTGTCCCGCAGCTTCGACTGACGGGCGCCGGCCTCACTCGACCCCGTACCGGACCTCGACGTCCACGCGCACCGCGAGCTGACCAGCGCTGACGGAACCGCCGCCGAGACCCTCGCGTAGGGCGTACTGGGCGCCGGGACCAGCGGCAGCGCCTGACTCCGCGATGGCGTACGGCGCGCCCAGCGACAGACCGGCGAGCGCCGCGAGCTCTTCCGCCTTGCGCCTGGCATCGTTCATGGCCGCCTCGCGCGCTTGGCGCTGCAGCTCCGCCGGGTCGGAGAGCGTGTACTGGATCCCGCCGACCTGGTTGGCTCCGGCTTCCACCATGGCCGTCAACAAGTCGCCCACGGCGGACGCGTCGCGAGCGACGACCTGGTAGCTGTGCTGCACGTGATACCGCTCGCCGGTGACGTTGCCGTCGCGATCGCGCAGCTCTTCGCGCCAGACGTTGAAGCTGACGGTGCGCACGTCGTCCACCGCGACGCCGAGCGCCAACACCGCCTGCCGAACGCCTTGCATGGCCTCGTCGGCACGCCGCAACGCGTCGGCGACCGACGGTTCGTCGATGTTCACGCCGATGTCGATCAGCGCCTGGTCGGGCGACCCGTACGCGACACCGGTTCCCGTGACGTGGATGCCAGGCTCGGCCTGCGCCCGCGCCGCGTTGGGAACGAGCAACGCCAGCAGCGCACCCACCAACGTGAACGCGGCGAAGCGCCGCAGCGTCCAGCCGCCGTCGCGCACTGCCACTCGGGTTTCGGTTCGGGGTTCGGTCATGGCTCTTGGCCTCCTGGATCGCCGGGCGGTCGTGCTCACTTCGAGAACGAACGGCGGTCGTCCCGCCGCGCGGACACCGCGCCGGTTCGGGCTGGCGCCCCTTCGGGCGCCCTGGCCGTATCCTCGCAACCACACGCGTGAGACGCGTGTTGGACGCGTTCATCGTCGGTTCATGACGCTCGGCCTGGGCGCGCGGCGCCATGGCTGGGGCGCCGCCTTCGCGGGGCACGCCTGCCTGGGGCGCCGCCTACCTGTGGCGCCGCCGTTGCGGGGCGCCGCCTACGCTTGGCGCCGACCTCTTGGGGCGCTGCTGCCGCGCCAAGTCAGTTGACGAGCTTCGTGCGGCGTGCTTGGTAGTCCTGCAGGACGTAGCGGCCGATGGTGCGTGGGGTGGTGAAGTACGCCTTGCCGCGCGTCATGGCGCTGACGCGCTGTACGAACGCGATCAGTTCGGGGTCGCGCGCGAGCATGAAGGTGTTGACCTGGATGCCGTGCCGCCTGCAGTTGCCGACCTCCCGGAGCGTCTCCCCCAACACCAGCGGATCGAGCCCGTAGGCGTTGCGGTACACGCGACCGTCCGGCAGCGTGATCGCCGACGGCTTGCCGTCCGTGATCATCACGATCTGCTTCATGTCCTTGTTCTGCCGCATCAGGATCTTCTGCGCCAACCGCAGGCCCTCGGCGGTGTTGGTGTGGTACGGACCGACCTGCGCACTGGGCAGGCGCTCGAGAGGAACCTCTTCGGCCCCGTTGTGGAACAGCACGTAGCGCACGACGTCACCGCGGTAGCGGGTGCGGATGAGGTGGGCCAGCGCGAGGGCGACCTGTTTGGCCGGCGTAAAGCGGTCCTCTCCGTAGAGGATCATCGAGTGGCTGCAGTCGAGCATGACGACGGTGGCTGCGGACGAGGTGTACTCGGCTTGCACCACGTGAAGGTCGTCTTCCTCCAGGTCGAGCCTGCCCCCTTCGAAACCTCGGCGGGCCGCGCTACCGAGCGTCTGGGATACGTCGAGGTTCAGGGCGTCCCCGAAGGTGTACGGCTTGGACTCCCCGGAGGCCTCCACCCCGGTGGCCGTGAAGCGCGTGTCGTGCGCGCCCACGCTGGCCCGGCCGCTGGCGCCCAATAGGTCCTGGAGTGTCCGGTACCCCAGGAAGTCGATCGCCTTGTCGGTGAGGACGAAGGTCGTCTTCTCCGGCGCGTCACCGCCGGCAACGTCACCGCCTTGCCCGTCCGGTCCCCGCCCGTCGGCTTCCCGCCCGTCGGCTCCGCCCTCGGGACGCAAGTAGCCCTCGCGCTCGAGCCGCGCCGCCAACTCCTTGACGGTCGAGCCGAGATCGCTGTCGAGCCAGCGCTCCGACTCCATGGCCCGCTCGATCAGGTCCTCTGGCACCAACTCGTTCGTGATCAGGGCCTCCGCGATGGCGTCGTAGAGGTCCTCCATGGTGGGACGGTAGTCGGGGTCCGGATCCCATGGGTTGCGTTCGAAGCCCGATGCGAGCAAGCGGTCCTGCAGCATCTTCATCAGGTCGGCCATGTCGAGATCGTCGAGCGTGGCCTCGTACTTGGAGTAACGGATGCTCGCCATCCTCACCTCCCGCCCGGACGACCGATCAGTTCCATCGCCGTCGCGGCCCGCTCGCAGCGGGTTCCACGTCACCGGCGACGTAGCCGCGTTCTTCGCTACGCGCGATGAGCTTGCGCGCGCACAGACCCTCCAACACGAACTCCGCCGCTGCCGCCAGGCGGTCGTCCCCCTCCCCGCCGGCCAACCCGCGTGCGGCGGCCACCAGACCGGGGACGTCGGCCAGCACCGGCAGCAGGCCCGCGGTGGGCACGGCGTCGGGTAGGCGAAGGTGATGATCGCTCTCGAAGTACGCCACCACGTCGTCGGTGTCCACGTTCGCGGAGCGCCGACCGAAGACCTGGCCCACGGCGCGCCGCACGATCTCTTGCGCGACGGCCTCGGCGCCTTTCAGCTCGCCCTCGTACTCGAGTTCGAGCTTGCCCGTCACGGCCGCGAGCGCCGCGTGCAGGTCGGAGATCCTCGCGATGGGGCGGGCCTCGCCGAGCGTCAACGCCCGGCGCTCGGCGTTGCTGACGACGTTCTCGAGCAGGCTGATCGGCAGACGCTGCGACACCCCGGAGTGCTTGTCGACGCGGGCGTCGTCACGCGCCTGGAACGCGACCTCCTCGACGGCTTCCGCCACGAAGTCCGGCACTTCCACGGCATCCTCGCGAGCGGTCCATGCCTCTTGCCGCGTGATCGCCATGCCCTCTTCCACCGTACGTGGGTAGTGCGTGCGGATCTCGCTGCCGATGCGGTCCTTGAGAGGCGTGATGATCTTGCCTCGCGCGGTGTAGTCCTCCGGGTTGGCGCTGAACACGAGCATCACGTCGAGAGGCAAGCGGACCGGGTATCCCTTGATCTGCACGTCCCCCTCCTGCATCACGTTGAACAGCGCCACCTGCACCTTCCCGGCCAGGTCGGGGAGCTCGTTCATGGCGAAGATGCCGCGGTGGGCGCGCGGCAACAGGCCGTAATGCACGGAGCGCTCGTCGCCGAGGCGCGTGCCGAGCTTGGCCGCCTTGATCGGGTCGATGTCGCCGATGATGTCGGCCACGGTGGTGTCCGGCGTGGCGAGCTTCTCGAGGTAGCGCGCCGCTCGTGGCAGCCAAGCGATGGGGGTCGCGTCGCCACATTCGGCCACGATGGCCTTGCCTTCCACGCTGACCGGCCGGAACGGGTCGTCGTGCAACTCGGTTCCGTCGATGTACGGGATCTCGTCGTCGAGCAGATCCGCCAGTGCCCGGAGCAGCCGTGTCTTGGCCTGCCCCCGAAGACCCAACAGGATGAAGTTGTGGCGGCTCAGCACGGCGTTGACGATCGCAGGAACCACCGAATCGTCGTACCCGAGCACACCCCGGAAGATCGGTCCGCCGCTTCGCAGGCGCGCCATCAGGTTCGTTCGAAGCTCGTCCTTGACGCTTCGCCCAGCGATCGACTGCCAGCGCGTACCGGCGAGGTCGCCCAGGGTGCTGGGCAGTTCCGACGCGCGGGACGACGTGCCGGACGACGACGTGCTGGACGGGGTAATGGACGGCGTGCGGGACGACGTGCTGGACGGCGTGCTGGACGGCGTATCTGGCGTGGCGTCGGACGCTTCCATGGCACATGCTAGCAGAGGGTCATGCACGTACCGTGAGCCGCGGTTGGTTCCTGCCGGCCCGTCCTCGGCAACGTTCCATGCTGACGCGACCCCGCTCCCGAATCGGCCGTTCCGCTACCGACGGAATCGGATCGGCCGCGCCACGTTCCCCGAGACGGGCGGGTCGACACCAAAGAGGGGTGACCCTGCGTGGGGGGCGCAGGGTCACAGAGAGGAGATGGTTGAGGGACATCAGTCCCTCAGGGGGGTCCCGGGGGGGCGGGACCATCGACATGCTACGGCACGCGGATGGCGTTGTCATCTCGCATCGTGCGACGTCGGCGAACGTCGAACGCGGCCAAGTTCGGTGCCGATTCTCCGGCAGGCAGGGCGGTCCTCGGCGCACCTCGCGCGGGCCGGGTCGACGGCGTTCGGTCCCTGGCCGACCCGGACCGGGCCCTGATATCGTCTGCCATGCCCGAGATCCGCAGCGCCGAGATCGTCAGCGTGGGTACCGAGCTCCTTCTCGGCGAAGTGATCGACACGAACGGCGCGCGCCTCGCCGCCGATCTGGCCGCGCGCGGCGTGGACGTCTACCGCTCGCAGCGCGTGGGCGACAACCTCGAACGGATCCGAGAGGCGATCGAGAACGCGGTGGGCCGCAGTGACCTCGTGGTGGTCGGCGGAGGGCTCGGACCGACCGACGACGACCTGACCCGCGACGCCATCGCGGCGGTGGCCGGCCAGCCTCAGCGGGTCGATCCCGGGCTCGAGCGCTGGCTACGCGAGCGTTTCGCGTCCTACGGCCGCGCCATGCCGGAACGCAACCTCCAGCAGGCCCGCGTCATCGACGCGGCCACGGTGCTAGCGAACCCGATCGGCACCGCGCCCGGTTGGCTCGTACGGCTCCAGCGCGACGGTTCGGAGCGCGTCATCGTGACCCTGCCCGGCCCTCCGCGCGAGTTCGACCGCATGTGGCAGCGCGAGGCCGTGCCTCTTCTCGTCTTCCCCCCTGACCATCTCTTCGTGCGCACGTTCAAGACCATCGGCATCGGGGAATCGCACGTGGCGGAGAAGCTCGGCGCGCTGACCCTGTCGTCCAACCCCACCGTCGCCACGTACGCCAAGCGCGACGGGGTTCACGTGCGCGTCGCGGCCAAGGCCGAGAGCCGCGAGGCGGCAGCGCTGCTCGCGCGTTCCACCGTCGACCAGGTCCGCGAGCGCATCGGCCGCTTCGTGTGGGGAAGCGACGGTGACGAACTCGCCGACCTGGCACTTCGAGCGTTGGTCGCACGCGGTAAGCGCGTCGCGATCCTGGAGGGCGCCACGGGCGGGCTCCTCAGCACGCTCCTGACCGACGCGGCCGACACCGTACCCGGCGCGAACGTCGGCGGCGACGGAGGCGGGCCGCTAGCCGGCAGCGTGATAGCATGGGACCTGGATCGTATGCGAGCGCTCGGAGTCCCTTTCGACCTACTGCTAAGGCTGCCCGCAGGGGCGGCCGACATCGTGTCCGTGCTGGCCGCGGCCGTTCGAGCGTTCTTCGCTGCTGATATCGGTATCGCCATCGGTCACCCGATGGCGCGCGACGGCCATGGTTCCACGGCCGCCACGCGCCCAGGGGCGTCCGTTGGCGACGTAGGACCGGAAGAGGACCAGCGCGCCCCCGTGCGCGTGATGATCGCCATCGCTGCTGACGCCGGAACGACCGTCGAAACCCTCGACCTGCCCCCCTTGGGCAGGCCCTGGCTACGCGAGAGAGCCGCCTTCACCAGTCTGCACCTCCTCCGGTCCGCCTTGCGCTGAGCGGCGACGCAGGGCCCACGCGGGTCCGACGTCGCCCCTGCGCGCTCCGGACGCCGTCCCATGGCGGGACGCCGCGACGAGGATGGAGGCTGAACGGCGATGGACGACCAACGCAAGAAAGCACTGGATACCGCCTTGTCGCAGATCGAGCGTCAGTTCGGTCGGGGTGCGGTGATGCGGTTGGGGGCGGAGCCGGTGGGGGTGTTGTCGGCGGGGGTGATCTCGACGGGGTCGTTGTCGGTGGATGTGGCGTTGGGGGTGGGGGGT
>JAWOIL010000086.1:0-11896 GCA_046484635.1 Trueperaceae bacterium
TGCAGAATTACCAGCCGAAATTCGTTGTTCCCTTATATCCATGGCTCCCGATATCGGGTATCATATTTTATGCGTTACTGATTTTCGGGATGGGGAAAGAAACGGTTTTTGCGAGCCTTATGTTGATGTCGAGCGGCCTTTTTATTTAATGCCAACCTCCAGCGCGTGGTCGCCGGGTACGGCATCCTGCAACCGCGCGTGACGCCGTCGCTACCGGTCGGCGTCGACGGCTCCCGGTATCAGCACGCCTACTCCGGCCCAGGCGGTATGGATCCTTATGCTTCGGCTGTCTCGGACGTCTATCAGGACCTCTTCGGCGAGGGCTCGTACACCGGGAAGGGCATCTACGAAGTCGACGCCTTCGAGGCCGCGCTCGCAGGGCGGATCCCGGAGAACGCGCTGCTCAGCCACGACCTGTTCGAAGGCGTCTTCGCCCGCGCCGGTCTCGCGTCCGACATCGAGGTCATCGAAGACGCACCGTCTCGCTACGACGTAGCAGCCGGGCGCCAGCATCGTTGGACGCGCGGTGACTGGCAGTTGCTTCCGTGGCTGTTCGGCCGTGGCGCGACTCTGGGAACCGTTCCCAGGCTGGGCCGCTGGAAGATGCTCGACAACTTGCGGCGGTCGCTGGTCGCTCCCGCCACGTTCCTTTCGCTGGCGCTCTGCTGGCTGTTCCCCCTGCGCGTCGGTCTCGTCGGGGAGTCGCTCGTGCTCGCCGCGATCGCGCTGCCGGCGTTCCTGCCGATCCTGACGTCCCTGGCGCCGCGGCGACCCGGCGTCCGGCTTCGCAGTCACGTCATTAGGGTAGCAGCGGACCTCCAACTCGCGACCTTGCAGACCTGGTTCACCATCACGTTCGTGGCCGACCGAGCTTGGCGCATGGTCGATTCGATGGCCAGGACGCTGGCGCGCCTCTACCTCACCCGCCGCCACCTCCTGGAGTGGACGACAGCCGCAGCAGCGGCCGGGCTCCCACGACCCGACCTACTCGGTTACTACCGTCAGATGGCGGGCAGCACGGTCCTCGTCTTCGTCATGGCGGCCGCGGCCGTTGCGCTCGCACCGTCGTCTTGGCCGTTGGTCGCCCCGTTCGCGCTGGCGTGGCTGACCGCGCCCGCGCTGGCGGTGTGGGCCAGCCGGTCGAAGCCCGTCGCGCGGCTGGCGGTCTCCGAGGCCGGGGCCAGCGACCTACGCCTCGTCGCCCGCCGCACCTGGCGCTACTTCGAGACGTTCGTGACCCCCGCCAGAAACATGCTTCCGCCGGACAACTTCCAGGAGGACCCGGCCCCGGTGGTGGCGGAGCGCACGTCTCCGACCAACATCGGGCTTTACCTGCTGTCCGCCGTCGCGGCCCGTGACTTCGGCTGGGCGGGCACGACGGAGACCGTCGAACGGCTGGAAGCGACCTTCGACGTGATCCGAAGGCTCCCCAAGCACGAGGGTCATCTGTTCAACTGGTACGCCACGGACGACCTGCGCGTCCTCGAACCTGCCTACGTCTCGTCGGTCGACAGCGGGAACCTCGCCGGTCACCTGATCGCGGTCGCCAACGCTTGCGAGGAGTGGATCGGCGCAGCGCGTGCGCCGGGCGCACGACAGGGGATGCTCGACGAACTCCGTCTGGCGCGGCAGGCACGAGCCAACTCGAGCGGCCAGGTAGGCGAGCGCGACCGAGCGCTGGCGCACCTCCTCGACGACTTCGAGGTCGCGCTCACGACAGCCGACGGCGACGCGCTGTCGTCGCCGGCGGTGCGAGAGCTGAACGAACGCGCCGTCGCATCGGCACGGAGCATCGGGCAGGTCATCTCCGACGACGGCTCGGACGTAGATATGGCGGAGCGGATCCACTGGGTGGAGGCGTTGCACCGGTCGTTCGTCGAACACGACCGCGACACGCAAGGAGCGTCCGGCGCATCGCTCGCGCTGGACGACCGGCTCCGGGCGCTCGCTTACACTGCGCGCGCATTGGCGATGGGGATGAACTTCTCGTTCCTGCTGGACACGGAACGGACCCTTCTGTCGATCGGGTACTCATTGACCGAGAACCGCCTCGATACGAGCTGCTACGACCTGCTCGCTTCGGAGGCGCGGCTCGCGAGCCTCTTCGCGATCGCGAAGGGGGACGTCGAGACTGCGCACTGGTTCCACGTCGGCCGGACCGCGACACCCGTCGGACGTGGATCGGTGCTGCTGTCCTGGTCCGGTTCGATGTTCGAGTACCTGATGCCGGCGTTGGTCATGCACGCTCCGGTCGGCAGTCTGCTCGAACAGACGCACCGTCGCGCGGTAGTCGGCCAGCAGGCCCACGGACGGTCGTTGGGGATCCCATGGGGCGCGTCGGAGTCCGGCTACAACGCCCGCGACCTGGAGTTCACGTACCAGTACTCCGCGTTCGGTGTGCCCGGCCTAGGCTTGAAGCGTGGGCTCGCCGACAACGTCGTGATCGCGCCCTACGCGACGGGCCTCGCGACCATGGTGGACCCGCAGGCGGCGCATCGGAACTTCGCGCGTCTTGCGGACATGGGGGCCATCGGCCGCTTCGGCTACTACGAGGCGCTCGACTTCACGCGCTCGCGCCTTCCCGAAGGTGCCCAAGTCGCGATCGTGCGAAGCTTCATGGCGCATCACCAGGGGATGACCATCGTCGCCATCGCGAACAGCCTGCTCCAAGGCACGATGCGCTCGCGGTTCCACCGCGAACCGATGATCCAGGCAAGCGAGCTCCTGCTCCAGGAACGCATGCCCCGCGACGTCGTCGTCGCCCACCCGAAGGCCGAGGAGGTGCGCGCGGCCACGACCGAAGCGCGTGCCGAGGTACCGGCGGCGCGCCGCCTATCGGTGTCCGCAGCCGGGCCGCCCACGACGCACCTGTTGTCGAACGGGCGCTACACCGTGATGGTGACCGCCGCAGGGTCGGGATACAGCCGCTGGGGAGACGTCGCCGTGACACGCTGGCGCGAGGATCCGACCCGCGACAACTGGGGCTCGTTCGTCTTCCTTCGTGACGCGCGCAGCGGTGAGCTCTGGTCGGCCGGTGCGCAACCGATCTTCGGCATCGCCAAGGTCGACGTCGTATGCGACGAGGACCACGCCACGTTCACGCGGCGCGATGGGACGTTGACGACCAGCATGGAGGTCATCGTTTCCGGGGAGGACGACGGCGAGGTCCGGCGCGTGTCGCTGGCAAACCGGGGAAGAAGGGCGCGGGAGATCGAGCTCACCTCGTACGCCGAACTGGCGCTGACGACCCCGGCCGCCGACGACGCCCATCCGGCGTTCGCGAAGATGTTCGTGCAGACCGAGCACATCGCCGAGTCGGGCGCGCTCGTTGCCATGCGTCGGCCCCGCTCGGAGACGGAGCCGCGCGTTTGGGCCGCCCACTTCGCGGTGGTGACGGGAACGAGCGTCGGCGTCCCGCAATTCGAATCCGATCGAGCACGGTTCATCGGGCGCGGCCGCTCGATCGCTACCGCCGTGGCCATCGACGACGGCCTGCCGCTGTCGAACACGGTCGGCACCGTGCTCGATCCGATCTTCTCACTGCGGCGCCGCGTCGTGATCCCGCCGGGCGCGGTCGCGCGAGTCGACTTCTGGACGCTGGTCGCGTCCACTCGTGAGGAGCTCCTGGCGCTCATCGACAAACACCACGACAGCAGTGCGTACGGGCGAGCGAAAACCCTGGCATGGACCCAGGCCCAAGTCCAGTTCCATCACCTAGGCATCGACGCTCGCGAGGCCGCAGAGTTCCAGCGCTTGGCTTCGCCCATCCTCTACGCCGACGCGCGCTACCGTGCGCCTCCGGAAGCGATGCAACGTGGGGCGGGCCCGCAATCTGGTTTGTGGCCCCACGGGATCTCGGGCGACCTACCGATCGTGCTCGTGCACATCGACGACGTGGAGGATATGCCGCAGGTTCGCCAGCTGCTGCGCGCGCATGAGTACTGGCGGATGAAGCGGCTGGCCGTCGACCTCGTCATCGTGAACGAGCATGCGGCGTCCTACCGGCAGGAGCTTCAGAACGAGATCGAAACGGCGGTGCGAAGCAGCGCGTCGCGTCCGCGCCTCGGCCACACGCTGGCGCAAGGCTCGGTGTACGCCCTTCGCGCGGATCTGATGAGCAGTGCCGCCCGCTCGCTGCTACGGTCGGTGGCGCGCGTGGCCGTCAACGCGCGCCGCGGCCCCGTCGCCAAGGCGGCCGATCCTCTACCTCCGGCACCCGCGCGGCCGTGGGCGTTCCATCTGCCCGAGGCGCGCAGAGCCACGCCTTCGCCTACCCCGTTGGCGCCGCCGCAGCGATCCACGTCGACGAACCGGCCACTCCCGCCACCTCGGCCACCCCCCTCACCTGGCAACCTCGAGTTCTTCAACGGGTTCGGCGGCTTCGCCAGCGACGGGCGCGAGTACGTGACCATCCTAGACGCCGGCCGGACCACACCGGCGCCATGGGTCAACGTCATCGCGAACCCCCGGTTCGGTTTCCAGGTGTCGGCGGACGGAAGCGGTTACACCTGGGCGGAGAACGGCCGCGAGAACCAACTCACGCCGTGGTCCAACGACCCGGTGGTCGATCCGCCTGGCGAAGCGATCTACGTTCGCGACGACGCGACCGGCGAACTCTGGACCGCGACCGCGAAGCCGATCCGCGACGCCGGCAGGTACGTTGCGCGTCACGGACGCGGCTACAGCTGCTTCGAGCACGAGGTGGACGACATCGCGCTCGAGCTGCTGCAGTTCGTGCCGCTCGGCGATCCGATCAAGGTGTCGCGTCTGAGGCTGCGCAACCTGTCGCAGACATCGCGTCGACTGTCCGTCACCGCCTACACCGAGTGGGTACTCGGCAGGTCCCGTGCCGCCACCGCGCCGTTCATCACGACCGAGCTCGACGCCGTCACCGGAGCGATGCTGGCGACCAACCCGTGGAGCACCGCGTTCCCCGGGCGAGTCGCCTTCGCGGACCTCGGCGGCCGGCAGTCGTCTTGGACCGCCGATCGCAGCGAGTTCCTCGGCCGCCATGGCGGGCTCTCCGCCCCTGCCTCGCTCATCGAGACGAGTCCGTTGTCGGGGTCGACGGGCGCCGGCCTCGACCCTTGCGCGGCTCTGCAGTGCAAGGTGGAACTCGGCGCCGGCGAAGCGGTCGACGTGGTCTCGTTCGTCGGTGAGTGCGCCTCGGCCGACGAAGCGCGGGCGTTGCTCGCGCGTTACCGGGAACGCGACCTCGACGCCGCCCTCGAAGACGTGACGCGGCATTGGAACGACGTGCTTGGCGCGGTCCGGGTGAAGACGCCGGATCGCGCGATGGACCTCATGTTGAACGGCTGGTTGCAGTATCAGACCATCGCGTGCCGCACCTGGGCGCGCTCCGCCTTCTACCAGGCCAGCGGCGCGTACGGCTTCCGCGATCAGCTGCAGGACTACATGGCATCGACGTTCGCCAGGCCGGCGGACACCCGCCGCCACCTGCTGCGCGCGGCCTCGCGCCAGTTCCTCGAAGGTGACGTGCAGCACTGGTGGCTGCCGCACTCGGGGCAGGGCGTGCGAACGCACATCTCGGACGACGTCGTCTGGCTTGCGTTCGCGACCGCGACCTACGTCGAGACCTCGGGGGATCGCGCGGTCCTCGACGAGGTCGTTCCGTTCATCGACGGACCGCTCGTTCCCGAGAACGATCACGACGCGTTCTTCCAACCCACGATCGCCGACGAGTCCGGCACGCTGTTCGAACATTGCGCCCGCGGACTCGACCTGTGCATCGAACGTACCGGCGCGCACGGCCTGCCGCTGATCGGCACCGGTGATTGGAACGACGGCATGAACCGTGTCGGCGAAGGCGGCAAGGGCGAGAGCGTATGGCTCGGCTGGTTCCTGCTACGCACCATCGAGATGTTCGCCGGAGCGGTGAACGAGCGAGACCCCGATCGCGCACTGCGCTGGACGACGCACGCGGCGGCGCTGAAGCGCGCGATCGAAGTCGAGGCCTGGGACGGCGCATGGTATCGCCGCGCGACCTACGACGACGGTACTTGGCTCGGTTCCAAAGGCGACGAGGCTTGCCAGATCGACTCGATCGCTCAGACGTGGTCGGTGCTGTCGGGTGGGGCAGATCCCGCCCGCGCCAAGCAAGCCATGGCGTCGTTGCGCGAGCACCTGATCCGTCCCGACGACGGCCTCGCCCTGCTGTTCACCCCGCCGTTCGACGTAGCGACGCGCGACCCCGGCTACATCCGCGGCTACCCGCCGGGCCTGCGGGAGAACGGCGGTCAGTACAGTCACGCCGCCATGTGGGCCATCCTCGCGTACGCCCAGCTGGACGCGGGTGACGAGGCAGCGGAGCTGTTCGCGCTGCTCAATCCGATCCACCACACGCGCACGCCGGCAGACGTCGAACGGTACAAGGTCGAGCCGTACGTCGTGGCCGCCGATGTCTACTCGGTCGCGCCCCATGTCGGGCGCGGTGGCTGGACCTGGTACACGGGCTCGGCCGCTTGGATGCAACGCGCGGGCGTCGAGGGCATCCTAGGCATCCGGCGTGAGGGGGCGTTCCTCGTCGTCGATCCGCGTACCCCGTCCTCTTGGTCAGGATTCGAGGCGACCGTGAACATCGCGTCGACGAGGTACGAGATCCACGTGGCGACGCCGGCGGACGGTTGGCGCGAGGACGCCCGGGCCACCGTCGACGGGGCGCCGATCGCCTGTCATCGCGGTCTCGTGCGCGTGCCGCTCGATGGCGGGGTGCATCGCCTGGCGCTGACGGTGTCCAGGGCAGGCACGCCTCAGGAGGGTTCGCCCGCGACCAGCGCCGTCGGGGCGCCGTCACGCGACGACTCGTAAGCGGGGTGAACGACGCCCGCGCCGATCGCTCCGCGCGCGGATCTCGCCGCGGTCGGGGCCGCTAGCCGTCGGGGCCCTAACCGTCGCCGCCACGTTCCTGCTCGGCCATCCACGCCGTCACCAGCCGTTTCGGCGCTTGCGTCGCCCACGCCTGCACCACCAGCTCCTGGAGGCGTTCGTCAGGCACGCGGCCCAGGTCACGCACGCGCAATAGCACCGCCGGCCATCCGTCGAAGTGCGGCGTGGTGAACAGCGGTAGCGAAGCGTCGGCCAGGAGCGCGTCCTTCGCCTCCAGGCCAGACGTGCGGATCATCAGCACGTCGTCCATCGGTTCGCGCGTGACGGGGTCGATCGCGTCCTTTCGTCTGCCGCGCAGGAGCAAGAACCGCTTGCCGCGGACGGCGTAGTCGGGGCGGTCGTCGGTCGAGTACCGCACCGTCGTTTCCGGCAGCGAGCGGGCGAGCGCGTCGAGCATGGCGAAGTCGGGCACGGGTCATGTTGCCACGTCACGGTGCGCGCACTGCCATCTTCACGTACTTGAGGTGAGCGAACGTGCCTCGACGGACGCGCTCACGCGACGCAGCGGTGTGGGTGCGTCTCCGGCTCGCGCCACCCTTCATGGCGACCTCGGAGCGTTCTCATCTACCCACCTAAGCTCGTACATGAAGGCGCTAGCTCGTTCTTCACCGTTCCCGAAGCGCCTCTTCGCGCACCGGCACTGAGCCGGCGCATCCGATGCACTCGAAGGGAGAACGCTCATGCTCATGACCATCGCAGCCATCCTGTTGGTCCTTTGGCTCCTCGGCCTCGTCAGCGCCACCACCATCGGCGGGTTCATCCACGTCTTGCTCGTGATCGCGATCATCATGGTGTTGGTGCGGCTCATCCAGGGTCGCAAGCCGCTGTAGGTGCCGCCCGAACGCGAACGGAACCAGCGCTAGCCGGCCGCTTCCCCGCTGTCGTCGCAGTCGCGCATGGCATCCCGCGCAACGATCGCCATGGCGTGCGACCACGCCAGCGGTGATGCGGCCGGCCCCCACCGTCTCGTCCAGTGCTCCAGGAACCGCTCGTTCACGCTCGCACCGGGCACCTGCTCGGGCAGGCCGCCGTCCTCCTCCCGTTGCGCCTCGACCCACGCCATCAACGAGCGTGCTTGGTCGTGCGCACCGACCCGGGCCTTGTGCCAGGCCAGCCACGCGCTCAGGATGATCCACTCGCCGCCACCGTAGTAGGTGTCGGCCGCGTACCGCCGCACGCCGCCACCGTGGAGCAGGTCGGCTTCGATCCGGGCCACGGTGGCGACCATACGAGGGTCGGTGTCCGGCACCAACGCGAACGGTGTGGAGAGCCATAGCAGCGACGCGTCCACCGCCGGGTTCCCGATGCACTTGACGAACCGGCCGTCTCGCACGCACTCGGTGAGCACCATGGTTCGCACCCGTTCGGCGCCTTCCGCCGCCCGCGGAAGGTAGGGGTCCGAGATGGCCCGCAGCCCAGCGAAGATCGACCCAAGGGTGGCGGTGTGCAACTGCGACCGTCCCTCTTCCCAGGCGTCGTAGCACGGCTCGTCCCAGAACGCCAGCAGGTAGTCGACCACGAGCTCGACGGCGGGCCGAAGGTCGCTCGGCAGGGCGCCCGCGCCGGCCCTCAGTAGGTGCTCGGCGAGGCTCCAGAGCCACTGGCCGTAACCGTCGAGCTGGAAGTTCGGCCAGCCGTCCTGCAACCACTGCCCGTCGGGCGTGAAGCGCGCGGGCAGGAAGTCGAACTCGCCGATCCCCTCGTCGCGTGCCCGCCGCGCGATCAGGTCGTGCACGACGTGTCGATGGGCCACGATGGTGCGCGCCACCCAACGGTGGAAGCGCGACGCGCTTTCGTGCTCGCCCGCCAAGTCCATGGCGTACGCGATGAACGAACCGTCGCGCAGCCAGCACTGGTCGTACTGCGAGAAGCCCGCACCGGCCGGGTACGCGCCCCCCTGGTGCTGGGCCGTGAGGATGATCGCGACGTCGACGTCGTGCACGTCGCGGCGTTCCCCCGAATCGAGCTGCGTGCCGCTCACCCTTTCACACCCGAACCGGCGACGCCTTCGATGACCCACCGTTGCGCCAACAGGAAGAAGAGGATGGTGGGCAGCGTCGACAACACCGTCCCGGCCATTACGACGTTCAGCCGCATCTGGCCCGGGTACTGCCCCTGCAGGTCGGCGAGCGCCACTGGCAACGTCATGAGGTGGCGGTCGTTGATGATGAGCATCGGCAACAGGAAGCTGTTCCACGACCCCATGAACGACAGGACCGCAAGGGTCGCGATGGCAGGACCCGTCATCGGCAACACGATGCGCCAGAAGGTCAACAGCGTGCCAGCGCCGTCGATGGTCGCGGCCTCCTCCAGCTCCCGCGGCACCGATTGGAAGAACTGGCGCATGAAGAACGTACCGAAGGCGCTGAACATCCCCGGCACGATGAGTCCTGCGTAGCTGTCCGTCCAGCCGAACTGCTTGATGATGATGAACAGCGGCGTGATCACCACCGCGAACGGAACCATCAAGGTCGCGAGGTAGAGCACGAACAAGACGTCCCGGCCCCGGAAGCGGAAGCGGGCGAAGGCGTAGCCCGCCATGGAGCAGATCACCAACTGACCGAGCGTGGTGGCGACCGCGACGACTACCGAGTTGCCGAACACGCGCGCGAACGGGTAGCGCTCGAGCAGTTCCGTGTACGACGCCAAGGTCGGCTCCTCGGGAACGAGGACCGGCGGGTAGGTCATCATGGCGCCGCGCGCCTTCAACGACGTCGATATGGCCCACACGAACGGCGTCACCATGGCCATCCCACCGATGAGCACGAGGACGGTCAGCGCCACCCTGCGAAGCCGCTTCGCGCCCGTCACGGCTGCCACCTCCGCATCCGGTTGAAACTCACGGTCACCACGAAGATCAGCACGAACAACGCCCACGAGATGGCGGAGGCGTACCCCATCCGGCTGTACCGGAAGGCGTTGGCGACGATGCGCTCGACGAGCACCATGGTCGCGCCGGCAGGGCCGCCCTCGGTCATGATGTACACCTGGTCGAACACCTGGAAGCCGTTGATGATGCTGATGCTGAGGCAGAAGATCGCCGTCGGCGCCAGCAACGGCAGGGTCACGTGCAGGAGTTGCTGCACGCGGTTGGCGCCGTCGATGCTGGCGGCCTCGTAGTACTCGCGCGGGATGCCCTGCAGGCCGGCCAGGAAGATCACCATCAGGAAGCCGGTGTCCTTCCAGGCGCTGGTGAGGATGACGGCCGGCATCGCCCAGTTCGCGTCGAACAACCAGGCCGGACCCTGGATTCCCACCTTCGCCAGCGCCGAGTTGATCGGCCCGAGCGACGGGTTGTAGAGCCATTGCCACACGAGGGACACCGACACCCACGACGTGACCACCGGCACGAAGTACATCGTCCGCGACAACGGGCGGAACAGGATGTCGCCGTTGAGCATCACGGCCACCAGCACCCCTGCCACCATGACGAGCGGGATGTACCCGACCAGGAACGAGACGGTGTTGCGAAGCGTGCGCCAGAACTCGGCGTCGCTCACCAGGCGGGCGTAGTTGTCGCCCCCGATGAACGTGGCGGGCGTGAGCAGGTCGTAGGACGTGAACGACAGCCCGAACGAGATGACGATCGGCGCCAACGTGAACACGGTGAGTCCGAGCAGGCTCGGGCCCAGGAACAGAGCAAGGATGGCGTACCTGCGCCAGCCGCGCTCGTACATGCTCAGGTGTCCTTCTTGGAGGCGGCGCTCACGGCGTTCAGCACTTGCGTCGCGCGCGGGCTGTCGCCGCGGACGTACACGGGGATCCGCTCGAGCGGCGCGGGCGCCAAGACCTCGATCGGCCCTTCGAACCGCGCTCCCGACCAGGCGTCGATCCACGCTCCCGGCGGCAGTCGAACGGGCCGCGTCTCGACCCCCTTGTCGACCACCGGCGCCACCAGCAGGTCGCGTCCGAACAGGTACGCGTAGGGGTCTTGGACGAGGAACTCCGCCGCCTCGGGATGTTCCAACGCCGGGTAGCGCATCAGCGGCCTCCCTTCCGCCGACGACGCTACGGCTTCGTCGTACAGGTAGTCCAGCAGGCGCATCCTCAGCTGCGCGTAGTCTCGGTACACGTCGAGGGCGCGCGCGTCGCGGTGCCGCTCGGCGATGTTCCATGGCGTCCGGTCACGGCGGTCGCGGGCGCCGTGCGATTCTGCGTGGTACTGCATGATCGGGCTGAAGGTGGCCATGGCCGTCGAGCGCAGGTAGAGCTCGACGCCGGGGATGTCGCCGCTGAACCCGCCGAGGTCCCAGGACCACATGCTCACGCCACCGATGCCGGCCGAGAGGCCCGCGCGCACCGAAGCGCGGTAGGCGGACCAGGTGCTGTCCTCGTCGCCGGCCCAATGCGCCGGGAAGCCCTGCGCGCCGGTGTACCCCGCGCGCGAGAACGTGACGCCATCGCCACCGGTGGCCTCCTGCACGAAGCGGTGGTAGGCGCCGACGTAGAGGTTGGCGTAGGTGTTGAAGAGCTCGAGGCCGCGGCGACCGTCGTGCGAACGCAGGTACCTCCCCCACAGGTGCTCGCCGCCATCGGTCTTCATGCCGTCGATGCCGAGCTCGTCGAACAGGTACCGGCGCTTCGCGAACCACCACGCTTCCGCCTCGGGGTTCGTGAAGTCGACGATCAGCGCCTCGGTGAACCACCACCCCTTGTTGCGGTACGGCGAGCCGTCGTCGTTGGCGATGGCGAACCCGCGTTCCAGCATGTGCGCTTCGTCGTGGTCGTGCTGGGCGTGCGGAGCCTCCAGGCGTTTGCTCACGGGAATCTGCCACAGCACCACCCGCACGCCGGCGGCGTGACAGGCGTCGACGAACGCCTGGGGGTCGGGCCAGCGCCCACGGAAGCGGAAGTCGGCGAGGCGCGGTGCGGCATCCCCTGGCACCGGATCGTACTCGGCGTCGTTGAAGATGTAGAAGGTCGACTCGTCGCTCCACGCCTCCAGCACCAGCACTCCGGCGGGGACGTTCTCGGCGATGGTGCGCTCGAG
>JAWOIL010000115.1:0-3876 GCA_046484635.1 Trueperaceae bacterium
GGCAGGCGCCACCGTCACGGCTTCGAGAACCGCCTCGAACGTCGCTCCGGCAGCGAGCATCTTCGTCATCACCGTGTTCAGGTCGAACGCCGGACCGAGGGCGGACGCGCGATGCAAGTCGGTGCTGACGATGGGTAGCGGCAGGCCTGTTGCCACGAAGCGTTCTGCTGCCGCGAACGAGAAACTCCCACTCCCATGGCCCACGTCGAGCAAGATGCCGCGCTCGAGCGCCTCGCGCACCTCGTCCGAGACGGCGCTCTCCTCTTTAACCACGCCGTTGTCGTAGGGGGTGAAGCAGTGCGTCAGGATGTCGCCCGCTCGAAGGTAGCTCAGGATCTCCCCCAGGTCCGGCGGTCCCTCGCTCACGTGCACCATCGCCTTGAGGCCGGTAGCGTCCGCCACCCTTCGCAGCGCCTCCAGCGCGACACGCGCGTTCGCTCCCACGGTGTTCGGCGACGCGCGGAGCTTGAACCCGATGATCCGTTCCGGGTACCGGAGCGCGGTCTCGATGGCGGCATCTTCGTCTAGGTAGGCGAGCGAAAGCAGCTCCCCGTGCTGGCCGGCCAATCCGATGCTGGCGATGTTCAGGAACGCACGGGAGCGAAGCCGGGCGTTGCGCAGATGTGCTTCCAGCCCTGCGAAGTTCGCCGCACCGGCACTTCCGGCGTCGACGATGGTGGTCACGCCGTTCCGAAGACTCACGTCGTCGACGTCCATCCCCCAGAACGAACCGCCTGGGTAGGCGTGCACGTGGAGATCGACTAGGCCCGGCGTCACCAGCATGCCACCGACGTCCACGACGGCGGCCGCTACCTCGATGTCGATGTGTGGCGCGACGCGGACGACCTTCCCGCCCCGAATGGCAACGTCCCTCACGACGTGCGCGCCGGCGGCCGCGTCGACCAGCAGCCCGCCGGTCAGGACGAGATCGAACCGTTCGAGCTCAGCGCTGGACAAAGGAAACGACCTCGTCGAGGTCCGGGAACGGCGGCAAGTCGAACGTCTCGGACAGCGCCCGCGCTGCACGGATGAGCTCGAACTCGCTGCCCGGCCGACCCACCAGTTGCATCCCGATCGGCATCCCTTCCGCACTGAGGCCCACCGGGAAGGAGATCGCCGGATGGCCGGTGATGTTGAACGGGGAGGTGTAGGCGGCGTTCCCGCCACGCCGGTGGGTCTTCGGGTTCCTCGCGGTGCTCGAGCGCGTCACCGGCGAGGTCGGCGTGAGGAGCAGGTCGGCGTCTTGGAGCACCGCGTCCACCGCGTTCCGGGTCATCTCGCCCACGCGCAGCGCATGCTGGTAATCCGCGGCCGTCAGGCACGCCCCGGGAAGGTTGTAGAACCCCGCGCTCTCGCCGTAATGGCGTCGATCCTTGCCCGTCTCTTCATGGTCGAAGTAATGCTCGGCGGCGATGACCACGAAGTTGGCCCGTACGGCGTCGTGCAAGATGGCCAGTTCGCCTTTGGGTAGGACGTCGAGCGAGTGGCCGAGCGTGCGGATGGCGTCGCACGTCGCGCCAAAGAGGCGCAGGACGTCTTCTTCCCCGGCCACGTCGTCGACGTAGCCCTGCGGGACGACGATTCGTAGGTCATGGGGCGTCGAGAGCACATGGTCGACATGGGCGCGAGGTTCGCGGCGCAGCCGATCCCGCGCAACCGCTGCCTCGGGATCGATGTCGAGGACGGCCAGCACAGCGGCCACGTCCTCGGCCTTGCGGGCAAGGATACTCACCTCCGATACCCGACCTTCGGTGACACCTTGCGGTGGCACGCGCCCATGACCGGGCTTCAGGCCGAAGAGCAGATGCTGCGCAGCAGGTAGGCGAATCGAGCCGCCGCCGTCGGTGCCCAGGGCGGCGACCGCGAACCTCGAAGCCACCGCGGCGCCACCGCCGCTGGTGGAACCCACCGAGTACTCCTCGGGAAGCCACGGGTTGCGTGGCGGCGGCGTAAGGTCCTTCTCGGTCGGGATGCTCCAGCCGAACTCGTTGAGGTTGTGTTTCGCCACCATCACGGCGCCGGCCGCGCGCACGCGGCGTACGGCTTCCGCGTCGCGCTTGGGCATCCACCGGCGCATGAACGGTGAATTGAAGGTACAGGGCATACCGAATGCCGGGATGCTGTCCTTCGCGCCGATGGGGACACCGTGGAGAAGGCTGCGCGGACCCTCCGCAATCGACAACTCCTGAGTGAGGACCTGTGCTGCTGCCATCGCTCCTTCGCGATCGATGGTGACGGAACTTCGTATGGTCGGGTCGTACCTGTCGAGCCGCTCGAGCGTCGCCCGCACGAACGCCAGCGGCGTGAACGTACCAGCGGCGTACGCCTGCGCTACCTCCACCAGGCCGAGTTCCAAACTCTCCGGTGCAGCGCTTTCACCGGAGCCACGAACGGTTCCCTTGGCAGCGGTCCACGACTGCAACGCGGCGGCCTCCGACGGGCTGGGTTCCCGGTTGGCATACGCGGCGCGCCTCGGAAGAGCCGACTCCGCACCTTCCAAGCCCGGCGGAGTGACCGCACGCAGACGATCCGCCATGTCCCACACGTCGAGCACGTACTCGTTCAACCTGGCGTGCTCGCTCGGGGTCAACTCCAGGTTCGCGCGGGACGCGAACGCCGCGACGATGTCCGAAGTTTCGGGTCGGGAACCGCTCATCTGCTTGCCTCCGCTCACGAGAGGACGGGCCACCTAAGGCGAGTCACGAAGCGGATCCGCTTGACGGCCCGAGGCCTGATATGTAACATTTCAGATATTACACGACAGTCCTCCGCCGTCAAGACGACCTGTTCCGCAGGAGACGCGCACATGACTGGGAAGACGCACAGATGACCGAAGGCGGCTTCACCGCCATCAAGACGGCGCGCGTCACGGACACCGTCTACGAGGTGCTTCGCGAGCGCATCGTAGAACGGGCCCTCGTGCCGGGGAGCAAGATCAACGTCGACGACGTTGCCAAGCAGCTCGGCGTGAGCCGCACCCCGGTGCACGAAGCGCTCTCGGTGCTTGCGTCCGACGGCCTGGTCGAGGTGCAGCCTCGCAGGGGAACGTTCGTCACGGAGTTCACCCCGCGGGACTACGCAGAAACGCTCGACATCCGGCGCACGCTCGAGTTGCTAGCGTGCGAGACCGCTTGCGAGCACGCGACCGACAAGGACATCCGGGCACTCGACCAACTGGCGCAGAAGATGCAGGCGGCCGTCGACGCGGCGCACAGCGCAGCAGAGGCCGCCCGGGTGCATGATGGCCTCAACCTCGAGTTCCACCGCCGCCTCGTCCACATGTCGGCCAACCGACGGCTCATCGCGACGTACGAAGACCTTCGAGCCCACTTGCGCATCGCGCGAGCGCACGTCGACGCCACCGAGTGGTTCGCGCGCGTTCCGACGGAGACGCGCGAGCACGCCGAGATCGTTCACGCACTTTCGCGGCGTGACGTAGAGGCCACGAAAGCCGCGCTCGACAAGCACCTCCGAAGATCGGCTGCGTCGCTCATCGCGGACGTGCGCCTCAGCGAAGGGAGGAAGGCGAACCGCGAGACAGAAGGGATGTCCGTTCGCGACCCGCTCACGTACCTCGAGGAGGGAACATGAAGCACCGTTCGCTGAGAACCATGCTCGCTGCACTCTTGGTCATGGGATTCGTCTGGCTCACGTCGGCCGGCGCCCAGACCATCGTCCTGGACATGCCGTCCTGGCAGGCCACCGAACCGGGAACGTCCGACTGGTGGAACGCGTTGATCGAGGAGTTCGAAGCCCAGCACCCCGGCGTCGAAATCGAGTTCTCCCACGAACCGTTCGCCGGCTACAACGACAAGATGATCGCCCGCTTCGCCGCAGGGAACCCGCCCGACATCCTGCACCTGCCCGCGGCCAACT
>JAWOIL010000007.1:0-4815 GCA_046484635.1 Trueperaceae bacterium
TCTCAGCATGACATCGGAGTTGAGAATTATGAATCTGACCCCCTGGTAGTCTATCGAATATGTTGTCTCCTCAAGACCTGCCGGTCCGTTCTCCGGCAAAGTGAAACCCGGTCTCCAGTATCTGTTACCGACGTGGCAGCCCAGAGCGGCGCCAAGCAGGAGCGGGCATGAAGGTCCTGGTGATCGGTTCCGGCGGACGCGAGCACGCGCTAGCCTGGGCGCTCGCCCGCGGTGGCGAGCGGCTCGAGCGGCTCGGCGGCGACCCGGGCCGCGGCCCGGTGGAAGTGGTGGTGGCGCCCGGCAACGACGGCATGGCATCCGTTGCCCGAGTAGTCGGAGGCTCATCCGACGTGGCCAGCCTGCGACGCGTGGCGCAGGAAGAAGCGCCGGATCTGGTGGTCATCGGTCCCGAGGCGCCCCTGGTCGAAGGGCTGGCCGACGACCTGCGCGCCGACGGCTTCCTGGTGTTCGGACCCGGCCGCGATGGTGCGCGGTTGGAGGGCTCCAAGAGTCACGCCAAGGCGTTCATGCGGCGCCACGGCATCCCCACCGCCGCGTTCCGCTCGTTCCAAGACGAGGAGGCCGCACTGGCGTACGTAGACGAGGTCGGCGCGCCGGTGGTGGTCAAGGACTCGAACCTGGCCGCCGGCAAGGGCGTGACAGTAGCGGAAGACCTGGAGACGGCCCGCGCTGCGGTGCGCGCGGTGTTCACCCAAGCGGGCGCGGAGCTCGTGATCGAGGAACGCCTGGTCGGGCAGGAGATGAGCCTGCTGGTGCTCACCGACGGTGACGCCTACCAGATCCTGCCGCCCGCCCAGGACTACAAGCAGGCGTACGACGACGATCGAGGCCCGATGACGGGCGGCATGGGTGTCGTGGCGCCGGTCGAGATCGAGGACGACCTCGAGCTGGCGTACCTGCGGCGCTCCGTCATCGAGCGCACGCTCCGTGGCCTGAAGGACGAGGGGGTGGCGTTCCGCGGGGTGCTGTACTTCGGCCTGATGCGAACCTCCGATGGGCCCAAGGTGCTCGAGTACAACGTCCGCTTCGGCGACCCCGAGACGCAGGCGGTGCTCCCGCTGTTGATCAGTGATCTCGCCGACCTGCTGGCAGCGACGGCCAACGGCACGCTGCACGTGGTCAAGCCTCGCTGGAGCAGCGAGCACGCCGCCTGCGTCGTGATGGCGGCGCCCGGCTACCCCGGCACGTACCTCAAGGGGATCGAGCTCACGCTGCCCGAGCAGCTCCCGCGATGGGCGACGCTGTTCCACGCGGGAACCGAACGCGTCGATGGCAGGTTCCGCAGTGCGGGCGGCCGCGTCCTCGCGGTCGTGGCTACAGGCCCGACGCGCGCGCAGGCGGTCGCCAGGGCCTACCAGGTGGTGGACGAGATCGGGTTCCCCGACGCCGTCGTGCGGCGCGACATCGGGGCGCGGCAGTTGCGCTGAACCCCGTGAGGCGCTTCGCGGAGCGCGCCCGCCTCGTCGGGCCGCGCCGCGTTGGGCAGCGCGCCCGTCCCGGTGGGCGCGGTGGACGGCAGAAGCACACGCTCGAAGCGCGCCCGAAGCCGGCCGTCGCGGTAGAGTAGGCGCATGCGACGCACCTTCTTGGCGCTGGTCGCGCTCGGGTCGATCCTGGCGGCTTGCACTCCGGCCGGTACGACCTCCTCCGAGCGCGTCGGGGTCGAACAGCTCACCGAACCGATCACCTACTACCCGTACCAGACCGGCGCCCGTTGGCAGTACCTGCCCGACGGCGCGCGCCTCTCCGACCCCACCACCGCCTTGGTGGTCGAAGGACCGACCATCGTCGAGAACGAGGTGTGGCTGTCGTGGCACATGCGCGGCCGCGGTCTCGACCAGCGTAGTTACCGCCAGGTGCGCGCCGACGGCGTGTTCCTGAAGCAGGAGACGCGCCTCGGCACGACCTTCACCTTCGACCCTCCGCTGCAGGAGTACCCGGCGCAGGGCCAGATGCGCGTCGGCGCGCAGTGGCGCGGCTCCACCACCGTGCACATGAGCGCCGACGAAGGCAAGCAGCAGCGCGACCTGGTGATCGACTACGTCTATACCGTCGTCGACCGGCGCACGGTCAACGTGCCGGCCGGGGCCTTCGACGTCTTCGTCGTCGACTTCACCACCCGCACCACCGACGAGGACGGCACGGTCACCGAGGAGCTCACGCAGCAGTCGTGGTTCGCGCCGTTCGTCGGAGAGGTTCGTTCCCGAAACGGTCACGTGCTGGTCGAGTCGAACGTCGTGCCGGCGGAACGGGAAGCGGAGGAGGGCGGCGGGTCGTGACGCCGAGGTGGCCAGGAGCACGCCACGCGGCACCGGGCGCCCGGCTACCGTCGTGCACCGGCCCTCGCTGCTACACTCCGGCCGACGCGCAGCGCCGCATCTTGCACAGCGTGAAGCACGCGCGAAAGCCGAAGGAACAGCGGAAGGACACGTACGCGACATGGGCTTGCTAGCCGGCATCCACGGTCCCGAAGACCTCAAGCGCCTCCCCAAGGAGGACCTGCCAGAGTTGGCAGAGGAGTTACGTAGCGAGATCATCCGCGTGTGCTCGTTGGCGGGCGGCCACCTGGCGTCGAGCCTCGGCGCGGTCGAACTGACGGTGGCGCTGCACGCTCTGTACGACTCGCGTCGCGACCGCCTGGTGTGGGACGTCGGGCACCAGACGTACGGCCACAAGATCCTCACCGGCCGCAGGGACCGCATCGACACCATCCGGCAAGCAGGTGGCCTGGCCGGCTTCACCGCCACCAGCGAGTCCGAGCACGACGCGCTCACCGTGGGTCACGCCAGCACCAGCTTGGCTGCGGCGCTTGGCATGGCACTGGCGCGTGATGCGCGGAAGGCCGACTACGACGTGGTGGCCGTGATCGGCGACGGCGCGCTCACCGGCGGCATGGCGCTGGCCGCGCTCAACCAGATCGGGCACCTGAAGCCACGCATGATCATCGTCCTGAACGACAACGAGATGTCGATCAGCGAGAACGTCGGCGCCATCAACCACTACATGCGCACATTGCAGGTGCAGCCGTGGTTCCAGCGCGCGGAAGACCGCTCCAAGCAGGTCCTCGGCCGGGTCTGGGGTCCGCTGGCCGAACTCGGCAGCCGCGCCAAGAAGGCGGCCAGGCGCTTCTTCGACCCGGCCAGCAACAACCCGTTCCACGCCATGGGCGTGCGCTACGTCGGGCCGATCGACGGCCACGACGTGCTGCAGTTGATGTACTACCTCGACCACATCCGCCAGCTCGAAGGCCCCACCATGCTGCACATCGTCACGCGCAAGGGCAAGGGGTACAAGGTCGCCGAGAGCGACCCGATCACGTGGCACGGCGCCACCAGCTTCGATCCCATCAACCCGGTGGCGCAGGGGAAGAGCTACACCTGGGCGAACGCCTTCGGCGACGCCGCCAGCGCTCTGGCCGACGCCGACGACCGCGTCTGGGTCATCACCCCCGCCATGCGCGAGGGCAGCGGCCTGGTCGAGTACAGCAAGCGGCACAAGGGTCGATACATCGACGTCGGCATCGCCGAGGACGTCGCCGTAACGGTCGGCGCGGGGTTGGCGCTGCGGGGCGAGAAGCCCATCGTGGCCATCTACTCCACCTTCTTGCAGCGCGGCTACGACCAGGTCATCCACGACGTTTCGCTCGAGAAGCTCGACGTGATCTTCGCCATCGACCGGGCCGGCCTGGTCGGCGGGGACGGCGCCACGCACCAGGGCCTCTACGACCTCGCCTACCTGCGCGCGATCCCGAACATGAGCATCGCCATGCCGCGCGACGCGCGCGAGATGCGCGCCATGCTGAAGGCGGCGCTGACCATCGGCGGACCGAAGGCGGTGCGCTGGCCACGCGGCGGGGTCGAGCCGGCGCCGGACGGCGGCGTCGACGGCTGGGACGACATCACCTGGGGCAGTTGGGAGATCGTGAAACGACCGCGCTCGGACGCTGGCAACGGTCTCGCCGGACGCAACGGCCACCAAGAGGCGTTCCCGCCAGGCGCCGTCTGGGTGCTCGGGATCGGCCCCACCGTGGGGTACGCCCTGCAGGCGGCCGCTGACGCGCCCGACGTCGGGGTCGTGAACGCACGTTTCGTCAAGCCGCTCGACACCGTGATGCTGACCGACATCGCGCGTTCGGCCAGGGCCATCGTCACGGTGGAAGACCACACCGTCGTCGGCGGGCTAGGTTCGGCGGTATTGGAAGCCCTGGCCGCTGAAGGGCTGGCTACACCCGTCACGCGCCTCGGGGTGCAAGACGTGACCGTGCCGCACGGCGATCCCAAGCAGCAGCACGAAGAACTAGGGTACGGCCCGAAGGCGATCGAGGCGTCGTTGGCGGCGCTGGGTGTCGGCGTACCCGCTGCCATGGCGCGGGTCGCCGGAGGAGGCTAGGCATGACGGAAGGAGACGGCGTCAGCGCGACTGCGCCTGCGGTGCGGACGGACCCCCGCGACCGCTCGACGAGGGGTCGTCGCACGCGGCGCCCGCTCGGGGCGCTGCTCTTGATGCTCGCCCTCACGCTTGGGTTGACCGCTTGCACGCAGCTGTTCGGCACGTCGCTGGCGGGTCGCTGGGCGGGCACGTTCACCGACTCGGAGGGGGGCGGCGGCATCCTGCTGCTGGAGCTGCAGCTCGACTGCCACGTGCCGCTGACGACGTTGGCGTCGACCTGCAGCTCCAGCAGCAGGATGCCGCCGCCCCCCTCCGAGTCGGTGAACGTGCCCGCCCAGCGACCCGCCAGCGACGTGCCGAACAGCTGCGTGCAAGCGGTCAACCCAAGCGTGAGGGCGAGCATCA
>JAWOIL010000043.1:0-99363 GCA_046484635.1 Trueperaceae bacterium
CGCTGCTAAAGAGAGCGAGCCATTCGCGCAGCTCTTCGTCGCTGAGTTCAGGATTTTCACGATCCGTCGTGGCTGGGGGTTTGGGGATGGGGTCTGGGTCCGCTTCTTCTGGTTCGGGTTCAGGCATGGCGCGGTTGGGTCCGTGCGGATGACCTTCACCTTCGACGAGCGCGGCCTCGTGGAATCGGTCCGCTCCGAGGATCGTTACCGCGACGACGACGGTGCGCTCGTGCCCACGCCGTGGGAGGGTCGCTCTGGAACTACGCGGAGCGCGACGGGCTGCTGGTTCCCCTCGAGGGCGAGGTCGCCTGGCTCCTGCCGGACGGTCCGCGGCCGTACTGGCGTGGGCGCATCGACGAGATCGTGTTCCAGTGAGGGCACCCGGGCGAAGCTGACCGGTCGGGGCCACCACCCCGTCGAAGCCGCCCGGTCGAGGCCACTTGGTCGAGGCTGACCGGTCGAGGCTGACCGGTCGAAGCCACTTCGTCGAGGCAAGCCGCTCGAGGCCGTCAACCTTCCAGCATCTCGGCCAGCACGACCGCGTTGTTGTGCCGCTCGTCCTTCGCCGCGTAGACCAGGGTGACGCTGCCGTCGCGAACCAGGGCCCGTAGCCGCGCCAGCGCGTGCGAGCCCTCGATCTCGGCGGCATAGCGCTGGCGGAACGCTCCGAACCGCTCCGGTTCATGCTCGAACCAACGTCGCAACGCGTCGCTAGGCGCGAGATCCTTGGCCCACCAGTCGATCCGCGCCGCGTCCTTACGGACGCCGCGGGGCCACAGGCGGTCGACTAGCACGCGTGTGCCGTCGGCGGGCTCGGGCGGAAGGTAGGCCCGTTTGCATCTCACGCTCACGCACCCAGCCTACGCAAGCGTCGGCCCGTCATGGGAACGGCCCGAACCGTAGCAGGGTCCGGGCCGAATCCTCGGTGCCGTTCTCGTATGCCGCGCCTCACCGAGCCGCGGTTCGTGCGCGCCCAAGGTGCGCCCGAAGCGCGGCCTTCACCTCACCCACACTTGCTGTAGCCGCAACTCTCGCACTTCTGGCAGCCTTCCTCGAAGCGCAGCGGGGCGCCGCAATCGGGGCAGGCCTTGCCGCGGTTGAGGACGTTGTCGACGCCGGCGGTCTCGAGCGCCACCGCCAGCAGGTCGGCCTTCGAGGCCACCATGCGGCCGTGGTAGGTGCCGTACATGCCGCCGTTGATGCCGCGTAGGGTCTTCACCAGCGCCTCGGCGGGCACGCCGTACTGCAGCGCGATCGACACCACGCGCCCGAGCGCCTCGCTGTCGGCGTTGGCCTCGTCCCCGCCCTTGCCGGACACGATGAACACCTCGGACGGCAAACCGTCCTGCTTGTTCACCGTCACGTAGAAGCCGCGCTTCTCCCCCGTCGGCATCATCAACTTCACCGCGTCGGTGAAACCGGAGAGGCGCACCGGCCGGTCGAACAGCGGCTCGCCGGGAAGGCGGTCGTAGTCGCCGCGCTGGGCCTGGCCGTTGCGCGACGGCTGCCCGCCTGCGGCCTGCGCGCTTGCAGCATGCGCCCCTGCAGCCTGTGCCGCATGACCTGGCGAAGCGCTGTCGTCGCCGCGCGGAGCCGGTGCGCCGTCCGCACCGGTCTCGGCGCTCGCTGCGCCGTCCGCGTCCGGACCCGCCACGTGCGCGGCATGGCCGTGGTGCCCGGTCCCGTTCGCACCGGACCCGAGGAAGACGTCGCTGGCACTTGTCGCGCCGACGCCGCCCTGGCTCTGTCCCGTAAGGCCGCCGGCTTGCGCCGCGTCGCCGGCTGCGCCCGCCGCAGCGCTCACGGCCACGGCGTCGCTGGCCGCGGCCACGGCCGCCGGTTGCTCGGCCGCCTTCTCCGCCTGCTTGCCGTCCTTCTTCTCGGACGACGTGGACAGCACCTGGAACTCGCGCGAGCCGTCGCGGTACACCGTGATGCCCTTGCAGCTGGTGGCGAACGCCAGCGCGTAGGCGTCGTAGACGTCACTGACGGTAGCGTGGTTGGGCAGGTTGATGGTCTTCGAGATCGAGTTCGCGACCTTCTTGCCGCCATCGAAGGCGCGCTGCACCACCCCCTGCATCTTCACGTGGTCGACCGGCGCGATGTCGTGCGCACAGCGCAGCACATCACGCACGGCGGCGGGCACGAAGTCGAGACCCTGCACCGAGCCGTGGTTCGCCTGCACCTCACCGACCACCTTGTCCCAGTCCCAGGCGCCGTCCTTGGTGTAGTCGGGGTCCGGCTCGTGCTTGTCGAGCAGCTCCTGGAAGAGCGGGTGGATGAGGGCGTGGTACTCGGTGCCGATCTTGCGGTACACGAACGGCGCGAACACCGGCTCGACACCCGACGACACACCCATCAGCATCGAGGTCGTGCCGGTCGGGGCGACGGTCAGCACGGCGACGTTGCGCCGTGGTACCTCGAGCTCGCTTTCGCCCACGAGCGGGAACGCGCCGCGTTCCTGCGCAAGTTCCTCGGACGCCTCGGTGGCGGCGTCCCGCAACGCCGAGATCATCGCGTCCACGGCGGCGCGGCCCTCTTCGCTGTCGTAGCCGTAGCCCATGCGGATGAGCGCGTCCGCCATGCCCATCACGCCCAGTCCGAGGCGGCGCAGCTTCATGCTCATCTCGCGGTTGTCTGCCAGCGCGAAGCGGTTGACGTCGAGCACGTTGTCGAGGAAGCGCACGCAGGTCTTCACGTCGGCGGTGAAGGTGTCGAAGTCGAAGCCCTGCAGGCCGTGACCGGCGTGGTGCACGTAGGCGGCCAGGTTCATGGCGCCCAGGTCGCACGGCTCGCCGGGGTACAGCGGGATCTCGCCGCACGGGTTGGTGGAGAGGATGTCGCCCATGCTGGCGCGCATCGCGTTGTGCTCGTTGATGCGGTCGATGTAGATCAGGCCCGGCTCGCCGGTGGCCCACGCGTGCCGGGCGATCTCCCACAGCACGCTGTTACGGTCGGACTGCTGCGATGCCTGCATGAACGCGTCGGTGACCAGCACCGAGATGTTGAAGGTGCTGATGTCGCCCTCGGATTGCTCGCGCTCGAGGTCCTTGGCGGTGATGAAGTCGTGCACGTCGGGATGCGTGATGCTGAGGGTGGCCATGCCGGCGCCGCGGCGCGTGCCGCCTTGGCGGATGGCGCGCAACGTCGGCGCGAAGATGTACCGCAGCGTGGCGATCGGCCCGGCGTACTCGGCGCCGCCGAGCGCGGCCCAGACCGCGAAATTGTCGTACACCTCGACCGCGAAACTGGACGGGCCGCTGGACGTACCGCCCGATCCGTTCACCGGGGTGCCTTCGGCACGCAGGTCGGAGAGGTCGACGAGGACGTCTTCCCCGCCCAGAAGACCGCGCACCATGTCGCCGCCGGCCAGCCAGATGTCGTCGACGGAGTCGGCGACGCGCCGGACCATGACGCCGGAAGGCGCCTCGTTACGTTCGACGAACTGCACCGCACGGTAGCCGCGCGTGACCATCTCGCCCCGCACCAGGTCGAGGAAGGTTCCCGTGCGCACTTTCTGGTAGTCGGGGTGCGACGCGTCGATGGTGAGGAATACCCGCCCGATGCGGCCGTCGAAGGCGCGCTTGGGCGCGATCGGGTCGAGGTTCAGCCCGTTCCCGCCGCCCACCTTGGTGACGAGCGCGAGTTTGGTCGCGAGGAGCAGCACCCAGCCGTCGGAGCCGGGCTGCTCCGGCCGCCCGTCCTGCACGAAGCAGTTCAAGACGTTGCCGTGGCTGGTCGCAGCGCCGGCGAGCACGCGGCCGCCGGGGCAGAAGCGTTGCCCCATCATGAGGTCGTAGAAGCGTTGCGTCACCTGGTCGCGCCGTTCTGCGCCCTCGGGGCTCGCGACCCAAGCCGCGACCCTGCGGAACATGTCATGAACCGAAGCGTCACCCTCCTGGAAGTACTGCCTGCGGGCGATGGCGACCGCATGATCTTGGAAGGCGCCGGCGCCTTCGGGTCCGGTGGGTGCTGCTGGCTTCGCCACGGTTCTCCTCCCCAATGGTGCGCTGATCCGAGCGCGGTAGCTGGCCGATCTGGGTGCTGCGCGCGTCGCCCGTGCCGCCCGTCACGGTGCGATGTCCGCAGGGGGCCGTGGTCCTCGTCGATACGCTCGAACAGGTACCAGATGTTGTGCCGTCGATCTTAGCAGGTACGAGATGCGGGGGGTGGGTCGATTCGATCACAGCTCGTGCTTGAACGCTCCGAGCCTGGCGAACACCGCCTCCGCGTGCCTGCGTATGGGCCGTAGCCTACCACCCGCGCCGCCTGCCCATCAAGCGACGGAACGGCGCTCCGGCACCACCCGTGGGGTCGTGTCGGAGCGCGGATACCACATCTTGTACGTGTTGCCAAGCCCCATTCGGCCACGATCGCGCCGAGGCCGGGGGCGGCGTGGTCAGCGCCGGCCGTGGCGGAGGTCGTGGGTCGTGCCCCCCCTGCGTGTCGCCGCGTCAGTGCCGGAAGTGCCGCTCCCCCGTCATCACCATCGCGAGCCCGAGCTCGTCCGCGGCGGCGATGATGGTCTCGTCGGCGATGGAGCCGCCCGGCTGCACCACTACGGCCACGCCGGCGGCCGCCGCGGCGTCCACCCCGTCACGGAACGGGAAGAACGCGTCCGACGCGCACACGCCACCTGCTGCGCGTCCGTCCGCCTTACGCGCGGCGATCTCTACGGCGTCCACGCGGCTCTGCTGACCGGCGCCGACGCCCACCGCCGACCCACCAGATACGAGCACGATGGCATTCGACGAGGTGGCGGCGCACACCAACTGCGCCACCTCGACGTCCCGCCACTGCTCGTCGGTCGGTTGCTTCTTCGTCACCACGCGCCATGCGCTGCGGTCCAAGGTGACGCGGTCGGGCTGTTGCACCAGGAACCCGCCGTCGAGGCGGCGCCACTCCAGGGCCCGCGTACCCGGCGCCGGCGCCTCCAACACGCGCATGTTCTTGCGTTTGCGGGCGAACAGCGCCAGCGCCTCGGGCGCGTACCCGAGTGCCAGCAGCACGTCCGCCTTGGGGTTGGCGACGATCGCCTGCGCCAACGCCTCGTCGACCGTTCCGGGCAGCGCCACCACGCCGCCGAAGGCGGACTTGGGGTCGGCGTCGAACGCCTTGGCGTACGCCTCGGCGAGGTCCTGGCCCACGGCCGCGCCGCACGGGTTGGCGTGCTTGACGATGACGCACGCTCGGCCTTCGCCGAGGTCGTGCGCCAAACGCCAGGCTGCTTCGGCGTCGAACAGGTTGAGGTACGAGAGAGCCATGCCGGAGTGCTGGACGGCCTCGTCCCAGAAGCCGCCGGCACCGACCTCGCGGTAGCGCGCGCCGATCTGGTGGGGGTTCTCGCCGTAGCGAAGCTCGTCGACGCGCTCCATGGCGGCGCCGAGGTACCGCGGTAACGGCTCGTCGCGTTGCATCCAGGCGACGATGGCAGCGTCGTAGGCGGCCGTGTGCGCGAACGCCTTCACGGCCAACGCGCGCCGGCGCTCGAGCGTGAACCCGGCATCGAGGTCCGTGAGCACGCTCTCGTAGTCGTCGGGATCCACGACGACCACCACCGCGGGGTGGTTCTTGGCGGCGGCCCGGACCATCGTGGGTCCGCCGATGTCGATCTGCTCCAGCGCCTCGTCCCACGTGACGTCCGGCTTCGCGACCGTCTGCCGGAACGGGTAGAGGTTCACCGCGACCACGTCCACCATCCCGATGCCGTGCGCCGCGGCTTCGGTCTGGTGCGCTACCTCGCGCTTGGCGAGGATGCCGCCGTGCACCGCCGGGTGCAGCGTCTTCACGCGTCCGCCGAGGATCTCCGGGAAGCCCGTGACGTCCGACACGGACACGGCCGCCACGCCGGCGTCGGTCAACGCCTGCAGCGTGCCGCCGGTGGATACGACCTCGAACCCGAGCGACACCAGCCCGCGCGCGAACGCGACCACTCCCCGCTTGTCCGACACGCTCACTAGCGCGCGCGGTCGGTGCGCTCCGCCACTCGCGCCGCCGGCGCTTGCCTCGTTCGCCATGATCGCCTCAGTTCCCGGTCTCGGGCTCCGTGCCGGGTTCGTCCTCGCCGGTCTCCTCGGCGCCGGCGTCACCAGCTTCGGCGTCACCAGCTTCGGCGTCGACGTTATCGGCGTCACCAGCTTCGGCGTCGCCGGCCGCCGCCTCGCCGTCGCCGCCATCCGTGGCTTCGGGCACGACTTCGAACTCCGGTGCGGCTTCGACCGTCGTCAACTCGGCCACCTCGATGGACTCCCGAAGGTCGTCGAGCCAGGCGATCCGCACGTCCTGTCGTTCTTGCGCCAGCACGGCGGCCTCGACCTGCGCGCGCACGTCGTCCAGCGGTCGCACGCGCTCCGGCGTGCGCTCGGCCACCAGCACCACATACACGTCCTGCGTCTGCGGCTGCTGGTCGGCGCCGGCATCGGCATCGTCATCGGCATCGGCGTCGGCATCGGCTTCGGCATCGGCTTCGGCATCGGCATCGGCTTCGGCATCGGCTTCGGCATCGGCGTCGGCATCGTCCGCGGCGTCCCCGTCCGGGATCGCATCCTCGGAGGCGCTCTCCGCGGCGTCCTCAGCGGCGGCCTCGTCGGCGGCCGGGTCCTCACCGGCGCCGACGGCGGCGGCGTCTTCACCGTCCACCATGGGCAGCTCTTCCTCGACCACGAGCACGTCCCCGACCTCGAGGCCGCCGTCCGGAAGCGCGTCCCATGCTTCGGTGTCGAACACCGCCGTGTCGTAGGCGGTTGCGAGCTGGCCGGGCTGGACGCGGCCGAACGCTTCCACCTCGGCGCCGCGCGCCTCGGCCGCCGCTTCGATGTCCGAGCCGGCCAGCAACGCGGAGCGGAACGCCGTGGCGTCCGCCGAGTCCGCGAACCGGTACGCCGAGACTTGCGCCTCGGCGGGGATCACGAACGCGTCGCGGTTGTCCTCGTAGTACAAAGCGATCTCGTCTTCGTCGGCCGCGACGTCGCGCGCGACGTAGTTGAGCGCTGCCTGCGCTACGCCCGCGCGGGTGCCCACGAGCTCCACGTCGAGCTCGTTCGCGCCCTGGTAGGCGAGTTCGGTGTCGATCAGTTGGCTCAGCACCGCGGGCTTGAACAGCCCGACGATGAGGTCGGCCGTCTGCGGCGACAACGCCTGCTGGATCTGCGGGTTGGTGTACGTGGCGCGGTCGAGCTCGGATGCGGTGATGGTCTCGTCCCCCACCGTCGCGACAGGCGGGTCGTCGAACGTCAGCACGCTCGTCTCGGGGAACTCGATCTCCGCCTCGCTCCGCAAGCGCTCCAGTTCCGCCTCGACGATGCCGGCCCGCTTCGCCTCGAGCGCGTCGGCCCGCACGCGTTCCTCGGCATCCTCGAACGGCAGCGTGTCGGCCGGCAGGTACGTGTCGACCTGCACCAGGTAGTAGCGCTGGTTGGACTCGACGACCTCGGTCAGGCCCCGCCCCCGCAGCGCGAAGGCCGCGTTCGCAACCGCGGTGGGAAGCGCCGGGCGTCCCACGGGCCGCGGCGTGGTCTCGCCGGCGGCGCTGCCCAACGCGCCCTGCCGGTCGGCCAGCTCGAGGCTGTGCTCGGCGGCCAGGTCGGCGAAGGTCGCGCCGTCCACCACCTGCTGCCGCAACGACTGGGCCAGGTCGAGATCATCGACGACGATCTGCCGCGCTTCGATGCGCTCCTCGGACTGGTACGAGGACGGATGCGACAAGTAGAAGGCCTCCACCTCGGCGTCACTCACCGACACGTCTCCGGTGAGGCGCTCCTCCCACGCCTCGACCCGCAACTGCTCGCGGATGTAGTCGCGGAAGGATTGGTCGTTGAAGCCGGCGCTGCCGATCAGCTGCAGGTACGCTTGGTCGTTGCCGCGGCCATCGACGCCGCGCGAGGTGCGGAACTCGTTCACGGCCGCGCTCACGTCACCGTTGGAGACGTTCATGCGCGCCGCGGCCTGGGTCAGCACCTTCTGGCGGACCAACTCGTCGACCAGCAGGCGTTGCAGGTCGTCAGCTACCTGACCTTCCGTCACGACCGTGAACAACGAGTTCTGGCGCATGCGAAGGACGTCGGACTCGTATACGGCCTCGCCGTTGACGGTCAGCTGCGGGGTGCCTTGCACGTTCCCAGCCTGGCCGCCGAACAGGCCGAGGCTCGGCGTGAAGGTCAGCACCATGCCGATCAACAGGCCGATGGAGATGGACCAGAGAATGATGGTGTTGGTGCGGCGATTCCACTTCATCGAGGTACGTCCTCCCGGCACTTCTGCAGATGCGCGGCTTCCCCGCGGTGACGCCCGTGCGGGCGGCCGCCCCGGTGGGCGGCTGGCATGGCACGTCAGGATTCCCCCGCGGCCGATGAGCTTCTTGAGAACGGCGGGGTCGGTCCTGCGAGAGCCCCTGCCCGCACCGCTCCGTCATCAGCGCGAAGCACGCCCCGGAGTGTACCAGACGGGGCGGGAACCGACGTTCGCGGCGTTTGCCTGACCCGGCGCCCGGTGCTATATTGCCCTTCGCCCGATCGTGTGCGGTCGGCGCCGACCTCGATACCACGGGGCCGGCACCGATCCTCGGCGTTCGGTCGCGACCCACCGGGTCGACACGCGCCCGTAGCTCAGTCGGATAGAGCGTTCGCCTCCGGAGCGAAAGGCCACAGGTTCGAATCCTGTCGGGCGCACCAACTTCCCCTCGTTCGTCATCTCCCACGCAGCGGTAGTGGCCCGGCTTCAGCGGAACCACCGGCCGGGCGTGAACGGCGCGGCCAGCAACCGGGCTACGCCGGCCGCGACCGCCGCGTCCAGACCTTCCGCCAGTTCGGTCAAGGTCGCGCGCGCGTCCACGTCGGGCATGACGCCTGCGTCCATCGAACCGCCGTCCATCCGCAGCAGGTTCGCTACCGCGACCAGCACGCTGCTCCCGTCGGGCAGGGCGAAGCCCTGCACCACTTCGACGTTGCCGGTCGTCGGCTGGCCGATCACCGCGGCTCGACCGCTCGCCTGGAGCACGTGCGCCGCGACTTCCGCGGCCGATCCCGTCTGCGCGTCAACGAGCACCGCCAGCGGGGCGTCGATCGTCACCGCGCGTTCGACGGCGAGTTGCCGGACGATTCTGCCACTCGGTTCGACCAAGCTCGCGGCGAGGGCGCCGTCGACCGGGCCGCGCTTCACCGTCCCCACCCATGCCACGCCTTCACGGCTCACCGCTTGGCCCCACTCACCCTCGAGGAACGCCCCGAGCGCGACGCCGAGCTCGGCCACGCTGCCACCGAGGTTGCCGCGCAGATCGAGCAGGTAGGCGTCCGCGCCCTGCTCGGCCAGCCCCGTCAGCAGGGCGTGCATGCGCGCTCCCGTTCCTGGCAGCGCGAACGACGGCACGTACAGGTACCCGACGTTCGCGTCCAGCATGGTCGCGTAGGGCGTCAGTTCTAGCACCGCCTGGTCGAGCGGTAGCGCCACGAGCAAGCGCGGCGCGAGCGTCCGGCTGCCTCGCCGCACGTCGAGCATCGCCTCGCCGCGTGCGAGCGCCTCGTCCATCGCCCGCGCCGCCGCCAGCACGTTGGCGCCCTTCAGGTCTGCGTCGTTCACGCGCTCGAGCACGTCGCCTCGCACGATGCCCGCCGCATCCGCGGGGGAACCCGGCAAGACCCGCTCCACCACCAACCCCGCGCCGCTGAAGAAGCGCGTCCTCAACCCGAATGCGGGCGCCTTCGTCTCCTCCGCTTCGGCGCCGTCGACGGCCTGTGCCGCCAGGCCGGTGTGGCTGGGCTCGGCGAGCCCTAGCCAGCGCGAGTGCCCGTCGCCGACGGAAGACACCATGCGGCGCATCAACGCGTCGAAGACGGGGCGTGTGGTGGCGGACAACACCGCGTCACGATGCTGGTCGGCCCACGCGTCCCAATCCAGCCATCCCGGGTCCCAGTAGCGGTCGCGGAAGAGATCCACCACGCCGTCGAACACGCGTTGGCGCATGGTGGCGGCGGCGCTGGCCATGGCCGCCGCGGCGCGCTCCGGATCGTCCCGCGCGGCCGTATCCGACTGCGCCGCGGAGACGTGCACCACGTCGCGCAGCGACAGCGCGTCGGCGAACGTGGCCGCTCGTACCATGCCGGTCGCCGCCCACGCGGGTGCGGGCGCCCACGCGACCACGATCGCCAGCGAAGCGAGGAGCACGAGTCGGCGCAAGGTCATGCATTCATGATGCCGCGCCGCCGCGCCCGCGGTCGAAGCAGCCGCAACGCTTCCGGACATCTCTCCCGCCCCCACACTCGTCTCCACCATGCTACCGCTCCGCGACGCTCACCACACCGGCAGCTCCGCATGCTCGGCGCGCATCCAAGGGTCGTCGAGCAAGACACCTTCGCCTCCGAACACCTCGATCACGTCGCCTTCGATGGCGATGCGCACAGCGTCGACGTCCGAGGGTTGCGTGAGGGTGTAGTAGAGCTGGTACAGCCGCCCCAGCATCGACGCGCTCCCCCCACCACGCTCGTAGGCGGCGGTCAGGTCCACCGTGAGTACGCCGTCCTCGAGTCGGGCGTCCCGTACTGCCACGTCGGACGGCACCGCGGTGGACAGGCCACGAGCGGTCTCCTGTGCTTCCGGCCCGCGGGCCAGCGCCGCAACCTGGCGCTCGACGCGCGTGCGCACGTCCGTGGCGCCCGAACGCCGATGCGCGGCCTCGAGCGTGAAGGTCGCGCCGCGGTCGCGCACGAAGTAGACGATGGTGTCGGGGATGCGCTGCAGGGTGCGCACCGTGATGACGGCCACCAGCGCCAGCAGCAAGAGCAGCGCCAGCGCCGCGACCCGTAACACCACGGTGCGCACGAATCAGCTCCGCCGGATGGGAAGGTAGCGCGGCTCCCACATGGCCGCCGTGACCGCTTCCGCCACGTCGCCCTCCACCGGCTCGCGCGCAACGCCGTCGGACATCGCCTGCTGGGCCACGGCCGCTGCCACGTGCTTGCTTGCGCGCTGCAACGTCGCCACGCTCGGATACACCGCCCCGGCGATCAACCTGGCGGGATCCGTGTACTCGGCCAGCGCCTCGGCTGCCGCGGTGAGCATCCCGGGCGTCACGCGCCGCGCTCCGGTCATCATCACACCCAACCCCAGGCCGGGGAAGATGAACGCGTTGTTGCCCTGCCCCACCGGGTGCCGCGCGCCACCGTGCTCCACCTCGCCGAACGGACTGCCGGTCGCCACGATGGCCCGGCCGTCGGTCCAGGCGTAGACGTCCTCCGGCGTCGCCTCGCTGTTCGCCGTCGGATTCGACAGCGGGAACACGATCGGCGCGGGGGTGTTCGCGTCCACGGCTTCCACGACCTCGCGGTCGAATGCGCCTCGCTGACCCGACAGGCCGATCAGCACGGTCACGCCGGCGTTGCGAACGGTCTCGAGCATGGTCGGTACCTGCCCGGCGATGTCCCAACCGCTCACCCGATCGGCGGGTTGCGCCAACTCGAACTTGTACCGTTCGACGCCCTCGCGGCCCTGCATCACCAGGCCGCGCGAGTCCACTACGAACACCCGCGCCTTCGCGTCCCGTTCGCTCAAGCCCTGGCGCTGGAGACCCACCACGATCTGCCGCGCCACGCCGATGCCGCCGGCGCCCGCACCGTGCACCAGGAAGACCTCTTCGGCCAGGGGCCGGCGGGTCCTGCGGCTGGCGGCCAACAGCCCGGCGAGCACCACCGCGCCAGTTCCCTGGACGTCGTCGTTGAACGACGGCAACTCGTCTTGGTAGCGCTCGAGGACGTCGAACGCCTTCTGCTTGCTGAAATCTTCCCACTGCAGAACGGCATGCGGGAAGCGCTTGCGGAACGCCTGCACGAAGCGGTCGATGAAGTCGTCGTACTCCTGCCCTACCAAGCGCTCGTGGCGCACGCCCAGGTAGAGCGGGTCGTCGAGTAGGTCCTTGCGGTTGGTCCCGACATCGAGCTCGAGCGGAAGCGTGGTCGAAGGGTCGATGCCCGCCGCCGCGGTGTACAGCGAGAGCTTGCCGATACAGATCGCCATGCCGCCGAAGCCCTGGTCGCCGATGCCCAGGATCCCCTCGGAGTCGGTCGCCACCACCAAGCGGACCTCGGGCACCGGTGCGTTGGCGAGCACCTCGTCCACCCGGTCGATGTTCTCGGTGCTCACCACCAGGCCGCGCGGGAAGCGGTAGATGAGGCTGAACTTCTGCACCGCCTCCGCCACCGTCGGGGTGTAGATGATCGGCATCATCTCCTCGAGGTTCCGTTCGAGGAGCGCGTAGAACAGCACCTCGTTGCGGTCTTGCAGCACCCGCAGGAAAACGTGCCGGTCGAGATCGGTGGCGAAATGCGAGAAGTTCGCGTAGGCGCGCACGACCTGCTCGTCGAGGCTGGAGACGTGCGGCGGCAGCAGGCCCTCGAGCCCGAGGTCGCGTCGCTCTTCCGGCGTGAAGGCGGTGCTCTTGTTGAGCAGCGGCAAGCGCGTCAGCGCGAAGCCGCTCAGGTCGGTCGCGATGTAGCGTTGGCCGTTCTCGTCGGTTCGTCGTTCGTACTTGGTCATGCCAGGCTCCGTTCGTCCGGGAAGCTCGTGTTCACGATCCGTGCTCACTGGGTCTCCTCCTCCGCCGTCTCCTCCTCGGCCACCCGCATGGCCTCTTCGGCGAAGAAGGCATAGTCCTCGTCGTCCGGTTCCAGCTGCGCCGCCCGGCCGTAGGCGGCGGCCGCCAGGAGGTAACGGCCGTCCTGGAACGCGATGCGCCCCAGATACCCCCAGGCGGCTGCGAAACCCGGCTGCGCCTCGACTGCCGCTTGGAATGCCTCCTCGGCTGCCGCGGCGTCGCCGGCTTGATAGCTCGCCAACCCCTGCATGAACGCCGTCCCTGCTTCCGGTCCGAACGCCGTCTGCTGCAGCGCCAGTGCAAGGAACCAGCGCGCGCGCTCGTCGTCGGGATCGCGTTCCAGGGCTCCCTGCCAGAACTGCACGGCCTCGTCGGGCCGGCCCGCCTCCTGGTGGCTGCGCGCCGCCCACACCCAGGCGTCGACCATCTCGGGGTTCGCCTCGGTGGCAGCCTCGAACGCGGCCGCGGCGGCGTCGAGGTCGCCCTCGTCGTACGCCGACTGACCTTGGTAGTACGCCCGGCCGGCCTCCACCCCCCACCGTTGTTGGGCGCTGGCCACCTCCAGGAACCAGGCGGCCCGGGCGTCGTCCGGCCGCAACTCCAAGGCGCGCTCCCAGTAGGGCACGGCCACCTCGGGCCGGCCTGCTTCGAGCGAGGTCCGCCCAGCCCACACGGCCGCCTGGGCGAACTCCGGGTTCGCCGAGAACGCCGCAGCGAAGGCCGAGAACGCCTGGTCGAGATCCCCCGCCTCGTAGGCCGCGATGCCTTCTTGGTAGGCATCGCTCGCTTCCGAGCCGTACGCCACGCGCTCGCGGCTCCGTTCCAGGTAGTAGGTCGCCGCACGGTCATCGGGGTCGATGCTCACCAGCCGCTCCCAGTAGTCCACCGCGGCTTCGGCGTCACCGCGCTCGTACGCGATGCGGCCCAGCCACCGCAACGACTCCGGCTCGTCGGGACGCACCTCGAGCACGCGTTCGTAGAAGCGCTCGGCAGCATCGAGCTCGCCTACCTGGTAGCGGGCGAACCCGAGTTGCACCCCGACCTGCACGAACAGTTCCGCGTCGCTTCCGAGGATGATCGGCTCTCCGCCCGGCCCCGGCACGGCCTGGTGCGCCTCCCCCAGCGCCCCGCCGGCTTCCAGGTACTCGATCCATGCCGCGTATGCCCGGCTGTACCAGCCCGTGATGGCGTACGCTCGCGCGCTCTGACGAAGCGCCCGCAAGAGCGCGTCACCGCCCAGCGGACGCGCCATGCGCACGGCCTCGTCGGCCAACGTCAAGGCCGCGCGCCATGCCGCCACGTCCGGGTGCGGCCGGTCCGGGCCCGCATGCGCGTTCACGATCGCCCGCTCGGCACGGTCGAAGGCCGCTGCGGCCGTGGCCGCCTCGCTCTGCGCCCGAGCGACGGGGGCCAAGGCGGTGGAGGCGACGAAGGCAACGAGCGCGAGAAAGGACCAGGGCGATCCGACGTTCAACGCGACCGCGCGGTGAGCCACACCACCTCCTGCCCCGACCGGATCAGGTACAGCAGGCGCGTCCCGTCGTCACCGGCGAACACCAAGCGCAGGTGCGTCTCGCTTCCGGCGGGGCCGGGAACCGTGCGCTCGCTGCGTTCCCGTTCGAAGTAGCCTGCCACGGCGTACGCCGTCGAGATCTGGTGAACGAAGGCAGGTTGTAGCGCCGTCGCGATGCCACGCGCGGTGTAGACTTCCCAGTCCTGCCACGTGGCGTGGTCGGGGACGCGCGCGCGGATGGCGTCCGCGCCGGCCCCCACCGCCCGCAAGCTTCCGGAAGGGAAGCGCACGGCGCCGTCGAACTGGGCGGCGATGGCCGTGGTGACCAGCACGTCGGCCAGCAGCTGCGCTCGCGCAACGCCGCCCAGCACGACCGCTCCCACCAGCAGCCAGGCGAAGCCCCGGGCTGTGGTGGATTTTCGCCGTGCAGGACGGAGACAATCGGTCGACATGGGGGCAGTCTACCACCGCCGCGGCGGGGCGGCCGCACCGCGCCGCGGCCGCTCCTTGACCCTCTCCGGCGCCAGCCGCTACCCTGGTCGTTGGCACGCTCGAAGGTCGAAGCGGCCAGGAAACGGGTCCCGACATCATGTTCCAGAGCCTGGGTGACCGACTCCAATCCGTGTTCGATGGCCTGCGTGGCCGTGGCCGCTTGTCCGAGGCGGACGTCAAGGCGGCGCTTCGCGAGGTGCGCGTGGCGTTGCTCGAGGCCGACGTCAACCTCGATGTCGCCCGCGAGTTCACCCGGCGCGTGCAGGAGAAGGCCACCGGCTCCGAAGTGCTCATGTCGCTGCAGCCCGAGCAGCGCGTCATCGCCATCGTCCACGACGAACTCGTCGAGGTGCTCGGCGGCAAGGCCGTACAACCGACGCTTCGGTCCGAAGGCAACGTGTGGCTGCTGATGGGCCTGCAGGGCGCCGGCAAGACCACCACCGCCGGGAAGCTGGCCTACAAGTACAAGGCACAGGGCCGGCGCGTGTTGATGGTCGCAGCCGACACGCAACGCCCTGCGGCGCGCGAGCAGCTCCGCACCTTGGGCCAGCAGATCGGCGTGCCGGTCTTCGAGGTCCGCGACGGAGAGAACTCGAAGGCGATCGAAGCGCGCCTGCGGGAACACCTGCGCAAGGACTTCCGCGACCTCGTGATCGTCGACACCGCCGGCCGCCTGCAGATCGACGAAGCACTGATGGACGAGCTCTCCGAACTCGGGGAGCTGTTGAACCCCACCGAGCGCATCCTCGTGGTCGACGCCATGACCGGCCAGCAATCACTGCCGGTGGCCACCGCCTTCGACGAGCGCGTCGGCGTGAGCGGCTTGATCATGACCAAGCTCGACGGCGACGCCCGCGGCGGCGCGGCGCTGTCGGCCAAGCACGTCACCGGCAAGCCGATCTACTTCGCCGGCATGAGCGAGAAGATCGACGGGCTCGAGCCGTTCCACCCCGACCGCGTCGCCGGCCGCATCCTCGGCATGGGCGACATGATGACGCTCATCGAGAAGGCGCGCACCCTCGAGTCGGACGACGACGAGCGTGAGATGAAGAACCTGGGCGATTTCACGCTCCAGGACATGCTCACGCAGATGCGCAAGATCAAGCAGATGGGCTCGTTCGGCGACATCATGAAGATGATCCCTGGCGCAGGCAAGCTCATGCCGGCAGGTGCCGACATCGACGAGCGCGAGATCGGGCGCGTCGAGGCGATCATCTCGAGCATGACCGAGAAGGAACGGCATGCCCCGCGGATCCTGAACGCCAGCCGCCGCAAGCGCATCGCGCGCGGCTCGGGCACGACGGTGCAAGACGTCAACCGCCTGATCAAGAACTACGAGGAGATGCGCAAAATGATGAAGCGCATGGGCAAGCGCCCACCCCGCCACGGCATGCAGCGCGGACTGGGACGCTGACGCCGACCGTGCTAACGACGCCGGCCGCGCTCACCGGGCCGGGGGCGCGCTCACGACGTCCGGCCGCGCGCTCACCGGGCCGGGGGCGCAGCGCCCGCGAGCGAGGCTTCGCCCGGGCGTTCGCAGCGGGCTCGTTTGTCTGCGCGCCGTCCGGCGTGTACACTGGAGCGCTTTGTGACGTCGACGGCCGGGCCGCGACGGTCCCGGCACGATATCGACGGAGAACCACGGAGGAACGTTCGTTATGGTCAAGATTCGCCTGATGCGCATGGGCTCGATGAAGAACCCGCATTACCGCCTCGTCGTCGTCGACGGCCGCGTCAAGCGCGGCGGCGACTACATCGAGCAGATCGGCTACTACGATCCGCGCAAGACCACCGAAGACCACCTGCGGGTCGACACGGAGCGCGCCGCGCACTGGCTCGAGCAGGGCGCCCAACCGACCGACACCGCCGCTCGCCTGATGGAGTCCAAGGGCGTCACCTTGCCGCAGAAGGCCCAGGTCAAGCGGCGCGCCCCGTACGTCAAGCGCCAGGAAGCTCAAGCCAAGTCCTGACCTCTCGCGACACCCCGGAGGCGCGATGCCGCTCGACCTGGTGACGTTCATCTTGCAGAACCTGGTGGCCGAACCCGACCGCCTCGAGGTCCACGCCGAGCGCACCGATCGCATGCTCCACATCGAGGTGCGGTGCGCGCCCGACGACACGGGGCGCATCATCGGGCGCGGCGGACGCGTCATCAACGCCGTGCGCACGCTGGCGCGCGCGGCCGCCGACGGCAGGCAGCGCGTCGAGGTCCAGTTGCTCGAGTGAGCCGCGACCCGACCGCCCGCACGGCACCGGCCGGCTACGTGCGGCTCGGCCGCATCGGCAAACCGTTCCAACTCGAAGGCGGCATTCGCTTCCAACCCGACGCCGACGCCGCAGAAGAGGCCGCACGCGTGGCGGCCGAGGTCTTCGTGACCGGTGTCGGCGTCGTTCGGGTGCGGCGCGCGCGTGACGTCTCCGGCACGCTGGTCCTCTACCTCGAAAGCGTGCGCGACCGCGACGCAGCCCAGGCGTTGGTCCATGCGGAGGTGTGGGCGAACGAGGCCGAGCTAACGGCGGACATCGCCGAGGCACTGGCGCTGGCGGCCGAGGGTGAGCCGTTGGCAGGCATGGTGGTGCGGCTGGGCGGAGCGCGCGTGGGGCAGGTGAGCGCCTCGTTCCTTGGCGGCGCCAACGACTTAGTGGAGGTGCGGCTCGATGCGGGTGGGACCGTGTTGATCCCGCTGGCCGCCCCGTACGTCCGCTTGGGCAACGATGGCATCGATCTCGTCGAACCACCGGCCGGGCTGCTCGAGCCGGCCTGAGCGGCGGAACCCCCATGCGCTTCACGATCTACAGCCTCTTCCCCAGCCTCGTGACGCCCTATCTCGAGGAGGCGATCCTCGGTCGCGCCGTGCGCGAGGGCATCGTCGAGGTGGCCGTGCGCGACCTGCGACGCTTCGCGGGGAATCGCACCAACCGCGTCGACGACGCGCCGTACGGCGGCGGCGCCGGCATGGTGATCCGCGTGGACGTCGCCGCTGCCGCCCTCGACGAGTTGGCGGACGACGATCCGGCGCCCGACGAGACGATCCTGCTGAGCCCCGCCGGTACGCCGTTGACCCAGGCCCTGGTGCGCGACCTGTCGAGCGCGCGCCACGTCGCGATGCTGGCAGGGCGCTACGAGGGTTTCGACGCCCGCGTGGAGAAGATGGTCACGCGCGAAGTGTCGATCGGTGATTTCGTGCTGATGGGCGGCGAACTGCCCGCGCTGTGCCTGCTCGAAGCCGTCGTCCGGTTGCTGCCGGGCGCGCTGGGTGACGCCGAGAGCCACCGGCAGGAGTCGTTCGCCACCGGCCTGCTCGACTACCCGGAGTACACGCGGCCGCCGACGTTCCAGGGTCGTTCGGCGCCGGAAGTGCTGCTGTCGGGTCATCACGGTCGCGTACACGCATGGCGCCGCGAGATGGCGTTGGCGCGCACCTGGCGCAGACGACCCGACCTGCTCGCGAACGCAGACCTCAGCGACGACGAGCGTGCGCTGGTCGCGCGATGGAACCTGGGCGAGGCCGAGCCGCCAGACACGGCCTAGGCGACCGGCCTCGGAAGAACGTCGTTACTGCGCCTGGATGCGCTCGATGACCATCGGGGTGATGTCGAGGTCGTCGTCGGCGTACACCACCAGTCGAAGGTTGGCTGCCTCGACGCGGTCCATCACGATGGTGTAGCCGTTGGCGATGGCGAGGTCGCGGATGGCGGCGTTGACGGCCTCGACGGCGGGCGCCGCGGCGGCGTTGATCTCGTCGCGGTAGCGGTTCTGCACGGCCACGACGGTGGTCTGCAGCGTCTGGTAGCGTTCGCCTTCTTCCGGCGTGAGCTGCTGGCCGGCCGCGATCTTCTCTTCGAGCGCGGTCAGGCTCGCTACGAGGTCGGAGACCTCGGTCTCGGCTTGGGCACGTAGCTCCTCCACCCCAGCACCCGCGGGGTGCGCGCGAAGGGCGGCTTGGGAGTCGACGAACACGACCCGCGTATCGCGCTCCTGAGCGCTGGGAGAGATGGCAAGGAAGGCGACCAGGACGGCCGCGATGAGTCCGAACAGGGTGAGTCTTCTCATAGCGGAGGCAGTCTACCACCGCGATGATGAGAAGCCCGCCCGCGAGGTCCGTCCTGTGCGAAGTTCCCCCCTCCTCCCCCTGCCTGTGCCCCAGTGAGCGCCCTCGTCGTCGTCTTCGCCGCCTTGCTCGGCTCGGTGGTGGGGAGTTTCGCCAACGTGGTCGTGTACCGCCTCCCTCGTGGCGAATCGGTGGTGCATCCCGGCAGTCACTGCCCTAGCTGCAACCGCCGCCTCGGCGTCCTCGACCTCGTACCCGTGTTGTCGTACCTCGCCCTCGGCGGCCGCTGCCGTACCTGCAAGGCGCGCATCTCCCCCCGCTACCCGCTGGTGGAGGCCGCCATGGCGCTGCTGTTCGCGGCCATCGCCCTGCGCTGGCCCGCGCTCGACGCGGGTGCGGCCATGGTGCCGTTGATGGCGGTCACCGCACTGTTGCTGATGGCCGCCATCATCGACATCGAGCACTTCGTCCTGCCGGACGCGCTCACGCTGCCCGCCGTGGCGGTGGGCGTCCTCGGCGCCTTCCTGACGGGCTGGGCGCCGGACCTGCCGCGCCCGGCCGCGGCGCTGGCGGGCGCGCTTGCCGGCGCCGGGGTGCTCGTGCTCATCAACCGGATCGGCGCCCTGGTGCTGAGGCGCTTCGCCGACACCAAGGAGCGGCTGTGGCCGATCAGCCTCGACCAGGTCAACGTCGCGGCCGTCGCCGGCGCCTTCGGCGGCGTGACGGTCGGCGTGCTCGTCGGCCTGGCGAGCGTCCTGGTCTCCATCGTGGCCAAGCGCCCCGTGCGCCTGCCGGAACCGCTCGCGTACGGTCTGTGGGCCGTCGGCCTGGTCGTCTCCACCACCTCGCTCACGGTGCCGACCGTGACCGCGGTCGCGGGCAGCGTGCTGGCGGCGGGCGCGTGGGCGCTGATCGGCGCCACCTACTGGTGGGTGGCCGACGGCATCTCCGGCGAGAACGAGGCCGACGAGGCCGACGAAGAACCGGTGGCGATGGGGTTCGGTGACGTCAAGCTGGCCGCTGCCATCGGCGCCATCCTCGGCTGGGAGAAGCTGTTGGTGGCCATCTTCTTCGCCGTCACGCTGGGCGCGATCGGTGGCGTGGCAGCCAGGCTCGCGGGCGGCTCGCGAGTCGTGCCGTTCGGCCCCTACCTGGTGGCCGGCGGCCTGATCGCGCTGTTCGTGGGCGACGCCGTCATCGCCTGGTACTTCGGCCTGCTCGGCGTGTCCTGAACGCCTCCCCGGCGCCACCGGCCGCGCCGGAGCAAGTGCTACAGTGTTCCGCATTCGCCGTGTCACGGCCGCGCCTCCGAACCGGGGCCCGACCGGCGCCGCGCTTCCAAGCCGGAAGGGGTCTCGATGGACGTGTTGCGTGTGCCCAGCCTTCACGGGCGCGATTACCTTTCGCTGGCCGATCTCACCCGGGACGAGTTCCAGGGTCTTGTCGACAGCGCCATCCAGATGAAGCAAGCCTGGAAGCGCGGCGTGCGGCCCGCGCATCTTCAGCACAAGACGCTCGCCATGATCTTCGAGAAACAGTCGCTGCGCACCCGCTCCACCTTCGACATCGCCATGGCCCAGTTGGGCGGGCACGCCATACTGCTGAGCCAGAACTACATCGGCTGGGGCGTGCGCGAGACGATCCGCGACGTCGCGCACAACCTCGAGCGCTGGGTCGAGGCCATCATGGCGCGCACGTACGGCCACGACACGCTGCTCGAACTCGCGGAGCACGCCGACGTGCCGGTCATCAACGGCTTGTCCGACAAGCTGCACCCGACGCAGTTGCTGGCCGACTACATCACGCTGAAGGAGACCTTCGGCGAGCTCGAGGGCGTGCGCGTAGCCTTCGTCGGCGACGGCAACAACGTCTGCGCGTCGCACGTGAACGCCGCGGCGCTCGCCGGCACCGAGTTGACGATCGCGTGCCCCGAAGGCTACGACCTCGACCCCGAAGTGCTCGCGAACGCCCGCGCACGCGGCGCGAAGGTCGAGGTCGTGCGCGACCCGCGCGCCGCCGCCGAAGGCGCGGACGCGCTCTACACCGACGTGTGGATCTCGATGGGCATGGAAGAGGATGCCGAACGCAGGCGCACCGCGTTCGCCGGCTACACCGTGACGCCTGCGTGGTTCGACGCCATGGCGCCTCGCGGCGTGTTCATGCACGACCTCCCCGCCCATTACGGCGAGGAGTGCACCGAGGACGCCGTGTACCACGAGCGAAGCGTCGTGTTCGACCAGGCCGAGAACCGCCTGCACGCTCACAAGGCGGTGCTGCTCCAGTTGATGGCCGACCCGGAGGTGGGGTGAAGCGATGTTGGACGAAGCGTCCTCCGCGCAGCTACGGGTGGGGATCCTCGGCGCCAGCGGGTACGGCGGCGCCGGCCTGATCGAGCGGCTCGCGCGCCATCCGCGCGTGCGCGTCGAAGCCGTCGGCTCGCGCCAGTACGAGGGCAAGCCGGTTGCGGCGAGTTGGCCGCAACTGGCGGGGTTGTTCGAGGACCTGCGCTTCGAGTCGACCGAGCAGGTGCTCGAACGAAGCGACGTGATCTTCTGCGCAACGCCGCACGGCGCGACGGCGCCGGTGGTCGCGCAAGCACTCGACGCCGGGCTGCGCGTGATCGACCTGTCGGCCGACTTCCGACTCGACCCCGACAGCTACCGAATCTGGTACGGCGCCGTGCACCCCCATCCGGAACTGTTCTCCGTCGCGCGCTACGGCTTGGTCGAACTCCACCGGGAGGAACTGTTCGGAGCGCGTCTGGTGGCGAGCCCCGGGTGCAACGCCACCGCCGCGTCGTTGGCGCTGGCGCCACTGGCGGCGGCCGGCGTGCTCGGCCCGAGCGCCGTGGTGAACGTCGTCACCGGCGTCTCCGGCGCGGGCCGCGCGCCGAGTCAGGCGCTGCACTACACCGAGGTCAACGAGAACGCCCGTGCCTACAAGCCGGCGGGAACGCATCGCCACACCGCCGAGATCGAGGCGACCGTCGGACGCGCTCGCGTCGGCGGCAAACGTCTGGTCACCCACGAACCGTTCGAACCGTTCCCGGTGAGTTTCACGCCCCACCTGGTGCCGATGTCGCGCGGCATCCTCGCGACCTGTACCACCGCTGCACCCGCGGGCGAACTCGACGACGACGCGCTCCTTCAGGTCTTCGCCGATTACTATCAGGACGATCCGCTGGTGGTGGTGCAGGAGGACCTACCGCAGACCAAGGCCGTCGCCGGCAGCGACCGCGCCGTGCTGAGCGCGCGCGTCGACGCGCGCACCGGGCACGTGGTGGCGTTCTGTGCCATCGACAACCTCGGAAAGGGCGCCGCCGGCCAGGCGGTGCAAGGCTTCAACGTAGCGTTCGGCTTCGAGGAGACGGCCGGCCTGACGCTGGGAGGGATCTGGCCGTGAGGCTCCCCGAGGGGTTCGAGGCGGCCGGCTTGACGGCCGGCATCAAGGAGTCCGGCCGGCCCGACCTGGCGGTGATCTACGCCCCGACGCCGGCGGCCTGGGCGCTGACGACGACGACGAACCTGGTGCAGGCCCCGTGCGTGACGCGCAACCGTTCGCGCTTCGCGAGTGGCGCCCCGGTGCGCGTCGTGGTGGTGAACAGCGGAAACGCGAACTGCGCTAACGGCGAGCACGGTACCTGGGACAACGAGGAGTTCGCGGCGGCCGCTGCCGTCGCGCTGGGAATCGACCACGTGCACCAGGTGCTGACCGCTAGCACCGGCGTCATCGGGCAGCGGCTCCCGCTGGCGCCGTTGGTGGAGGCGATGCAGGGCTTCCCACGCGCGTTGTCCGAGGACACCGACGCGTTCGCCGAGGCGATCCTGACCACCGACACCGTCACCAAGCGATCGCGCGCCACCCTCCCGGGCGGCGCTTCGGTGGTCGGCATCGCCAAGGGCTCGGGAATGATCCACCCGGACATGGCTACCATGCTTGCGTTCGTCATGACCGACGCGGACGTGCCGCAAGAGACGCTGCGACAGATGTGGCCCGGGATCGTGCGGCGCAGCTTCAACCAGCTCACCGTCGACGGGGACACGTCCACCAACGACATGGCGCTCGTGCTCGCTTCCGGCCGCAAGGCCGCCGACGAACGCGAGCTCGAAGCGGCGCTCACGTCGGTCTGCATCGACCTGGCCAAGAAGGTGGCGCGCGACGGCGAGGGCGCCACCAAGCTCGTCACGGTGCGCGTGACCGGAGCCCGCAACGAGGCCGAGGGCCGGGCCGCCGCCCGCACCGTGGCCGGCAGCAGCCTCACCAAGGCCGCGATCCACGGCGCCGATCCGAACTGGGGCCGGATCTTGGCGGCCGTCGGGCGGTCGGGCGCCGTCTGCGACCTGGCGAGCGTGCGTGTGACGGTGCAGGGCTTCGACCTCTACCGCGGCGCGCCCCTGGACTTCGACGTGAATGTCGTCAGCGCAGCGCTGCGGAGCGAAGACGTGACGATCGAGGTGGACATGGCAGCCGGTACCGCCCAGGGCGAAGCGTGGGGCTGCGACCTGACGGCCGACTACGTGCGGATCAACGCCGACTACACGACCTGAGTCGAAGATCCCGCGCGCTAGCGCCTGCGGTTCGCGATGTGGATGGCGCGCCCATGGGCGTGCTCGGCGGCCTCCATCACGACCTCGGACAGCGTCGGATGCGGGTGCTGCGTGAGGGCGATGTCCTCCAGCGTGGCACCCATCTCGATCGCCAGTGCCGCCTCGGCCACCAGGTCGCCCGCGCTCGGGCCGACCATGTGGAAGCCGAGCACCAGGTCGGTTTCTGCATCGCCGATGATCTTCGCCATGCCGCTGTCGACGCCGAGGCTGGCTGCGCGACCGGAAGCCACGAGCGGGAAGCGGCCGACGCGCACCTCGTAGCCCGCGTCCTTCGCCTCCTGCTCGGTCATGCCGACGCCGGCGAGCTCCGGCGAGGTGTAGATGACCGACGGCACCACCGTGTCGTAGGCGCTCGGTTGGCCGGCGGCATGTTCGGCCGCCACCAAGCCTTCCTTCATCGCCTTGTGCGCTAGCAGTGGTGCCCGCGCCACGTCCCCGACGGCGTAGACATGCGGTTGGGTGGTCTGCATGTGGTCGTTGACGACCTTCACGAAGCCACGGTCGTCGAGCTCGACGCCGATCTCCTCGAGACCCAGGTTGCGCGCGTTCGGCTTGCGCCCGACCGCCACCAGGATGCGGTCGACCACGACCGTATCCTTCTTGCCGCCTTCGCCTTCGAGTTCGACCTCGGTGCCCTTCTTGCCGGCCTTCTGGCCCACGACCTTGGTGGAGGTCAGGATGCGGATGCCGCGCTTCTCGAGCGCCTTGGTGAGCTCCTTCGAGGCGTCGGCGTCGGCGGTCGGAGCGATGCGGTCGAGCATCTCCACCACCGTCACCTCGCTGCCGAGCGCCTGGTAGACATCCGCGAACTCGAGCCCGATGGCGCCGCCACCGATGACCAAGAACCGCTTCGGCACGGCGTCGCCGATGGTGAGCGCTCCCGTGGAGTCGACGATGCGTTGCCCGTCCAGCTCGAAGCCGGGGATGATCACCGGGCTCGAGCCGGTGGCGACGATGACCGACTTCGCCTTGTGGCTGTCCTCTCCGACCTGCACCGTGTGCGGGTCGGTGAAGCGCCCCTCCCCTTCCAACAACGTGATCTTGTTGCCCTTGAAGAGCTGGCTTACTCCGCCGGTCATCTGCTTCACGACCTTCTGCTTGAAACCTTCCACGCCGGCCAAGTCGATGGTGGGCTCGCCGAACTTCACGCCGAACGTCTCGGCGTCACGGCCGCTTCGCACCTCGGCCGCCACGTGCAGCAGCGCCTTGGTGGGGATGCACCCGATGTTCAAGCACACGCCGCCGACGGCGGCCTTCTCGACGCACCCGACCTTCAGTCCGAGCTGCGCGGCCCGCAACGCGGCGTGGTACCCACCCGGCCCCGAGCCGATGACGATGAGGTCGAACTCCATGGAAGCCTCCCAGTGTGGTTGGGGCGCCGCCGGCGACCTGCGAAACCGCGGCGCGAAGCGTGCCGCGGCCCCGGCTTCGCGTCCTGGTGAACGCTGCCACGACCCGCGGCGGGTCGCCGTACAGTCTACCCTTCGCCCCTGGCGCGCCTACGTGGTAGGAAAGCGCTCGTCATGGCCATCACTTTCGAACCTGCCGTGCTACGACCGCTGCCCGAACTCGTGACCGCCTTCAACGACGCCTTCCGCGGCTACGTGGGCGGCGAGATCACCCTCGACACCGTCTCGTTCGGCCACTTCCTGCACCGTCAAGGGGTCGACCTCTCCGCCAGCGTCGTCGCGATGGACGACCTCGGCGAGGTCGCCGGGCTGGCACTGATGGGACGCCGGGGCTGGACCGCCCGCCTGGCTGCCATGGGGGTGACCAGCGGCGCTCAGGAGAAGGGCGTCGGCCGGGCGCTGGTATACGATCTGCTGCGCGCGGCGCGCGAGCGAGGGGACCGCTACGTCGAGCTCGAGGTGATCCGCACCAACCCGCGCGGCGTCCGGCTGTACCAGGGAGCGGGGTTCCGCGCCGTGCAGGCGCTCTTGGGTTTCGAGTTGCCGGCGATCGGCGCAGCCGCAGAGACCACCACCGACGCGCTCGCGGACGCGGCCCCCTACGCAGACGACGTACCGCACACCGACTCGGCAACCGTCGGGCAGGCCGTCGGGCAGGCCGTCGGGCAGGCCGTCGGGCAGGCCGTCGACGCGCCGGTCGCGGTCGACCCGTACCTCGTCACGCAGGCGGTCGGCCGCTACGCCGACGAGGACACGCCGTGGCAGGCGAGCGAGACGCTGCTGTCCAGTTACGGAGCGCCCGTCCGCGGGTTCCGTGCCGGTCCTGCTTGGGCGATGATGGTGCCTGCGCGGGCCGGCAAGGCGGCGTTGTTGGCGCTCGTGGTCGAGCCCGGCGCGCGCGGGGAGGGCCACGGCTCAGGGCTGCTTGCCGCGCTGCGCGCGATGGAACCGGAAGCCGTCCTGACGGTGCCACCCGTCTGCCCCGAGCGCTACCAGCCGTTCTTCGAGCGCGCCGGCGCCCGCGTCACCGAGCTGTCGCAGTGGCAGATGCGCATCGACCTGCAAGGCGGGTAGCGGGGCGCGCCGATCCGCAGGGCGACGGCCCGCCTCGATCCGCTGGGCGACGGCGCGCCGCATCGTGATTGACAGGCACGGGCGGAACGCCTACCATGCCGCCATGTTCGGGCCGCGAGCCGCCACGCAGATTCGCGCCGTCCTCGCCCTAGCGAGGCGCGGGCCACCATGCTGAGGTCCTTCGTGGCCCGACGGCAGGTGGCCCCGACCGCGTTGGTCGGGGCTTCTTCGTGGCCCACGCCACGGCAGGCAAGTCCGCACCGGCGAAACCGACCACGCCGAGAACCGCAACCGTACGAACGTATACTGGAGCCGTCATGACCGAAACCACGACCGTCCCCGGCGGCATCGACCGCGAGGAGCGCTACTCGCCACGGACCATCGAAACGAAGTGGCAGCAGCGCTGGCGCGAGCAGGGGATCTACGAAGTCGACCTGCACGACGACAGCAAACCGAAGTACTACTTCCTCACCATGTACCCGTACCCCTCGGGCGACCTGCACGTCGGCCATTGGTACGCGGAGGTCGCACCCGACGCCGCCGCGCGCTACCTGCGCATGCGCGGGTACAACGTCTTGTTCCCCATGGGCTTCGACGCCTTCGGGCTGCCTGCCGAGAACGCCGCCATCCGGGCGGCCCAAGCAGGCGACACCAGCGTGCACCCAGCCACGCTCACCTACCAACGCATGGCGCGCATGGAAGAGCAGTTCGCCCAGATGGGCGCCATGTTCGATTGGTCGAAGAAGATCGCGACCAGTGACCCGCAGTATTACCGCTGGAATCAATGGTTCTTCGTGAAGATGTTCGAGCGCGGGCTGGCGTACCGCAAGGAGTCGTACGTCAACTGGGACCCCGTCGACCAGACGGTGCTGGCCAACGAGCAGGTCATCGACGGCCGCGGCGAACGCTCCGGCGCGCTCATCGAACGACGGCTGTTGCCCCAGTGGCACTACAAGATCACCGACTACGCCGACGAGCTGCTGGACTTCGACGGCCTCGACTGGCCCGAGCGCGTCAAGCTGATGCAGACCAACTGGATCGGGCGCTCGGAAGGCGCGGAGGTCGTCTTCCGCACCGAGCAGGGCGACGACATCGTGGTGTTCACCACGCGCCCGGACACCCTGTGGGGCGCGACGTTCATGGTGCTGGCGCCGGAGCATCCGCTGGTGGCGAAGCTCACCGCGCCCGAGCGCGAAGCCGCCGTCGAGGCCTACGTCGAGCGCGCCGTCCACATGACCGAGCTCGACCGTCAGGCGGACACGAAGGACAAGACCGGCGAGTTCCTGGGCGCCTACGCCATCAACCCCGTCAACGGCCAGCGCATCCCGATCTGGATCGCCGATTACGTGCTGATGGGATACGGCACCGGCGCCATCATGGCGGTGCCGCATGGCGACCAGCGCGACTTCGAGTTCGCTCGCGCGTTCGGCCTCGACATCGTGCCGGTCGTGCGGCCGGACGGCGTGGACGAACTGGACGCCGCCACGCTGGAATCGGCCTGGGATGGCCCTGGCACCATGGTCAACTCGGGCCCGCTCGACGGTCTGCGCCACAACGGCGAGAAGGGCAGGGCGAGCCCGTCCATCGCCGCGGCCATCGATCACCTCGAGGCCATCGGCGCTGGCAAGCAGCAGGTCACGTACCGGCTGCGCGACTGGCTCATCAGCCGCCAACGCTACTGGGGCACGCCCATCCCGATCGTCTACTGCGACGCCTGCGGCATCGTGCCGGAGCGCGAGGAGAACCTGCCGGTGGTCCTGCCGGCCGACGTGGCGTTCATGCCGACCGGTGAGTCGCCGTTGAAGACCCACGAACCGTTCCTGCGCACCGCCTGCCCCAGCTGCGGTGGGCCCGCCACGCGCGAAACCGACACCATGGACACCTTCCAAGACTCCTCCTGGTACTGGTTCCGCTACCTCAGCCCGAACGACGCGGACCGCCCGTTCGATCCCGAGCTGGTGAAGCGCTGGACGCCGGTCGACACCTACACCGGTGGCATAGAGCACGCCATCCTGCACCTCATGTACGCGCGCTTCTTCACCAAGGCGCTGCGCGACCTGGGCCTGATCGACACGAGCGAGCCGTTCCTGCGCCTACGCAACCAAGGCATCATCCTGGGCGAGGACAACGAGAAGATGTCGAAGTCGCGCGGAAACGTGGTGAACCCCGACGCCTTGGTCGAGCAGTACGGCGCCGACACCGTGCGCGTCTACCTGATGTTCATCGGTCCATGGGACCAAGGTGGTCCGTGGAGCTACACCGGCATCGACGGCGCGGCGCGCTTCCTGAACCGCGTGTGGAACCAGGTAACGGAGACGCACGGGTCGTCGGAGCCCAAGGACGCCGCACCCGCCCACGCCGCGCCGTCCGACCCCGAGGCCGACGATGCTCGAGCCGCCGAACTCCGGCGCGCGGTGCACCACGCCGTGAAGGAAGTGACGGAGGACATCGAAGGGTTCCGCTTCAACACCGCCGTGGCCGAGCTGATGACACTGCAGAACGCCATGAGCAAGGCGCGCGGCGCCGGCCTGGCAGGAAGCCCGGCGTGGCAGGAGGCAGTGCGGACCATGCTGCTGCTGCTGGCACCGATCGCGCCGCACATCACCGAGGAGTTGTGGGAACTCACGGTCGGCGAAGGGTCGGTGCACCTGCAGTCGTGGCCGGAACACGACGAGGACGCCCTGGCGGTCGAAAGCGTCCAGATGGCAGTTCAGGTCAACGGCAAGGTGCGGGGTCAGATCCACGCCCCGCAGGGCGCCGACGAGGGCGCCATCCTGGCGCTGGCCAGGAACGAGGAGAACGTGACGAAATACCTCGCCGCCGGCACCGTGGTACGCGAGATCGTCGTGCCGGGCAGACTGGTCAGCTTCGTCGTCAAGTCGTAGCGCAGTTCGTGGATCTCGTGCACGGCACGTCGTCCGCGGCGTGCCGTCTTCCGCGTCGGCCCGTCGTCCGCGTCGGCCCGTCGTCCGGGGCGGCCCGTCGTCCGCGGCGTGCCGTCGTCCGCGGCGTGCCGAGGCGCTACTGCGGCGCCAGCAGCACGACCTCGCGCAGCGTCGCCAAGTCGATGCTCGGGCGCACCAGGAAACTGCGCCGGAGTTCGTTCGGGTCGGGCGGCAGCACCTCCTGCACGACGCCCACGGGGATACCGGCCGGAAACAGGCCGCCGTAGCTCGAGGTCTCGACCACGTCGCCCACCTCCACGGCGCCGTCGACGATGAAGCGTGTCACGCGCAGCAGGTCGCCCACGTCACCCACCGCGATCCCCTGTCCGCCCTTGCCGCGGACCGTCACGCCGACACGCGACTGCGGATCGACGAGCGTGCGCACCACCGCGCTCGCTTCCGCCACCTCGGTCACGATCCCCACCAGGCCGGCCGGGACGGTGACCGGCATGTTCCGCATCGCGCCGTCGCGCCGCCCGAAGCCAACCAGGATGCGCGACAGGTCGGGGCCGATGCTGCCCCCGATGATCGGCGCCGACGACACGGCTCCCGGCGATTGCGCACGGCGCACCGCCAGCACCTCCTCGAGACGCTGGACCTCGAGCTCCAGCGCCCGGCGCTCCGTGTCGAGCTCGTTCAGTCGCGTGCTCAAACGCGCGACCTCGGCGCGCAGGTTGCGGCGGTCGACGGCGCCCTCGAACGTCAGGCGCAGGTTCGTGCCGGCGCGCGTGAGGAGGTCGTGGGGCAGTGCCACGGTCGCGGTCAACTCGGCAGGCACCCTGCCGACGAACGCCGTCACCGTGAAGGTCAGCAGCCCGAGAGCCAGGAACGCGTACCAGGCGCGCAGCAAGCTAGACAAGGTCGATCCCCCAGCCGCGCGCGGCATCGATGACGGCCGCGACGCTCATCCCGACCACGTTGGCGTAGCAGCCGCAGATCCCCGCCACCAGTCCCGCGCCGCGACCCTGGATGGCGTACCCTCCGGCTTTGTCGAGCCCTTCACCGGTCGCGACGTAGCGCTCGATCTCGCCGTCCGTTAGGCGACGGAAGGTGACCTCGGTGCGGACCGTGAACGAACGCCTGCGGCCGTCCCAGGCTAGCGCGTGCCCGGTGAACACCACGTGCGTCCGGCCTGACAGGCGCCGCAGGAACGCGCGGTTCTCGTCGACGTCGAGCGGCTTGGCGAGCATCGCCCCGCCCTCGACGACCGTCGTGTCGGCCGCGACCACCAGCGCAGCGGGCCTCGCGGCGGCCACCTTCGCGGCCTTCTCGCGACTCAATCGTTCCACCATCGCCGCCGCTTCCTCCCCGGGCAACGGCGCCTCGTCGACGTCGGCCGCCACAGCCTCGAAGCGCACGCCGAGGCCCGCCAGGAGCTCGGCGCGGCGCGGGGAAGCACTCGCCAACACGACGTCGATCACGGCGCCCAGTCTACCTGGACGGGCGCGGGGCGGCCGGCGACGGTACACTGCCACGTGTTCGGCGGCCCCGCGACGCCGCGGGTCCGCACGGGAGGCGCCATGCACGATCCGGAACGTTGGAAACGCGAGGCGGCGCTGTCCGCGCTCGCCCTGGTCGAGAACGACATGCTGCTGGGGCTGGGCACCGGCAGCACCGCGAAACACTTCGTCGAGGAGCTCGGCGCCCGGTTGCAGGACGGCCGTCTACGCGGGATCCGCGGGGTGCCGACGTCGCGCCGGACCGAGGAGCAGGCCACGAGGCTGGGCATCCCCCTCGTCGACCTGCCCGCGTCCGGCGTCGACCTAGCCGTCGACGGGATGGACGAGGTCACCGACGACCTCGACGCCATCAAGGGCCTGGGGGGTGCGCTCACGCGCGAGAAGATCGTGGCGGCCAGCGCGCGGCGCTTCGTCCTCATCGGCGACGACCGCAAGCGTGTCATGCGCTTGGGCGAGAAGTCACCGGTGCCGGTCGAGATCGTCCCGTTCGGGCAGCAGCGCACGTTGGAGCGCTTGCGCGAGTTGGGTGCAGACCCGAGGCCGCGTGTGGCGCAGGGAGGCGCCTTCACGTCCGACAACGGCAACCTCGTGGTCGACTGCCACTTCGCGGCCGCGTTCGATGCCGGCGCGCTGGCGCGCGCCCTCGATGCGTTGCCCGGGGTGATCGAGCACGGCCTCTTCCTCGGCATGGTGGAGCGCGCGTTCGTGGCGGGCGACGACGGCGTGATCACCCTGACCGCTGCGCCGCGGGCCGTGGCAGGGGCGGCACCATGATCGTCTCCGTCGGCATCGACGTCCTGGAGCTCGACCGCGTGCGTGGGGTGATGGCGCGGCACCGCGAGCGCTTCTTGGAGCGTTGCTTCCATCCCGACGAACTGGAGTACCTGGCGGCACGGGCGGACATGGTGCCCGGTCTGACGGCGCGTCTCGCGGCGAAGGAGGCGTTCCAGAAGTGCTGGCGCGCGCCGTTCGGATGGCGGGACGTGTGGGTCGTGAAAGAGGGCCCCCGTCCGCTCCTGCGCATGGCCCCGGCGCTGCAGGAGGCCTGCCAGAACGAGGGCCTCGTGGCGCACCTGTCGATCACGCATGGCCGCCATCAGGCTGCTGCGGTGGTCGTGCTCGAACAGCGCGAGGCGCTGCTTCCATCGGTGGCGGAACAGAGCGCCCAGGCGCACGTTGCCGAACCGGGCCTCGACTTCCTCGAGTAGCCCATGAGAGGCTGCCGCGTCGGTAATTGGAGCCGGCGCGGCAGCGAAGACGTTCGTGTCGAGGCGCGCCCTTGCGGGCGCGTTCGTGCGCGAGGCGTCGCCTTCGCGCGGGGCGACCCTTCAGAAATCGTTCGCCAACCCGTCGAGCGCCTCCGGGTCGAGCAACGTGATGTTGCGGTAACCGGTCGCGATGAGCCCGTCGAGCCGCAGTTCCGTGACGATCTTCGACACGCTCTCGCGCGTGCTGGCCGTTCCCTCGGCGAGCAGTTCGTGCGTCGCGGCGACGATGCTGCGCCCGTCGGCATCGATCCGCGCCAGCGGCGTGGCCGCGAGGGTCAGCAGGTAGCGCGCCACCCGCGCGCGCAGGTCACCGGTCTGCAGGTGGTACTCGTACTCGATCAGGCGACGCATCTGGTCCGACAGAGAACGCGTGATGGTGAGCAGGTCGGTGGGCGCGATGCGCTCGGGGTCGATCGCCTCGATGCGCGCGTTGGTGAGCGCTTCGGCGATCTCCTCACGCGTGCCGCTCATGAACGCCTCCTCGCCGAAGTAGTCACCTGGCATGACGTGCCGAACGGTGAGGGTGCGTCCTTCCGGCGTCATGCGGGTGATGCGCACGAGGCCGTCTCGCACGCGGAAGACGGAGCTGGCGGGATCGCCTGACAGGTAGAGCGTTTGACGCCGACGGTAGTCGAGGGTGGGAACTCGCGGCTCGGTGTTGCTGCGGATCGGTTCGAAGTTCGAGGGGATCGTGCTCATGGCGTTGCCTCCTTGGGGCTCGCCGCTCCGCCGTCGGAGGCGGTCGGGGGGGTGCTCGGGTGCGAAACGTCCTGTTCGCGTTGCAGAAGTTCCTGGAACCGCTTCACGGCGGTGGCCACGTCGTCGGCGAGGTAGTGACCGCCGAGGGTAGCGGCGCGTCCTGGGTCGGCGTCGAACGCGCGACCCCCGAACACCATCAAGTGAGCGGCGCGCCGGAGGAGGATCTGATCGTCGAGGAGACGCTCGTACGCACCGGTCGTGGAAGCGGACACCATCAGACAGCGCGGCTTGAGCGTGGCCGCCATCCCCACCAGGTCCGCCACCGGCGTGTCCGCCCCGACGTAGTAGACGCGGTGCCCGGCGCGGCGCAGGAGCACGGCGAGCATCAGCGGCCCCAGTTCGTGCTGGTCGCCCGGAGCGCACGCCACGATCACTTCCTCGCCGCGAGCGTTCGTCGCGGCCAAGCGCAACAGGCTGCGAAGGCGGTTCTGGACGAAGTTGGAGGCGAAGTGCTCGGTGGTGGTCGGGATGCGGCCGCCGTGCCACAGCTCACCGACGTCGACCAAGGCAGGTGCCACCACTTCGCTCAGCACGCGCTCCACGCTATGGGCGGCGAGCGCCTCGCTGAACACACGGTCGGCACCGGTTTCGTCGAGGCGGATGGCGGCGTCGACGAGCCGGCGCCGGTACAGGACCGGGGGGTGCGCCGCCGCTGCACCTAGCGTCGCGCCTACGGCCGCTTCGTCCGGCGCAGCCCGCTGAAGCAGGTCGTGCTTCGCCAACTCGGTGGCGCGCGAAGCGGGTACGCCGTCGCCGATGTGGCGGGTGATGGCAGCGATGAGGTCGATGTCGTTCTCGCTGTACAGGCGATAGCCGGACTCGGTGCGGCTCGGACGCGGGGTGCCGTAACGCCGTTCCCATTGCCGAAGCGTGGCCGCAGGAATCCCGGTCCGATCACTGACCTCCTGCACCGTGTACTTGCCCTCACGCCTCGTCGACACCGGTACCACGGGGCCGGCCGGAACACCTTCGGCGCCTTCGTGGGACACGCGGGCCGCGCGGGCCTCATGAGATTCGAGGGCCTCGTTGGGTTCGCGGGTCTCGCGGTTTCGGTCGTGGGATCGTGGGCGTTCGGCCATGGTGCCTTCCCTCGTGCGGGTCGTGTTCGTCTGCGGTGCGTCTCGCCTTCGTTGCGTCTCGCGGTCGCTGCGTCTCGCCTTCTTTGCGTTTCGCGTTCGTTGCGTCTCGCACAGCCGCCTGCTGTTCAGGCTCTGTCGAAGGCTGAGGTCAATGTACGACAAACCTTGGACGCTGTCAACGGGGCGGCACGAGAGGCCGTGCTTCGAACGCGAGCGGTCGCGCCCAGGCGTGTTCCCAACGAGCATACCGGGCTTCCCGGTGAACGCGAGCGCCGTCTACCCCTGCTGCCTCGCCGGCCGAGCAACGCCTCGCGCGCAGCCGGATCGAACTCCTTGTACTGGTTCGGAACAGGCGTCCGACAGCCATTCGTTCAATCTTCGTATAAGGTCGAGGCGCGACCGTTCGCGGTACCATGCCGTTCATGGCGATGGACGGAACGGCGAAGGCAGGCGCAGCGAAGGCAGGCGCCACCCGCCGGAGCGTCACCGTTTACACCGACGGCTCGTGCGACACCACCACCGGAGACGGTGGTTGGGCGTACCTGCTCGACCATCGGGGGGCGCAGAAGCGCTCGTCGGACTACGAACCGCGCACGACCAACAACCGCATGGAGTTGACCGCAGCCGTTCGCGCCCTCGGGGCGCTGAAGGAACCGTGCGACGTCACCATCGTCACCGACAGCCAGTACCTGAAGAAGGCGTTCACCGACGGCTGGCTCGAACGCTGGCAGAAGAACGGTTGGCGCACGGCGTCGCGGCAACCGGTGAAGAACCGCGACCTCTGGGAAGAGCTGCTCGCCCTGGAGCGCGTGCACCACGTGACCTGGTCGTGGACACGGGGCCACGACGGGCACCCCGAGAACGAAGAAGTCGACAAGATGGCGCTCGCGGCGCGCAAGCGACGCGGCAGGTCCTGACTACACGGTCGAGGTGGGAAATCAGGAGGCATGGGACGGCGCGCGCGCGCGCGTCCGGCGAGGTGCCGCAACCGCGCAGCAGCCCGCCGTGTGGCGTTTCCGTGCGCCCCACCGCGGCGCCCTAGCGCGCCAGACGCCGCAACAACTCCCTGAGCGCCCGTAACCCGATCGCCAACGAGTCCGGCTCGATCCATTCCTCGAGCCGATGGGCGTCGCCGCCATGGTAGACCCCGAACGCGATCGACGGGATGCCGGCAGCCACGGCGGCGTTCGCATCGGTGCTGCCCGCCGCCAGGCGCGGTCTCTCGCCCACCGCCCGCAGGGCGGCCTTGGCCGACGCCACCAGTGCGCGGTTGTCCACTGCACCCACCGGACGGTCACCGACCTTCACGACCTCGACGGTGCATCCCTGGTCGCGCGCCGCGGACTCGATGCGCTGCAAGGCGACGTCGGTCAGCACGTCGAGCGCCGGGCGCTCGACGCTACGCAGGTCGAGGTTGAACCCCGCCTCCTCGGCGATGGCGTTGACGCTGGTGCCGCCCCAGACCTGCCCCACGTTCATGCTCGAGCGCGGTTGACCGGGGACGCTGAGGCGGATCAGCCGCGCGATGGCCTCGCCGGCAGCGTGCACGGCGCTGGGCGACGGGTAGTCGCCCCATGCATGCCCCCCGTGGCCGCGGAACCGTGCCTCGTAGCGGCGCGAGCCGACCGCACGGTCGGTGATCACCCCCAGGTGCCCGTCCACCGCCACGAACAGGTCGTGGTCCTCTCCCAGCGACTCCACCAGATGGCGCGCGCCACGCAGGTCGCCGAGGCCCTCTTCGCCCACCGTGCCCGCCAACGTCAACCGCGGCCGCTCCGACTCGGGCGGCAAGTCTTGCAGGAAGTGCGTCAGGACCGCCAGGCTGGCGGCGTTGTCCCCGATGCCGGGGGCGCGCCATCGGCTCCCTTCTCGTCGCACGCGAACGTCGACGTCGGGACCGAACACACTGTCGAGGTGGGCCGCCATCAACACGCGCGGGCCCCGCCCGCCAGGCACGGTTGCCACCACGTTACCGACGCCGTCGAGCGTCGCGTCGGCACCCGCATCTTGCCAACGCCGCAGGAGCAGCGCGGCGCGGCGCGCCTCGTCGAAGGTGGGCGAAGCGGTCTCGGTGAAGGCGACCAAGGTATCGAGCAGCGCGCTGCGCTCGCCGGAGCCTCGCGTCACGTCCTCGTCGCGAGCCATGCGATCGACCTACCCTGTCAGCGCGTGAACGGTGAGGGAGCCTGACCGGTTGCCGCGGTCAAGTCTCGCTGTCCTGCAGCGTGGCGATGCCCTCACGCAGGGCGTACAGCGCGGCTTGCGTGCGGTTGTTGAGGCGCAACTTCGAGAAGATCTCGGACAATCGATTCCGTACCGTCTTCTCACTCACCCCGAGCGACGCGGCGATCTCGTGGTTCGACGCGCCCTGCGCCAGCAGGCGGAGGATGTCCTCCTCGCGTTCGGTGAGTTCGCTGAGCTTGTGTTCGGGATGGGTCGGTAATTCGCCGACCTTGCGGAACTCGTCGAGGATCGACGCGGCCAACTCGGCGTTGAGCAGCGTCTCGCCCGAGGCGACGCGACGGATCGCGTCGGTGAGGTCGTTCGCGCCGGCGTCTTTGAGCATGTACCCGCGCGCGCCGACCTTGATCGCCTCGAACACGTAGCGGTCCTGGCGATACATGGTCAGGATGATGACCCTGGCTTCCGGGTTCTCGGCCAGGATCGCCTTGGTAGCGGCCACGCCGTCGAGCTCCGGCATCTGGATGTCCATCAGGATCACGTCGGGCTTGGTCTCGAGGGCGTAGCGCACCGCCTCGCGGCCCGTGGAGGCCTCACCGATGACACGGAAGTCGTCTTCGGTTTCGAGGATACTGCGCAGCCCCTGACGGAACATGGCGTGGTCGTCGCACAGGAGCAACCGAGTCATGCCCACCACTGTAGCGCACGGCGGGCCACGTGCCCGCGCCGCGGCGCGTGGTAGCGTGTCGTTCGCAGCTGCCGGGCACGTGGCGCTGCCGCACCGCCCGCATCCTCACCGCCTCACAGGGCCGGATGCGGGCTGCGGCCGCGGCGGGCGCCCGGCAGTTGCGGACGGAGACGGTCGGCAAGGGCCGGTTCGACCCGTCCGTGTGAGGAGGATGCATGGCACACCCCAAGGGTGTCCTGATCGAACGGGTCCAGAAGCTGGGCCTGCCACGCCCCGAGTTCCATACCGAGCGCACTGGTCCTGAGCACGAGCCGCAATTCGCGTCCGACGCCGTCGTCGACGGCGAGGTACTGGGCAGCGGCCACGGCGGCTCCAAGCGGACCGCGGAACGACACGCGGCCGAGGCCGCTCTGGCCGAGCTCGACCGGCGCGCCGAAGGCAAGAAGCCGAGTCCGAAGAAGGCCAGGTCCGGCGGGTCCTCGCGCTCCGGCGGCAGGCGCAGCGCCAAGGCGCGCCAGGTGGAAGCGGACGCCCAAGCGGCCGAAGCCGCGGACGCCATAGCGGAAGTCACCGAACCGCCGAAGGCGATGCAGGAACCTCCGCCTGGTGCCGACGAGCCGTTCGAAGGCCCGTGGCCGATGTTCGACGACCTGCTCGCGGCCGTGATCCAGGTCGCCGAGCGGCGCGTCAGTTCGGAGCTGCGCGGTGAGGCTGCCTTGGTGGCGGTGCGCGACTTCGGACTGCGACTGTACAAGGAGCTGCTGGCGGACCTCGGGGACGTCGTCGAAGAGGAAGAGGACGAAGACGAGGACGAAGACTAGCGCAGCGTCACCGCGTCTACGGCTTCGCCGCTCTCGCGAAGCGCTCGATCCGCTTCAGTTCGTGCGTGGCCTTCTCGCGCACGAGCATCTCGCGCATGGTGTCCGAGCCGTCGAACGCGCCGACCCCATGCAACTCGATGAGGTCCACCATCTTCGCCCCGAAGGCGCGCAACGGCGTAGCCGTGTCGAGGTCGTCCCCGACCCCGTGACCCGCGTGATGTAGGCGCAGGAAGTCCGCGTCCAAGCCGGAGGCCTCCGCGTTCACCTCGACCACCACGTCGCCGTGGTCGGTGGTCACGAGGTAGCGGCGCGTCGCGGACATGGCGAGCAGCGTAGCACGCGCGATGTGGCGCTCCCGGTATGCGAAACTGGTCGGACGATGCACGAGATCCTGCTCGGCCTGCCTGGCCTCGCCATCGCCATCATCATCGCGCTCGGTGCGGCCTCGCAGTGGCTGGCTTGGCGCCTACGAGTGCCGGCGATCCTCCCGCTGCTCGCCACGGGTTTCCTGGTCGGACCGGCGTTCGGTTGGCTCAAACCCTCGGAGCTCTTCCCGGATCCGCTGCTATTCCCCGTCATCTCGCTCGCGGTCGGCCTCATCCTCTTCGAGGGCGGCCTGACGCTGCGCTTCTCGCAACTCGGCGAGATGCGCCGGACGGTGTTCAACCTGGTCACCATCGGGGCGTTGGTGACATGGCTCGGTGGCGCCGCCGCTGCCTTCCTGGTGCGCGGCCTGAGCCTGCAGCTGTCGCTGCTGTTCGGGGCGTTGATCATCGTCACCGGACCCACCGTCATCGGCCCGCTGCTACGCATCGTGCGCCCCAACGCGCGCGTCGCCAACGTCTTGAAGTGGGAAGGCATCGTCATCGACGCGGTCGGCGCCATGGTCGCCGTGTTGGTGTTCGAGGCGATCCTGCTGGACAACCGCGAGGAGACGCTCGCCACCGTCGTCCTGTTGCTGGGCCGCTTCTTGCTGGTTGGCAGCGTCACCGGCGCGTTGGGCGGCGCCGCATTGGCGTGGTTGCTGCGCCGCCGCGCGGTTCCCGACTACCTCGTCAACGTGACGTCCATGGCCGCGGTCTTCGCCACCTTCGCCGTCGCCAACGCCTTCTCGGCCGAAGCCGGGCTGTTGGCGGCCGTCGTGATGGGCGTGCTGGTCGCGAACGTCGGCGTACCCAACATCGACGCGATCTTGACGTTCAAGGAGGACCTCACGGTCCTGTTCGTCAGCATGTTGTTCATCGTGCTGGCCGCGAACATCGAGCTGAGCGCGTTCCTGTCGGCCGTTTCGCTGCCCAGCCTGGCGCTGCTCGCCATCGTCATCCTGATCCTTCGGCCGCTCGACGTGTTCCTAAGCAGCGTCCGCTCACCGCTCACGGTGCGCGAGAAGGCGTTCGTCTCGTGGGTCGGGCCACGAGGCATCGTGGCGGCCTCCGTCACCTCGCTGTTCGCCTCCAAGCTCCAGGCCGCCGGCTTCGAGGGCGCCGACGAGTTGGTTCCGCTGGTGTTCATCGTCATCGTGGGCACCGTGTTGTTGGCTAGCCTCACCGCCAAGCCGTTGGGCGTGCGCCTCGGGGTCGCCGACCCCGACCCGCAAGGGTTCCTGCTGCTCGGGGCGCACGCCGCCGCGCGCGAGATCGCGAAGGGCCTGAAAGAGGCCGGCGTGAACGTGCTGCTGGCCGACACCAACTGGTCGAACGTGGCGGCGGCGCGCCTCGACGGGCTGCCGACGTACTTCGGCAGCCTGCTGTCCGATCGCGCCGACGACGAGGTCCGCCTCGCCGGCATCGGCCGCCTGCTGGCGCTGACTTCGAACGACGAGGCCAATGCGCTCACGGCGCTGAAGTACGCCCGCGAGTTCGGCTCGAGCAACGTCTATCAGTTGGCGCCGAGCCGAGACGAGAGCACCCGCAGCCAACTCGGCGGGGAGCGGCGCGGGCGTTGGCTGGGAGGCAAGGACCTGACGTTCCTGCGTCTCGAGGAGCTCTTCGCGGACGGCGCCTCCATGAAGTCCACCGACCTGACCGAACGCTTCGACCTGAACGACTTCCATCGCCACTTCGGCGAGACCGCGCTGCCGCTGTTCGCCGTCAACGGCCGCGGCGTTCAGGTGCTCAGCGACGAGAACCCGGCGCCCGAGGTGGGATCGGAGCTGTTGGCGTTGGTGCCGCACGCGACCGACGAGGAACGGACCGCTGCATGACCGTCCGCCGGCGCTGACTCACTCACTCGCTTCGTCGAGGAACTGCTGTAGCCGCTCGGTGTTGACCGTGATGGGCGAGCGCCGACGACGAACGGCGCCGTACTCGAGCAGGCGCGCCAAGCAGTGGCTCACCGTCTCGCGCGTGGCCCCGATCATCTTCGCCAGGTCCTGTTGCGTGAGGTTGAGGTCGATGACGGTGCCGCGTTCGCCCTCCACGCCGAAATCGTGCGAGAGCCGCAAGAGCAGGTTCGCGAGCCGGCCGGGCGCATCGAACGCGCCCACCTCGGCTTGCCATTGCTGCGCCTGCCACAGGCGCGTGCTCATGACCTGGATGAACTTCATGGCGATCTTCGGATACTGCTGCAGCAGGCGTTGGAACTCCGCCTCCGGCATCACGATCAACGTCGTGTCCACGACCGCCTCGGCCTGGTTCGGCCGGCGTTCGCTGGGGAGGAGCAACAACTCGCCGAAGATGTCGTACTTGCCCAGCAAGCCAAGGATCATCTCCTTGCCGTTGGGGAAGTACATGGAGATCTTCACCATGCCGTCGCGCACGAAGTAGAGCGCGTCCGCGGGATCCTCCATGTGGTAGATGATCTCGCCCGCAGCGAAGCGCTTGTACGGCGTGATGCGGGACATCTGCTCGATCTCGTCCGGCGTCAGGTCCTCGAACAGCTGCGTGTTCTTCAGATGCCACACGAGACTCGGGTATTGGTTCATCTCGGTCATGCTATCCCACCCTCCTACCGGTCGATCACGCGTCGTTCGCGCCGCCGGCGGGTTCCTCGAACTCCTCGGTCGCCGCCCCGAGCGCGCCCCACTCGTCGACGCTCGTGTCCTCTTTCGCCGGCGGCAGACCCCGCAGGTAGCCCGCCCTTGCGATCATGTAGCCCGAGAGCGGCGCCGTGACCAGGTAGAAGACTGCGATGAGCAGTACCCGTGCAGTCGCTCCGTCGGCGGAGAACGCGATGGCGGATCCCCCGAAGATCCCGATGCCCCCTAGCGTAACGAGTTTCGTGGACGCATGTAGCCGGGTGTAGAAATCCGGGAACCGCAGGACGCCGATCGCGGCCAGCAGCAAGAACACGCTTCCGATCAAGATGAGGATCTCGGCACCGACGTTGCCGCGCAGCACCGCCTCTTCGGCCGACACGTCCTGCGCCAGCCCGACGCCGGCCCAAGCCAGCGCCACGACGGACGGGCACATGCGCCGCGCAAGACGCCGCGCTCGTCGCCGCGCCGTGCGCAGCCCGATCACTTCATCACCCGGCCATGCAGCAGGTAGAGCGCCAACGCCACGGTGCTCAGGAAGCCCAGGATCGACAGCAGCAGGGCGGCATCGAGGAAGTCGGCGAAGCCGGTGCGCAACGCGACGACGACCACCAGCACGGCGAGGTTGACCCCAAGGAAGTCGAAGCCGGTGATGCGGTCGCCCAAGGTCGGGCCGCGCACGATCCGCACCGTCGCCAGCACGATGGCCACGGCCAGACAGCCAAGGGCGATGTCGATCACCACGGCGAACCCCCGTCGGCGCTTCGGGCGCTCACGACAAGAACCCCATGATCAACTTCTCCATGCGTAGCACGCTCGCACGCGCGTGGTCCGGGTCGGCGGACGCGATGGCGTGCGCGTAGAGCGTCTTGCGGTCGGCGGACACGCCCATCGCGACGGTGCCCGGCAGCAGCGTGATGGTGGCCGCGAGGAGGTTGATGCCGACGTCCGAGCGCAACCGAAGGGGCACGGCGATGACGTGCTGGTGGAAGCGAGGGCGCGGCTGCAGCGCCAACCGCGCGATCAACACGTTCGCCACCACCAACTCGCCCGCGAAACGGATCAGGTAGCGCACCAACGCCACCAACCGGCCCGGGAAGCCGTTGCTGCGGCCGCGCTCCACCACCGAGAGCAGCACTAGGCCGATGGCGGAACCGACGACCAGCGTCGCGATCGTGAGCTCGCCGGAAAGCGCGCTCCACAGCAGCGCGATGGCGAAGATGGCGAGAACTTCTGCCATCCGTCACTCCCCTCCCAGCCGCGGGCCCGGCGCCGGCGCCAACACGGCTTCACGGTAGGCCGCATGGTCGACCAACTGGCCGGCCACGCGCTCCGAGACGCGGTACAGCGGTCCTCCGAACGCCGCCAGAGCGATCACGGCGACGACCGCCACGCTGCTCACCGCGCTCATCGTGCGCGGGGTGGTGACCTTGTGCACGGCGTCGGCGTCGCCCCAGAAGAACGTCTCCCAGATCTGCATGACGCCGTACAGCAGCACGAAGCTGGCGGTCACCGCCGCCACCACCACGCCCACGGACACCGCGCCGCCCGAGGCCAACAACGCCTGGACCAGCCCGTACTTCCCGAGGAAGCCGCTGCTCGGGGGTGTCCCCACGAGCGTCAAGCCGGCGACGAAGAAGCCGGCCCCGAGCCATGGGTACGCGCCCAAGTGCCCGGAGACGCGGTACCAAGCCCCAGCGATGCGCTCCGCCACGCCGGCCAAGGCGAACAACGTGAAGACGACGGCAACGGACGTCATCAGGTAGAAGACGCCCACGGCCACCCCGTGCTCGTTGCCCGCGAACAGCGCCGCCACCAGGTACCCGATCGAGGCGACGTTGCCGAACGCCACCGCGTGCCTCCAGCGCTGGCGCGATAGGAACCCGAACGCGCCCACCAGCATGGTGAGGCCGGCGAGCACCAACAGCACCGTCTTCAAGCCCTCTTCGCCCGGGAACATCAGCGCGAAGGCCCGCACCAGCGCGTACACGCCCACCTTCGTGAGGATGGCGCCGAAGTACGCGCCGATGGCTGCAGGCGGCGTGGGGTAGGCGTTGGGAAGCCAGAAGCCGAGCGGGAACAGCGCCGCCTTGACGGTGAACACCAGCCCGAGCATCGCGGCCAACACCGTGACGCGCAGGTCGGGGCCGTGAGCGGCGACGCGCTGCGCGATATCGGCCATGTTGAGCGTTCCGACGAGGCCGTACGCCATGCCGGCGCCGCTGACGAAGACGGCGGACGCGACCAGGTTCACGATGACGTACTTGAAGCCCTCGCGCAGCTGCGGAAGTTCGTTCCCCAGCAGCAGCAGGCCGTACGACGCGATCAGCATGACCTCGAACGCCACGAACAGGTTGAACAGGTCGCCGGTGAGCAGGCTCATGTGCACGCCCATGAACAGGAACTGCAGCAGCGCCTGCGCCCCCAGCGCTTCGCGCGCGCGGTTCAACCAACCGCCGTCGGCCAGCACCTGATCGGTTCGCTCCGGAGGCGCATGCAGGCTCGACGCCAGGTACAGCACCGTCAGCAGGCCGAAGAAGGCGCTCAGCGCGAGCAGCGTCGCGCTGAACCCGTCGGCGACGAGGGTGATGCCGAAGGGTGCGGCCCAGTCGGCCATCTGCAACGTCAGCACCTCGCCGCCGAGCGCGCGCACGGCGATGGCGATGGTCACGATCAGCGTGCCGCTCGCGGCGATGGTCGCCACCACCAACCGCGCCACGCGCCCGCGCACGGCCAGCAGCGTCGCGCCGGCCAACAGCGGCACCAGCACGGGGAGCGACAGCAGGTTCATGCGCCCTCCTCGTCGGCTTCGTCCGGACCGACCTCGGGCGACACCGACGGGTGCTCCGGGTCGGCGCGGCCGTCGCGCGGCAGGACCGGGTCGGGCGCGTCGGACAGTTCCTGCACGTGGTCGGTGCCGGTGACCTGGTAGGCGCGCAGCGACAACACCAGCACCAGGGCGGTAGTGCCGAAGCCGATCACGATGGCGGTAAGGATGAGCGCTTGCGGAAGGGGGTCGTTGTAGGGTCCCGCCACGTCGAGGAGCGGAGGCGCGTCCTGCGTGAAGCCCGCCCCGGCAAGCAGGATCCCGAGGTTCACGCCGTAGGCGATCATCGACAGGCCGAGGATGACCCGGATGAGCGCACGGGACAGCACCAGGAACACGCCGGCCGCCACTAGCACGGCCACCAGGAAGGGAAGCAGCAGCTCCATCAGCCTTCCCTCCCCCCGCCGCCATCGTCGGCAGCGCCATGCTCGGTGAGCAGTTCGATGATGGTGACGGTGACGCCGATGACCACCAGGAACACGCCGACGTCGAACAGCGCGGCGCTGGCCCACTCGACCTCCCCCAAGAGCGGCAACCGCACGTACCCGTACGCGCTCGTCAGGAACGGCCGACCGACCAGCATCGGCGCTGCGCCGGTGAGCAGCGCCACCACCAGGCCGACCGGCACCAACGCGGACGGCGAGATCGAGAGCAGGCGCTGTTGCCGAGCCATCCGCATCAGCAGCGCCGCCACCGCCACCATCAGGCCCGCGATGAACCCTCCACCGGGAGCATTGTGACCCCGCAGCAGCATGTGGAACCCGAACGCCAAGATGGCGAAGGTGACCGGGAGCGCGAACCCCCGCAGGAAGATCTCAGGGGCGCGCATCGTCGCTCCCTTCCGCTCCACCGGGGACCGCCTCGTGGATCGCCTCGGGGACCGCCTCGTGGATCGCGTCGTCGGGGCGCCGGGCGCCCGAACGAATACGCAGAAGCGCGATGACCGCCACCGCCACCACGGCGAGCACGGTGATCTCCCCCATCGTGTCGTAGCCGCGGAAATCGACGAGGATGACGTTCACGACGTTGTACCCACCACCGATGCTCTTGGAGTACTCGAGGAAAACATCGCGGATGCGCGGAGCGATCGGAGTCTGCACCGCCACCAGTAAGCCGAACACGGTGGCGCCCACGCCGACCGCGAGCAGCGCGTCCAGCGTCGCTGGAGCAGGCGGGCGCGTGTACCTTCGCAACGGCGGCAGGAAGTGGAACACGCTCAAGAACAGGATCACCGTCACGGTCTCGATCAGCAGTTGCGTGAGGGCAAGGTCCGGCGCTCGCAACAGCACGAAGATGAGCGCCGAACCGAACCCGGCGAGCCCCATGAACACCAGGGCCGTGAGGCGCTCTCGTGCCAGCAACACGCCGACCGCGCCGGTGAGCATGAGCAGCGCCACCAACGCCACGTCGAGTCCGACCGGGCTCACGCTGGTGGGCAGGTAGCGGTAGGCGGCGATGGCGCCTACCGCGGCCACGAAGGCGAACAGCACCCGCAACTGCCAGGCGAACTTGGCGCCCTGGGTGCCATGCGTGATGCGCTCGGCCATCCGCTCCAGCAGCGCGGAGAGGCCGTAGTAGATGGTGTTCGCGTTCCAGCGCGGCGTCAGCGCTTCCTGCAGGCGCACGAACGGCTGCAGCACCACCACCAAGGCGGCGCCCGCGAACCAGGTCAAGACCGACCAGGCAAGCGCGGGCGAGAGCCCGTGCCACAGCTTCAGCGTGGCGGCCTCGACGCCGAGGCTCGCGACTCCCAAGGCCACCACGGGATTGGCCAGCGTGTACTGCGGCGTCACCAAGCCGAACGCCACCACGATCGCAACCAGTGGCAGCACCGGGCCCACGAGACCGAAGCCGGGGGCGTGAAGGTTCGGGTTCTCCGCCCGGTGCGGGCCGAAGAACACCCGCAGGAAGCGGAGGGAGTACGCGAACGTCATGATGCTGCCGACGACGGCGATGGTCATGGGCAACGCGCCCAGGTGCAGCATCGACTCGTAGAACAGTTCCTTGGAGATGAAGCCGCCCCACGGTGGCAACCCCGCCATGCTCAACGCCGCCACGACGGCCATCCCCGCCGTCAGCGGCATCTTGCGGCCGAGCCCGGAGAGCTTGGTGATGTCGCGGCTCCCCGCCTGGTGGTCGACGATGCCGACCACCAGGAAGAGCGCAGCCTTGAACGCGGCATGGTTCACCAGGTGCGCCGTGGCGGCGAAGCTCTCGCCGGACCCGAAGAGTGCAGTAAGGAGCCCCAGTTGCGACACGGTCGAGTACGCCAGGAGCGCCTTGAGGTCGGTCTGCCGGAGCGCCAGCCAACTTCCCCACACCATCGTCGCCAACCCGACGTACAGCGTGAGCGTGGCGAACTCCGTGCCCGCGAAGAGGAAGCCGAACTTCGCTACCACCACGACGCCCGCCTTGACCATGGTGGCCGAGTGCAGGAACGCCGACACCGGGGTCGGCGCCTCCATCGCCGTCGGGAGCCACAAGTGGAACGGCAGTTGCGCCGACTTGGTGAACGCCGCCAGCAACAACAGGACTATCGCAGGCGCGAAGACCGGACTCGCTCGGAACGCTTCGACGTCCAGGCTCGAAAGCGTGAAACTGCCACCGCCCATCCCGAGCAGCACCATCGCGACCAGCAGTGCCAGCCCGCCGAAACCGGTGACGAGCAGCGCCTTGATGGCGCCGTCACGCGAGGCGGCGCGCGTGTCCCAGAAGCCGATCAGCAGGAACGAGGAGACGGAGGTGAGTTCCCAGAAGCCGAACGTGGCGACGAGGTTGTCGCTCAGCACCAGGCCGATCATGGCCCCACCGAACACCAGCAGCGAGGCGTAGAAGCGACCGTGACGCTCGCCGGCGCGCAGGTACGCAGCTGCGTACAAGGTCACCAGCGTGCCGATGACGCCCACCAGCACCGCGAACAGCAGCGAGAAGCCGTCGCCGCGTAACGCGACGTCCAAGCCGATCGCGCCGACCCACGTCACCGTCGCCGACGGTGTGGCGCCCGAGATCACGGCCGGGCCGGCGAGTGCCAGCGCTACGGCAGGCAGGAACGCCGGCCACAGCAGGAACCCCGTGCGCGCGCCGAGGCGGGGGCCGAGGATCGGGGCCAGCAGCGCCGCAACGAACGGGAACGCCACCGCCCACGGCAGCGTCGCGGCCACGGTCGCGGCCGGATCGGTCATTCGCTCCCGTCCGCTCCGTCCTCGCCAGTCGGCGCCTGGGCCGTGTCGATGGCGTCCCCGAGGCGCATCAGGCGCAGGTACGTGTCGACGTCCCCGTAGTCGCCCAGCTTCAGACCGTTCACGAACACCGTCGGCGTGCCCGTCAGCATCAACTCCCGGCTTGCCACCTGGTACGCGGTCTCGACCAGGTCGCCGTGGCGGCCCGTTCGCAGGCAGGTCGCGAGGGCGGTCGTGGGTAGCTCGAGTTCGCTGGCCATGGCCACGAATGTGTCGACCGGATCGGGCACCTGCGACCACTCCGCCTGCTGCTCGAACAGCGCGTCGTGGAACGACCAGAACGCGTCCTCGCCGCCCTCCTCCGCCACGCATTCGGACGCTTCCGCCGCCACCACGGCGTTCGGATGGATGCTCTTGAGCGGGTAGTGGTGCAGCTCGAACCGTACGTCCCCACGCGCCAACAGCGCGTCGCGGACGTACGGCAGGATCTCGAGCGCGTAGCGCGCGCAGAACGGGCACTGGAAGTCGGAGAACTCGCGCACAACGTAGCGGGCGTCGTCGGGACCTATCGCGTGGGCAGCCTCGGGGAACCGTTCCGGATCGATGCGCTGCGGCTCGAAGCGAACCACCACGTCGCCCGGCGGGTCACCGCTCACGTCCACGAACATGACGTACTCCATCACTTCGATCGGCACCTCGCCACGCCCGGCGAGGTCGGCGCCGTTGGTGCGGAAGAAGTCGGCGACGGGGCCGGAGATCCCGTCTCCGTAGCCGCTCGCCGCGCCGATCAGGGCACCCAGGAAGCGCACGTTCGCGTCCGTCAAGGCGCCCGTACCTTCGACCGCGATGGCGACACCCTCCGAGATGGTCAGCGTGAAATGGAAATCGTTCGCGGCAACGTAGCCGTCCTGGACGCCGGTCGGCGCGTACCCTGCGAGCCCGGCCATGAGCCCGTCAGGGTCGTCGCCGAGCTGCGCGAAGGCGATCGGCGCGAGCGCGGCAAGCGCCAGCGCGGCCGGCAGCAGCGCGGCCGGCAGCGGCGCGGTCAGAAGCGGCGCGGCCAGCCGCGTTCGCCATGCCGGCCGCCGGTGCGGTCGCCCACGGCGGGACGTGAACGACGGGCGCCCGGCGTGACCCAAATCGCGTTCGGCACGGCGCGTGGGAAGGCGCCACCATGGGCGCGTCACGTCAGCGCCGCCTTGCGCGCCCCTGTGACCGTGGTGAGTTCGTTCACGTCTACCTCCAACAGGGCCGACACGTCGCCACCGCCGCCGTACACCACGCCATCGGTCGGCATCGAGCCGTCGTCGAGCAGGGTGCGCAGTGGGCGCAGGTGGCCGAACGGCGGCATCGCGCCGATGCGATACCCGGTGATGGCCAGTGCCTGCGCGGCACTGGCGAAGCGCAAGACGCGCCGTGACACGCCGAGCGTGCGAGCGAGTGCCGCATACGACACCCGCTCCTCGCCGGCCGCGATGACCAGCGTCGGTTCGCCCGCGACCAGGAACACCAGGCTCTTCACGATGCGGTCTACCGCCACCCCGAGCGCCTCCGCAGCCGCCGGCACCGTGGGCGTCGGGACGTCGAGACGGAGCAACCGCGCCGAGAGGCGAAGGTCGCGACAGAACGCCTCGAGATCCCGCGAGGACCGAGGCTTGGCGGGCACGCCGGCGCCGGCCGAAGAAGGTGCGGCGACGAACGCGTTCCTGGGCACGTTGACCAGTCTATCTGCTGTGTCGGACACGTCACAAGTTGGTCTTGGTCACGTTCTTCCGCATCCGAACCGACGTTTGCGGCAACCTAGGCGAGAACGCCGCACCCGAGTAGACGACGCGGCGCTCCGGCGCGAGAACACCTCCACCGAACGGCAACGCCTCCATCGAGCCGCGGACGTCTCAGTCGAGCCGGTACAAACCGCCGAACTTCCGCCGCAGGTAGGCGACGTACGGTCCGGCGTCGAGTTCCTTGCCGGTCGCGCGCCGCATCAACTCGCTCGGCTGGTACCGCGCGCCGTGCCGGTGTACGTGCTCGCGCAGCCAGGCCGAAAGCCGCTCGAAGCGGCCGGCCCGCACGTCGTCCTCCAACGACGGAGTGGCGGCCGCCGCCGCGTCGTAGAGCTGCACGCTCATGAGGTTGCCGAGCGTGTAGGTCGGGAAGTAGCCGATCATGCCGGCGGACCAGTGCACGTCCTGCAGGCACCCGAGGGCGTCGTCGGGCGGCGTGATACCGAGATCCTCGCGGTAGCGCTCGTTCCACGCGAGCGGCACGTCCTTGGCATCGAGGTCGCCCTCGATCATGGCGAGCTCCAACTCGAAGCGCGCCAGGATGTGCAGGTTGTACGTCACTTCGTCGGCCTCGACCCGGACCAGGCTGGGCTCGACCCGGTTCACGGCGGCGTAGAAGTCTTCGAGCGAGACGTCGCCCAACTGCGTCGGAAAGTGCTGCTGCAACCGTGGGTACGCCCCTTCCCAGAACCCACGGCTGCGGCCGACGAGGTTCTCCCACAAGCGCGACTGCGACTCGTGGAACCCGAAACTGGCCGCTTCCGCGATCGGGGTGCGGGCGTAGGCGGGGTCGAAGCCTTGCTCGTACATGGCGTGACCGGACTCGTGCAGCGTGCCGAACAGGGCCGTGGACAGGAAGTGTCGCTTGTAGCGCGTCGTGATCCGTACGTCGCCCACCCCGAACGACGTCGCGAACGGATGGACGGTGCGATCGATGCGGCCGCGCGCGAAGTCGTAGCCGAACGCGCGCACGGTGTCGACCGCGAAACGCTCCTGCGCCGCCTCGTCGAACTCCTGGCGTAGCACCTCGTCGGACGGGTCGACGCCGCTCTCGCGGATCTCCGCCAAGAGGGCGACGAGGTGATCGCGCAGCGGTTCGAACAGCCGCCGGATCTCGGCCACGGTGGTGTCGGGCTCGTACTCGTCGAGAAGCGCGTCGTACGGATGCTCCTCGAAGCCGATGGCGTGCGCCTCCTCGCGCTTGAGCTCCACCACCCGCGCGAGCTCCGGAGCGAACGACGCGAAGTCGTCGTCCTCACGAGCGCGCGCCCACACGGTCCGGGCGCGGTTGGTCTGCAACGTAAGAGCCTCGACCAGGCTGGCAGGCAGTTTCGTTGCCCGATCGATGTCACGTCGCGCCTGACGCACCATGGCCGCTTGCGGGCTGCCGGGTTCGAGGCCCGCCGACTCCAGATGGAACACCATCTCGTGCAGCGCCGGATCGACAAGCCGCTCGTGCACGATGGCGGACAGCGTCGCAAGCTGTTGACCGCGACCTTCCGCGCCCCCCTCGGGCATATAGGTGTTCATGTCCCACCCGAGCACCGAGGTGGTCGTGCCCAGGTCGTCGAGGATCCCCCATGCGCGGAGGAATCGCTCGAGGAGTCTCTCGGTGTCGGCCATGGCGCTCCCTTCCTGCTCGTCCTACGGTCGCACCACTCTACCGCGACCCCCCGTATCCGCCGTCGGGAACGGCCCGCAGCCGTGGTATCGTCGTCGTGATGATCGAGGTTCCCGACGCCGTTCGCGAACTGGTCGCGCGGGAGCGAGGGATCCTCACCGATCTCCAGGTCCTGCTCGCCCGACTCGACGCCAGCGAAGCGCACGTCGACGACGTTCGCACCGCCTTGCGCGACCTCGACGGCTTGTTCTTGCTGGTGGTGGCCGGCGAATTCAACGCCGGAAAGTCGTCGTTGCTGAACGCCTTGGTGGGCGACCACGTCATGCCGGAAGGCGTCACGCCGACCACCGACCGCATCACCGTTGTGACCTACGGCGAGACCGTCGGGGAGCAAGAGGAGAGCGCCTTCCTGTCGCGCCGCACCCACCCGGCCCCGCTGTTGCGCGACGTCGCGCTGGTCGACACGCCGGGCACCAACGCCATCATCCAGCGCCATCAGGAGCTCACGGAGCGGTTCGTGCCACGCGCCGACCTGGTGCTGTTCGTGACCAGCGTGGACCGACCCTTCACCCAGAGCGAACGCTCGTTCCTCGAGCTGATCGCCTCCTGGGGCAAGAAGGTGCTGATGGTGGTGAACAAGATCGACATCCTCGACAGCGAGGCCGAGCGCGTGAAGGTCTTGACGTACGTGCAGGAGCACGCGCGCGAGACGCTCGGGGTGACCCCCGAGGTCTTCGGGGTGAGCGCCAAGCGGGCGTTCCAGGCCCGCGCGAGCGGTGACGAGGAGGCGTTGGAGGCCAGCGGCCTCACGGCACTGGAGGCGGCGGTTCGCGCCCGGCTCGGCAGTGAGCGCCTGCGCCTCAAGCTCTCCTCGCCGCTGGGAGTGGCGAACCGTACGGCCGAGACCTACGCCGACGTCCTGAAGGCGCGCTTGGTGCTTCTCGGCGACGACGCCGAGACGCTGGAGGAGATCGAGCGTCAACGGAAGCAGTTCGACAAGGACTTGCGGCGCGAGTTCGACGGCCACGTGGCGCGCATCCAGGCCGTTCTGCACGACGTCGAGCGTCGTGGCGAGGCGTTCTTCGACGACACCATCCGGCTGCGCAGGCTGATGAAGCTGGTCAACACCCAACGCGTGCGCGAGGAGTTCGAGAAGGTCGTCTTGAAGGACGCGGACCGCGAGATCGACGACGCCTTGGCCCAACTGGTCGACTGGTTCATCCAGCGCAACTTGCAGCTGTGGGAAGACGTCATGAGCTACGTCAACCAACGCCGCGCCGCGGAGCGGGACCGCGTGATCGGCGAGGTCGGCGGGCGCTTCCAGTACGACCGCCAGGCGTTGGTGCGGGCGCTTCGCGAACGTTCGGACGCCACCATGGACACGTACGACGCCGACGCCGAGGGGGCGCAGCTGGCCGACCGCCTGCAAGGCGCGGTCGTGCGCACGGGCCTGCTCGAGGTGGGCGGCATCGGGCTCAGCGCCGCCGTGCTGGCGTTCATCTCCGGCGCTGCGCTCGACGTCACCGGCATCGCACTGGGGCTGACCGTCATGGGCGTGGGCTTCCTGGTGCTGCCGCGCCAACGCGCGAAGGCGAAACGCGAACTGCGCTCCAAGATGGCGGAGCTGCGCGAGGGCCTCGAGGAGGGTCTCACCAAGCAGTTGGAGGCCGAACTGGGGCGCTCGCAGGAGAAGCTCACCGGCGCCATCGCCCCGTACACCCGCTTCGTGCGGGCCGAGCTCGACAGGCTCGGCGACCTCCAGGGCGACCTCGACCAGTCGCGGGAGCGCATCGACGCGTTGCGCCAAGAGGTCGAGGCACTGGCCTGAACCGCACCCGGCGCCCTCGGTGCTAGACTCCCCGCCATGGCCGAAACACGCAGTTTGCGCATCGCGTTCCAAGGTGTCCCCGGAGCGTTCAGCGAGGAGGCCGCGCTGGCCTTCGCGCCCGAAGCGGAGGCGGTCGGGTACCCCACCTTCGAAGAGGCGTTCCAGGCAACCGTGCGGGGCGAGTGCACCCACGCTTGCTTGCCGGTGGAGAACAGCATCGCGGGCTCGATCAACCAGACCTACGACTTGCTCACCGACTCGGTGTTGAACGTGGTGGCGGAGCAGATCGTGCGCGTCCGGCACAACCTGCTGGTGAAGCCCGGCACGCGCCTCGAAGACGTACGGCGGGTGTACAGCCACCCGCAAGCGTTGCAGCAGTGCCAACGCTTCATCCGAGAGCACCATCTGGAGGCCGTCACCGACTTCGACACCGCCGGAGCGGCCAAGCTCCTGGCCAAGAACGGTGGTGAGGGCCGAGCGGCGATCGCGAGCCGCCGCGCAGCCGAGACGTACGGCCTGGAGATCGCGGCCGAGCACATCGAGGACTTCCCCTTCAACTACACGCGCTTCTTCGTGCTCGGCACCGAGGAACCGCAGAAGCCTAGCGGCCGAAGCAAGTCGAGCCTGGTGCTGGCCACGCGCCACCGACCGGGCGACTTGGTGGCGTGCCTGGAGGAGTTCCCGCGACACGGCCTGAACATGACCAAACTCGAGTCGCGGCCGCGCCTCGACAAGCCGTGGAGCTACCTGTTCTACATCGACATCGACGGCCACATCGACGAGCCGAACGTGGCGGCCGCCATCACCGCCATGATGCGAAAGGCCGCGTTCGTCAAGTTCCTGGGCAGCTACCCGGCTGCCGAGACGGTCGAGGTCGACTGAACCGTGACGCACCCTGAGAGCGAGCGCGACGAGCCCGGCGCGGCAGGAACCCAAGCGCCTGCCGCCGCCGAGGGCGAGCCGCACGACGCGGCCGACGACGAGATCCGCCTCGACGACGCCTTGAAGATCCTGGGCCTGGCGGCGACCGGCGGCCATGCAAAGTCGCTGGTGCAGGCCGGCGAGGTGCGCGTCAACGACGAGGTCGAGACGCGCAGGAAGCGCAAGCTGCGCGCGGGTGACGTGATCGAGGTCGGCGGCGAGGAGTTCGTCGTGGCGTTCGAGGAAGACGCGGCGATCGAAGAAGACGCGGCGGAGTAGGCGCGGACCGAGTCGGGCGATCACGGGCCTCGCGCTCAGGGACAGCGCGCCCCGGGACCTCGCGCCCCGGGACCTCTGGGTTCACGGACCCGGCGGGTTCAGGGACCCGGCAGCGCTTCCACCGCGACGCTCCACAGCCCCGCAACCGGGACGGCCTCCCCCGGGTACCACAACGTCCTCGAGTGGTACCGGCCACCCCAGGGGGCACGAAGCGCCTCGACCCAGCCCCGCTCCAGCTCGAGCAACCACACCTCCCGCATTCCGGCCGACGCGTAGCGTGCCAGCCGTTCGTCGAAGCGCGGATCGGCGCAGGCGGCCTCGACCGCCAACAGCACGTCGGCGGCGTCGAACGAGCCGCCGAGTCCGGCTGCGGTGGGCCCGCCCGCGGCGATCAGCGCCAGCTCCGGCCGGAGGACGTCGTGCGGGCCGATGCGAACCAGGGGTCTGGCGCGTGCCGTCAGTGGCCCCGACACGCCGGGCGCCAGTCGCGGTTCCCGGGCGACGACCCGCCCGAGCCGTCGCTCGAGGCGCCGGAGCACGCCGGAGCACGCCGGGTCGGGCGCCGGACGCGCCACCTCGCGACCGTGCAGCAGCTCGGAACGCGCGCCGGTGCTCCGTTCCCCGTAGCGCCAGCGCGCCAGGAACGCGGCTGCCGTCACTGTCGCGCCAGGTGACTGCCGCGCGTTCGCCGGTTCGAGCGGCGACGTCTGGGCGGCGGGACCGCGAGGTCGGGAACGGGCCACGCCTGTCAGCGTGGCAGACGCCACCTGGGTGCGTACGCGCGCGCTCGGCGGTCGCCAAGGCTGGTTCGGCTCGAGTAGCTCGTGGCCTTGCACGGTGCCGTCCTCCGGATCGGCCGGGCGTACCTCGCGTGCTACACTCCGCACCTGGGACCCGCGAGGCCTCGCCAGAACATGCCCAGACGCGACGATATCCACAAGATCCTCATCCTCGGTTCGGGCCCGATCGTGATCGGGCAGGCGGCCGAGTTCGACTACTCCGGCACCCAGGCCTGCAAGGCGCTGCGCGGCGCAGGCTTCGAGGTGGTGTTGGTCAACTCCAACCCCGCCACGATCATGACCGACCCCGACGTGGCCGACCGAACGTACGTCGAGCCGCTCACGCCCGAGTTCGTGGAGAAGGTCATCGCGCTCGAGCAGCCGGACGCGCTGCTTCCGACGCTCGGCGGGCAGACGGCGCTGAACCTCGCGTCCAAGCTGTACGAGGACGGCGTCTTGGAACGCCACGGCGTCGAGCTGATCGGCGCGAACTACGACGCCATCCAGAAGGGCGAAGACCGCAAGCGCTTCCAGGAAGCGATGGCGAAGATCGGCGTCAAGACCCCAGCAGGCAAGATGGTGTCGAGCCTCGACGAAGCGCTGGCGTTCGTCCAGGAGATCGACTACCCGGCCATCATCCGCCCGAGCTTCACGCTCGGCGGCACCGGCGGCGGCATCGCGCACGACGAAGCGGAGTTCCGTGCCATCGTCCGCCAGGGCCTGCACGACTCCCCGGTGCATACCGTGCTCGTCGAGCAATCAGTGCTGGGCTGGAAAGAGTACGAGCTCGAGGTGATGCGCGACCACAACGACACCGTGGTCATCATCTGCTCGATCGAGAACTTCGACCCGATGGGGGTGCACACGGGCGACAGCATCACGGTCGCGCCGGCGCAGACGCTGTCCGACAAGGAGTACCAGCGCTTGCGAGACCACGCCATCGCGATCATCCGCGAGATCGGGGTCGACACCGGCGGTTCGAACATCCAGTTCGCCGTGAACCCCGAAGACGGCGACGTCATCGTCATCGAGATGAACCCGCGCGTGTCGCGGTCGTCTGCGTTGGCGTCGAAGGCCACCGGCTACCCCATCGCGAAGATCGCGGCACTGTTGGCGGTCGGCTACCACCTGGACGAACTGCCGAACGACATCACCAAGGAGACGAAGGCGGCCTTCGAGCCGACCATCGATTACGTCGTCACCAAGATCCCGCGCTTCGCGTTCGAGAAGTTCCCCGGCACGCCCGACGAGCTCGGCACGCAGATGCGCTCGGTGGGCGAGGTGATGGCCATCGGGCGCACTTTCAAGGAGTCGCTGATGAAGGCGTTGCGCTCGCTCGAGCTCGACGTCCGCAGCGGAACCGCCGAGGTGCCGAGTGAGGAGCTCGACCGCCGCCTCTACCCCAACCCGAGGCGGCTGCCGGCGGTGATGGAGCTCCTGCGGCGCGGTCGCTCGGTGCAGGCGCTGCACGAACGCACCGGCATCGACCCGTGGTTCTTGTCGCAACTGCGCGAGATCGCCGCGGCCGAACGCGAGATCGTCGAGTTGGAGGAGCCCGAGGCCTGGTCGTGGGAGACGTGGCGTGAGATCAAGCGCCTGGGGTTCGCCGACCAGGACGTGGCGCGCCTGCGCGGCCGCTCGGCGGCGGCGATGCGCGAGCTGCGTCGGGCGCACCACGGCGCGCCGGTGTACAAGACGGTCGACACCTGCGCAGCCGAATTCGAAGCCTACACGCCGTACTTCTATTCCACCTACGAGTGGGAGGACGAGGCGGCGCCGTCGACCCGCGACAAGGTGATCATCCTCGGGTCGGGCCCGAACCGCATCGGTCAGGGCGTCGAGTTCGACTACGCCACCGTCCACGCCGTGTGGGCGCTACGCGACGCGGGGTACGAGACGATCATGATCAACTCGAACCCCGAGACGGTCAGCACCGATTACGACACGGCCGACCGCCTCTACTTCGAACCGCTCACCTTCGAGGACGTGATGAACGTCGTCGAACACGAGAAGCCGAACGGCGTGATCGTGCAGCTCGGCGGTCAGACGCCGTTGAAGCTCGCCCAGGCGCTGACCGATGCGGGCGTGCCCATCTGGGGCACGCCGGCCGCCGCCATCCACGAGGCCGAGGACCGCGACGCCTTCCACGCGTTGTGCGAGCGCCTCGGCATCCCGCAGCCCGAGGGCGGCGTGGCGGCCAAGCCCGACGAGGTGCTGGCGCTGGCGCGCAAGATCGGCTACCCCGTCATGGTGCGGCCCAGCTACGTGCTCGGCGGTCGGGCCATGAAGGTGGTGCGAACGGACGAGGAACTGCATGCGTACCTCGAGGAGGTCTACGCCGAACTCGAAGGAGCGCCCACCATCCTCGTCGACGACTTCGTCGAAGGGGCGCTCGAGGTCGACGTCGACGCCATCAGCGACGGCGCCACCACGGTGGTGGCGGGCATCATGGAGCACGTCGAGTTGGCGGGCATCCACTCGGGCGACAGCGCCTGCATCGTGCCGCCGGTGACCATCTCATCGGCGGCCCAGGAGCGCATCCGGGCGTACACCGTGCGCTTGGCAGAGGCCATCGGCGTGCGCGGACTCATCAACGTGCAGTACCTGGTGCGCGGCGACGAGGTGATCGTGGTGGAGGCCAACCCACGCGCCAGCCGCACCATCCCGTACCTCTCGAAGGCGATCGGGCATCCGCTGGCAAAGTACGCGGCCCTAGTGGCGGCCGGCACGAGCCTGGCGGAACTCGGCTTCACCGAGGCGCCGACGCCGAAGGTCTACAGCGTCAAGGAAGCGGTGCTGCCGTTCCTCAAGTTCCGCTCCGTGCTACCCGTGCTGGGTCCGGAGATGCGGTCCACCGGCGAGAGCATGGGCATCGACACGGACCCGTACATGGCCTACTACAAAGCCGCGGTGGCAGCCGGCGCCGCCCTTCCCGCGGCGGGTACGAGCGACACGGGCGGCACGAACGGCACGGGCGGCACGAACGGCACGAACGGCACGAACGGCACGAACGGCACGAACGGCACCGGCGGCACGGGCGGCACCGTACGCCTGATCGGGGAACGCCTACGTGAGCTCGAGCCGCGGCTTCACGAACTCGGCTTCGCCACCGCGTGGGACGCGGGGGACGCGCACGAACCCGAAGACGTGCTGCTGTTCGACCTCGAGCACACTCCCGCGCTCCGGCGCGCGTTGGAGAACGGCGTTCCCTACTGCACCACGTTCGAAGCGGCGCGCTGGACCGTCGAGGCGATCGCCGCCCGGGCGGCCGCCGAACCGACGGTGCGCGCGCTGCAAGACCTGACGTCGGCGACAGGCGAGCCCATGTCCGCCTCCGCCGACGTCGGCGTCATCTAGATCTCTCGAGTACTCTTCGCTTCGCCTACTCGTCCCGCCGAGCGCTCTCGGCGGGCCGGCCCGCACGCAGGATCCGTCCTCGGACGCCCCCGCACGCTCACGCAGGCAGAATCCGCCCCCGGACGCCCCCGCACGCCGGATCCGTCCCCGCACGCCGGATCCGCCCCCGCACGCCGGATCCGTCAGCCGACGTCGCCGCCGTTCTCGCCTCCCGGGCGACCGGATCCTGGATCGGCCGCCTCGGCGTGCACCTCTTCGCCTGCATCGCGGGTCGCCCCAGCCACGGCGACCGCGTCCGCGTCGGTGAGCAAGTCGGGCTCGCCGAGTCCGGTCAGGCGCTCGCGCTGGCGCGACGGCAGGCGGCTTCGCAACGACAAAGCGTAGTCGGACAGGCCCTGGAGGGCGTCGGAAACGCGTTGCCGTAAGAGGAACTCGCCCTGATCGACGCGGGCCACAAGGTGGAACGGAGCATCGGCCAAGCGCTCGAGGATCCGGAGCGTCTGCTCGCGGCTCATCGCAGCGTCGCTCGCCAGTTCCTCCAGCAAGAACACCGTCGGCGCCCGCATGCCCGCCAAGCGGGTGAACACCTCGGACACCGCGCCGCGTTCCGCCACTCGCTCGGCGACGGCCTGCTCGAAACGTGCCAAGCCGTGATCGAACAGCCCGTCCCGCTCGAAGTGCGACTCGAGGTCGACGGGGCTGACCGCCACCGTACGGCGCATCTCGCGCAGTCGCTCCAAGCCTTCCCACGACCACAGCGTCGCGCGGGCCAACTCGGCGGGGTTGGTGAGCCGCACCAGGTCACGATGGTCGCCGAACACGGCCAGGTAGCGCATCGTGGACGCGCGCCTGCGCGCCAGCAGCGCCGCCCAGTCCAGCCGCTCGCCGCTCGGTAGCACCTGCGCCAGAACGCCGTACCCGCGCCTGCCCATGTCGGCGTGCAGATGGAGCACGCCACGGCCCAGCGGCTCGACCCGGAAGCCGATCGGCGTCACCACGGCGCGCAGACGAGAGACCAGCTCACTTGCCGCGAAGGCCGCCTCGTCCTCGTCGTCGTCGGCGCCGATGCGACTGGCGCGGCCGGCAGTCGGTGGGATCCTGCGTTCCACCACGCTCGAACCGCGAGCGCGGGCGGCGTCATCGGCGGTCCCACCGTCAGGCGTCTTGCTCCACAGCCCGGCCTGCACGCCGTCGCGGATGACGTCTGCGCCCGTCGCGCCGGCCGACCCGGAAGACGCGCCCGCCGCCGCTCCGTACATCGCCTGAACGGCCCGATCACCCTGACCCGACACCGTGCCGTCGGCGACCTCACCGAACTGGCCACCTGTCACGCCCGCTGGCGCAGCGCCGCCCGAACCGGCCCGCGCGTCGTTGCCCGCGGGCACGGAGCCGGCGTCGCGGGCTGCGTTACCGTCGGCCTCGCTCGCCCCCGGGCGAGACTGCGCTTCGGCGCCGACGTGCGCCATCTCCGCCGCATCGCCCTCCTCGAGGCGCGCTTCGAGCGACGGCTCGACCTGCTGCGTCACCTCGGCCCCCGTCTGCGCTGCGGCGCGCGACGCCGGCTGCCACCGTCCGTCTCGCTGGACGAAGCGTCCGTCGGCGCGAAGCGCCGGCTCGAGCTCGACGTCCTCCGGCATGTCGGGGAACAGCGCGCGGATCTCCGCCTCGGTCGCCGGCACGCCGGCCTCGTGAAGCTCGTCGAGCACGACCTCGAGCGCCTCGGAACCGCCTCGTTCGGCCGCGCGTGGGCGCACCACGGGGGTGATGGCGTAGCGACCATCATCGAGCCGGCGGATGATCAGCTCGTCGTTGACGTCGAGCCGGTGCGCCCGGAAGAGCTCCGAGAGGCCCGTCACGGAGCGTGGTCCACGTACCTCCAGCACGTACTCGGTGTCGCGTTCCGTGTCGACGGCCACGACTTCTCCCTCGTCGGGGAACAAGCCCAACATCGTGCGCGGCAGAGTCAACGCCCCGCCGCGCAGACAGACGCGGGTCAACGGGTAGCGGTACTCGTGGGCCATGCCGTTCCTCTCTCGGGCGGCGTCGGGGCCGCAGCTGTGAACGGGTCGAAGCGCCGCGCCTGGACGGCCGCGGCGACCGTGGGAGCGCTCGTCGTCTGCGCAAGTCTATCAGACGCGTGGGGCTGCCCCGGGGGCAGGTGACGGACCCCGGCCGATCAACCGCCCTTGCCGAACACGAGCACCTTGCGTTTCTTGCGGCGCTTCGGCGCGGCGGGCTCGGATGGGGCGGGCTTGGGTGTTGCTGGTCTGGACGCCTCGGGCTTGGCTGCTTCCGACCTCGCGGGCCCGGGCTTCGCCGACCCGCGCTTCGCGGACCCGCGCTTCGCGGACCCGCGCTTCGCGGCCCCGGACGTCGCCGCCTCGGACGTCGCAGGCTTGCCGGCGTCGGCGCTCTTGGCCGCCCCGGCCCTGGGCGGTCTGGACTTGCTGGACTTGCCGCCGTCGGTCTTGGCTGCCCCGGAAGTGGCCGCTCCGGACTTGGCCGCTTCCGACTTGGCCGCCCCGGACTTGGCCGCCCCGGACTTGGCCGCGTCAGCCTTGGCCGCCCCGGTCTTCGTCGCTCCGGCCTTGGCCGCCCCGCCCCGGCCCTTGCCGACGGCTTCGGCTTTGGGTTTGGCCTGCTGGGTCTGCTGCGCCTTGGCGGACGCAGGCGTTCGCCCGCGCTTCGCATCCCCGTTGCCTGCGGCCGGCGCCTGACCTCGCTTGCCGCCGCCGGTGGCGGTTTCGGCGGCCAACAGCGCGTCATGGACGGCATCCTTGGGCGTCTTCAGCTTGCGCGGCGGCTTCACCGTAGCGGGCTTCTCCTCCACCGCCTCGATCTCCGGCATCTCCATGTCGGCCGGGATCAGGTCGATCTGGCGCTGGGTGGGGTTCGAGGCCAGGATCTTGACGTCGACACGGTCACCCATGCGGTAGCGCTTGCGCGTGTGCTTGCCCATCAGCATCAACGCGTCTTCCAGGAACAAGTAGTAGTCGTCCTCGAGATGACTGACGTGCATCAGCCCCTCGACGGCGTTCGGCAACGACACGAACACGCCGAAGTTCGTCACGCCCACGACGATGCCGGTGTAGCGCTCGCCGATGTGGTCCTTGGCCCAACGCGCGTGATAGTAGCGCGTGAGGTCGCGTTCGGCGTCTTCGGCCACGCGCTCGCGTTCGCTGGCGTGCTCGGCCAGCTTCGGGAAGTCGGTCTTCATCCGCTCCTTGAGCGTCGGGGACAAGCGGTGCTGCAGCATCGCGCGCACCGCGCGATGCACCACCAGGTCCGGGTAGCGGCGGATGGGACTGGTGAAGTGCAGGTAGTTCTCGAACGCCAGGCCGAAGTGGCCGAGGTTCTCGCTCGAGTACCGCGCCTGCTTCAGGCTCCGGAGCAATAGCGTGTTCACCAACTGCGATTCGGGCTTGCCGGCCGCCTCGCGCAGGATGCGCTGCAGATCCTGCGGCCCGGCGCGCTCTAGGTCGAGCGTGTAGCCGAGCTTGGCGAGCGCGCGTTGCAGCGCCTGGATCTTGTCGGCGCTGGGGTCCTCGTGCACGCGGAAGAGCGCGGGGATGTCGCGTCGGCTCAGCTCTTGCGCCACCATGCGGTTGGCCAGCAGCATCATCTCCTCCACCAGTTGCCTGGCGGCGTCGCTGCGAACCGGGGTGACGTGAAGCGCCCCTTGCTCGTCGACGTCGACCTTCGCCTCGGTGAAGTCGAAGTCGAGTGCGCCCGCGCCGATGCGCGCCTTCCGTAGCTCTTGCGCGAGGTTCAGCAGTACCTTGATGTCGCGCTCGAGCTTGCGCTTGCCGTGCGGCAGGCGACCCCCCTCGGCGAACTCCTGAACTTGCTGGTACGTGAGGCGCCCGTCGGATTGGATGACGGTCTCTTTGAACTTGAACGCCTTCACCTCGCCCGAGCGCGTCACGTCGACGAACGCCGACAGCGCCAGCCGCGGCTCGCCTTCGACCAGCGAGCAGATCCCGTTCGACAACTGCTCGGGCAGCATCGGCAGGACGTTCCCCGGCAGGTACACGCTGGTGGCGCGCTCGACCGCCTCCTTGTCGAGGCTGGTTCCTTCGGCCACGTAGTAGCTGACGTCGGCGATGTGCACGCCCACGCGCAGCAGACCGTCCTTGGCGTTACCGTCCAGCCGCTCGAGCGAGAGGGCATCGTCGAAGTCCTTTGCGTCCTCGCCGTCGATGGTGAAGGTCGGGGCGCTGCGGTGGTCGGTGCGGCCCTCCATCATCTCCGGCGTCACCGTGTCGGGCACGGCCGTGGCCTCGGCCATGGTGTCGGCATCGAAGTCCGGCTTCAGGCCGTACTTGACCACCACGGCGCGCGTCTCGACCTCGGGGTCGTCGCCGGCGCCGAGGAACTCCTCGACCTCGCCGAACGGCTCCTTCTCGCCCGACTCCTCGGGCCACACCATGCGCACGACGATTCGTGAGCCGCCCTCGAGCTTGCCGACCGACTCCGGCGCGAGCAGGATACGGTTCTGCAGCCGCACCGAGTCCGGCCGAAGGATGGCGTAGCCGCGGGCGTACTCGAGCGTGCCGACCACGTGCTCGTAGCCGCGCTCGATGATGCGTACGATCTCGCCGCTAGGGCGCCCGTCCTCGCTCTTCATCGGGTTGGGCCGCGCCATGACGCGGTCGCCGTCCCAGGCGCCCGCCAGGTGATCGGCGGGAACGAAGAGGTCCTTGCCGCCGGCGTCGGGGATCACGAAGCCGTACCCGCCCGACGTGACCTGCAGTCGGCCGAGCACGAGGTTCATCTCCTGCGGCAGCCCGTAGGTGCGTCGCCGCGTGCGAACCAGGCGACCGTCGTCGACGAGGCCGGTCAGCACGTGCCGTAGGGCGGCCCGGTCCTCGACCTTGAGTTTTCGTTGGATGTCTTGCACGTGCCAGGGGCGCTCCGGATGGTCCCCGAAGAAGCGCAGGACCTGGTCGCGATCGATGTCTGTCATCGCAGCAAGTGTAGCCCGTACCTACCAAGGCAGGAGTCGGGTGGAGGTGCGCAAAGCAACGCCACGCCGGCCGCGGTCCGGGTTCCGCCTCAGGCCACCCGGGCGCTCTCGGCTTCCGCCAGCGACACCAGGGCGCTGCGTGCCGGGGACGGCGGGAACGGCTCCAACGCCGCCACCGCCGCTTCCGCTTCGGTCCGGATCCGCTCGCGTGTGCGCGCGTCGGCGCGGTGTTCCCGCACCAAGGACGCCATGCGCTCGACGTCCCCGGACTGCGCGGCGTGTCGGCTCAGGATGGAGCGCGCCTCCTCGACGTCGTGCTCGATGAGCAACTGCAACACCGGGTGGGTGGCCTTGCCCTCGCGCAGGTCTCCGCCGATCGGCTTGCGGAGCTGCTCGGCGTCACCGAGCAGGTCGAGATAGTCGTCGCGAAGCTGGAACGCGCGCCCGAACGCCATGCCGTACGCCCGCAGCGCGTCTCGCTCGCGTTCGGTCGCGCCGGACACGAGCGCGACGCCTTCGCACGCGGCCGCCATGAGCACGGCGGTCTTGCCTTCGATCACCCGGTCGTAAGTGTCGTAGGCGTACTCCTGCAGGGTGGCCGCCTGGAACTGCAGCACCTCGCCCTCGCAGATCGCCGCGGCCGTGTGCGACATGAGCTCGGTGAAGGCCGCGCTGCCGCTGCGCGCCAGCAACCCCAGCACGCGTGCGAGCATGAAGTCGCCCGACATCACGCTGACGACGTTGCCGTAACGCCGGAACGCCGCCTCGACGCCGCGCCGAGTGTCGGCGTCGTCGATCAGGTCGTCGTGCAGCAGCGAGGCGGAATGCAGCAACTCGACCGCCAACGCCACGCGCATGGTGTCCTCGGAAGGGGTACCCAGCATGCGCCCCGTGAGGAACGCGAGGCTCGGCCGCAAGCGCTTCCCACCGGCGCGCACCAGGTCCTCGCCGATCGCCTCGATGAACGCCACCGACGACCGGAGCTCGGCCGCGAGGCGCTCTTCGAAGGCGCGAAGGTCGTCCTGGATGATGTCGAACACGCTTCGGCCAGTATACGTGCGGGTGTCGTGGGCGGTGGTGCGCCGCCGGCCCGTGTCAGGCCGTGGCCGGCGCTTCGCTCGGCGTCGCGTGCAGGTAGAACGACAGGCGCTTGAGCCCCGCCAGCAGGTCGACCGGTTCGACGCGCACGTCGTCCGGCACGTAGATGACCGTGGGCGCGAAGTTCAGGATGCCGCGGATGCCCGCCCGCACCAGCGCGTCGGCCGCCTCCTGCGCGCCGCTCACGGGCACGGTCAGGAAGGCGATGTCGATGGCGCTCTCGACCACGACCTGAGGCAGCTCCTCCATGGCGTGCACGGCGAGGCCACCGAGCTTCCGGCCGACCTTGGCCGGGTCGACGTCGAACGCGCAGCGAAGCAGGAAGTCGTACTGGCCGAAGTGGGGGTAGTCGGCGAGGGCCTGGCCGAGCCTACCCATCCCGACGATCGCGACGTTCCAAGGGCGTGTCAGGCCGAGGATGCGCCGCAACTCGCGCCGCAAGGTGGGCACCGTGTAGCCGCTACCGCGGGTCCCGAAGCTTCCGAAGTACGCCAGGTCCTTGCGGACCTGGAAGGCCGACACGTGCGCTTCGGCAGCCAGATGGTCCGACGAGGTCCGCGCGACACCGCTCTCCTCGAGGTCGGATAGGACACGAAGATAGGTTACGAGTCGGCTGACGGTCGCCGACGGGATGGCCTTGCCCATCAGCGGGCGAAGCTCTCGATCCCCGCCGCCTCCAAGCGCCCCTGGGCGTCGTTCAGGGCCGCGCCGTCGAACGGCCCGACCAAGAGTTTCACGAGATCGTTCTCGACGCGCTCGCTGACGGAGAACCCGAGTTGCTCCAGCCGCTCGCGTTGCGGCAGCGAACTCTCACGCGTGGCGTATGCACCGACCTGTAGGTAGCGGCCGGCGGTGGAGGCCGGGGCTGCGGCCGATGCGCTCGGGCTCGACGCCGCTGCGGGTGCCGCCGCGCCGGAGGCGGCGGGCGGCGACGTCGTAGCGCCGTCGTTCGACGCTTCGGCCGGGTCGAACCGGTACACGGTGGGGTCGTTCACGCCGAAGTCGCCGCCGCGGATGCGAGATGCGACCGCGCGCGCCTCGTCTTCGGTGGCATAGGGCCCCACCAGGACGATGTTCAGGTTCCCCTGTGCGCCCATGAGCACCGGGTACCCGGCCGACCGGAAGGTCTCGGCCAACCGCGCGGCGTTCTCCATGTTGCCGAACGCACCGACGGAAACCCGGTACGACTCCTCGTCGGGCGTGGCAGACGCCGTCACGGACGATGCGGGGGCGACGGTCGAAGACGCGGCCGGCGTGGACGTAGACGGGGTCGAAGCGACAGGGGTGGCAGGCGACGAACCGGCACCGGCGTCGTCGCTCGGCGGCAACACCGCGATGCCACCTGCGTCGGCCGGCGAGGCGGACGAAGCGGACGATCCCGCGGGCGTGCTGGCGCCCGGCGTCGACGCGGCCGGCGTGGCCGCGGCACCCGCGTCGCCGGGCGCTGCCGGCACGGCGCCCGAGGAAGCGTCGCCTTCGCCGGCGGCTTGACCGGGTTCGGTCGCGCTCGAGGTGCTCGCCGCTGGCGTGCTCGCGCTCGGCGCGCCGGCGCTGGGCGAAGACTGGGAACTGGCTGAAGCGCTTCCCGGGGATGCGCTACCCGACTGCGTCGTCGGAGTGGTGGCGCGGCTTCCCTGACCGACCGGGAAGAAGGAGCCGCCCGAGATCAACGTCGCGATGATCCCTGCGATCACGGCGACGAGGGCGATGCCGATCAATAGGTCGGGCCAGTTGCGTCGAAGCCAATCCATGCTTCCCATTCTACGGTCGCGCGCTCGGGCATGGCCGCGTACCCGAAGGAGACGGCATGTCCGAGCGCGCGCGCGCCGCTAGAGGTAACTCGTGATGGCCGCGCAGGCGGGCTGATAGCCCTGCTCGCACGAGGCGACCCAGGCATCGCGGGCGGCGCCGCGCCGATCCTGCGAGTATAGCGCCCACCCGAGGTTGTAGAGGCTCTCGTTGTCGTTGGGGTTCTGCTGTACCAGCAGTTGGTAGACCGACTCGGCTTCTTGGTACCGCTGCGCCGCCAGGTAGCCCGCACCCAGGTTCACGCGCGCCTCGATGCTGTTCGGGCTGAGCTGCACGGCGCGCTCGAAGCTCCGCACCGCCGCACTGTAATCGTGCAGTTGGTATGCCGTGAGGCCGTTCCAGAGCTGAACTTGCGCGTCACCGGAGCGGCTTTGCGCCAGCTCCGTCAGGTGCTCGCCGGCCGCGACGAACTCGCCGTTGCGGTAGAGCGCCCGGGCGGCGATGAAGCGCGCGTCGAGCACCAGTTCCGGCTCGCTCAGCCGCGCGATCGCCTCTTGCGCGTTGGTAAGTGCCTCGTCGCTCTGCGCCAGCTGATCGAAGGCGGTCGCCAGCGCCAGGTAGACCTCGGCCTGGTCGGCGCTCAAGCGCGCAGCTGCCTGCAGCGGCCCGAGAGCCTGCCGCGGCTGACCGGCCTCGAGGTAGGTGACGCCGAGGTTGTACTGCGCTTCCCAAGAACTTGGGTCGACCGCGACCGCGCGCTCGTACGCCTCGGTCGCCAACGACTCGCGGCCGAGGCTGCGCTGCAGCGTGCCGAGCTTGACCAACGTGCTGGCCTGCGCGCCGGCGTCTTCGGCGACTTCCGCCTTCTGTAGCGCCCGCTGCAACGACCAGATGGCGTAGTCGATCTGGCCCTGGCCGACGTAGATGTCGGCGATGAGCGCGCTGACACGGTAGTCACCACTGCGCGACTCGAGCGCCGTCAGCTCCGGTAGCGCTTCGAGCCCGCTACCGGCGTTGTGCAGGGCTTGGCCGCGGCGCAGGATGTAGCTGGCGTTGTTCGGTTCGAGTTCGAGGGCGGCCGCGTACGCTTCCGCCGCCTGCGCGTACTCGCCGGTGAGCTCGAGCTGACCCGCCAGGCCCAACTGGGCCTGCACGCGGTCCTCGGCCGAAGCTTCCGGCGCAGCTTGCTCGAGGGCGCTCGCGAACGCGCCTGCCGCGTCCGCCGCGCGCCGCAGTCGCGCGAGCGTGACGCCACGGTTGAAGTGCCCGTCGAAGCGCTCGGGTTGGAGCCGCGTGACCTCGGTGAACTCGAACAGCGCCGCCTGGTAGTCACCGCGCGCGAACTCGGCGAGGCCGAGCCCGTAGTGGGCGTCGCCCACGGTGTACTCCAGCGCGATCGCCTCGAGGAAACCGTCCTTCGCGAGGTCGTGCTGTCCGTTCTCGTAGTAGGCGTTGCCAAGCGCCACCCACGCCGCGACACTCTCGGGGTTCGCTTCGACCTCGGCGCGCAACTGGGCGATCGAGGATTGCCCGAACACCGGCGTGAGCAGGAGCATGGCCCCAAGGGCCAGGAGAGTCCACCGGACGCTCCACCTGCACGTTCCACTGATCATGCCTGCCTCCAGATCGCTGCGCACCGAACCGCCAATCACAGCGTGCGTAACGCGAGTTTCGGTGGACAGTCTATACTGGCCGGCTCGCCAGGCCGTGTGAAATGGCATACGGCTCTGGAGCTCACTCGAGGCGAGAAACGTCGTCCAGGATGGCATCTACGTTCTTCGCACCGGCGCCGCGAAGGGCAAGCTGACCGCATGCGCCGCCCGCGTCCCTGCCACGGCTGAAGCGCACCGACACGCTGACGCCGGCGGTCTCCAGGGTGCGCTGGAACGCGTCCAAGCGCGCCTTCGGCGAGGCACGGAAGCCCGAGGCCGGCCACGGATTGAACGGGATCAAGTTCACGTGGCTCTTCAGCCCCGTCAGCAACCGCGCCAACTGCCGCGCCTGCGCAGTGTCGTCGTTGACCTGGTCGAGCATCGTGTACTCGATGGTGACGCGCCTCGACGTCGCGGCCTGCCAGTCGTGCAGCGCCGCGAAGATCTCGTCGATGGAGTGCGCGTGCGCCGTGGGGATGATGCGCCTGCGTGTCTTCTCGTCTGGCGCATGCAGGCTGACGGCCAACACCAGTTGCAGGTTCTCGGAGGCGAGGCGACGGATCTTCGCCGGCAAGCCGACCGTCGAGAGGGTGATGCGCCGCGGCGACATGTCGAGCCCGTCGGGGTCGATCCAGGTCCGGATCGCGCCGAGGGCGGCATCGTAGTTCAGCAGCGCCTCCCCCATCCCCATCAGCACCACGTTTCGGATGCTCTTGGGCTCGATCCCCTCGTGGTGGGCGACGGCGATGACCTGAGCGACGATCTCCCCGCGCGTAAGGTTGCGGCCGAAGCCCAGCGCGCCGGTGGCGCAGAACGCGCACCCGGCGGGGCAACCCACCATCGACGACACGCACACGGTGCGGCGATCGCGGTACGGCATGTAGACCGCTTCGGTCTGCCGGCCGTCGGGCAGAGTGAAAAGGTAGCGCACGGAGCCGTCGTCGGAGCCGAACCGCTCGACCTTGGAGAAGGGGTCGATCACGTAGCGCTCGCGCCACCAAGCCCGCAGCGCGGCGGGCAGGTCGGTCATGGCGGCGTCGTCGAACGAGCCGGCGTCGAGCACGCCGCGGCGATACAGCCAGGCCGCCAACTGGCGCCGGCGGTACGCCGGCACGCCATCGGGCAGTGGCAGTCCTTCGATCGGGAAGTCGAACAAGCTACGTCGCGGCACGCTCATCGCGCAACAAGCTACCGCGTGCGGGGCACCGGACGTGTCCGCGGGACACCCGCCTCCGGGGAGCCAGAACGACCTGCGGTAACATTGATGTCACACGGATCGTCCTCGCCCTCGTCTTCGAGCTGGTACGGACTCGAGCCGGTACGGACTCGAGCCGCTACGGAGGCCCCCATGGCGTCGCGCAAGGCCAAGGTCATCGGGATGGTGCTGGCGGGCGGCAAGGGCTCGCGGCTGCATCCACTCACGTGGAAGCGCACCAAGCCGGCTGTGCCGTTCGGCAGCAAGTACCGCATCATCGACTTCGCGCTGAACAACATGATGAACTCGGAGATCTACGGCATCTACGTGCTGACCCAGTTCAAGGCGCAGTCGCTGACCGAGCATATCCAACGCAACTGGCGTTTCGGCACCTTCCTGGAAGACCACTTCATCACCCTCGCGCCGGCGCAGATGTACCTCTACGAGGAACTGGGCGCCGAGTGGTACCGCGGCACCGCCGACGCCATCTACCAGAACTTGCACCTGATCGAGAACAACCGCGCAGACCTGGTGGCCATCTTCTCCGGCGATCACATCTACAAGATGGACATCAGCCACATGGTCGAGTACCACCTCGAGCACGAGGCCGACGTCACGGTGGCCGCCTACCCCACGCCGCTGGCCGACGGCAGTCGATTCGGCGTCTTGCAGGTCGACGAGGACTGGCGCATCACCGAGTTCCAGGAGAAACCGGCCCAACCGAACCCCATCCCCGGCCGCTCCACCCACTGCCTGGCGAGCATGGGCAACTACATCTTCGGCGTCGCCACCCTCACGCGCATGCTCAAAGAAGACGCCGCGCGCCTCGATTCCGAGCACGACTTCGGCAAGGACGTGCTCCCGCGCGCGCTCGACGAGGGCAAACGCCTCTTCGCCTACGACTTCGCGCGCAACCCGATCCCCGGCCAGGAGGGGCCGAACACGTACTGGCGCGACGTCGGCACGCTCGACAGCTACTGGGAGGCGAACATGGACCTGGTCGCGGTGCGACCCGAGTTCGACCTCTACAACGAGGCGTGGCCGCTGCGCACCTCGGCGGAGTTCTCGCCGCCCGCGAAGTTCGTGCACGAAGAGGAGGGGCGGCGCGGCCAGGCGTTCAACAGCCTGCTGGCAGGTGGCGTCATCGTCTCGGGCGCGACCGTGCGCCGCTCGGTACTGTTCCGGCGCGTGCGGGTGAACTCCTACGCCACGGTGGAGAACTCCGTGCTGTTCGACAACGTCACGGTCGGCCGCAACGCAGTGGTGCGCAACGCCATCATCGACAAGAACGTCGAGGTTCCCGACGGAGCGAAGATCGGTGTGAACCCGGCGGAAGACCGCGCCCGCGGCTTCACGGTGACGCCGAACGGCATCGTGACCGTGCCCAAGAGCTTCTACTTCGACTGATCCGTGCAGGGGCGGCCATCGGACCCACGTACATTACAGCCCCGGCTCATGTTCGGGTGATACCCTCGTTGGTATCGGCTCGTGCCGCCCCTTCGGCGTGGTCTTCGTCGGTGGGAGCGGGCCCGGCAGGGCCGCGCGGGGCCGTGGACGCCCGGCCGGCTCGAACCGACCATGACGCTTGCGGCAGCAGCACGCGGCGCGATCCCTGGAGGCTCCGTTGAGACGCTCGTTCAACCCCTGGCTGGTCGTGATGCTCCTCATCCTGGGCATCTTCGTGTTCAACCAGTTCAATGCCAGCGGCACCACTCGGGAGATCAACTTCTCCACCTTCACGGAACTCCTGGAGCAGGGCAAGGTCGCGTTGGTGGCCGTCGACCGTACCACCGGCAACATCACCGGCGAACTCGTCAGCGAGTCGCAGGTCACCATCGAGGGCGAGCCCCAGGCGATCCGCTCGTTCCGCACCACCGCGATCCTCACCGACACGCTGCTAGAGGACCTCAGGCAATACGTGCCCGAGGTGTCGATTCGCAACCCGGCGCAGTGGATCGGGTTGTTGCTCGGCTCGATCCTTCCCATCGCGCTGCTCCTCGGTTTCTTCTGGTTCATCTTCATGCGCGCGCAAGGCGGACCGAACCAGGTCATGCAGTTCGGTCAGTCGCGCGCGAAGACGTTCGGCCGCGAGAACAAGGTCCAGACGACGTTCAACGACGTCGCCGGCCACAAGGAAGCGAAGCAGGAACTCGTCGAGGTCGTCGACTTCCTGAAGAGCCCGCAGAAGTACCTGCGCATCGGCGCGGAGATCCCCAAGGGCGTGCTGCTGGTCGGCCCTCCCGGCACCGGTAAGACGCTGCTGGCGCGTGCCGTGGCGGGCGAGGCCGGCGTGCCGTTCCTCACCGTCAGCGCCTCGGAGTTCATGGAGATGTTCGTCGGCGTCGGCGCCAGCCGCGTGCGCAGCCTCTTCGAGGAAGCCCGCAAGGCGGCTCCCGCCATCATCTTCATCGACGAGCTCGACTCCATCGGCCGTCGCCGCGGCGCCGGCATCGGTGGTGGTCACGACGAGCGCGAACAGACCCTGAACCAGATCCTGTCGGAGATGGACGGCTTCGAGACGGACACGTCCGTCATCATCATCGCCGCCACCAACCGCCCCGACATCCTCGATCCGGCGCTCCTTCGCCCCGGCCGCTTCGACCGTCAGGTCACCATCGGTCTCCCGACGCAGCGCGAGCGCGAGGACATCCTCAAGGTCCACGTGCGCAACAAGCCGGTCGCCGAAGACGTCAGCCTGCGACGCCTTGCCGAAGCCACGCCCATGTTCTCGGGCGCCGACCTCGAGAACCTCACGAACGAAGCGGCGTTGATCGCGGCGCGCACCAACAAGCAGATCATCAGCTGGAACGATTTCAACGAAGCGCTCGATCGCATCACCTTGGGTCTGCGTCGTGGCAGCCTCGTGCCCACCGAGGTGGAGCGCAAGATCCTCGCGTACCACGAGTCTGGCCACGCCGTCGCGTACGCCGCGCAGCCGGACCTGGGCGACATCCGCAAGGTGACGATCATGCCGCGCGGCGCCGCCGGCGGCTTCATGGCGCCGCTCGCCAAGGAAGAGATGTTCTACAACGTCGACCGCTTCAAGTCGCAGCTGGTGGTGGCGTTCGCTGGGCGCGTGGCCGAGAAGCGCGTCACGGGCACGATCTCGTCGGGCGCCAGCAACGACTTGAAGCAGGCCACCGAGATCGCCAAGCAGATGGTGCTCGACCTCGGCATGGGCTCGCAAGAGTTCGTGGCATGGGGTTCGGACCAGGGTCCGATCTTCCTCGGCGGCGAGATCTCCAGGCGCAAGGACTTCTCCGAGGAGACCGCGCGCGAGCTCGAAGAGCAGGTCACCAGCATCCTGCACGCGTCGTACGAGGCGTCCGACGAACTGATCGAGCAGAACTGGGTGGCGGTCGAAGCGGTCGCGAACGCGCTGTTGCATCGCGAGACCATCGACGGCAAGCTGATCCAGAAGGCCGTCACGATGGCCACCGAGGGCACGTCCGCCGAGGAGATCACCGCCTGGATCGTCGAGTCCGCGGTAGAGGCCGAACGCCGCGTCCAGGAATCCGAGGAGCGCGAGCGCCGCGCCGCCGACGAGGAACGTCGCCGCAAAGCCGCCGAAGCAGGTCGTGGAACGCCGCCCCTCGAACCGCGGCCGGGCGCCCGCCCCGCACGCGAGCCCGGCGCCTGACCGGAACCGCGGTCGTGCGCGGTACCGCCCGCCGAGGTTGAGCGCGAACCCGTGTCGTTGCTCGACGGCAAGTACGAGGTCATCGGACAACGCCCGCTCGAGGGCGGTCGCACCCACTTCGACGCCACGGCGCCGGATGGTGCGCCGCTCCGGATCGAGTGGTTCGACCTCCCCGCTACCCAGGAGCCGTCCTTCGAGCGCTACCGCCGCCTGCTGAAGCGCCTCAAGCGCGACGGCCTGGCGGCGGTGCACGACGTCATCTCGCGCCCCGGCGCCCATTACGTGGCGTGGGAGCGTCCGCCGGCCGGAAGCCAGAGCGCTAGCGATCCCGAGCTGACGGAACTGCTGGCCGCGCAGGGGTACGCGCCGGAGTCGGCCGACTTGCGCCGACGGGCAGTGCGAGAGCGGCCGCGCCTCTACGGCTTGAGCTTCGACGGCGGACGCGCGCCCATGGCGAGCGTCGTCGAACCCACGCCGAAGGTGCGCCCGCTTCGTGGAGGACGGACCCCCACCGGCCCGCTAGCCAACGTTTCCGGCGCCTCCCTGAGCTGGGGCATCGCCGCCATCCTGCTGGTCGCGTCGGTCGCCATGCTGCTCGGCGCCTTCCGGCGGTTCACCGTCGACGCCGCCGTGCGCCTGCCCGACCTGGTCGGCAGCCGGGCCGAGAACGCCGTCGACGCGCTGCGGGACCTGCGGCTCGACGTCCGGCTCGACGCCGTCGCGTCGGACGAGACGCCCGGCACGGTCGTCACGCTCGACCCCGTCGCCGGCAGCGAGTTGCGCCCCGGACGCACCGTGCGCGTAACGTACGCGCTGCCGCCTGGGCAGTTGGCGCCGACGGAGGTGCCGGCGTTGGTGGGGCTCGCGTTCCCCGACGAGGTCGAGCGGGCACTTGCCGCCGCCGGCCTGGAGGTCGGCGCGGCGGCGCGGATCGAAGCGCCCGCGCCGGCAGGCGTCGTTCTCGCACAGGCGCTCGACGCCGGCAGCGCCGCCGGAACGGGCGAACGCGTGGACGTGCTGGTGAGCATGGGGCCGCGCAAGGAGCGCACCTTCGTTCCCGACCTCGTCGGGCTGTCGGCCGGCGACGCGCGAGCGTTGGCGCAGGTGGCGGGGTTGGGTCCCGACCGCATCATCGAAGAGCGTGTCGTGGCCACCAACGGCGCTCCCGGCGAGGTGCTGGCGCAGTCGCTGGCGCCGAACACGCCGTTCTCGTTGGAGGACGCCGTGCTGCGACTGGTGGTCCAAGCCGGCGACGCGCCCGGCCGCGACGCAAGCGGCGCCCCGGACGTGGTCGGCATGGCGCTGGACGAAGCGACCGCGACGGCCGTCGGCTGGCAGGTCCAGGTCGAACGCATCGCCACGACCAGTCTGCCCGAGGGCGTCGTGGCACAGGACCCGGGACCGGGCGCGGAAGCGACCCCGGGTTCCTCCCTGCGCCTGACGGTGAACGCGCATCCCATCGCGCTCGCGCCACCCGCGGTGTTCGCGGTGGTGCGCGCGCCGCTACTGCGACGCGTGCCGTACGCCTGGGCCATCCTGCCCGGCATCCGCCTCCAGACGGCGGAGGTGTGGGCGACGACGCTGGACGGCCAGCGCGCGCTCGTCGACCGCGTCTCGGTGCAGGGAGGCGAGATCCTACGCGGTACCTGGCTCACCAGCGACCCGGGGCCGGTGACGTTCGAGTTGCTGCTCGGCGACGTGCCGTACGGCGAGCCGATCCTGGTGCCATGAGCGGAGGGCCGATCCCCCGGTCGCCGAAACGCCCTGCTGTCCGGAAGCGGCGGCACGACGGCGAGCCCCGGGTGTATTATGGCGGGCGACAATGTAGGCCGGGACCGATGAACGTCCCCGGGTAGCGGCCCCCTTCGCGGGCCGCGCTGCCGTCCCAAGGCAGCACACCGAACGCGATTCCGACCGCCACGCCGGCGCCCGCCACCCCCCGAGCAGGCGATTCCCACGAAGGAGGAGTGTGCTCAGCACCTTCCGCGACCTCTCGACCTACCTGCGCCGCCATCGCACCGCGTTCGCCATCGGCGTCGTCCTGATCGTCGTCAACGCCTTCTTCACCACGCTCGCTCCGATCATCCCCGGTCGCGCCATCGACGCGTTCCGCGACGGTTCGATGACGCCGACCTCGCTCTGGCTGCACGTCGGCGCGCTCTTCCTGGTGGCCGGCATCGGCGCCGTGGCGATGATCATGGTCCGTCGTCTCATCCTCGGCGCGAGCTGGGAGATCCAGTTCGACATCCGGCGCGACATCTTCCAGCACTTCACTCGGATGGACGCGGCGTACTTCGACCGCACCCGTGTCGGCGACCTGATGGCGCGTCTCACCGCCGACCTCAACGCGGTGCGGATGCTCGTGGGCGTGGCGATCTTCCAGGGCATGAACACCACCTTGCTGCTGGGATTCACGCTCTACCGCATGTTCACGCTCAGCCCGAGCTTGAGCCTGTTGACGCTGGCCGTCGCTCCCCTCATCTCGCTGTCGTTCTTCCTGTTACTGCGCATCATCCACCGCCGCTACCAGCGCGTACAGGAGCAGTTCTCCGACGTGTCCGCCATGGCACAAGAGAACTTCTCCGGCATCCGTGTGGTGAAGGGCTTCGGCATCGAGCAGCGCGAGGTCGGCGCGTTCGGGCGACTGAACGACGAGTTCATCCGTAGGAACCTGTCGTTGACGCGCGTGGACGGACCGTTGTTCCCCCTGATGGAGTTCCTGTTCGGCCTCACCGTGTCGGTGCTGCTGCTGGTGGGCGGCCGCCTGGTCCTAGGTATCGGCGGCGACCTGACCATCGGGCAGTTCTCCAGCTTCGTGTTCCTGTTCGAGGGGATCCAGTGGCCGATGATCGCCATGGGGTGGATCGGCTCGATCGTGCAGCGCGGTTCCACCTCGTGGAGCCGACTGAAGGAGATCATCTCGGCCGAGCCCGACGTACACGACGACGAGCGAACCGACTACTCCTTGCGCAGCATCACGGGCGAGATCGAGTTCCGGAACGTCAGCGTCTCGTTCGACGGCGTGCCCGTGCTGCAAGGCGTGAGCTTCCACATCCGGCCCGGCGAGTCGATCGGCCTGACCGGCCGCACCGGCGCGGGCAAGACCGTCATCGTCAACCTCATCACCCGCACGGTCGATCCCGACGAAGGCGAGATCCTCATCGACGGCATCGACCACCGCCGCTACCCGGTCGAGGTGCTGCGGCGCTTCGTCGGGCTGGTGCCGCAGGAGCCGTTCCTGTTCTCCGACACGATCGCCGAGAACATCGCTTACGGCGTTCCCGAGACGGACCCTGCCACGCTCGAGCCGCGCGTGCTCCGCGCCGCCGAACTGGCGCAACTGTCGGGCGACGTCGAGGACTTCCCGCTCGGCTTCGCCACACCCCTAGGCGAACGCGGCGTGACGCTGTCTGGCGGGCAACGCCAACGCACCGCCATCGCTCGCGCCATCGTGCGCGACCCGGCCGTGCTCATCTTCGACGACGCGCTGTCGGCGGTGGACACGCAGACCGAGGCCCGCATCCTCGAGGGCCTCGAAGAGGTGCAACGCGGCCGCACCACCATCATCGTGGCGCACCGCGTCAGCGCCTTCCAGAACGTCGATCGCATCTACGTGATCGAGGACGGCCGCATCGTCGAACAAGGGACGCACGACGAACTGCGTGCGCTGGACGGTTGGTACGCCGACATGGACCGTCGGCAGCAACTCGAGTCGGATCTGGAGGCAGCCTGATGCTTCGGCCCGCCGACCTGACCGACATGGACCTCCCGACGTACTCGATCGAGGAAACCAAGGCCGAGTTCCGCCGCAAACGCCGCGGCCGCCGCCGCGCCATGCGCGAGGAAAGCGTCCTGGACGAAGACGGCGAGGCGTTCGAGAAGGCGTTCGACCGCAACATCATGCTCCGCCTGCTGGGGTACTTACGGCCCTACGGCAAACAGCTGGCCGCCGGCGTCTTCCTGCTGCTGCTCTACAGCGTCATCGCGCCGGCGTTCCCGACGCTGTTGGCGCGCGCCGTCGACCGCTACATCGTGGCCGAACAGGCGCCGTGGTCGGCGCTCTCCATCGACGAGCGCCTGACCGGCCTCACCTGGCTGGTGCTGCTCTACATGGGCTTGCGGCTGGTGAACTTCGGACTACGGTACGGCTACACGTACCTCGTCTCGTGGCTCGGTCAGCACATCATCTTCGACATCCGGCGCGAGATCTTCTCCAAGATCCAACGCCTGCACATGGGCTTCTTCGACCGTACGCCGGTGGGCAGGCTCATCACCCGCATCACCAGTGACGTCGACGCCATCCAGAACATGATGACCGACGGCGTCGTCGGCCTCATCGCCGACATCGGCATGATGGCAGGGCTGCTGGTCTACATGTTCAGCATCAACTGGCGCCTGGCGCTGATCACGCTGACGGTCATGCCGGTGTTGTTCTTCATCCTGAACCTCCTACGGCGCCGCATCCGCACGGCGTACCGGTCGGTGCGGCTCCGTACGTCGAAGTCGAACGCCTTCCTGGCAGAGAACCTGAGCGGCATGAAGACGGTCCAACTCTTCAACCGCGAGGCGCGCAACGAGCGCCGCTTCGACGAGATCAACCTCGGCCTGCTCGACGCCTACTTCGAGCAGATCCGTTGGTTCAGCCTGTTCTTCCCCTCGGTGCAGGTCATGGGCGCGGTGTCCACCGGCTTGATCCTCTACTACACGGGCACGCAACTGATCGGGCCGAGCGTCTCGGAGGCCGTCACCATCGGCGTGTTGGTGGCGTATATCCAGTACTCGGGGATGTTCTTCCGGCCGCTGCAGGACCTGTCCGAGAAGTTCAACATCATCCAGGCTGCGATGGCGTCGTCCGAACGGATCTTCGGGTTGCTCGACACGCCGGAGCAGATCCGCGACCCGGAAGCGCCGCACGAGTTCGAGGGCGGCTTCCGTGGCGAGGTGCGCTTCGAGGACGTGTGGTTCGCGTACGACGGCGAGGATTGGGTGTTGCGCGGCGTGGACTTCGGCATCGCCCCGGGCGAGTCGGTGGCGTTCGTGGGCCACACCGGCGCAGGCAAGACCACCATCATCAGCCTCGTGAGCAGGTTCTACGACGTGCAGCGCGGAAGCGTGAAGATCGACGGCCGCGACGTGCGCGACTACGACCAGGTGTATCTGCGCCGCCACGTCGGCATCGTGCTGCAAGACCCGTTCTTGTTCAGCGGCACGATCCGCAGCAACATCACCCTCAACGACGACGCCATCCCGCTGGAGCGCGTCATCGAGGCGGCCGAGTTCGTGAACGCGCACGGCTTCATCTCGCGCCTACCGGACGGGTACGACACCGTCGTGCGGGAACGCGGCGCCGGTTTCTCGACCGGCCAGAAACAGCTGATCGCCTTCGCTCGCGCCCTGGTGCAGAACCCCGACATCCTGTTGGTGCTCGACGAGGCCACCGCCAACGTCGACACCGAGACGGAGGAACTCATCCAGGACGCGCTGAAGAAGCTGATGCAGGGCCGCACCAGCATCATCATCGCGCACCGCCTGTCGACCATCCAGGACGTCGACCGCATCCTCGTCATGCGCAAAGGGAAGCTGGTCGAGGAGGGCAACCACTTCGAACTGATCAAGCAGGACGGCTACTACCGGAAGCTGTACGAGTTGCAGTATCAGGAACGCGCGTCGGCAGACTAACGGCGGCGCCGGCGTCGATGACGCCCTTGGAGTGGCGCTCGACCTCGTTGCGGTACATCCCGAATGCCCCGGAGATCAGCCGCCGGCCTTGGCGACGTGGCCCCAGCAGCCGCTGCTCCATGCCCTGGAAGAACCGCAACATCGATCCCGGCACGACCCGCGCGAACGGGTGAAGGAGCTGGAAGACACGGGTGTCGACGGGGGTCAAGACCTCGTCGCGCTTGCGCGCCACGAAACTCGAGTTCGGCCGGTAGCGATCCTCCAACACGCAGGCATCGAACGTGAGACCCACGAAGGCGCAGACCTCGCGCAGCGTGGCTTCGCGCCGCTCGCGCATGTCCTCGTAGGTCACGCGTAGGACGTTCGGATGGTGCAAGTAAGCGCGCTCGGTCGCGCGGTGGACGTAGTACGAAAAGAGCTCGCGCGCGACACGGTTCGGCTTGTGCCGATCGAGCGCCTTCCCGCGAGACCCCAGGGCGATGCTGGAACGCACGTTGTCGCGGACGTTCGTGCGCTGGATGACGACGAAGCGGGCGTCGGGGAACGCGCGATACAGCTCCGGAAGCATCAGGCTCGAGGCCTTCTGGAGCCACATCGGCTGGCCGCGTGCCTCGGCCGTTCGGTCCATCAGGAAGCGGAACAGCGACAGGTAGTCAAGATGCCGCTTCTCGTACAGCACGCTCTCCGGCAAACCCGTCAGCAGGAAGTAGTTGCTGTGCTTGAAACTCGCCAAGAACGCGTAATAGTGATCGTTGATCGACAAGTCGCCGAAGATGGCCGGGAAGTGCAGGAACAGGTTCGCCTCGAGCACGCCGGTGCGCTCGCTACGTGCGCCTCGGATGCTCGAGACGTCCTCGTGGTTGCTGATCGAGTTCGCCAGCCACTTCGTTCCGGAGCGGTTGCGGCCGACGACGAAGATCCCTGTGGACATGCTTCCCCCACGTCTCGCGAGCACCGACCATCGGCGCCTTCTCTGCGGAGTGCGGACATGCTAGCAACGCGCGGCTGCGGGAGCGTGACCGCAATCACGTAGAACGCGCTGAGTCCGCGTGTGACGCGGAACGCGCCGAGGGTGCGTGTGACGCGGAACGCGCTGAAGGTGCGGAGCGACGCGGGCTCAGCGCACCACGACGCGGTAGAAGAACGGCTCTTCCTGACCCGGCTCCATCGGTACCAAGAGCGTCCAGCGGATCATGGCGTACTCGTTGGGATCGGCGACGCGGCGCTCTTCCCCTACGCCAACGAGGACCGGCGGTGTCGAGAACGTCTCGCCGTCGACCGAGAACTCGGTCAGCACGCGCTCCGAGCTCGCCGTGGCGGAGTTCGCCACGAACTCCATCATCTCTTGGATGGGCCCGTAGATCTGCACCCGACCTGCCGGCAGCGTCGTCTCGCCGGAGTTGGTCGCGAAGATGCGGTACTCCACGACCTGGCCCGGGATGGCGCTGGTCGCCTCGGTGAAGCGCTCCTGCTTGGTGCCGTCGTCCAGCGTCACTTCACTGACGACGAAGATCTCGGTGCGGAAGGTGATCGGGTTGCTTGCGGCGTCCTGCGCGTGGGCCAGAGGCAGCGCCAACGCGAGCAGGGCGGTGAGCGCCGCCGCGAACGAGGGGATCCGGCTTCTGATCATCGGAACAACCATAGCAGCGCAAGATGACGGACGTTTGAGTGCCACGGTCATCGCTTCTTCACCGGCGCATCGACGCCATCACGGCGTTCCGGTGGTCGCGGCGGGGCGGGTGGCGGCTCCGGCGAACGCTACGATATCGGACGCCGCCTGCACCCCGCCTTGCGCCGCGGCGACGAACGCCGTCATGGCGGCCTCGAAGTCGCGCGGAACCCCGGTACCGTGCACGTACGCCAAGCCGAGAGCGTACTGCGCTGGGGCGTGCCCGGCGTTGGCCGCCGCTCGGTACAACGAGACGGCCGCGGCGGCATCCTGGTCGACCCCCATACCTCGCATGTGAAGCTCGGCCAACGCCATCTGCGCATCGGGCAGGCCCGCGTCGGCCGCCTGACGGTAGTAGCGCGCGGCACGCGCGTTGCTCCACGCTTGACCCAGTCCTTGCTCCGCCATGTGACCGAGGTAATACGCCGCTCTTGCGTCGCCACGCTCGGACAGCGGTTCCCACGTCTTCCGCGCCGCCACGAAGTCGCCGTCGCGGTACGCGCGCATGCCCACGTCGAAGGCGGCGGGGCCGGTGGATGCGGTCTCGCCTGCGTTCACGACCTGCAGCACGATCAGCACCAATAGCGACACCACGAGGGCGAGCAGCAGGTAGACCCGCAGCGCGGGGCGCGCACGCGGCGCCTCTTCGACCTCGTAGCGCTTCTCCAGCGCTGCCGAACGCGGGATCCACCAGCGATCGTCGTCCTGCGTTCGTCCAACGGTGCGGGAGGCACCACCGCCCGACGCCGTGCTCTCGCGCGCGGACGCACCCGCCGCGGCCGGCCCGCGCCCAACCCCGTCAGGATCGCCCTCGCCCGACACCGCCTCGGACTCGTGCGGCGAGGGTACCCAGCGGGTGGACGCGAGGAACGCAGCGTCCACGGCAGACCGAGACCCACCAGGGCCCAGGCGGTCGGCCTCTTCCTCCAGGTCGTCGGGCTGCGGTCGGCCCGTGGGAGGTCCGTCGGCCCAGGTCTCGAGTTCGGAAAGCTCGTCGTCCGGTGGCCAGGTGGCCGACGCGGCGTCGTCCGCTTGCGCATGAGCCGACGCGGCGTCGTCCGCCGGCGCGTGGGCCGCCGGCATGTCGGTCGCAGGGTCGTCGGCCGCCGGAACGTCGGACGCCGCGACGCCGCCGGGAAGGTGCTCGGCAGGGTCGATCGGCGGGCGCCAGGGCTCATCGTCCGCCTCGGGCGCCCACGGACCTTCGGCGCCATAAGCTGCGTCGTCGGGCGCTGCCCAACTCTCCGGCTCCCACGGCAGCGACGCCGCCGATCGGCCCCCCGCTGCCGATGTGGCCGGATCCGCTTCCAGCCCGGTGCGGTCGCCCGGACCTTCCGACGCGGCGGTGCCATCGTCTGCAACCGCTTCGACGTGGGCCACTACGTAGACTTCGACCCCCGCATCGGCGAACACGCGGGCGATCGCGTCAGCCTTGTCGGCCCGGATGGGCCGCGTGACCGGGCCCGTCCGGCCGTCGAGCAGCGTCCGGATGCGGCCCGCGTCCATCCGCAGCCAGTCCGCTACCAGCGCCGCCACGGCGTCCACCTCCGCGGCAGGCACCGGTCGGGCGACCTCCACCACGAAACGTTGCTCGCTCAAGGCACACCATCCCCCAGGTCACGCGCATTGTACCCGCGTTGCCGCCGCCCACGCTCTGCTACCATATGGAGCACATGAAGCTCATCCTAGCCATCGTGCAGGACGCCGATGCCGCGCGCCTGCAGGAAGCCCTGAGCGAACGCGGTCTGCAGTCGACCAAGCTCGCCTCCACCGGCGGTTTCCTGCGGGAGGGGAACACCACGGTGTTGATCGGCGTGGAGGATCACAAGGTCGGCACGGTCAAGGAGATCATCCACGCTACCTGCCGCGAGCGCACCAAAGTCGTCACGGCGGGCTCTCCGATCCACGCTCTCGAAGGGGTGTTCGCCAGCCAACCGATGGAAGTTCCGGTCGGTGGCGCCATCGTGTTCATCCTCGACACGGTCGAGTTCGAGCGGTTGTAGCGGCGCGCCGGCCCCGCGCGCCGCCGTCAGCGCTTCGGGCGCGACCGTTCTGCTGCGCGCCGGGCGAGCGCTTCCGCCGCGGCCGGGCCCAACGCCTTACGATCGAGTTCGCGCAGCGAGCCGAAGCGGAACGCGAACGACAACGTCGCCAACCCCATCACGAACGCGCCGATGAACAACGTCGGCGTTCCGACCCATGGCTGCAGGGAACCGGCGAGGATGGGCGCGAGGCTCGGCAAGGCAAGCACGCTGTTCGCCAGCCCGATGTAGAGCGGCCGCTCGCCGGCCGGGGCCACGGCGTACAGCAGGTTCCATGCAGCGATCCCGACACCGGCGTTCCCCACGCCGGCGAACACGAACACCAGGCTGAACGCCCGCCAATCGTGAACCAGGAACGCCGTCAGCGGCGCCAACGCCAGCAACACGTAACCCACCTGCAACACGGTGACGTTTCGACCACGGTCGGCGGGAACGCGGAACGCGAAGCTCGCGACGATGGCCGTAGCGGTGGCGGCCATGACGTACAAGCCCAACGCACTCTCCGGCGCTCCCAGCGCGCGGATGGCGTAGACGGCGTAGAACGGCTCGGCCAACAACGACGCCAAGCCCAGGAAGCGCACACGCAGGAAGCGGCGCAACGCCGCGTCGGCACGCACGAGCCCGGGGATCTGTCGCAGCATGCCGATCAACGGCCGCTTCATGCCCGGCACCCCGGGTGGTTCGTTCACCAACGAGAAGCTCGCGTACGCGATACCGGACAACACCGTTCCGAACAGGAACACGAGACCGAAGTTCGTCGGGAACGCGAGGTCCGATGCCATCACGCGTCGGAGGACGAAGCCGGCGCCAAGTGCCAGCACCCCACCGATCGCGTTGCGAAGCGCCCAGAACGTCCCCAGGCGCTCGTGCGGGACGATCTTCGCGGTGACGTCGGCGAACGGCACTCCGCCGATGCCGCCCGCGATGGCGCTGATGGTGATCATCACCAGCACCAGAGCGGCCACGAGACCGGGCCGCTGCGCGCCTAGCAGGAAGACCGCCGCCGTCATCGCCAGCAGTGCGAGCGTGCGGACCGTCGAGGTGAAGTGGTAGAAGCGTAGCTTCATCGGTTCGTGCGACAAGCGGTTCGCCACGAGCAGTTGCGGCAAGAACCAGAACCCGACCTTCAACGCCGGCACCAAACCGATGACCACGGCGGGCGCGCCGAGTGCCGCCAAGAACGGTGCCATCACGAGTCCGCTGTGCAGGAACGCTTCGCCGCCGTTCACGAACACGCCGTTGACCACACCGAGCCAGAAGTTGCGGTCCGCGAAGCGAGCCACGCGCATATCGCGCCATGCTACTCCCGCGCGGTCCTTGGGAGGCACGAATGGAACGCCGGCCGCGCGGGTTGCAGGACCGCGAGAACGCGCCGAGACGGCGGCCGGAACGCCGCCGGAATGGCGCCGGAATGCCGCGCTCGACGGCCCATTCAGCGACGACGCCGCAGCCCCATGCATGACGCGCGTCTCGTTGACATCGCCGATGACCAGCCCGTACACTACCGTTCGCTTGGGGCCGTGGCGCAGCTGGGAGCGCGCTTGAATCGCACTCAAGAGGTCAGGGGTTCGAATCCCCTCGGCTCCACCAAGTTCGGCGCCTTCGGCGCACGAAGAAGGGCGCACCCTGCGACGGGTGCGCCCTTCTTTGGATCACGGAAGCCCGATGGGGCCACCGTCTAGGTTGTTACGAGCGGGCGTCGGCGCCGATGAGGCTGATGGTGCCGGGTTCGCAACTGATCTTGCCAACCTCTTGCACTACCTCCGTCACCTTGCCGATCTTCGAAACCTGCATCGGCTGGTAGGTCTTCACGACGTTATGCACGATGTACACCTCCCTCCGGTGAGGAGCCGAGCCCGCACCTCGCGCTTGCAACATGCGATGGACGAGAACTCGTGCGCAGAGTGTAGACGGGCCTCGCTCGGGCGGAGGCGCGTGCGTCACGTCGGCGCGGTTGTCGGCAGTCAGCGCCGAGGGCACGAGGCTCGCCGGAGGGAACATGACGAACCCGCTCGATCTCTACGCCAGCCGAAACTGACTCGAGTTCGAGCGGGTTGCTCAATCGTTGGACGCGATCGTCAGGACCGGGCGTCCACCGCGATGTCGCTGATCTTCCCGACGACAGCGGACTGTACGACCTGCTGGACCGTACCGACCTTGACGACCTTCATGGCTTCGTAGCTCTTCGTGATGTTCATGATGCTGACTCCTTCGGTGAGGTACCGGCTTAGTGTACCGGTTCATGGCTGGGCTCTCAGACGGCGAACGGTCAAGCCACGCAGGTGCCGCTGCACTTACCTGCGACGAGCACCACGTCCTTGACGCTCCCGGCCTTCACGACCGTCATCGGTTGGTAATTCTTCACGACGTTGTCCAAGTTGACACCCCCTCCCCCGAGGATTCGGGCACGAGCGTCGGTTGCGACGTTCCGGCGGGAGCGTCGGCGGCGAAGCGCCGATGTCGTTACGCCCACCGAAAGTGGCCACGTTGCGAACGCGTTGCCCGTGGGCGCAGTCTAGACAGGCCGCCGGCAGCGATCGCGGCAAGCGTCACAGTTGGCAGGGCGTCGAACCCCGTACTTCACGCACCGACGTGTCGTTCAAGCCCGCTCCCCCGCCAGGTACAGCCACGTCTCCAGCACCGTGTCGGGGTTCAGGCTGATGCTGTCGATCCCCTCGTCGGCCAGCCAGCGCGCGAAATCCGGGTGATCCGACGGGCCCTGGCCACAGATGCCGATGTACTTGCCGGCCCGCTTGCAGGCGGCGATCGCCAAGGACATGAGGTCTTTGACGGCGGGGTCACGCTCGTCGAACAGGTCGGCGACCAGGCCCGAATCGCGGTCGAGCGCCAGAGTGAACTGCGTCAGGTCGTTCGAACCGATCGAGAAGCCGTCGACGTGCTGCAGGAAGTCGTCGGCGCGGATGGCGTTCGACGGCACCTCGCACATCATGATCACCTCGAGGCCGTCACGGCCGCGCTCGAGACCATGCGACGCCATCACGCCCAGCACCTGCTGCAGCTCGCCAGGCGTGCGCACGAACGGCACCATCACCTTGACGTTGGTGAACCCCATCTCGCCCCGCACCCGCGCCAACGCGCGGCACTCGGCGCCGAAGGCGGCCGCGAAGCTTTCGGAGCGGTAGCGCGCCGCCCCGCGGAAGCCGATCATGGGGTTCTCCTCGCGCGGCTCGAACGCCTCGCCGCCGACCAGGTGGGCGTACTCGTTCGACTTGAAGTCGGACAAGCGCACGATCACCGGCTCCGGCGCGAAGGCCGCCGCGATCATGGCGACGCCCTCCTTGATCTTCTCCTCGTAGAAGGCGCGCGGGCTCTCGTATCCGGCGCAGCGTTCCTCGATGGCGCGCGCCACCGCGGGCGGTACGTCCGGGTAGGCCTCGAGCGCGTTGGGGTGCACGCCGACGGTGGTGGCGATGATGAACTCGAGCCGTGCTAAGCCGACGCCCTTGTGCGGGAGGGCGGCGAAGGAGAACGAGCGCTCGGGCGAAGCGACGTTCATCATGATCCGCAGCGGCAGATCGGGCATAAGGTCGAGCTCGATGCGCTGCACGTCGTACTCGGGGCGCCCCGCGTACACCTTGCCCTCGTCCCCCTCGGCGCACGACACCGTGACCTCGGTACCGTCAGACAGGACCTCGGTGCCGTCGCCCGTACCCACCACCGCGGGGATGCCGAGCTCGCGCGCAATGATGGCCGCGTGGCAGGTCCGGCCGCCGCGGTCGGTGACGATGGCGGACGCGCGCTTCATCACCGGTTCCCAGTCCGGATCGGTCATATCCGTCACCAGAACGTCGCCGTCCTGCACGCGGTGCATGTCGGCTGCGCGCTCGACGACGCGCACCTTACCAGCCGCGATGCGCGAGCCCACGGCGCGCCCGATCACCAGCACCTCGCCGCCATCCGTCATGCGGAAGCGCTCGAGGACGCGGCCCGAACGGCTCTGCACCGTCTCGGGCCGCGCTTGCACGACGTAGACGTGACCATCGACGCCGTCCTTCGCCCACTCGATGTCCATCGGGCGGCCGTAGTGCTCCTCGATGGCCAGTGCCTGGCGGCCCAACTCGGCCAGATCGTCGTCGTCCAAGGCGAACCGCCGCCGCTCGGCTTCGGGAACGGGAACGGAGATGACGCCGCCTTCCCCACCAGCGTCCTCGCCGGCGCCGTCAGAGGTCCGATAGACCATCTTCTCCGCCTTGGTTCCCATGCGACGGTCCAACACCGCGGGTCGCCCGGCGCGCAACGCGGACTTGGAGAGGTAGAACTCGTCCGGGTTGACCGCTCCCTGCACCAGCAGCTCGCCGAGGCCGTAGGCGGCCGTCACGAACACCACCTCGCGGAAGCCCGACTCGGTGTCGAGCGTGAACGCCACGCCGCTGGCGGCGAGGTCGGAGCGCACCATGCGCTGCACCCCGGCGGAGAGCGCCACCTCGGCGTGGTCGAAGCCGTGGTGCACGCGGTAGGCGATGGCGCGGTCAGTGAAGAGCGAAGCGAACACCCGGTGCGTGGCGCGCAGCACGGCGTCGAAGCCGCGCACGTTGAGGTACGTCTCTTGCTGCCCGGCGAACGACGCCTCCGGCAGGTCCTCGGCGGTGGCCGACGAACGAACCGCTACCGCCACCCCGTCGCCGCTTTCGCCCTCGAGGCCGGCGTAGGCTTCGCCCAGCGCGCTCACGAACGCGGGCGGAAGCGGCGCCGCCATGACCAACTCGCGCGCGGCGCGGCCGCGTTCGTTCAGCAGCGTCACGTCGTCGCCATCGACGCCTTCGAGTAGTGCGGCGATGCGGCGGTCGAGACCGTCGTAGCTCAGGAAGTCGCGGTAGGCGTCGGCAGTGGTGGCGAACCCGCCCGGCACCCGCACACCGGCGGCGGAGAGGTTCCGGATCAATTCGCCGATGGAGGCGTTCTTGCCGCCTACCCTGGCGACGTCGGCCATGCCCACCGTCTCGAACGGAACGATGTACTCCACGAACGCCTCCTGGCTGCGCGGAACGATTCGCGAGGCTATGCTCGTGGCGACGCCCCCTGCGGCGCCGCGACGCGCGCGCTCCGAACGCAGACGCGGAGCGCACGCTCCAAGCGTAGACGCGCAGCGCGCGCGGGTCGCTTGTGTACGTCACCACCTCGGAACCACGGGGCGCGCGGAGGCCCCGACCATGAACCAGGCGCCGTTCCAGGTCTTCTTCGTGTCCGACCACACCGGCCTTACCGCCGAGGTGCTGGGGCACACTCTGCTCGCGCGATTCGAGTCGTTGGCGGTGAGCACGAACACGCGCCCGTTCGTCGACAGCCTCGAGCGCGCCGACGCGCTGGCCGCCGAGCTGGCCGCGCTCGAGCGAAGGCCGGTGATCTTCTCGACCATCACCGACCCGGCGGTGCGCGCGCGTCTGTCGGCCGCGCCGGGGTTGCACATCGACCTGTTCGCGCCGTTCCTACCGCCTTTGGCCGAAGCGTTCGGCCACGAGCCCGCCACACGTGTCGGCGCCGCCCACGGCATCCGAGACCTGGCGCGCTACCAGGCGCGCATCGACGCGGTCGAGTTCTCGCTCGCCACCGACGACGGTTCCAACGTCCGCCGCTACGGACAGGCGGAGGTCGTCATGGTGGGGGTGTCGCGCGTCGGCAAGAGCCCGACGTGCCTCTACCTTGCGATGCAGTACGGCCTGCGCGCGGCGAACTTCCCGCTGGCCGACGACGACTTCGGTCAAGACGGGCTGCCTGGCGCCATCGCCGAGTACCGTCCGAAGCTGTTCGGCCTCATGATCCACCCCGGACGCCTGAGCGAGTTGCGTCAACGACGCAGGCCGGGAACGACCTACGCGTCGGCGGAGCGCTGCGAGTACGAGGTCTCCCAGTCCGAGCGCCTGTTCCGGCGCCACGGCGTGCCGTTCCAGGACGTCACCAACGTCAGCGTAGAAGAGGTGGCGGCGCTGGTGCTGCAGCGGGCCGGCCTGGAGCGGCACCGCTGAGACAGTTCAGGGCGTGGCCGCGACGGCACCGCGAACCACCGAGGTGCTGCAGCGGGCCGGGTTGGAACGGCACCGTTGAGACGGTTCAGGACGTCGGAGGATCCCCCAGCCGCTCCAGCGCCTCGGTGATGGCGTCGAGGTGCTCCAGGCCCGTGCGGAAGCGCAGGCGGTAGACGGGCACGGCCGACACCAACTGCAGGTACGCCTGCATCATGCGGCGTTTGCGCTCGCCGTCGGCGAGGCTGAAGCTGTACGCGTGCGGCAGGATCTCGCGGAAGGCGCTCGCTGCCGCGAGGCGCTCGACCGTGACGGAGTCGGTGCCACTGCCGGCTGGCGATAGGTCATCCGCCGTCGTCGGACCCGCGGCGTCACCGGACCAAGCGACGCGCCCGTGGACGGTGCCGTCCTCCCGCACGCGCTCCAGCACCGCGATGGCCGCCATCGGCAGGGGGTCTGCCTGCGCGGCGAGCGCGAGGCGGTCGTCGTCGCGCCCTTCGACCCAGCCGTCGGTCGTCTCGGTGGGCTCGCCGCGGCTGGCGGCCGTGACGCGCACCTGGTCTTTCGACGGGCGGTCGAAGTGCTTGGCGGACGCCTCGCGCAGGCGCATGGCGAACGGCACGGGGGTGATGGTGGTGGCGGCGCCGTCGACGTCGAGCACCACCGCGTCGTCGGCCACCAGCGGATGACCGCGCCGGTGCAGGGCGTAGGCCAGCGTCGACTTGCCGGTCTCCGACAACGCGCACAACGCCAGCACGCCGGCCGGAAGCCGCACGGCGCTGGAGTGCAACACCTCGAGGCCCCCCGCCTGCAGCGCCAACGGCACGACCGTGCGATAGAACGAATCGAGTACGGTCGAACGCGACGCCCCCTCGTCGACGACCACGCCGCAATCACGCACCGCCTCCAGGCCGCTTCCTCGGAAGCGGTAGCTGCCGGCGTTCGGCAGATGCAGCCAACGCCAGCCGTCGACGGTGAAGCCGTAGGCGCATGGTCGTTCTTCGACGTCCAGCCAGACGACGACGTCTTCGGACGCAGGATCGTAGGACGGTGCAGGGCCGTCGAGGAAGGTCAGGTCATCGGAATGCCACATCGGGAACCTTCACGAGGGTACACGAGAACATCGAGGTACGCGACGGTACACGAAAAACGGCCATCCGCCGCTTCGGGCGGATGGCCGCGGTGTGTCTGCCTTCCGACGGTCGATCAGGCGACCTCGGCGGGGCGCTGTTTGCGGGGCTCGCCCGGGTCGCCGCCCGTAGCGCTGACCTTGCCTCCGCCCACTTGCACGACGTCCTTGACGATTCCGAGCTTCTTCACGTTCATGGGTTGCCAGGTTCTCACGATGCGCACCTCCCTCCGTTGGTCTCAACTGCGTGGTCGCACCCACGCTTCAAGGCTCATTAGACGCCACACTTGGTCGATCGCACGTACATCGCGCACATCGAAGGTGTCGCGCACGAAGGCGTCCACACCAGCAGCGTCGACCAGACCGTGGCCAGCCAACGCTTCCGCGCCGCCCAGCTCCTTCCAGGCGGCCGGGCCTTCCCGGAAGATCGTCTCGGCGAAGAAGTTTCGCGAGACCAGCTTCTTCTGACGGTCGAACCCGAAGCCGGGGAAGCGGCGCGCCAGGTCGTCGCGCACCAACCCTTTGCTGCGCCCGCCACGGTTGAGGAGATGCGGCGGCACACGGTAAAGGAACTCGACCAGGTCGGCGTCCCAGTAGACGTCGAATTGCGGGGCGCCGACGCGCCTGCCGGTCTCGTAGATCTCTTCGACGTCGAGCGCGAAGAGCGGATGGTCCAGGTTGGCGCGCGCCTCGCGGAAGTAGAGGCTGCGGCGCTCGGCGGGCCTGCTGGGCGACGCCATCGGTACCCGGCGCAAGACCCGGTCTGCGAGCGCGGAGCGCACGGCGCCGGGGCCGATCCACCTCGGCAACTCCGCCACGCGCGCTTCTAGGTCGCGGCGCCTGCGTGCCGCTTTGGAGCCCGGCACGAGACGTTCGCGCGCGTCGTGCAACGCGCCCCGCAGCAGTGGCTTGGCACCGTTCGTCCACAGCACGTTGCGGGTCAGGTGCCGCGTGCGGATGTCCAGCGATCGCCGTAGCGCGACGATGTACCGCACCAGCGCCGCGACCTGGCCGCGCCGCAGGTAGTCCGCGGCGATCAACGGCGAAACGGTCAACCACTCGTCGCCCCCACCGCCCGTCAGGATGCTGCGGGCGCCGCGTAAGATCCCTTCTCCGCTCAGGCGGTCGTACGCGGGCGACCACACGTTCTGCTGCGGCGATGGCAACCGCGCCGCCAGATCGAGTCCGGCCGCCAACAACCCGCGCGAGCCCAGCGCCTCCTCCAGCGGGATGGCGATGAGGTCGAAGCCCAGCTTCTCGGCCACGCCGCGCTGCAGGTGCTCCTCGCTGACGTCGTCGGGGAACAGCAGCGACAACGCCAGCGGCGCCGGCGTCCCTTCGCGCGCGCAGCGTTCGGCGGCCGCCGCGGCCACCGAGACCGAGTCGAGGCCACCGCTGAGGAAGATGGCGGCAGGTTCCCCCTGCAAGGCGCGGGCCACCGCCTGATCGAGCAGCTCACCGAAGCGCGGCAGGTCGGACTCCTTCACCCAGTCGGTGTCCTCGCCCACCACCGGTGGGAACCAGTGACGCGTGGTGCGCTCCTCCCCTGCCTCCATCACCAGTACGTGCCCGGGCGGAACGCGCTTCACGCCATCCAGGAACGTCTCTGGCAGGTCGGGCCGTAGGCGCGCCAAGAACGCCGCTACCACCTCCAGGTCGAGGGCGGGCTTGCCGTCGCCGGCGTTCGCGAACGCGTCGGCGGAGAGGGCGAAGTCGTGGCCTACGGCCGCGTCGCCGCCCGCCATTCCCCCGTCCCGGCCCAGTGCCCGCCGGAAGAGCGGCACCATGCCGACGCGGTCGCGTACCGCCATCAGGCGGTCTTCGTGCGCGTCGTAGAGCACGATCGCGAAGCGACCGACGAGCTTCGTCGGAAGCGCCTCCCCCCAGCGACGGTAGGCCGCCACCGCGATGGCGGCACGACCGGCGTCGCGCGCGAGCCCTAGCACCCGTCGCAGTTCGTCTTGGAAGTAAACGTCTCCCCACAGAACCGCGCCGACGGATCCGTCGGAAGCCACCGACGGCGGTTCGGCGTTCGCGACGAGGCGCAGCGTCAGGCTGCCGGCGGGGCCGGAGACGACGAGGCGATTTGCACCGGCGCCAGCGGCGTCATCGCCAACGGTGCCGCCGAACATGTCCGTATCGTCGCTGCCCACCGCCCTGCCGACGCCGGTCGCTCCTGGCGCGTGGCGGCGGTAGCGCACCAGCCACGAGCCCGTCGCGCGACCGGCGCGGTCCCACGCCGCGTGCGTCGGCGGCGGGGTGGGTTGGATCGCGGTCGGTTGGGTCGGCATGGTCGGAGGCTCGCTCGGGGGACTCGGTCGGGGGACTCGATCGGGCGTCTCGTTCGGGGGTCTCGTTCGGGGTCTCGTCGCTCGCTGGCGTCAGTCCTGCTTCGGCTCGAGCACCCGTTCGGCCGTCAGCGACGCCAGCGTCTGCTGCACATCGTTGCGCACGTCTTCGACCGGCGCGGCGTACTCGATGGCGAGCGCTTCCACGGCGGCTTCCACCGTCTTGCCGTCGGTGAGCAACTCCACCAGCCTGGCGGCGGTTTCGTTCAGCTCCAGGATCGCGTCGGTTTGCAGTTGGACGATCACCATGGCATCGCCGAGTCGTTGCACCACGACGTCGGCAGCGGTCGTCCAATGGCCGGCGTACGGGGTGGGGCCGGAAGTGGCGCCAGAAGTGGCGCCTGCGGTGGCGCCAGCGGTGGCGCCAGCGGTGGCGCCAGCGGTGGCGCCTGAGGAGGTGTCGGGAGCGTCGATCATGGCGTTCTCCTTCGCTTGATGTCGAGGGGACGTCGGGCGCTGCCTTCTCGGCGTCAGAGTTCGAAGCTGGCTACGGGCACGAAGCGGTCCAGGCCGATGTCACCCACCACGACCTCACCGTCGCACACGAGCCAGGCGTGCCCTTCCACGCCCTTGGCATCGGTCCTGTCGAAGCCGGTCTGGATGATGGAACCGATGCCGCGGCGCGCCAGCAGCGCTTGAGCGGCCATCGCCTGCGGCAAACACGTCGCGCCCGGCACGAAGCGGGCAGCGGAAGAGACCGCCCAACCGACACGCGCGCGGTCGTCGGCGGATGAGGTTCCGTCGGTGCCCTCGGCCGCGCTCGCCATCGCCTTCGGGCGCAGCGCCTCGGTGCGCCGTTTCTGCAGTTGCGCGAACACCATCGTGCGAAGTGCCCACCGGACGCGCAACAGTTCCCACCAAGCCGCAACGAACGTGCGCCGCTCCAACCCGCTCAAAGCGAGGAACTTGCGGGCGCGGGTGACGACGTTGGGCATCTCGGGAGTGGGCGTCGCGCGAGTCGACGTGCGGACCATGGACGCGCCTCCTTCGTGGGGGCAGATCGTGACGCCCGTAGGCTCGCCTACGGGGATGACGCGTAGGGCGAGTGTAAAGAGCCGGCGGCCACCCCGGGCGCGTATGCGTCACACGTTCACGCGCCGGTTCGGGCACGTTCAGGGCGGGGCCCAATGCGTACGACTGCGCTTCGGGCTCGCACCTTGCCCTTCTATACTGCGGGCGCGATGGCGTCCCGATCCACTACGTCCGTTCCATCCGCCCCTGCTACCACCGCGCCACCGGCTGCACCAAGGCTGCGCCGGTTCTTCGCGTCGATGGTGCAGACGCTGCGCTGGCGCCTGGTGTGGGTGCTCGCGCTCGGCTTCGCTGCAGGCATCGCGGCCGGTGTGGGTCTGGTCATGCTGGTGCCGCTACTGGACCTGGTTGGCGTGGACGCGGGCGGTGGCTCGACCGGGGCCATCGCCGAGGCCGTCTCGCGCGTGCTCGACCGCGTGGGACTGACCCCGTCCGTACCCGTGCTGTTGTCGTTGAACCTGGTGGTGCTGACGCTCGCGGCGGCCGTCGTGCGGGCGCAGACGATCGCCTCGACCGCACTGTACCAGGCCTACGTTCGGTCGCAACGGACGCGCCTGTTCGACGCCTTGACCTTCGCGGAGTGGCGCGTGCTCACGGGCGAGCGCGGTTCGAACCAAGCGCACCTGCTCATCGGCGAGGCGGAGCGGCTCGGCGCGGCCGCGCTCTCGGCGATGAACCTCGTTTCCCGCGCTACGCTCGCGCTGGTGCACGTGGTGGTGGCGTTCGTCATCTCCCCCGCCATGACCGCCTTGGTGGCGCTGTCGAGCCTGGTGTTGGTGGCGGCCACACGGCCGTTGGCGCGCCGCGCGCGTGCCCGCGGGCAGGACGTGTCCGACGCCTACCGGGACTTGTACGGGGCGGTCGACGAGCATCTGTCCGGCCTGAAGACGGTGAAAGGGCACGGCATCGAGCAGGCGCAGGTCGAACGCTTCGCGGACCGCGCCGCCCGCACCTCGGAGGCGATGGTCGCGTTGACGCGCAACCAGGCCGACGTCGGCTTCTGGCTCAAGGCCGGGTCTGCCGTGGTGCTCACCGCCATCGTCTACGTAGCGCTCGACGTGGCGCGGGTTCCGCCGGCCGGGTTGCTGGTGATGCTCTACCTGTTCGCGCGCTTGGTGCCGATGCTGTCGGGGCTGCAGCGCAGCTACCAGTCGTTGGCGAACGACCTGCCGGCCGTGCAGAGGGTGTCGGAAGCCACCGAGGCGTTCGAGGCGTCGGCCGAGATGGACGGCGCCAGCGTGCCCGTGACGGCGCTGCGCTCGGGCCTGACGCTGGAAGACGTCGCCTTCACCTATCGCGGCGAAGAACAGCGCGAGGTGCTGCGTGGCGTGGACCTCGACATCCCCGCCGGCTCTACCACCGCCATCGTCGGCCCATCGGGCGGCGGCAAGAGCACGCTCGTGGACCTGCTGATCGGCTTGGTTGCGCCCGACCGCGGAAGCATCCTCATCGACGGGGCAGCGCTCGACGGCGCGTACCGGCGCACCTGGCGGCGCCAAGTGTCGTTCGTGCCGCAAGACGTGTTCTTGTTCCACGACAGCGTGCGCGAGAACCTGCTGGTGGCGCGCGCAGGCGCCACCGAAGCGGAGATGTGGGAAGCGCTCGAAGCGGCGTCGGCCGAGTTCGTGCGGGACCTGCCCGACGGCCTCGACACGGTCGTGGGGGACCGCGGCAGCCGCCTTTCCGGTGGTGAACGCCAACGCCTCGCCCTCGCGCGCGCGCTCTTGCGCAAGCCGGCGCTGCTGGTGCTGGACGAGGCCACCAGCAACCTCGACGCCGCCAACGAGGCGCGCGTGCAGGAGGCGGTGGCCCGCTTGCACGGCCGCACCACCATGGTGGTGATCGCCCACCGGCTGGCGACGGTGCGGGACGCCGACGCGATCCACGTGCTGGTGGACGGACGGATCACCGAGTCGGGCACGTGGGCGGACCTGGTCGGCCGGCCGGACGGGGTGTTCCGGAACCTGGCAGCCGCGCAGGGGTTGGCGGCGGGGATGGCGCGAGCATGACGCCGTTGGGCGTGTAGCACGCTCGGCCACCACCACCGGCGATGGAAGACAACGGAGCCGCACCGTGTTGCTGGTGCGGCTCCGCTTCTTGACGGGTGGATCTTCGCTCCGGCCGCTGGGCCGGGCGCGAGAGCATTGGATCAGCTCACGACGACGCTGATCACAGCGACTTTCACGACGTCCTTCACCGATCCCACGTGCGAGATCTGCATGGGAGTCCACTTCTTCATGACGCGCACCTCCTCTCCCATGGCATGTGGCGGGCCGTTCCGCGCATCGCGCTTTCGATCCCGCCTTGCGCCCAGGGTCCGATGCGATCGACCGTTCCGGGGACGCGTGCGTGAAGTGTAGTGCCGGCCGCCGTGACGCGGGACGCCGCCGTCACACCGCGAGCCCGCCCTACGACTTCAGCCCCAGCCCCGAGAGGTCGAGCGCAGCGCCGTCCACCAGCAGCACGAGTCCATGGGGGCCGTCCCGAACCTCCGCTGCCACACCGCGCCGCACCAGCGCCGCGTGCGCGCAGGCGATGGCCAGGTCGGGACGGGCGTGGGCGTCGACGCCGCAAACGCGAAGGGCGCGCCGCACCGCGCGTTGCACGCGCTTCCAGGTGGGGCGATCGAGTTCGGTGGTGGTGACAGACGCGGCATCAGGCGGCGCGGCGGACGCGGACGCGCTTTGGTGCCGAGGTGCCGCTCCGGGCCAGTTCGCCGGCCGGCCGTTGCGCCATCTCGCGGTCAGGCGCGCGACGTGCGGCAGCTCGCGCAACACGTCTAAGGTCCGCAGCGGCGCTTGGCGCAGGTTGACGGCGAGACGCTCGGCGCCGCGGTGCCCGCGTTCGGACGCGAGGGTCGTGTCCCAGCGCAGCAGTTGCGCGCGTGTCGGCGGCGTCAGGTCGAGGTGCTTCCGGTAGGGGTCGCAGCGCTCGAGGAACAGCGCGAGCGTTCGCGCGCAGCCAAGTTCTTGCGCGCGACCTTCCAACGCTTCGCGCGTCACGCCCGCGCGCTCTGCCAAGAACGCCAGGTCGAGGTAGTCGTGCAGTCTCAGTTGGAACACGTCCGACGACCACGACCGGTTCAGCACCAACCCGATGAGCGCGGCGTCACGCGGGTCGAGGAGCCGCACCGGCACGCCATCCAACTTGGCCACTTGGGAGGCGCGCCACGCTGCACGCGTGATCGACTCTTGCTTCTCCCAGCGCGCCAGGCGGTTGTCGTTGTTGTGCACCAGGCGTCGGTGGACGTCCATGTTCGTGTCCGACGCCTGGTGGTACAGCGTGAGCAGCTCGTGCCCCTGGTACTCGCTGCCGCGGGGGCTGTTCACGTCCACCTCGGTGTCGGCGCGCCACACCACGGTCCAGCCTGCCTCGGGCGCCAGGTCGGCCGCCGGATTCGCGTGCTCGACGGCGATCGCCAGGTCCACGTCGCTGTACAGGCGCCAGCCTGGGTCGGGGTACACGAACTCCGCCAATGCGAAGCCCTTCGTGAGCAGCGCGGTGATGCCGGCCTCGTGCCAACTGGCGAGCAGTTCGCGCGTGGCCTTGCGCACGAGCGCGTGCCGGGCACGTGTGAGCACGTACGCGGTACGCAGCCTGCCTTGGGTGGCGGCGTCGGGCTTCGCCTCGTCGGGCAGCGCCTGAACCCTGCCATAGGCGTAGGGGGCCAGGCCACGCTCCTCGATCACGCCGACATCGATCAGCGCGTCGCTCGATTCGCTGCCGGCCGGCCCGACCTCGGCCTCGCCGACGAGGAACCGTTCGAGCGCATGCACGGAGCCGCCTTCGGCGCGTGGCGCGGCCGGCCCGCCTGCGCGGTCGGTCACGCGAGCAGGATCCTGCGCAGGCCTCGACTCGGGTACGGCTCCGGAGTCACCCATGGCACCAGTCTCGGACGCGACGCGTTCGCGAAGGGAGCCATCCGTCACAACGCGGCGTCACGCCTTGGCGCCGTGCCGCGGCTTGACGTCAAGGCGCCGTGCCGCGGCGTCACGTCTCGGCGCCGTGCCGCGGCGCCTCGGCGCGACGCCCCACCTGGCACCGCCCATCAGGCGACGGTGATGTCCTCGTCGAGGTACACGGCCTGGATGAGGTTCAGCAGCTTCACGCCGTCGGCCATGGGGCGTTGGAACGCCTTGCGGCCGGAGATGAGGCCGCTGCCACCGCCACGCTTGTTGAGCACCGCGGTGGTGACGGCGTCGGCGTAGTCGTTCGCGCCCGAGGCGCCGCCGGAGTTGATCAGGCCGGCCCGCCCCATGTAGCTGTTCGCCACCTGCCAGCGCACCATCTCGATGGGGTGATCGTCAGGCATGAGCTCGTCGTACATGCGCTTGTCGGTGCGGCCGAAACCGACCGCTTCGAAGCCGCGGTTCACGTCCGGCAGCTTCTGCTTGACGATGTCCGCCTGCAGGGTGACGCCGAGGTGGTTGGCCTGCCCGGTGAGGTCGGCGGCGGCGTGGTAGTCGATGCCGCCCACCTTGAAGGCGTCGTTGCGGGTGTAGCACCACAGCACCGTGGCCATGCCGAGCTCGTGGGCGTGGGCGAACGCTTCGGCGACCTCGACGATCTGCCGGGGGGACTCGGGGTGCCCGAAGTAGATGGTGGCGCCCACCGCCACCGCGCCCATGTCGTACGCCTGGTCGATGGTGCCGAACATGATCTGGTCGTAATCGGTGGGGTACGACATGAGCTGGTTGTGGTTCACCTTGACGATGAACGGGATGCGGTGCGCGTAGCGCCGGGCGACCATGCCGAGCACGCCGAAGGTGGAAGCGACGGCGTTACAGCCGCCCTCGATGGCGAGTTCTACGATCTTCTCGGGGTCGAAGTAGTCGGGATTCTTGGAGAACGACGCGCCGCCGGAGTGTTCGATGCCCTGGTCGACCGGGAGGATGGAGAGGTAGCCGGTGTTCGCCAGACGGCCGTGGCCGTAGAGCGCCTGCAGGCTACCCAGGACCCGAGTGGTGCGGTCCGACGGGCCGAAGTTGCGGTCGACCACGTCGGGGCCGGGCAGGTGAAGGCGTTCTTTGGCGATGCCGCGGGCTTGGTAGGAGAGCAGGGCTTCTGCGTCGGCGCCCAGTAGTTCGACGAGTTCTTGGTTCATGCGTGACTCCTCTCGAGGTTCACGAGGCGTTGCGGTTCGTTCTCAGGCTAGACCAGGTAGCGAGCAAGCGGGGAGGCGGCTCGGGTTGTATCCGCCACAGGTTGGGGGGCGTACACAGGTTTGGCGACGCGGGGGACGGTGTTCGACAACGTGCAGCGTGTGGTGCGTGGTCAACCCAGCGAGACGTCGAGGATCAGCATCACCAGCACGCCCAGCATCGTGCCGAGCGTGGCGACGCGCTCGTTGCCGCGGGTGTGCGTTTCGGGGATGATCTCGTCGGAGATGACGTAGAGCATGCCGCCGGCTGCGAAGCCCATGGCGTACGGCAGGAGCGGTGCGGCGACGGTGACGGCCCAGGCGCCGAACAGCGCCAGCGGGATCTCGACCGTTCCCGCGCGGATGCCGGTGAAGGCAGCGTACCAAAGGCCACCCATGCCGGCGTTGCGCGCAGCGACGGCAACTGCCAGGCCTTCGGGGATGTTCTGGATGCCGATCGCCAGCATCAGCGTGAACGCGCTGCTGACCTCGCCCGCGCCGAAGCCGACGCCCACCGCCAGCCCCTCGGGCATGTTGTGCAGCGTGATGGCGACGATGAAGAGGATGACGCCGGACACGCGGCTGACGCGGCCCGCGTCGGCGCCCGCCTCCTGGGCTGCGTCCTTCCGACGCCGACCGGTGACGAGCACGTGTACGTGCGGTACCCACACGTCGGCGCGATCGAGCACCACGGCGCCTAGGATCATGCCGATCACGACCGGGACGAGGCCCCCGATCTCGATGCCGGGCAGGATCAGGCTGGTGAAGCTGGCGGTGATCATGACGCCGGCGGCAAAGCCCAGCGCGGCGTCGAGCGCACGCTGGGTGGGGTTGCGCCAGACGACCACAGCCAGCGCGCCGATCAAGTTGAAGGTGGCGATGACGACGCCGCCTAGTAGGCCTTGCCAGATGGGGTTCGGTCCGGAGATGCGCAGGAAGAGGTCGACGACGTCGGTCATGGGGATGCTGGGCGCATCATAACCCAAGAGGATTCGCCTGGCCTAGTTCCTGGTTTCGCCGTACCGACATCGAGGTGCCTGGGGACGGCCGAACCCCGCCGCCTCCCGCCCAGGGTGATACTAGAGACGACGTTCGCGCCTGGCGCAGCGAACGTCGTGGCAGCCGCGTGGTAGCCACGGCGCGAGCCACGCAGCGTGGCCCGAGGCAGCACATTGACGGAGGCGCCGCGCGCGACGGAAGGGAACAGAGATCATGAGCGACGAACGCGCTGACATCGGCCTCATCGGCCTCGCGGTGATGGGCCAGAACCTGGTGCTGAACATGAACGACCACGGCTATCGGGTGGCGGTGTACAACCGCACCACCAGCACCATGCGCGACTTCGTCGAGGGGCCGGCGGCAGGCACGCAGGTGCGCGGCCACGAAGACCTCGAGGCGTTCGTGGCGGCGCTGAAGCGCCCACGCCGCGTGATGCTGATGGTGAAAGCCGGCAAAGCGGTCGACGCCGTCATCCACGAGCTCGCGCCGCTGCTGGACACCGGCGACGTCATCATCGACGGCGGCAACTCGAGGCACCAGGACACCACCCGGCGGGCGCACGAACTGCGCGAACACGGTCTGCTGTTCGTAGGCACGGGGGTATCCGGCGGTGAAGAGGGCGCGCGGCACGGGCCCTCGATCATGCCGGGTGGGCACCCGGAGGCGTGGTCGTTGGTGAAAGACGTGCTGCAGGCGATAGCTGCCAAGGTGGACGGGGCGCCGTGCTGCGACTGGGTGGGCCCCGACGGCGCTGGGCACTTCGTGAAGATGGTGCACAACGGCATCGAGTACGGCGACATGCAGCTCATCGCCGAGGCGTACCACCTCATGGACCAGGTGCTGGGCATGGACGCAGGCGCCATCGGCGACGTGTTCGCGCGCTGGGACGAAGGCCGGCTCGACTCGTACCTGATCGAGATCACCGCCGACATCTTCCGCGCCAGGGACGAAGACGGCGCGCCGCTGGTCGAGAAGATCCTCGACGCGGCCGGGCAGAAGGGCACCGGCAAGTGGACGGCGGTCGAGGCCCTCGACCACGGCGTGCCGCTGACGCTCATCAGCGAGGCGGTGTTCGCGAGGTTCCTCTCGGCGCTGAAGGACGAGCGGGTGAAGGCGGCGAAGGTGCTGGGTGGGCCGGGGGCCGACGCGACGGAACCTGGGAGCGCGAGTCAGCCACACACGGAAGGTCACGCTGGCGGGCCGAACCCGGGCGCCGGCGCCGGCGGCGGAACCCCCACCGACGAGCAGTCGTTCGTCGACGACATGGTGAACGACCTCGAAGACGCCCTCTACGCGTCGAAGATCGCGTCGTACGCGCAGGGCTACATGCTCATGCGCGCCGCGGCGGACGCGTACGACTGGGACATCGACTACGGCGCGGTGGCGCAGATGTGGCGCGGTGGGTGCATCATCCGCTCGCGCTTCCTGAGCGACATCCACGCCGCGTACGAAGACGACCCGAACCTCGCGAACGTGCTGCTGGCGCCGTTCTTCCAACGCGAGATCGACGCCGCCCAGGCCGGCTGGCGCCGGGTGGTGGCGCGCGCGGCGCTGGTGGGCGTGCCGGTACCGGCGATGGCGTCGGCGCTGGCGTTCTACGACGGGTACCGCCACGCGCGCCTGCCCGCCAACCTGATCCAGGCGCAACGAGACTACTTCGGCGCGCACACCTACGAGCGTGTCGACGAAGAACGCGGGAAGTTCTTCCACACCGACTGGACCGGTGAGGGCGGCGTCGTCACCTCGGGCAGCTACGAGGGGTGACAGCGTGACCCAGGTGAACGAACGCCGCTCCCCCCTCGACCCCGACCGCTGCTTCGCCGCCGAGTCGAACCAACGCGCCGTGGCGCGAAGGCTGTACCAAGAGGTGCAGGCGCTGCCGCTGATCTGCCCGCACGGCCACGTGCCACCGCGGCTTCTGGCCGACGACGACGCCACCTTCGGCTCCCCCGCCGACCTGTTCGTCATCCCCGACCACTACGTGTTCCGGATGCTGCACAGCCAGGGGGTGGCGCTGGAAGACCTGGGGATCGCTCCGAAGGACGGCGGTTCCTACGAGCGCGACCACCGCGCCATCTGGCAGCGCTTCGCCGAGCACTTCCACCTCTTCCGTGGCACCCCCACCGGGCTGTGGATCCGCGACGAGTTGGCGAGCGTGTTCGGTGTGGACGAGAGGCTTACGGCCGAGAGCGCGCACCGCATCTACGACCAGGTCGAGGCGAAGTTGGCCACGCCGGAGTTCCGGCCGAGGGCGCTGTTCGAACGCTTCGGCATCGAGGCGCTGGCCACCACCGACACCGCCACCGACACGCTCGAGCACCACCAGCGTTTGCGCGAGCTGGGTTGGCGCAACGTGCTGCCCACGTTCCGGCCCGACGCCGTGACGGACCTCGGCAACGAGCACTGGCGGGCGAACGTTACGCTGCTCGGGGAGCGCGCCGCGGTGGAGGTGCACGACTACGCGTCGTTCGTCGCGGCGCTCGAGCGGCGGCGCGAGGCGTTCCGCGCCCTGGGAACGACCGCCACCGATCACGGCGTCTTCTCGCCGAACACCGAGCGCCTCACCG
>JAWOIL010000066.1:0-66212 GCA_046484635.1 Trueperaceae bacterium
CCCCCCGCATGCGTGTTGCCACCCATCACGGGCGGCGACCCCGCGCCCGCCAGCCACGGCGCTACGAGTGCTAGACTCCCCCGCATGCGTGTTGCCATCGTCGGTGCCACCGGCGCGGTTGGTCAGGAACTGCTCGCCATCTTGCGGGAGCGCCAGTTCCCCGTCACCCGCCTGCGGGCGTTCGCTTCACCCCGCTCCGCCGGGCGGACGCTGAGGTTCGGTGAGGACGACGTCGTCGTCGAGGCCCTGCCCGAAGACGGCGACCTCGGAGCCGACGTGATCTTCTCGTCGGCCGGCGGCAGCGTGTCGAAGGCGCACGCCTGGCGCTGGGCCGAGCACGGCGCCGTGGTCGTCGACAACACCAGCGCGTGGCGGATGGACGAGCGCGTACCGCTGGTGGTGCCGGAGGTCAACGCCGAAGCAGCCGCAGGTCACCTCGGCATCATCGCCAACCCGAACTGCTCGACCATCATCGCGGTGATGGTGCTGGCGCCGCTGCACCGCGCGTTCGGCCTCACGCGGGCCACCGTCGCCACCTACCAGGCCGTCTCGGGGGCCGGCGCCGCGGGCATCGCGGAACTCGAGTCGCAGACGCGCTCCGCGCTGGCCGGAGAAGGCGCCGCTCCGACGAAGTTCCGCCATCGCATCGCCTTCAACCTCTTCAGCCACGACTCGGATGTTGGCGAGGACGGCTACAACGTCGAGGAACGCAAGCTCCTGCTCGAGTCGCGCAAGATCTTGGGCGCCCCGGGCCTCGCCATCAGCGCCACCTGCGTGCGCGTGCCGGTATTCCGCGCCCACAGCGAGGCGATCCACGCCGAGTTCGAACGCCCCGTGACCGAAGCGGAGGCACGCGCCGTGCTCGCCACGGCCGCGGGGGTGCGGCTGGTCGACGATCGCGCGACGAACACCTTCCCGATGCCGCTCGACGCCAGCGGCGAAGACGACGTGCTGGTCGGTCGTCTCCGCCGCGACATCAGCAAGCCGGGCGCCATCGCGCTGTTCGTCGCTGGTGATCAGATCCGCAAGGGCGCGGCCCTGAACGCCATCCAGATCGCCGAAGCGCTCGTGCGGCAAGGGGCCCTTCCGTCAGCCGCCGCTACAGCGTGACGAAGCGCTGCGCCGAACTCAGTTCTCGATGACGCGCCCGGTCGCGCGGTACACGACGTAGGCACCCCACTCGCGTACCACCCGGTCCAGTTCGGCCAAACGCGTGCCGATGCGTGGGTCGAAACGCCACTGCCACGCCGCCGGCGAGCGGTAGTCGACCGGCACCGGCGTCATGCTCCAACCGATGGTGCGGAACGTGCCGATCGCTCTGGGCATGTGGAGCGCGCTCGTGACGAGCAGCCAGGTCGAGCCCGCGCTCGGCTGGATGCGCTCGAGCGCCAGCAGCGCCTCCTCGTAGGTGCTGCGGGCCTCTCCCAAGTACGTGACGTCGCGGCCTCGCAACACGGGCTCGAACAGTAGGCCGACCCCATCGTCGCTTCGCCATTCGGTCTCCAGCGCGTCCTCGAAGAGCCCGGTGAACACCAGCTGCGCCTCCGGGTAGCGGCGCGCCAGCGCCAACGCCGCCAGCATTCGCTCGCCTGCGCCGTCGAGCGTGAGCTGACCGCGGTCCTCGCCCACGCGCCAGTCCACGCTGCCCCCCAACACCACGATGCCGTCGACGCCCTCCGGCAACCCCTCGGGTGCCGGCACGCGCCCCTCGAGTGGCATCGCGAGGTACTGGTCGACCGGCGCGAGCGCGAGCGCCAGCGACACGATCAAGGGAAGGAAGACGAGGCCGGCGGCGATGCGCGGCGCGCGCGCTCGCGCGGCTAGGTACGCCAGCAGAAGGAGCAACGCCATCACGGTGCTCGGCGTCAGGATCCACCACAGGAGCTCGGACATCACACTCCCATCATGACGTTTGCCTCCGTGCCGCGAATCGTATACTCGATGGAAGTGCCGACCTTCCGCTGACCCGCACGCACGAGCCGCGCACGCCGCGCGTAAGGAGCGCCATGAAGCTGGCCATCGTCACCGACTCCACCTGCGACCTGACGGCCGAGGAGCTGGCCAAGCTCCAGGTCGAGGCCGTTCCGCTGTACGTCTCGTTCCGGGGGGAGACGTACCGCGACTGGATCGACATCACGCCAGCCGCCATCATCGAGGGCGTCGCAGGCGGAGCCGACCTACCCACCACCAGCCAACCGAGCCCGCAGGACTTCGCGGACGCGTACGCTCGCGCCGTCGAAGGCGGCGCCGACACCGTGCTGTGCATCACCATCTCGTCGGCCATCTCGGGGACGTTCCAGTCGGCGACCATCGCGGCCGAGTCGGCTGGTGTGCCCGTGACGGTGTTCGATGGACGGCACGCCAGCCTCGGTCACGGCGAGATGGTGCGGGTGGCCGCCCGGATGCGCGACGCGGACGCGGCGCTCGAGGACATCGTCCGGGCCATCGAGACCATCCGTGACACGAACTTCCTCGCGTTCACGGTCGGCACGATGGAGTACCTGCAGAAAGGCGGACGCATCGGCCGTGCCAGCGCTTTCGTCGGCAGCCTGCTCAGCATCAAGCCGATCCTCACGCTGGAGGAAGGCAAGGTTGCGCCCTTGACGCGCGCTCGCGGCCTGAAGAAGGCCCAGCAGGAGATGGTCGACCGCATCAAGGCGTACGTCGAGGCTTCTCCGGGTCCGGTCGTGCTCAACCTCATCCACGTGCAAGACCCGGCGGCCGCCGATGGCCTCAGGCAGGCCATCGACGCCGCCGGGGTGACGTACCGCTTCGGCGGCTTCCACGAGATCGGCGCGGTCATCGCCTGTCACGTCGGGCCCCACACGTTCGGCTTCTACGCGCATCTGGCGACGGACTGAGGCGCGGCCGTCACTCGTGCCGGCGAGGGTGCCGGCGCGCGAAGCGTCGGGCGCCGGCAGCGTCCTGGCCGGTTGGCGAGCTCAGAACTTGATCTGACCGTTCCAGGCGTCGAGTTCGATCGTCAAGGTGCCGCCCAGCAACGCGTCCGGGTCGCCTTGCAGCGTGACGGCGATGCTGCCGTCGTTGGTCGCGGGCAACTCGGACAGGATCGTCAGCAGGTTCGCGATGTCGCTCCCCGACATCGTCAGCAATCCGACGTCTCCCGAGGCGCCGCTGACGGTGTAGCTCGTGGTGCCGACACCACCACCGCTGGCGCTGAGCGTCACCGCGCCCGACGCTGCGAAGGAGGCCTCGGCCCGCTGGTTCGCTGCCGCGGTGTCGTAGCTGGCGGCACCCTGCCACACGCGCACGACGACGTCGATGTCGGACAACGTGATGATCTCCGGGCCAGCTTCACGGTCGAGCGTCGCGCTGGCGATGCCCAGTTCGTTCACGATCTGCTTCGGGTTGACCGGGAGATCTCCGAGGTCCGCGTCCGGGAACGTGAACGAGGCCGACGCGTTGCCGCCGACGGAGAGCGGGGCGAGGCCGGTGACCGCCGGGCCGAACGTCACGTCGATCTCCTGCCCGTCCAAGCCCAACGGATCCTGGACGTCGATCGGCGGAACGAGCCCACAACCGGCCAGCAGGACGATCGCGGCCAACAGCGCGCTTACGAGGGTGATGGAACTCGATGGACGCTTCACGATGCACCTCCGGGGTCATGCCGGGGCACGCTGCTCCGGCCATGAATTACCTGATCCAGCACCAGGCTAGCACCGTCGTCGCCCGCGACGAGGACTCGTGGCACATACCGGCGACCACGCCGGCCGGGCTGACGTCCAGACCCGCTAGGCCGCTGCCCAGCGAGGCGAAGTGCTTTGCACGCCTTTCGCTACCGTGGCGACGATGTACGCTCGCGCCACCTCCGCCACCCTGGTCGGCGTCGACGCCATCGAGGTCCGGGTCGAAGCCTTCGTCACCAGCGGACTGCCCAGTTTCACCCTGGTCGGTCTGCCCGGCGCGGCCGTGCAGGAGTCGCGCGAACGGGTGCGCGCGGCGCTGAAGCAACTGGGCCTGCCGCTCCCGCCCAGCCGCATCGTGGTGAACCTCGCTCCGGCCGACGTGCGCAAGGAGGGCCCTGCCTTCGACCTCCCCATCGCTCTGGCGCTGCTGGCCGCCGATCGTCGGTTGCCCAAGCGGGCGCTCGATGGCGTGATCGCTTTCGGGGAACTGGCGCTGGACGGAAGCCTGCGGCCCGTGCGCGGCGCCGTCGCCATCGCGCTGATGGCCGCCGGCAACGAGGCGGTGCGATGCATCGTCGCGCCGCCGGGGAACGGCGCGGAGGCAGCGGTCGTTCCCGGGCTGCACGTGGTCGCGCCCCGCACGCTGGCCGAGACGGTCGGGCACCTCAGCGGCCGCGCGCGCTTGCCACCGTGCCGGCCGCCAGCAGACGACGATGCCGGCGACCACGCTCGCGACCAGGAAGCCGGGGCGGGGCAAGACCCAAGGCTCGACCTGGCCGACGTTCGCGGCCACTCCGTGGCCAAGCGCGCGCTCGAGGTGTGCGCGGCCGGCCGCCACAACCTGCTGCTCACCGGCCCGCCGGGGGCGGGCAAGACCATGCTCGCGCTGAGGTTGGCGGGGATCTTGCCGCCGCTGACACCGGAGGAGTCGATCGAAGCGACACGCGTCCACTCGAGCGCCGGGGCGTTGCGTGGCGGCGGGCTCATCCGCCTGCCACCGTTCCGCGCCCCGCACCACAGCGGTTCCGAGGCAGGCATCGTCGGTGGCGGGCCGGTTCCGCGCCCTGGCGAAGCCAGTCTGGCGCATCGCGGCGTGCTCTTCCTCGACGAGTTCCCGGAGTTCTCGCGCGACGTCCTGGAGGCGCTTCGACAACCGCTGGAGGACGGCATCGTGTCGATCTCGCGCGTTCACGGAACCGTGCAGCTACCGGCGAAGTTCCAGCTCGTCGCGGCGCGCAACCCGTGCCCATGCGGACGCGCGTACGACGATACGGGCGAGGCCTGCCTCTGTTCGCCCGTCGAGGTTCAGCGCTACGCCCGGCGCGTGTCGGCGCCACTGCTCGACCGGATCGACGTCCGCTTGCGGCTGCCCCGCCTCACCGAGTCCGAGCTCCTGAGCACCCAGCGTGGCGAAGCGAGCGCCGTCGTCGCAACCCGCGTGGCACGCGCCCGCGACGTCATGCTCGCTCGCCAGGGCGTGGCGAACGCCGACCTGCACGGCACCGCGTTACCACGACACGCCCGCCCCGACGCGTCGGCCGACCGGCTGCTCGCCGACCTCGCGCGGCGTCTGCGGTTGTCGGGGCGCGGCTTCGACCGTCTCTTGCGTGTCGCGCGCACGATCGCCGATCTCGAAGGCATGGAACGCGTGCAGGACGAGCACCTGATCGAGGCGGCCGCCTACCGCGAAGCGTGAGCGTCTGGTGGCTGCAGGGTGAGCGCGCGCGGCCGCCCGGATGACATGCTGGCCCTCCCAGGCTCGAAGTCAAGAGCCCCAAAGGTGGCACTTCGCACGTCGGGAACGTGCCAACGGCTTCCGATTCCGGTTCCGGGCTCTGTGCTACATTGTGCGAATGATTTCGGGGCCCCTCTTCATTCGCCCCGTTTCCAAACGCTAGGGAGGCAATCGTGCCCATGAGGTGGTTGAGGCGGGCGTGGCCCGTCGCCGTTCTCACGCCCATCCTCGCCGGCTGCTCGTTCGACGGGGCGCAGTCCACGCTGCGGCCCGCAGGACCGATCGCGCAGGAGCAGATGGACCTGTTCATGTGGACCTTCTGGCTCAGTTGGCCCGTCATGATCCTGGTCTTCGGCGTCCTGGCGTTCGTGCTCGTTCGCTACCGCCGTCGGCGCGATGACACGCGGATGCCCGAGCAGACGCACGGTAGCGCCGTCATGGAAGTGGCGTGGACGATCCTCCCCGTCATCATCGTGATCATGGTCGCGGTGCCGACGGTGCGGTCGATCTTCCGCACCCAGACGTTCATCGAGGCGGGCACCTCGGACGTGGTCGTCGACGTGACCGGCTACCAGTGGTGGTGGAAGTTCGAGTACCCGCAGTACGGGTTCACAACGGCGAACGAACTTCACATCCCCGCCGGCGCGCGCGTCGTCGTCCACCTCGACTCGGCCGACGTACTGCATGCCTTCTGGATCCCGCGCCTGGCCGGCAAGATGGACGCCATCCCCAACCAGGACAACCAGCTCTGGTTCACCGCCGACGAACCCGGCGTCTACTACGGGCAGTGCGCCGAGCTCTGCCTGGGGGCGCACGCCTACATGCGCTTCCGCGTGATCGTGCACGATCCGGCCGAGTACGAAGCCTGGGTGGCGTCGTTCGAGACACCCGAGATCCAGGTCGCTGCCGACCCGCTGGTCGCCCAGGGCCGGCAACTCGTCGCTTCCAAGGGATGCATCGGCTGCCATACCATCGGGAACTACGCCGAGGGCATCTCCGTCGGCCTGCCCGGTTTCCCCGACCTGACCAACTTCGGCCTCCGCACCAGCGTAGGGGCCGGCGTGTTGGACGCGACCCCCGAGAACGTCGCTGCCTGGATCGCCGATCCACAAGCGATCAAGCCCGGCAACTACATGCCCACGCTGTGGGCCGCCGACGATCCCAAGCGTGACGAAGAGACGGCCGCCATCGCCGCGTACCTGCTGAGCCTCGGTGCGCCCACCGGTACGCAAGCGTCCGGCGGCGAATCCACCGAGTCGTTCGCGAACGCGGGAGGGAACTGATGGCCACCACGCATCCGACCGCGACGGCCGGGAAGCTGCTCGTTCGGCCGACGTGGACGACGGGACTGTACAGCTGGCTGACCACCGTCGACCACAAACGACTTGGCATCCTCTACATCACCAGCGCGTTCCTGTTCATGGCTGCCGCCAGCATCGAGGCGTTCATCATGCGCCTGCAGCTCATGGCGCCAGGGAACCAGCTGGTGGCGCCCGACACCTTCAATCAGCTCTTCACCATGCACGGCGTGACGATGGTGTTCCTCTCGATCATGCCGCTCGGAATCGGCCTGGCGAACTACTTCGTGCCGCTGCAGATCGGCGCCCGTGACCTCGCGTTCCCGCGACTGAACGCGTTCGGCTACTGGGTCTACGCCTTCGGTGGGCTGATGATCTACACCAGCTGGTTCCTTGGCGGCGCGCCCGACGTCGGCTGGGTGGCCTACGCTCCGCTCACCTCGCTTTCCGCCAACCCGGGGCACGGCGTCGACTTCTACATGTTCGGCCTCTTCATCAGCGGCGTCGGCACCACCGCCACCGCCATGAACCTGATCGTGACGATCGTCAACATGCGGGCACCCGGCATGAAGCTCATGCGCATGCCGGTGTTCAGCTGGATGATGCTGATCACCTCGTTCATGATCATCTTCGCGTTCCCGCCGCTGACCATCGCCCTTCTCCAGGTCATCCTCGACCGCACGTTCGGGACGTTGTTCTTCGTGCCAGCGGCTGGGGCGCTGCCGATCTTGTGGCAACACCTGTTCTGGATCTTCGGTCACCCGGAGGTCTACATCATCATCCTGCCGGCGTTCGGCGTGATCTCGGAGATCATCCCCACGTTCTCCAGGAAGCCGCTGTTCGGGTACCCCGTGATGATCCTGTCCGGCATCGCGATCGCCTTCATGGGCTTCGCGGTGTGGTCGCACCACATGTTCACCACCGGCCTCGGGCCGGTCGTGAACACGGCGTTCTCGCTCACCAGCTTCATCATCGGCATCCCCACCGGGGTGAAGATCTTCAACTGGCTGGGAACGCTGTGGGGCGGCAGTATCCGCTTCACCACCGCGATGCTCTACGCCATCGCGTTCCTGGTCACGTTCACGCTCGGCGGCATCACCGGGATCATGGTGGCGATGCCGACCTTCGACGCGCAGGTCCACGACACCTACTTCATCGTCGCGCACTTCCACTACGTGATGGGCGGGGGCGCGCTGCTGGCGTTCCTCGGAGCGCTGTGGTACTGGTTTCCGAAGATGACCGGCAAGATGCTCTCCGAGCGTCTCGGCAAGATCACCTGGGCGTTCATCGTGTCGGGCTTCCACTTGATCTTCTTCCCGCAGCACATCGCCGGCCTGATGGGCATGCCGCGGCGCATCCAGACCTACCCGGAAGGCATCGGCTTGGAACTCCCGAACTTCCTCTCGACCTTCGGCACGTTCATCATGGGCACCGGCTTGGTTTTGCTCGTCATCGCCATCGTGCACGGCTTCTTTCGCGGGAAGCCCGCCGGAAGCGACCCGTGGGACGCGCGCACGCTCGAGTGGAGCACCGCTTCGCCGCCACCGTTCTACGACTTCGAGGTTCAGCCCGTGGTGAACACCGTCGACGCATTGTGGGCACAGAAGTATCCCGAGAGCATGCACGTCACGCCGCCCGACCCGGACGCCGGCAAGGTGTACGACGCCCACGGGGCGCACATCCCGGGCCAGTCGTGGTACCCGATCCTCGGTTCTGCCGCGATCACCATCGGCGCGTATGGCCTGATGTACGACAACATGGTCCTGGCCGCCATCATGGGCCTCGCGCTGATCCTGTCCGTGTTCGGCTGGGCGTTCGAAGGCGTCGGCGGCTTCCACGTCCACCCCAAGAGCGCTGAGGAGCACGCATGAGCACGCACGCCGCCGACCCCGCCGCCATCGAGGCCCACGGCTACCGGAGCACCAAGCTTCCCGACGTCAAGTTGCTGATGTGGGTCTTCCTGGCTTCGGACACGATGTTCTTCGGGTCGCTCATCGGCACCTACCTGGCGTACCGCAACCGCAGCTTGGTCGGTCCGTTCCCGGCCGACATCCTCGACATCCCGCTCACGACCGTGAGCACGTTCGTACTGCTGATGTCGAGCTTCCTGATGGTCCTGGCGCTGCACGCGCTGCGCGTCAACGATGTCCCGAAGTTCCGGTTGTGGACCGCGGGCGTTGCCCTGTTCGGCTCGATCTTCCTGGGGTTCCAGGTCTACGAGTTCGTGCACTTCGTCAATGCCGGCCTGACCATCCATCAGAACCTGTTCGGCACGACGTTCTTCATCCTCACCGGCACCCACGGGATCCACGTGACGGTCGGTGTGATCTGGTTGGTGAGCGTCCTCATCCGCTCGTACATCCAACCCACCAGTAGCAAGGACGCCGTCTACCTCGAGATCGCGGGTCTCTACTGGCACTTCGTCGACATCGTCTGGATCGTGATCTTCACGGTCATCTACCTCATCGAGTTCGTGTGAGCGGGGCTTCGCGACATGGCTAACGATCACAAGCAGGGAGGCGTCGGAACCTACGTCATCGTCGCCCTGATCCTGGGCGTCATCACCTACGTCGAGTTCGCACTGGTGGAGTACCCGCAAGCGTGGCTCGGAGGCGGCTGGACCGTGTTCTGGTTGGTCGCACTGTCGGTGGTCAAGTTCGTCATGGTGATCATGTTCTTCATGCACCTGAAAGACGACGACCGCACCTACACCGGCTTCTTCTCCAGCGGCATGTTCATCGCACTAGGCACGTTCATCGCCCTGACGGCCATGTTCATCCTGCCGCGCGCCGTGGCCACCACTCGCCCGGCGGTCGAGAGCCAAGCTGGGGCCGCCGCCCACGGCGAGGCGCCCGCGCATGGCGCCGTGGAACTCCCAGCCGACGTAGCCGAGAACATCGCCACCGACGGACGCTCGCGTCCCGCTGCCGAGGCCGCCGACAGCCCACGGCCGAAGGACCGCAGCGTCGCGGTCGTGCCGCCGGCGGCGAGCAACGACGCCAGCACGTACGAGGTGACGCTCGACCAACCGCTCGTACCCGCGACCCCGGCCGCCGCGGCGGACACCGCCGCAGCCACGCCCGCAGACGCCGCGACCGAACCCGCGGCGCCGGAACCCACGGCAACGGAACCCACGGCGCCGGAGGCCGCGGCCGAAGCCGCCGCGACCGAACCCGAACCCGAACCTGCGGCAGAAGCCGCACCGCCGACCCAGCCGGCCGCCGAAGCCGCTGCCTGGGACGAAGAGATGGGCGCACAAGCGTTCACGAGCACGTGCAGCGCCTGCCACCAGGCGAACGGCCAGGGGATCCCCGGCGCCTTCCCGCCGCTGGCCGGTCACACCGCCGAGATCTACGAGGCGGGCGGCCGCGAGTACCTTGCCCAGGTCGTGTTGTTCGGTCTGCAGGGCACCATCACCGTCAACGGGATGGCCTACGCCGGCGTCATGCCACCGTGGGCGAACCTGAGCGACGCGCAGATCGCGAACGCGCTCAACTACACCTTGACCGCCTGGTCCGACGCCCCGGCCGACTTCGCGCCCATCCTCCCCGAAGAGGTGGCCGCGGTCCGCGGCGCAGGCCTGACGGCGAACGACGTGTACGCCGCGCGCGAGGAGCTCGGGCTCCCCTGAGCGCATAAGTGCGGGGGCGCCGTAGTCCGCCCCCGCACCACGCACTGCGACCCTCTCGGGCCGCGGAACGGAACGAGACCCATGCTGTACCTCGACTGGCAGTTGGAGCCTGTGCTCCTCGGCGGGATGGCCGCCTTGGCGGTCGCGTACTACCTCGCGGTCGGCCCGCTCCGGAAGCGGTTGGCCCCGGGCACTCCGTACCCCACGGGACGTGCGTTGGTGTTCGGCCTGGGCCTGTCGCTGCTCTTCCTCAACGAAGGCTCGCCGCTCCACGACTTAGCGGAGCGCTACCTGTTGTCGGCCCACATGGTGCAGCATCTCGCGCTCAGTTACGTGGTTGCGCCGGTGTTGTTGGTGGGCGTGCCCGCATGGCTCTTCCGCGCCCTACTCGGTGGCAGGCGCGTGCTGCCCATCGCTCGGGTCGTGCTGCATCCGCTCGTCACGTTCGTGACGTTCGCCTTGGTGCTGGCCATCTACCACCTGCCGCCGATGTACGACCTGAGCCTCTCCCATACCTCGATCCACCACGCCATCCACTTCGTGGTCTTGCTCGTGTCGCTCATGCTGTGGTGGCCGCTGTTGAGCCCGCTCGAGGAGCTGCCGCGGCCGGCGTATCCGCTGCGGTTGGTCTACCTCTTCCTGGCGCCGGTGGCGCAGCTGCCGATCTTCGCGGGCGTGACGTTCTCGCCCGAGACGCTCTACGCCGCCTACGCCAACATGCCCGTGCGCGCGTACGGCCTCGATCCGCTCGAGGACCAGGCGCTGGCGGGCGCGATCATGAAGGTCTCCGGGTTGGTGGCGTTCGGCGCCCCGTTCGTCTTCACGTTCTTCGCCTGGTACCGCAGCGAGCTCGCGCCACCAGCGCCCGAGGGCGGCGCGCCGAAGCACGCCGGCGTATGAGCGGCGACGTCCGCGCCGTCACGTTCGATTGGGGCGGGGTGTTCACCGTCGGGACCTTCGACCACCGTGCTGCGCGCGCGCTCGCCGCCCTGCACGGCCTCGCGCCGCAGTCGGTCGAGGATCCCTACCTGGCGCTGATGGCCGAGTTCGAGGTCGGCGCCTTCGACCTGCCCGAGTTCCACCGTCGGTTCCAGGATGCCGTCGGTCGTGACTCCGATCTCGACACCTTCCGCCGGACGTTCCTCACCGCTGCCGTCGAGCGGCCCGCGATGTACCGGCTGCTGGCGTCCCTGCCCGCCGACGTGACGGTGGGGATGCTGTCGAACAACGTCCCCGAGCTCTGCGACCAGGTCCGGTCGGACCCGCGCATGGCGCGCGTGGAGGCGTTCGTCTTCTCGAACGAGATCGGCGTGCGCAAGCCCGACGCGCGCGCCTTCCAGGCGTTGACCGACGCCATCGGCGTGCCGCCGGAAGCGACCGTCTTCGTCGACGACAGCCCCACCAACGTGGCGGCGTGCGAGGCGCTCGGCTTCACCGGGCTTCTGCTCGACGACCTGGCTTCGTTCTCTGCGCGTTGGCACGACGTGCTCCCCCATCTGCCGCTACCGCAGGACTTCGACGTAGCGACGAAGATGGAAGGATGAACGGCCCCGACGAAGAGGACATCGCCTTCACCGAGTCAGAAGGCCTCCGAGACGACCGGGAACTCTGGAGTGGCCCGTCGAGCGGACGGCGCGCCGTGAAACTGCTTCAGGGCTACGTCTGGCACCCGCGTGAGCAGGACTTGCGCCTCGACGAGACCTTGCCGGGCTCGTTGGCGAACGACGTCCACCTGCTGCTCGACGCGCTGCCCCAAGCGCCGTTCGCGTTCTTCGACGACGGCACCCTCAGCGCGACGCAGACGGTGTACCAACTCACCGTGCTCGCGATTCTCGAGGGCCCGGTCGACCCGGCGCGCATGCTACCGGCCGTGGCGGAGGCACTCCAGCGCCACCTCGACGCCACGCCGGCAGGCGTCGGTTGGCAGGTGATGGAAGACCTGCGCGAGATCGGCTGAGTTCCGACGCACGGCGTGCGTCTGCCGGGCGGCCGGCTCCGGTTGGTATGCTCGGGCGCATCGTGCCACACGCCATCCGGGTCTTCGCGGTCTTCGCTGCCGCGCACATCCTCTCCTACTTCTTCCGCTCCGCCAACGCCGTCATCGCCGAGGACCTGCGCCAGGCGCTACAACTCGACCCGGCTCAGTTGGGCCTGATGAGCAGCCTCTTCTTCGGCGCGTTCGCGCTCTCCCAACTGCCGTTCGGAGCCCTCGTCGATCGCTTCCCCGCGCGCGTCGCCACGCCGACGCTGATGCTCGTCGGCGTGGTGGGTTCCCTGGCGTTCGCCAGCGCCGAAGGCTTCGGTCGGCTCGCGCTCGGTCGCGCGCTCCTCGGTGTCGGCACCGCCGGCATCCTGATGGGCGGCCTCAAGGCCCTATCGCAGTTGTTGCCACCCAAACGGTTCGCGCGCGTGTCGGGCATGCTCGTCGCCGTCGGCTCGTCCGGCGCCCTGATCGCCACGGCGCCGCTGGCGCACCTGGCGGCCTCGTTCGGGTGGCGCGGCGTGTTCTACGGCGGCGCGGCCGCGTTGCTCGTGTCGGCCGCGACGATCGCGATGGTGGCGCGGACCCCGCGGGCGCCGGCCGCCGTGGGCGCGCTCGACGAGTCGGGTGCGCTCGACTCGTCGGGCGCGCCCACGGCGAAGGGCGGCGGTGCCGGCGTCATGGGCGGCGGGGCCACGTCGGCGACGGCCGGCTTCGGCCGCATCTTCCGCAGCGTCGCCATGTGGCGCATGGCCGGCATGGCGTTCGCGTTGATGGGAACCACCTTCGCGTACCAATCGTTGTGGGCAGGTCCGTACCTGGTGGAGGCGGCCGGCATGGCGAACCTGGCGGCCGGCAACCTGCTGCTCTTCGTCGGCGTGGGCTTGATCCTCGGCTTCTTCACCTCCGGCTGGGTGGTGGAGCGGTTCGGGGCGGCCCTGGTGGTGGCCATGGCCGCCGTCGTGAACGTCGCGGCACAGGTGGGGCTGGCGGTCCTGCCGACGGTCGCCCCGCCGGTGGTTCTCGGTGCCCTGCTATTCGTGTTCGCCGCTTCCGGCGCCTTCTCGACACAGCTCTACGGGCAGGCCACGTCCGTCTTGCCCGCCAACCTCACCGGGCGTGCCGTCACCTTCGTCAACCTGTTCATGTTCCTCGGCGGCTTCGCCCTCCAGTGGGCCATCGGCGTCGTGGTCGGCGCCGGCGCCGCTACGACCGACGGCGCTTCGCTGGTGGTGGCGTACCGCTACGCATGGCTGGCGACCTCCGCCCTCGTGCTCGTGGCCCTGGCGTTCTACCTGCCCCTGCTGCGCAAGGACCGGCCGCGCTCTGCCTAGGTGGGAACGACGTCAGGCCTGCTCGACCTTGAGGGTGGCGCCCGGCGCCAAGTGCAGGTCGCGCTGCGGGAAGGGGATGTTGATGCCCTCGCCGTCGAACCGTTCCTTCACGCTGCGGGTGAGTTCGAAGCGCGCGGTCCAGTAGTCCGCCGGCGCGACCCAGTACCGCGCCATCACGTTCACGGCGCTGTCTCCGAGCTCGGTCACCACGTACATCGGCTCGGGGTCGGCCAGCACCCGGTCGTCGGACGAGACCACGGCGCGCATGGCGTTCAAGGCCTTGCCGATGTCGTCGCCGTACCCGATGCCGACCACCAGGTCGTAGCGGCGCTTGCCCGCTTGCGAGTAGTTCTGGATCTTCTCGCCCCACACCTGCCCGTTCGGCACGTGCACCACCACGCCGTCGAAGCTCGTGATGCGGGTGGTGAACAGGCCGATGTCCTCGACGGTCCCGCCGGTGCCGCCGATGTCGACGGCGTCGCCTAGCCGGAACGGCCGGAGCATGAGCACCATGATGCCGGCCGCCACGTTCGCCAGCGTGCCCTGCAACGCGAGGCCGATCGCCAGGCCGGCGGCGCCGAGAAGCGCGACGATGCTGGTGGTCTGCACGCCGAAACGGTTGAGCACCGCCACCAGCGTGAACGCCAAGACCAGCCACCGCACGACGCGCGACAGCACCACCGACACGGTGTCGTCGACGCGTCCGCTGCGCGACAGCCCGGCCCTGGTCAGGCGCGAGGCCCACGAGGCCACCACCCAGCCCACGATCAGGATGAGGATCGCCCCCACGACGTTGAGGCCGTACTGGACCCACAAGTCGGTCAGGCGGGATGCGTCGAATCCTTCGATGTTCATGCGTACTCCTCGCGCGCGGGGGTTGGCGTAATCGTCTGGGGCGGGCGTCCGCGGGTCAGAGCGGCATGTTGCCGTGCTTGCGGTACGGCCGCGTCTCCTGCTTGGTCGCGAGCATGCGCAGGTGGCGTACCAGCGCTTCGCGCGTGCGCTGCGGCTCGATCACGTCGTCGATGTAGCCGCGTCCGGCGGCGACGTACGGGTTATCGAAGCGGGCACGGTACTCGGCGATGCGCGCCGCGCGGGTGGCGGCCTTGTCCTTCGACGCTTGGATCTCCCGGCGGTAGATGATGTTGGCCGCGCCTTCTGCCCCCATCACGGCCACGGCACCGGTCGGCCATGCCAGCACGACGTCCGCTCCCATGTCCTGCGAGTTCATCGCGAGGTACGCGCCGCCGTAGCTCTTGCGAACGATGACGGTGATCTTCGGGACGGTGGCTTCGGCGTAGGCGTAGAGCATCTTGGCGCCGTGCCGGATGATGCCTGCATGCTCCTGGGCCACGCCGGGCAGGAAACCGGTCACGTCGACGAACGTCACGATCGGGACGTTGAACGCGTCGCACGTACGGATGAAGCGAGCGGCTTTGTCCGAGGCGTCGATGTTCAGCGTGCCCGCCAGATGGCGTGGGTTGTTCGCCACCACCCCGACCGGCTGCCCGCCGATGTGCGCGAAGCCGACGATGATGTTGCGCGCGAACTCCGGCTGCACCTCGACGAAGCGACGGTCGTCGACCAGGGCCCGCACCACCTCGATCATCGGGTACGGCCGGCGCTGGTCGGGATGCACGATCGACAACAGCTCGGGCGTTTCGCGGTCGATCGGGTCCTCCGTGGCGCGCACGGGTGGCTTGTCACGCGCCGATTGCGGCAGGAAGGTCAACAGCTCGCGGATGCGTTCGAGCACCGCCTCGTCGTCGTCCTCCTCGAAGTGCGCCACGCCCGAGACCTTGGTGTGCACGTCCGCCCCGCCCAGCTGCTCGAACGTGACGTCTTCCTTGGTGACGGACTTGATCACCTCGGGACCGGTGATGAACATGTACGAACTGCCCCTCGCCATCAACACGAAGTCGGTCAGGGCGGGGCTGTACACGGCCCCGCCCGCGCATGGGCCGAGGATGGCGGAGATCTGCGGCACCACCCCGGAGTAGACGGCGTTGCGGTAGAACACCTCACCGTAGCCCGACAGCGAGTCGACGCCTTCCTGGATGCGCGCGCCGGCCGAATCGTTGAGACCGATGATGGGCGCCCCGGTACGGGCGGCGAGGTCCATGACCTTGGCGATCTTGCGGCCGTGCATCTTACCGAGGCTGCCACCGAGCACCGTGAAGTCTTGGCTGAACACGTACACCGTGCGCCCGTGGATGGTGCCGTACCCGGTGACGACGCCCTCGCCCGGCGCTTCCACACCGTCCATCAGGTCGCCACCGCGATGCTCGACGAACACGCCGAGCTCGACGAAGCTCCCCTCGTCGACGAGTGCCGTGATGCGCTCGCGCGCCGTCAGTTTGCCGGCCTCGTGCTGCTTGCGGATCCGCTGCGGACCACCGCCCTGAGCCACGCCCTTGCGGCGCTCCTCCATCTCGGCGGTGAGCTCGTTCATCCAAGCTAGGGTGTCGTCGGTCACGCGGTACGCCTCCGAGTCGTCTCGCCAGGATACCGTGCCCCGCCGGCCGGGCCGAGGAGCGCCTTCGTCAAGGGGACGACTGTGTGACCACGCGGACCTCGTCCGGGTGGATGAAGCCCTGCTTCCGCGCGAGCAGCTCGCGGAAGGTGTCGTCGCCGGCGTGGGCCGCGATCTCCTCGAGCGCTTCGATCTCGGACGTCAACCCGGCCACCTCGCGCTCGAGCCGCGTCACCTCGCGCCGCTGGACGACTGTGCGGTCGGCTTCGACGAGCGTGATGTAGAGCAGATGCAGGCATCCGACGGCCGCGAGCGTGACCAGCACCGGGTTCGGCCTTCTCCTGGCGGGCCGCTCGCTCACGGTTGGACCTCCTGCAGCGCCAACGCCTCGCGCAGGAAGCGCACCGCGTCCTCGGGCGGCGTCGGGTTGACGAAGAAGCCCGTGCCCCAGTCGAAGCCCGCCTGGCGCGTCAAGCGCGGCAGGACCTCGATGTGCCAGTGGAAGTCCGGCCGGTTGGGTGCGGTGATGGTGTGCAAGACCATGTTGTACGGCGGGTGGTCGAGCGCGGCGTTGAGGCCCCGGACCAGCACCTGAAGGATGTCGGCCAGCTGCCCCAAGGTGTTCGACGGCGCGGCGCCGAAGGCGCTGTCGTGGCGCCGGGGCAGTACCCACGTCTCGAACGGCGTTTTGGAGGCGAACGGCGCCAGCACCACGAACTCTTCGTTCTGGCTCACGATGCGTTCGCGCAGCTCGCGCTCGCGCTCAAGCACGGCGCAGTAGAGGCAGCGACCGTGCTGGCGGTGATACTCGCCCGCCACCTCGATCTCTTCCTCGACCCAGCGGTTCCCGACCGGCACGGCCAGGACCTGCGCGTGGGGATGGTCGAACAACGCGCCCGCCGCGCGACCGACGTTGCGCGTCAACTGCACGTGCCGGGTGCCCGGCCTCTCGGCGGCCAGCGCGATGCGGTCGCGGTAGAGCTTCAGCACCTCGGTGAGATGCTGCCGGGGCATCGTCTCGAGGCGCTGGCGCGCATCGGGATGCTCGACGATGATCTCGTGATGGCCGGCAGAAGGGCCGTGCCGGAAGAGGTCGTCGCCTTCGAGCGCGAAGGGGCGCGGTCCAACCAAGCGCGCGGGGTGCTCGATGACACGCATGCGCCAGTCCGGCCGGTCGCTCTCCGCCGCGGTCGGTTGCACGGTAGCGATCTCCGCCCCCACCCGCCCTTCGTTGCCAGGCGAGAGTGGCGACGTCGCGGCCGACGGCGGCACGCTTCCGAAGTCCGACGGTTCGAGACCGCGTTCGGGCGACAACAACACCCAAGCGCGGCCGAACGGGTCTTTACGGAACAGCGGCATGCCGGGTCAGTCTAGCAGCGGCGGGAGCGCCGTGGCCGTGGGCAACTTCATGCGCGTGACCCTCTCTTGCCGGCGCTGCACCCGTGAGCGACACGGCCGCGAAGACGCCACGGTCATGATGGGCACCATGCCAGCCCTGTTCGAACCCCTCGATCTTCGCTCGCGCCGCGCCCGCAACCGCATCGTGGTCTCGCCCATGTGTCAGTACAGTGCCCGAAACGGTGTCGCCAACGACTGGCACCTGATCCATCTCGGCGGCTTCGCCAAGGGCGGGGCGGGCATCGTCCTGACCGAAGCGACGGCGGTGGAGGCGCGCGGCCGCATCAGCCCCGAAGACCTCGGACTGTGGAACGACGACCAGGTCGAACCGCTCGCCCGCGCAGTCCGGTTCGTCCAAGACCACGGAGCCTTGGCCGGGGTGCAGTTGGCCCACGCCGGGCGCAAGGCCAGCACCTTCCGCCCCTGGGCGGAGCGGCGAGGCGCGGTGCCCGATGCCGAGGGCGGCTGGCAGGTGATCGGCCCGACGGACGAAGCGTTCCATCGCGAGTGGCCGACGCCTCGGCATGCCGACGTCCGCGACATCGAGGACGTGGTGGCGGCGTTCGCCGCCGCCGCGCGGCGCGCAGACCGGGCCGGCTTCGACATCGTCGAGATCCATGCCGCCCACGGCTACCTGCTCCACAGCTTCCTGTCCCCCCTCACGAACCGGCGCGACGACGACTACGGCGGCGGTTTCGAAGGCCGCACCAGACTCGTGCGCGAGGTCGTCACCGCCGTACGGAAGGTCTGGCCGAGCGACAAGCCGCTCTTCGTGCGCGTTTCGGCCACCGACTGGGTGGACGGTGGGTGGACGCCGGACGACACGGTGCGCCTCGCCCGGGACGTAGAACCGCTCGGCGTCGACCTCATCGACTGCTCCTCCGGCGGCTTGGTGCCCGGCGTGAAGGTGCCGGCCGAACCCGGGTACCAGGTCCCGTTCGCGGAGCGGGTCCGGCGGGAAGCCGGCATGCCGAGCGGAGCCGTCGGTCTCATCACCGAGGCGGACCAGGCCGAGGCCATCGTCGCGGGCGGACGGGCCGATCTGGTGCTTCTCGGTCGCGAGTTCTTGCGACGCCCCCACTGGCCTCTCGACGCCGCCCGGAAGCTCGGCGTCGGTGACGATGCGCTCTGGCCCCGGCAGTACGTGCGGGCGCGCCTCTCGTAGGCGAGGCGCGCTCCACGCGAGCGTCGCCGCGCCTAGCCGGCCTCGCGCGCTTCCATCGCCGCGAGCAACGTGCGTAGTTCGTCGATGGCGGAGTGAAGAACGGCGTTGGGGACGTGGTCGTACGCCTCGCGCAGTTGCTCGCGCAGCAACGCGCGCGCGTGCGCGGCGATCTCGGCCCCGGCGTCGGTGACGGCCAACAGGAAGCGGCGCTGGTCTGCTGCGTCCACGGATCGCCGCACCAGACCGTGCGCCTCGAGCCGGTCGAGCGTACGGCTGACGCTGGCGGGCGGCAGGTTGAGTTGCGCCGACACGGCACTGGGGTACGCCGCCCCGTCCTCGATCACGCGCAACACCAGGTACTCCGTCACGCTCAGGCCGACGGTGGGCCGCAAGGTGCCGTCGACGTTGCGCTCCAAGGCACGGGACAGACGCAACACGAGTCGCGCGAGGCTCAGTAGGTCCGGGGGCGTGGACACTCGGGGCATGGGCCTTCGGAGTCTACCGTAGCGAGGCCCGCGCGCCCGGGGGCGCGCCCGAGCGAACCATCTCAGGCGAACAGCGCCGGCTGCGACGGACCCTCTTCGACCGTGTCCGGCAGTGCAGTCACCTCGCGGAACTCGAGTCCTAGGTCCCCCAACCGGTTCATGGCAGGGCCGGTGACGGCGGGCGCCGCCAACACGCCGCGGACCTCCCCGCCGACCAGCGCGCGCACGCGGTCCACGTACCGGCTGAGTTGATGCACCGCCTCGTGATTCGCCTTGCCGCGCTTGAGCTCGACCACCACCAGCCGACCGTCGAGGTCACGCGCCAGCAGGTCGATGCCCCCGACGTCGGTGGGCAGTTCCATGTGCAGCACGGTGAGCCCGGGTTCGATCACCTCGGGGTGGCGCGCCAGCGCGCGCTGCATCTCGGCCTCGCTCCCCATCAGCAGGAAGTCGCCGTTCTCGCGCAACACCAGCGCCTGGGCCAGGGCAGGCCGCAAGAACGCGACGCGCACCATCTCGGCGGGGGTGAAGCGCTCGGCCACCATCACTGCCACGCCGTCCTCGACCGTGACGCGCAAGTCGTCGGTACGGGGCTGCCAGTTCACCGGCTTCACGCCGCGATGACCCTGCACTTGAACGCTGCCGTCCGCCTTCACCAGGACGAGGTAGTCGCCGGCCTCCGCCACGCTGGCGGCGCGTCCGCTGTAGAGCACCTCGCACGCCCCCGCCACCTGGACCAGGGCGTCGCCAGCACGCAAGTGCTCGTCCAGGAACTCTGCCAGCTCTTCGGGCCCGGGGTCGGTGAGCAGCGCGCGAACCACGCGGCAGAGTCTACCACCGACCCCCTGGCGCCCCGGCGCGCGAGGCCCCTGGTAGACTCACCGGCATGGCATTGCTAGGAGCGCACGTCTCCACCGCCGGCGGGGTCGCCAAGGCCTTCGAGCGCGGGGCGGAGATCGGTTGCGACGCGCTGCAGATCTTCGTGAAGAGCCCCAGCCAATGGCGAGGCAAGGCGCTATCGGACGCCGACGTCAGCTCGTTCCAAAGCGCCCATGCCGAGCGGCCACAGCCCGTGGTGGCGCACGCTGCGTATCTCATCAACCTCGGTTCTCCCAACGAGGACGTGCTGGAGAAGTCGCGCGCCGGCTTGGCCGACGAGCTCTTGCGTTGTGACCGGCTCGGCGTGTCGGGCCTGGTGCTGCATCCCGGAGCGCATCTCGGCACCGGCGCCGAGGAGGGCATCGACCGAATCGCGCGCGCGCTCGACGAGGTGCTCGTCACCGTGCTGGAGTCGGCACCGGAGCTGGCGACGCGCGTGCTGCTCGAGAACACCGCGGGCCAGGGCAGCACCATCGGCGCGCGCTTCGAAGAGATCGCCGCCATCCGTGCGCGGCTCGACGCGCCCGAGCGCGTCGGGGTCTGTCTCGATTCGTGCCACGCGTTCGCCGCGGGCTACGACCTCACCAGCGAGGACGGCTACGAAGAGGCGCTTTCGGCGTTCGACGAGGCGATCGGCCTCGAGCGACTCGCTTGCATCCACCTGAACGACTCCAAGCACCCGCTGGGCAGCCGCAAGGACCGCCACGAGAACATCGGCCAAGGCGCCATCGGCACGGAGTTCTTCGCGCGTGTGACGCATGACGCACGCTTCGAGGCGATGCCGATGATCTTGGAGACCCCGTTGGGCGACGACGAGGGCGGGCACGAGCGCGACCTGAATGTCCTGCGGTCCTTGTAGCCGACGGCCCTCAGTCCGCGCCGCCCAACCCCAGGTACGCCTGCGCCACGCGCTCGTCGCGCGCCAGTTCGTCGGCGGGCGCGCCCATGACGACCGAGCCCGTCTCGAGCAGGTAGGCGTGGTCGGCCAGCCGCAACGCCGCGCGGGCGTTCTGCTCGATGAGCAGCACCGTCGACCCGCTCTCCTTCAGCATCGTCACGACGCGGAAGATCTCCTCGACGATCAGCGGCGCCAAGCCCAGGCTCGGCTCGTCGAGCAGGAGCAACGCGGGGCGGGCCATCATGGCGCGGCCGATGGCGAGCATCTGCTGCTCGCCGCCCGACATGGTGCCCGCCACCTGGCGGCGGCGCTCGCGCAAGCGGGGGAAGGTGACGTAGACGCGCTCCAAGTCCTCGGCGACGGCGCGTGCGGTGGCCCCGCCAAGGGCGCCTCGGGCGCTCTGCATCACGCGCGCGAACGCGCCGAGGCGAAGGTTGTCCTCGACGCCGAGCGCAGCGAACAGCTCGCGCCGCTCCGGGACCAGCACCACGCCCCGCCCGACCAAACGCTCCGGCGCCGCCTCGCTGATGTCCTCGCCGCGGAACGTCACGCTGCCGCCCACCTTGGGCACTACGCCGACCAAGGCGTTCACGAGGCTCGACTTGCCCGCCCCGTTCGCGCCGATGACGGTCACCAGCTCGCCGGCCAGGACGCTCACGTCGACGGCGTCGAGCGCCTGCACGCTGCCGTAGCGCACGCTCACGCCTTTCGCCACCAGCACGGCATCTGGTGAAGCGGCGCGTTCCGCCTCCGAGGCGTAGGTTCGCTGCCCGCTGCTCGGCGCCTCCGTCGTTGCCGCCCGTCGCGATCCGGTCGAAGCAGGTCTGCTCACGCCGCCTCCCTGCCGAGGTACGCCTCGAGCACGAGGGCGTCGCGCCGGACCTCGTCCGGCGTTCCCTCGGCCAGCTTCTGGCCATGGTTCATGACCACGATGCGATCCGCGAGGTCCATCACCACGTCCATGTCGTGCTCCACCAAGAGGATCGTCACGCCTTCTGCCTGCAACCTTCGCACCAGCCTCTTGAGCTCTTCCTTCTCGTGCTTGCGAAGGCCCGCGGCCGGCTCGTCCAGCAGCAGCAACACCGGGTCGGCCATCAGCGCGCGCGCCACCTCGAGCAAGCGCGCCTTCCCGAGCGGGAGGCTGTCGGCGGTCTGGAAGGCGGCGTCCTCCAACCCGACGCGGCGCAGTTGCCGCATCGCGTCGGCGCGGGTCCGGCGAGCCTCGTCGCGGTCAAGGCCCAGCATGCCCTGGACGAGCCCGGCACGCGTGCGTCCGTAGGCGCCCAGCGCGACGTTCTCCAGCAAGGTCATGTTCCCGATGACGTTCAGATGCTGGAACGTCCTGGCCAGGCCGCGCCGCGCGATGACGTGCGGCGGACGCTTGTGGATCGACGCTCCGGCGAAGTCGATCTCGCCGCTGCTCACGTCGAGGACGCCGGTGACGAGGTTGAACACGGTCGTCTTGCCCGCGCCGTTGGGACCGATGAGCCCCACGATCTCGTTCCGGCCCACGTGGAAGCTCAGCTCTTGCACGGCGGCCAGGCCACCGAAGGTACGACCGACCTCCTTCAGCTCGAGCAGCGGGCCGGCGGCGGCCGTCGCCGGACGCGGCGGCAGCGGCGCGGCGTTTTCGTCCACCGGAGCGGGCGGCGCCTCCGGCAGCAGCCGCGCGAGCATCGGCATCACGCCGCGGCGCGCGCGGTGCAGCACCAGGATCACGATGAGGCCGAACGCGATGATCTCGTAGTTGCCGCTACGCCCCAAGATCGCAGGCATGATCTGCTGCAGTTGCTCCTTGAGCAGCACGAACGCGCCGGCACCGAATAGCGCCCCCCAGAGGCTGGAGATACCGCCGATGACGGCCATGATCAGGAAATCGATGCTGGCGTTCAGGCTGGCGACGCCCGGCACCAAGAACAGCTCGCGGAAGGCGTGCAGACCGCCCGACAAACCGGCCAGGCCGGCGGCGAGCAGGAACGTCACCATCTTCAGGCGCTGCACGTCGACGCCGAAACTGGCCGCCGCCACCGAACCGGTGCGGAGGCTCTTGATGGCGCGCCCCATGCGCGAGCGCATCAGGTTGGTGAGCGCCCACAACACCAGCAGCACCACGACCCACACCAGCACGAAGTACACGCGGTCGCCGCGCAGCTCCTGACCGAACACCGACAGCGGCGGGAAGCGGTGACCGGTGGCGCCGCCGAAGCCCGAGTTCCCGCCGGTGACGGGGATCCAGTTGCGCAGCACGCCGGTGATGACCAAGCCCCAAGCGAGCGTGGCGAGCGCCAGGAAGTGCCCCTTGAGGCGCAGCGTCACGAGGCCGATCAACCAGGCAACCAGCACCGACGCAGCCACGCCCGCCACCAGTGCCAGCCACGGGCCGACCCCGAAGCGACTCGCCAGGATGCCCGCCATGTAGGCGCTGGTACCCACGAACGCCGCTTGGCCCAACGACGCCAGGCCGGCGTAGCCGGTGAGCAACACCAGGCCCATGACCACCAGGCCGTACATCCCGACCAGGTTCGCCAGGCGCAAGGTGAACGGCCCGGCAAGCAGAGGCATGAGGATCAAGACGGCGCCGAAGGCCGCCAGTAGGCCGCCGCGCACGAGCGTGCCGCGGGTCATTCGACGTGCTCCTCGAAGTCGAGGTGCTGGAACGAACGCACCAGCAGCACGGGGATGATCAGCAAGAAGACCAGCACGTCCTTGTAGGCCGAACTGACGTAGAACGCGCTGAACTGCTCGGCCACGCCGACGAAGAGCGCGCCTGCCACCGCCAGCGCTGGGTTCACCAGGCCGCCGATGATGGCGCCGACGAAGCCCTTGAGGCCGAGTAGGAAGCCGAAGTCGTACACCATCTTGGTGATCGGGGTGATCAACACGCCGGCCACGGCACTGAGGAAGACGGACAGCGTGAACGCCACGCTACCGGCGCGCACCACGCTGATGCCCGACAAGCGCGCGCCCAAGCGGTTGACGGACGCCGCTCGCAGCGCCTTGCCCTGCAGCGTGCTGCCGAAGAACCACCACAGCGCGAGCATCAGCGCCCCGGCGACCACCAACAACCAGATGTCTTGGGCGTCGAGGTAGGCGGCGCCGATGGCGAAACCGCCCTTCTGGAACGGTGGGATGACGTACGGTTGCGGCCCCCAGAACGCCAGCCCCAACCCGGTGAGGGCGAGGTGGAGGCCGATGGCGAGGATGAGGTAGACGACGACGGCGGCGCGCGGTAACGGCTGGACCACCACGCGGTATGTGACAGGGCCGAGGAGGGTGGTGAGGCCGATGGCCAACGCGATCTGCAACAGATACGGCAAGCCGGCCCGGCTCGCCAACACGACGATCAGATAGACGGCGCCCGCGACGATCAGCGGGAGCACGAACGCCACCGCGGCGCGGCCGAACGCCCGCCTGCGGGCGTGCCCGAAGGCATCGAACAGGCCCCAGAGCAGCAGACCCGCCATGACGATGTAGACCGTGCCGGGCACGGCGCCCGCGCGAAGGCTGGCGACCGTGAGGGCAGAGAGCATCACGTACTCGCCCTGAGCGACGTTGATGACGTTCGTGACCGAGTACAGCACCACGATCCCGAGGGCCATCAGCGCGTAGATGGCGCCGTTGGTGAGGCCCTCGAAGAAGAGGATGAGCGGGATATCGAACAAGATCGGTTTCCGTTCCGGGGACGCGCGCGCGTCCTTGGCTGACGCGAGGGTCGGAAATGCGGCGGGAGCGGTCGGGCCCCCGCCCCACCCCTCGGACCCGAGCTGCGCCTTCGCGTTCGCGCCTCCATCCTTCGGGTGGAGGCGCGAACGCGAAGGACAGCGTCCGGGGGTCAGCGCACGAACGTCCAGTTGCCGCCTTGGATCTCGACGATCACGAGCGCGCGCGTGTCGAGGCCGAGGTGGTCCTCGGCGGTGTAGTCGAACACGCCGCCGACGCCGATGAAGGCGGGCATCGCTTCGAGCGCGTCGCGGATGGAGGCGCGGCCGGCCGCGGTGGTGGACAGGTCGAGCGTGCCGTTGGCCGAGGCGTACTCGACCGCGAGCTCGATGGCCTTGACGGCGTCCCAGGCGTGTCCGCCGAACGTGCTGGCGGTGCCGGCGCCGTAGACGGCCTCGTACGCATCGACGTAGGCCTGGGCGACGGGCTTGATCACGTTGTCGTCGGCGAGCTCGTCGACCACGATCATCGGACCGATCGGCAGGCGGACGCCCTCGGCGGCGTCACCAGCGAGCTCCAGGAAGCTCGGGTTGCCGACGCCGTGGCTGGCGTAGACCTGGCCCTGGTAGTTGCGGCCGGCGAGTTCCTCGACGACCAACGCGGAGTCGCGCACCACGCCCCAGATCAGCACGGCGTCGGGGCGGCGCAAGGTGGCGCTCAGCACCTGCGGCGTGACGTTGGTGTCGGAGCGCCCGTAGCGTTCGACGGCCACGACCTCGATGTCGGTGCCCTCGATGGCGGCGTTCAGCTCGACCAAGCCGCCTTCGCCGTAGGCGTCGTCGATGCCCAGGAAGGCCAGCGTGGAGAGGCCGCTCGCGACCATGTCCTCGACGATGCCGCGGATCATGAGGCGGTCGGTCTGCGGCGTCTTGAACACCCAGTAGCGCTCTTCGACGGGCTCGATGATGGCGGCCGAGGCGGCCATGCTGATGTTCGGCACCTGCGCCGCTTGCACCGGGTCGACGATGGCGAGCGAGTTCGCGGTGATGGTGCAGCAGATCACCGCGTGGACGTCGTTCTCCTCGATCAACCGGTTGACGTTGGTGACCGCCTGGGCGGTGTCGGTGGCGCTGTCGAGGAAGATGATCTCGACGGGGATGCCGGCGAAGCCGCCTTGTGCGTTGATCACGTCCTGCAGCATGCGGAACGTGTTCGCCTCGGGCTCACCGAGGGCGGAGGCCGGGCCGGTCGCGGAGGCGACGGCACCGATGCGGATGGTCTCCTGCGCGAACGCGCTGGCGCCGAAGACCAATACGGCAACGAGAAGAGTCTGTGCGATGCGACGGATCATGGGACTTCCTCCTTCATGCGTGCGCGCGACGCGGCCAGGGTGGACGCGTACGGACGTACCTGGATCGTTCCTGCCGCGGACCAACGTCGCGCTCATCGCGCGACCATCGGCCGGAGCGGCATGGCGGGGTCCTGCGGGGCGACGCCCTCGAACGGGCTGCCCTCCTCGAACCACGACTTCGGGGCGGGGTGCCCCCAGAGGGTCTGGCGTTGTGGGTCGTCCATCTTCCAGCCGACCGGCTCGAAGTCGGGATCCATGGTGCGATAGTCGCCCGTGAACAGCTCGACACGGTGGCCGTCGGGGTCGCGCAGGTACAAGAAGAACGCGTTGGAGATGCCGTGCCTGCCCGGCCCACGCTCGAGCGTCTGACGCCAACCGCTGGTCGCGAGCACGTCGCAGGCATGCAAGATGTCGAGTTCGCCGCGCACCCACACGCCGACGTGATGCAGACGGGGGCCCACGCCGTTGGTCAGCGCAAGGTCGTGCACGTTGCCCTTGCGGTGCATCCACACGGCCCACAGGCGCGGCTCGGTCTCGTCGGTGTCGGTGTATTCGCTGGTACGGAAGCCGAGCTCGCCGGCGTAGAAATCGTGCGTTGCCTGCAGGTCGGCCGCGAACGCGTTGACGTGGTCGATCCGTTGTGGCGCGGCACCGTGGTACGCGCCGTAGTCCTGCAGCTTGCGCTCGACCGGCGTCTGGCTGGCGTAGAACGCTAGCGGCACGCCGAACGGGTCGCGCGCTTCCAGCGTTCGACCCTGTCCCATCGGCGTCGTGAACCGCGCCTCCAAGCCCCGCTCCTGGAAATACGCGAGCGCGCGGTCCAAGTCTTCCTCGCTGCGGACGCGGAAACCGAGACGCAGGCAGGTGCCTGGCTTCGATGCGCGCAGCACCAGGCAATGGTGGCTTCGGTCCTCGAGGCCGCGCAGGTAGAGCGCGTCTTCCTCGCGTGCGGTCTCGACGAACCCCAGAGCGCCGACGTAGAACGCTGCCGACCGCTCGAGGTCGGCCACGCCGAGCTCGACGTGCGACAGGCGCAGCACGTCGAACGGCGGCGCCGGGTTGGCGTCACGAAGGGGCATGCGTCACCTACTCTCCGAGGCGGCCGCTCCGACGGCCGCGGTCCCGCTCTCGCCGTCCACCTTCGTGCGGCCCGCTTCGAGGAAGTCGCGCACGCGCTCGACGTACTTCGAGAGGTCGTACCCCTGGTAGAGCGCCGATTGGGTGCGAATGGGATCGCCGAAGAAGTACTTCTCGTACAGGTTCTGGCGCCCCCCGAACGACGAGATGGTCATGTCCCACGCCAGGCGGAACAGGCGGATGCGCTCCTCGGCGGGAAGGTTCGAAGCCTGCAGGAACTTGTCGATGGCGTCGGCCATCGGGCCCTTCCGCTCCGCTTCCGTGGGGATCATGATCAGGCCGCTGGCAGCGAGAAGCTGCAGGATCTCGACCATGCGCGGGTAGACCTGGGGGAAGTAGTTGCGCGCGGCGTCGAGGGCCTGCTTGCCCGGCGTCATGGTGCCGTACGCGTCGAGCGTGGCGGTCACCTCGGCTTGCGTGCGGAGCGCCTTGAGGATCTCGAGCGTGATGATCATCTCGCTCATCTTCTGCTGCACGTGCTGGAACTGGGCGCTGCCGATGGCCTCGACGATCGACTGGGCGACGCCCAAGAACGCCTCGGTCTTGGCGATCTTGACGTTCACCACCTGGTGGGCCATGTGGTACACCGCCCCGGTCGAGCCGTACGCGCGGTTGGCGAGCTTGACGTCGTTCATCAGGAACACGCGGTCCCATGGCACCAGCACGTCGTCGAACACCACCAGCGCGTCCATCTCGTCGAAGCGCGACCCGAGCGGGTGGTCCTCGGTGCCGCGACCGATGTCGAGCGGCTCGCGGCACACGAAGCTGAGACCGGGCGTGGAGCACGGCACGGCGAACGCCAGCGCGTAGCGCGTCATCTCCTCCTGCTCCTTGAGCACGGTGGAGGGGAAGATGAGGATCTCGTCGGCGATCGGTAACGTCGCCATCATGCGCGCCCCGCGCACGATGATCCCTTCGCGCGTCTCGCGCACCAAGCCGAGTGCGATGTACGGGTCGGCCAGTTCGTCGGCGCGAGCGGCACGGTTGACCTGCGGGTTGGTGAGCGCGTGCGTCAGGCACAGGTCGTTCTCGCGCACGTGCTCGTAGTAGCGCTGCATGTTCTCGCCGAAGCGCGGGTCGTTCTGGGAGAAGTAGTCGGCCGCCCGCGCCGCCGCCATCAGGTTGACGTTGAGGTAGTCGGGGCTGCGGCCGATGAACCCGAGGCTGGTGTCGGCCCACACCTTGTGCATGCGGGCGCGCTTGCGCAGGTCGTCCTGCGTCTTGGTCTCCAGGAAGCTCATCCCGACGCGGTCCCCGGTCGTGGGGCTGTCGTAGGTCATCACGTCGACGAGGTCGGGGCGATGCTGCAAGTCGTAGAGCGCAGCGATGGAGCGCGCCGCCGAGGCGGTGGCCGGATGGGTGGTGGGATCCTGGACGCGTTCGCCGTCGATCGAGATGTTCGGCGGGTTGCGCTTGAGACCCTCTAGGAACTGCTTGCCGGTGCGAGCTGGCATACCTCTCTCCTCCTCAGGCGCCCAGGCGCGGGATGGCATGCTCCCCCAAGGCGACGGCGACGTTCTGTGTCTCCATGTAGAAGTCGAAGCTGTAGTCTCCGCCGTCGCGGCCGACGCCGCTGGCCTTCATGCCGCCGAACGGCGTGGGCAGGTGACGGACGTTGTGCGAGTTGACCCAGACCATACCCACTTCGAGCTCTTGCGCGAAGCGGTGCGCGCGGGCGACGTCCTTGGTCCAGACGTAGGCGGCCAAGCCGTAGCGCACGCCGTTCGCGATGGCGAGCGCGTCGGCCTCGTCGTCGAACGGGATGGCGGTGAGGACCGGGCCGAAGATCTCCTCCTGCGCGATGCGCATACCGGGCTTCGCGCCGACGAACAACGTCGGCGCCACGAACGTCCCGGCGAGCCCGGCCGGCGCGCTTCCACCGGCCGCCACCGTGGCGCCTTCCTGCTCGGCCAGCGCGATGTAGGACGTCACCTTGGCGTAGTGGTCGGCGTGGATGAGCGGACCGACCTCGGTGGCGGGGTCGAAGGGATCGCCGACGCGGATCTTGCCTGCGCGCTCGGCCAGGGCCTTCGTGAAAGCGTCGTACACGCCCTGCTGGACCAGCAGGCGGCTCGACGAGGTGCAGCGCTCGCCGTTGAGGCTGTAGATCATGAACACGGCGGCATCGAGCGCGCGCTGCAGGTCGGCGTCGTCGAACACGACCACCGGGTTCTTCCCGCCCAGTTCGAAGTGCACGCGCTTGAGCGTGGGGGCGCCCTGCGCCATGATGCGGCTGCCCGTCACGCTCTCGCCCACGAAGGCGACGGCCTTGATGTCGGGGTGTTCCGTCAGCGCCTTGCCCGCCGACTCGCCCAGACCATGCACCACGTTCCACACGCCGGCGGGGATGCCGGCCTCGAGCGCCAAGCGCGCCAACAGCGTGGCGGTCAACGGGCTCCACTCGGCCGGCTTGTGCACTACTGTGCACCCCGCCGCCAACGCCGGCGCGATCTTCCAGGTGGACAGCATGAACGGCGTGTTCCACGGCGTGATGACGCCCACGGGTCCGATGGGGCGTCTGCGGGTGTAGTTGAGGAACCCTTCGGCCGGCAACGAGCGGCCGTCCTGCGCGCTCTCGCAGCGGTCGGCGAAGAAGCGGAAGTTCTCTGCCCCGCGAACCGCGGCCTGCCGCATGAAGCGCAGCGGCTGGCCGGTGTCGAGAACCTCGAGCAGGGCGATCTCGTCGGCGTGCTCCTCGATCAGGTCGGCGAGGCGGCGCAAGATCCGCTTCCGCCGTGCCGGTGCGAGCTTGCGCCAGTCGTCGAACGCCGCAGCAGCCGCTTCTGCTGCGCGCGCCACGTCGCTGGCGTCGCCTGCAGCCACCGACGCCAGGTGCTCGCCGTCGATCGGCGTGGCGGTGTCGAAGCGGGCGCCCGAGGGTGCCACCCACCGACCCGCGACCAGGTGGCCGATGGCGCGCTCCACGCCGTCCCCGACACCACACGCGTCGAGCAGGCGCGACACGGCGGCCCCTGCCTCCTGGCGCGCTTCCGCCGGCGTACGCCCGTTCGCCGCCTGGCTCGCGGCGCTCACGCTCGCGCCTCCGGCCCGGCGCCGTCCGCCGCGACCTCGGTGCCGAGGTCTTCCTCGGCCACGACCTCGTTCACCAACGCGCCCACACCGTCGACCTCGCACCGGATGCGATCGCCCGCGTGCACGTGGCTGATGCCCTTGGGCGTGCCGGTGAGCAGCACGTCGTTCTCTTGGAGCGTCATGAACTCCGTGACGTAGGCGATCAGCGCGGCGACGGAGTAGATCATGTCGCCGGTGTGGCCTTCCTGGCGCTGCTCGCCGTTGACGAACGTGCGGATGCGCAGGTCCTGCGGGTCGGGCACGGCCGCGGCGTCGACCAGCCACGGTCCCAGCGGCAGGAAAGTGTCGAAGTTCTTCGGCTTGATGGGGGGCCGGAAGTGATTGATGACGAAGTCGCGCACCACCAGGTCATTCGCCACCGTGTATCCCTTGACCACGTCGAGGGCCTCTGCTTCGCGCACGCGCCTGGCCGAGCGGCCGATCACCACGGCGAGCTCGGTCTCGTAATGCATGTACTCGATGCCTCGCGGGCGCACGACCTTCCCGCGGTGCCCCACCAGGGCGTTACGGAACTTGGGGAACAGCGCGGGTTGGTCGGGCTCGTCGAGCGAGAGCTCGGCGGCATGGTCGCGGTAGTTGAGGGCCACGGCCAGGATGGCGCCCGGTTCGAAGGGCGGCAACCAGCTCACGGCCGACTCGTCCAAGCGGCGACCGGAGGCCGTGACCACGCTGCCGTCTTCTTCTTGCCACACCTGCTCGAAGCGGCCGTCGGCGATCACGCGGCCGGTGCGGTGCCCGCGGGCAGCGTTCACGGTGGGGCTCATGCCGGACGCGCCTCCGCGGTGATGCCGTACTTCGCCAGGGTGGCGCGCAGCCGCTGCTCGTTGGCGGGCTCCATCGGGCCGAGCGGCAGGCGCCACTTCGCCTCGCACAGTCCCATCATCGACAGCGCCGTCTTGAGCGGCACCGGGTTGACCTCGACGAAGAGCATGTCGTTGAGCTCGAGCATGCGGAAGTGCAGGTCGCGCGCTTCGTCCCACTTCCCGGCCGCGGCCAGGTCGTACAACTGCGCGATCTCCCGCGGCGCGACCACGCCCGTGGCGCTGATGTGTCCGCTTCCGCCGAGCGTGAGCATGGGGTAGGTCATGGTCTCGGCGCCGCAGTAGACCCCGAAGTCCCGTCCGGCGTGCACGAAGGTGTAGGACACGTCGTCGAGGTTCTTGGTGGCGTGCTTGACGCCCACCACGTTGGGGCAGGCCTCGCGCAACCGGCCGATGGTCTCGGGGGCGATGTCGACGGCCGCCCGGCCGGGGATGTTGTAGAGGATCACGGGCGTGTCCGGCACGGCGTCGGCGACCGTTCGGAAGTACGCGAACAGGCTCGACTGATTCGGCCGCACGTAGTACGGGGCGATGACCAGCACGCCGTCGACGCCGAGGGCGGCGGCGTGACGGGTCATGGCGAGCGTCTCGTCGATGTTGTTGCTGCCGGTGCCGGGCACGAACGGGACGCGTCCATCGATCTCGCGCTTCACGAACTCGACCACGTGCTTGCGTTCGTCGACCGACAACGACGACGGCTCGCCCGTGGTGCCGGTGCAACTCAGGCCGTGGCTGCCCTCGCGGATCTGGAACGCGATGATCTCTCGCAGCGCCGCCTCGTCGATGCGGGCGTCCGCGCCGGTGAACGGCGTGGGCAAGGGGACGATGGAGCCCTTCGGTGCTTGCATGCACTCCTCCGGTTGGTTCCGGCCGTCGGCGCCGGGCCCGCCTGCACCCGAGTGTGGACACCGTGCGCCGCAGCGCGCGGGGGGCCGGCTCGGGCACGGTGAAACGGACCATGGCAGCGCACGGCCGTTCGCGCTTGGACGTAGATACCGTGCCACGCGCGGCCGCCGAGCGGCTCGCGGACACGGAGTTCGTTACCGTGCCGCGAGGATACGTACGACACGAAGCCGGAAGCAATGGTGCAAGCCGACAAGTTGCTACATGCGAACTGTATGCATCGACAGGCGGCTCGGGCCACGGAGGAACGGCGACGCGGATCCGGCGTCGGTCGCTCGACGGCCACGAGCGCCGCATGGCCGCCAAGAGCGCTTCGGCCGGCAGACGTTGCCGCCGGCCGACGCCTGACCTGGTTCCCGTGCCTCTTCGCTGCCCTGGTAGAACCGGCCGCTTACGCGCCGCGCCAGTCGTCGGGCCGCTGCGCCAAGGCGTGCAGCAGGCGCACGGTGGCCTCCGTGCCGGTGCGCAGGGTTCCGACGCGGAAGAACTCGTTCGGCGCGTGCAAGCCGTTGTCCGGTTCACCGAAGGCGTAGTAGAGGCACCAGGTGCCCAACAGGCTATGGAACTGCTCGGCCACCGGCACGGTCCCGCCCGTCCACACCGGGAACGGTTCGCGGTCGTACGCCGCCTCCATCGCCTCACCCGCCAGCCGCAGCACCGGATGGTCGAGCGGCATCTGGTACGCCTTGCCCTTGCCGGACAGCGGCGTCACCGTCACCTCCACGTCCTCGGGCGCGATCGCCTGGACGTGGCGCGTCAGCGCGGCCACGACGGCATCCGGGTCCTGGCCGACGACGAGCCGGCAGGTGACCTTGGCATGCGCCTCTTTCGGCAGCACGGTCTTGATCCCCTCGCCCTGGAAACCGCCCCACATCCCGTTGATCTCGAGCGTGGGCCGCACCACACGACGCGCCATCGGCGAATAGGCCGGGTCTCCCCACCAACGCTGCAGTCCGATGTGGTCGAGCTCGGCGCGCTCGTCCTCGGGGATGGCGTCTACGGCCGCCGTCGTGGCCGGATCGAGTTCCGAGATGCCGTCGTGGAATCCCTCGACCAGGATCCTGCCTTGGTCGTCCTGCATGCTGGAGAGGATCTTCGCCAGCGCCATCAGGGGGTTGGGCACGGCGCCGCCATACATGCCGGAATGCAGGTCGGCGTTGGCGCCCCGGACGGTGACGTGCACGCCTGCCAGCCCGCGCGAGCCGACGGTCAGCGAGGGGATCCCGACGCCGTGGATGCCGCCGTCGGCGCTGATCGCCAAGTCGGCCTTGAGGATCTCGCGTTGTTGGTCGAGGAACACCGGCAGGTTCGGGCTGCCGATCTCCTCCTCCCCCTCGATCAGGAAGGTGACGTTGATGCCCGGGTCGCCGCCACCGGCGCGGGCCAACGCCTCGACGGCCTGGATCGCGATCAGCACGCCGCCCTTGTCGTCACTCGCGCCTCGGCCGAAGACCTTCCCGTCACGCAGTTCCGGCTCGAACGGCTCGGACTCCCATAGCTCCAGCGGGTCGGGCGGCTGAACGTCGTAGTGGCCGTACACGATGAACGTCGGTAGCTCCGGATCGACCTGCCACCGACCCAAGACCACGGGATGGCCCGGCGTCTCCATGGTGCGCACCTCGGGCACGCCGGCAAGCGCCAAGCGTCCGGCCACCCACGCAGCCGCCGCCTCGATGTCGGGCCGATGCTCCGGGTCGGTGCTGACGCTGGGGATCCGCACGAACTCCATCAGGTCGTCGGCGTAGCCTGCAGCGCTGTCGTTCACGACGGCGAGAGCGGCGTGAAGCGAATCGTTCACGGATGACCACCACCTTCCGGGCGGTCCCCGCCGGTCGCTGGCGGTCGTCGACGCAGGTGGCGCCGACGGCGGTGCGCGACGGGCGGGCTCGCGCCCGCGATGACGCCATGGATCGGCGCCGTTGCTGGCGTCAAGGTACCAGACCGGCGGCGCCGCCGCGACGGTCGCAACTCGACGCGTGTGGTTCGCAGGGAACGGGGCTCGTGCTTCGCGGGGAAGAAGTTCTAGCCTACGGTTTCGACGCTTCCCAGAGCGCGGTAGCGGCCGCCGAAGAACAGGAGCGGATCGCCGACGCGATGCTGGAGCGCCTCGATCTCACCCACGAAGATGGTGTGATCGCCCGCCTCCATCGCACGCCAGCGCCGGCACACCACCTGCGCGAGCGCGCCATCGACGACGGGGAAGCCATCGAGCAGGACGAACGGGTCGGGTTGCTGCGGGACGGGACGTCCGGCGAACTGGTCCGACAGCCCACGCTGATCCAAGCCCAGCACGCTGATGCCGAACCGGTCGGCCGCAAGCAGCGCTGCGTGCGACTTGGCGTTCCGGTCGATGCCGACCGCCACCAAGGGCGGCTCGAGCGATACCGACATGAAGGCGTTGACCGTCATGCCGTGCACCGTCGCCGGGACGGCCTCGCCACGCGACGGCGCCCCGGCACCGGCCGCGGGCGCGCCGACTGTGGGCGCGCCGGCTACGGGGGCGCCGGCCGCAGGCACGCCTGCCGCGGCTGCGCCGGCCGCGCGAACGGACCGGTCGTCGTGGGGCACCCGTACCGTCACGACCGTCACGCCGGTAGCGAAGCGACCGAGTACGTCTCGGAACAGCCTGGGATCGATACTCGTCATCATGCGTTCGTCCGAGTGTAGGTGGCCCGCTGCGAGCGGTCAATCGTGGAAACCTTCAACGATCTCGTAGAACGTTGACGTTTCGTACAATGTGGGGATGGCACGTCGTCGCCCTGCCCCCGCCGAAGCCGCGACCGCGCGGGCACTCCTACAGCAAGAGGACCTAGGTCTAGAACTCATCGCCGGGGAAGTGGACACCCCCTTTCAAGCGGTGCGGTGGGCCGACCGCGCCGACGAGCGGCCGTGGCTCGGGCCGGGCGACCTGCGGCTCACCGAGGCCCCGTTCGTGGTGCCACGTCCCTCGGCGGATCCGCTGTTCGACCCGCCGCCGGCGGTGCTGGTGTTCGCGCGCACGCCGCAACGGCGGAGCGTGCCCGAAGCGCTCCGCGCCCGCGCCATCACGCTCGGCGTCACCTTGCTCGCGCTCCCCCCTTCGGTGGCGCCGGAACGCGTCGAGGAGGCCGCCCTGCGCGCGTTGGTCGCCGGGGCGGGCGACGGGCTGCGCAGCATCGCCGCCGCGCAGCGGTACCTGCTGGAGGCCCTCGACAGCGCGAAACCCGAGCGCGACCTGCTCGAACGCGTCCACCTTCTGAGCGGCGCGAGCCTGGTGCTGTTGGCGCCGTGGGGCGACGTACTGGCACGCGCCGGCAACGTCGGCTGGCGCCCCAGAAGCGTCGCGGATCCGGAACGCTCGGAGAACGAAGGAGCGGGCATGTCGCTGCGCGAAGGCGTCGTGCGTCTGGCGGGACGCGACGCGTTGGTGCTGCGCATCGTCGCGCAGGAGCGCTTGCGCGCGGTGCTGGTGTCGTTCGACGCCAGCGAGCGCATTCGTCCGTGGCTCGAGTTGACGCGCACGCTGTTGCTCGCCACCGCCTTACAGCGCAGCGCCGAAGCGCGCCACGACTCGACCACCCGCAGCGCGTTGTTGGCGGAGTGGCTTGCGGGCCCGCAAGCGGCCGCGATGCTCGAACCGCGCCTGGTGGATGCCGGGCTCGGCCCGGACCTGCCGTACCTTGTCGCCGTGGCCGAGGTCGGACCTCGGCTGCGCGGCAGCCGGGGCGCGCACGTCAGGCGCCACGAGCGGCTGGAGCGCATGCGCGAGGCAGGCGAGGAGTACTTCCTTACCCTCGGCCTAGGCGTACTGTCCGAGACGCGCGCCGACCACTGCCTTTGGGTGTTCGCCAGCGGCTCCCCACGGGCCCACGGCGAACCCTTGCTGAACACGATCCGCGCCTCCGTCGCCGAGGGAAGTCCGGTCTTCCCGGACGTGCGCCTGGGTGTCAGCCTGCCCCGCTCCGACCTCAGCGGCGTGGCCGACGCCTATCACCAAGCGATCCTCGCGCTCCAGACCGTGCCGGGCGCCAGCGGGCTGGCGTGGTTCGACGAGTTGGACCCGGTGTACTGGGTCCTCCGCCAACAACCGGTCGAGAACCTCATCGCCTTGCGCGACAGGATGATCGGCGCGGTCAAGGACGCCGACGCGCAGGGCAAGCTTTGGCGCACCCTGGTGGCGTACTTGCGCTCGCCGAGCGACCAGAACGCGCTGGCCGAGGAGTTGCACATCCACGTCAACACGTTGCGGTACCGCCTGCGCCGGGTCGAGGAACTGATCGGCGCCCCGCTCTCGCAGCCGGAGACGCTGGCGAAGCTCCACCTCGCCCACCAGATCGACGCCATGCTCGAACGCGAGGGAAGGTCCGCGGGCTGACGGGGCCCCACGGCCCTACCCCGCGCCCTTCCCGCCGTGGGCAGCGACGCCTGGCGCCGTGGTGAGCGGCCGGTGTCATGACGTCGCGATCCGGCGCCGGAACCCCGCCACCGACTGGGGTATCATCTCGACCGAAGCGAACCAGCCACGCTCCGCGCGCCTCTGGCCCGCCCGCCGAGGCGCCCTGGCGCCCGCGACGACATCGCCGGCCCGCAGCGATGGAAATCCTCCAGGAGGCGATCCGTGAACGACCCCGCCCACTCGGCGGAGCGCCCGCCCGTTCCCCAGCCCGAACCGTCCCTATCCCTGGGCGACCAACCCACCGCCGTCATCGGCGCCGGCACCATGGGTCGTGGCATCGCGCAGCTCTTGCTGCAGGCAGGCGCCACGGTCACGCTCGTCGACCCGTCGGACGACGCGCTCGCCGGCGCCGGACGGGACCTCGAGCGCACGTTCCGGATGCTCGAAGGCAAGGGTCGCCTGGCGGAACGGCCGGACACGCTGCTTGCCCGGCTTCGCACCGATACCCGCGTGGATGCTGCGGCCGACGCGACCTGGGTCATCGAGGCCGCGCCCGAGCGTCTCGAGCTGAAGCGAACGTTGTTCGCCGAGCTCGCGTCGGTGGCGCCGGGCGCGAGGCTGGCCACCAACACCTCGACGTTGTCCGTCACCAGCATCGCCGCGGGCTGCGGCCGGCCCGAGGACGTGATCGGGATCCACTTCTTCAACCCAGCGCCGCTGATGCGGCTGGTCGAGGTGGTGCCGGGCGTGGAGACGCGGGCCGGCCTGGTGCGAGAGGCCGTCGAACTGGCCCACGCCTTGGGGCGCACGCCGGTGGTGGCGCAAGACCGGCCGGGGTTCATCGTGAACCGCGTGGCGCGCCCGTACTACGGCGAGGCGCTGCGCCTGGCGGGTGAGGGCGTGCCGGTGAAGGACGTCGACGCCAGCCTGCGCGCGGCGGGCTTCCGCATGGGGCCGTTCGAACTCCTCGACCTGATCGGCCTGGACATCAACCTCGCCGCCACCATCAGCGTCTACCAGGCGTTCTTCCAGGAACCGCGCTACCGCCCGCATCCGTTGCAGCGCGCGATGGTCGAAGCGGAGCGGTTGGGTCGCAAATCGGGACGTGGCTTCTACCGCTACGACGATGCCGCGCCGCCGGAAGAACGCCCGGGCGCGCCCGACACCGCGTCGTCCACCCGCCCGGGCCATCCGCCCCCGCGCGTGTTCGTGATCGGCGACGGCGCTGCCGCCGAAGCGTTGCGAACGCGCCTGGTCCAGGCCGACGGTCCCGCCGCGGCCGACCTGGTGCTCGATGCGCGCGTCACCCTCGACGCCAAACGCGCCGACCGCGCGGCCACCGGCAGCAGCACGACCGGCGTGACCGCGCCCGTGGCCACCTTGTGTTGGGCGCACAGCGCGAGCGCCGCTGCCGAGGCGGAAGCCACCGTCGGCTTCAGCGTCCTGCCTGGCGCGGGCCGGCCCGACGAAGCGCTCACCATCGAACTGATGGCGCCGGTCACGGCGTCGCCGGCACCCCTGGAGCAAGTGGCGGAACTCCTGCGCGCGGCGGGCGCGCGCGTCATCCTCTTGCCCGACCACGCCGGGGGCGCTGCGTTCCGCATCGCCGGGTTGCTGGCGAACGAGGCGATCAGCGCCCTCGCCGAGGGTCTGGCGACGGCGGCGGACATCGACACGGCGATGACCCTGGGCGTGAACTACCCGTCCGGTCCGCTCGCCTGGGCGGAGGCGCTGGGGCTGGCGGACGTGTGGGCGGCGCTTCGCGGTCTGCATCAGGAGACCGGCGCCGAACGGTTCGCGCCCCATCCGTTGCTCACCAAGCTGGTCGCGGCAGGCGGGCGGACCTTCACGGACCTCGCCGACATGGTCGACGGCCCGGGCAACGTCGGTGGCGCCGCGGAGGCAAGCCGATGAGCTTCGCCCAGACCCTCGGGTTCGAACGCGTCTCCGCTCCCGACGGCGTGGTGTGCCTGCGCGCCCGAGTCGACGAGGGTCACACGAACATGCACGGCACGGCCCACGGCGGCTTCCTCTACGCGCTCGCCGACGAAGCGTTCGCGCTGGCGTCCAACGCCGGCGACGCCGACGCCGTCGCCCTGTCGGTGCACATGGACTACTTCCGACCGGTTCGGGTGGGCGACGTGATCGAAGTCGAATCGCGCACCGAGCACCTTGGGCGGCGCGTCGCTACCTACCGCATCGAGGTCCGGGTCGACGCCTCGATCGTCGCCCTGTTCACAGGAACCGTCTACCGTCGCCCGCGTGACGCGGACCGAGCCGGCGCCCAGCCGCCGGCGGCATCGAGGAGGCCGTGATGTTCCAGCCCGACATCGAGACCATGCCCAAGGAGCAGCTGCGAGCGCTGCAAGACGAGCGCCTGCGCCGCCTGGTGGCGTACGTGTACGAGCGCGTCCCGCTCTACCGCCAACGACTCGACGAGACCGGCGTGTCGCCCGGCGACATCCGCGGCGTCGAGGACCTTCCGCGCCTCCCCATCACCCGCAAGGACGACCTGCGCGACTCCTACCCCATGGGGATGTTCGCTGTGCCGCCGCACGAGCTGGCGCGGGTGCACGCGTCCAGCGGCACGACCGGCAAGCCCACCATCGTGGGCTACACCCGCAACGACCTCGAGCTGTTCTCCGAGGTCGTCGCTCGCTCCCTGGCGGCCGCCGGTGGGCGCCCCGGGATGGTGTTCCACAACGCCTACGGCTACGGCCTGTTCACCGGCGGCCTCGGCCTGCACGGCGGCGGGGAGAAGCTCGGCCTGGTGGTCGTTCCCGTGTCGGGCGGCATGACCGAGAGGCAGGCGACCCTGATCCTCGACTTGAAGCCAGAGATCATCGCGTGCACGCCGTCGTACGCCCAGACGCTCGCCGAGGAGTTCTACGGCCGCGGCGTCGCGCCGGAGGACATCAGCCTCCGGTTCGGCATCCTCGGCGCCGAACCGTGGACCGAAGCCATCAGGCAAGACGTCGAGCAAGGGCTGGGCATCCGCGCGACCAACATCTACGGCTTGTCCGAGATCATCGGCCCCGGCGTCGCCAACGAGGACGTCGACGAGAAGGACGGCAGCTACGTCTGGGAAGACCACTTCTACCCGGAGATCGTCGACCCCGACACGGCCGAGCCGGTTCCGGACGGCCAGGACGGGGTGCTGGTGATCACCACCCTGACGAAGGAAGCGTTGCCGCTGCTGCGCTACTGGACCGGTGACATCACGCGTCTGACACGCGACACCGGGTCGAGCGGCCGCACGCACGCCCGCATCGGACTCATCCGCGGCCGCAGCGACGACATGCTCATCGTCCGCGGCGTCAACGTCTACCCCACCCAGATCGAAGCGATCTTGCAGCACGTGCCGGAAGCCTCCGCGCATTACCAACTGGTGATCCGTCGCCGCGCTACGCTCGACGAGCTCGAACTTCGCCTCGAACTGACGCAGGACGCCTTCAACCACATCGGCGAGGAGGTGCTCGAGGGTGGCGTGCTGGGAGCCGACCGGCAGGTGCACGCGCTGCGCGACCGGGTCCAGCACCGCATCCACGACACCATCGGCATCAACGTCAAGGTGACCTTGCTGGCGCCGGGCACGGCACCACGCTCGGCAGGCGGGAAGCTCCGCCGCATCGTGGACGAACGGATACTCTAGGGCAAATGCGCACCATCCCCGACCGTTACGAGACGCACCACGCCGTGGTGGTCACCCCGGCGATGACGGTCGACTTCGAGCACGAGCATCACGACCCGCGCTTGGGCAAACTCCACCCCGTCTACGCCACCTACTGGCTGACGAAGCACATGGAGCTCGTCAGCCGCAAGATCATCCTGCCGTTCTTGGAGCCGGGCGAGGAGGGCATCGGCCACGCGGTCGAGGTGCGCCACCTCGCTTCGGCGCTGCCGGGAATGCGCGTCGATCTGCAAGCAGCGTTCGTGCGCATGGACGGCAACCGGGTGCACGCCACCTGCATCGCGACCAGCGAGCTGGGTGACCGCATCGGCGAAGGCGCCACCATCCAGGTCATCGTGCCCGTGAACCGGCTCGACGGCGCCTTCGAGCGCCTGCGCCAGCGCTGGGAACGGCATCGCGGCGGCGCCTGACGCGCACCGTCCGTCCTCGAACCCCGAAGGAGCCCATCATGGTGAAGTTGATCGCGCTGTACCGACGCCCCGAAGACGAAGCGGCCTTCCTCGAGCACTACGAGCGAGTCCACACGCCGCTCGCGATGGCCGTGCCAGGACTCGTTCGGCTGGTGGCGAACCGGGTGACGGCCGACGCCTTCGGCGGCGAGCCGCCCTACTTCTTGATCGCCGAGATGCACTTCCCCGACCGGGCCACCTTCGACGCCGCCTTGCGCTCGCCCGAGAACCGCGCGTTGAGCAAGGACCTGATGGGGTTCGCCAAAGGGATCGTGACGGTGCTGTTCGCCGACGAGGACACCACCGAGGTGGCGGTGTGAGCGAGCCCGCCAACATCCGTGTCGAGCGCCCGGGCGGCGGCGTGGGGCTGATCCGGATCCACCGGCCCGAGCGCCGCAACGCGCTGAACCAGGCGACGCTGGCCGAGATCGCCGAGGCGATGCGCGCCTTCGACCTCGACGACGACGTCGGCTGCATCGTGCTCACCGGCGACGACGTGGCGTTCGCTGCGGGCGCCGACGTCACCGAGATGGACGGCAAGAACGTCGCCGACATGCTGGGCGGCTACCGCTTCGAGACCTGGGAGGCGCTCCGCCGTGTCCGTACGCCGATCGTGGCGGCCGTCTCCGGGTTCGCCCTCGGTGGCGGACTCGAACTGGCGATGTCCTGCGACATGATCGTCGCGTCCGAGACCGCGCGGCTCGGGCAGCCGGAGATCAACCTCGGCATCATGCCGGGCGCAGGCGGCACGCAACGGCTCACCCGCCAAGTCGGCAAGTACGTGGCGATGGAGGTCGTGTTGGCCGGGCGCTTCCTGACCGCCGAAGAGGCGCTGCGCCACGGCCTGGTCAACCACGTGGTGCCCGTCGACGCCTACCTCGACAAGGCGCTCGAGATCGCTCGCGTCGTGGCCGGACGCGCCCCCATGGCAGCGAGACTGGCGAAGAGCGCGGTGTCGAAGGCGCAGGACCTGAGCCTGGAAGACGGGCTGGCCTTCGAGCGCAACGCGTTCTACCTGCTGTTCGGAACGGAAGACCAGAAGGAAGGCATCCGGGCGTTCCTGGAGAAGCGGCCGCCGGCGTTCACGGGTCGCTAACGGGGGCCACTTGCGCTGACGGGGGCCACTTCGGAAACCGCCTTGCCGGCCCCGCCGACGCTCGAGCGCGGTGGGGCCGGCGGCGGACCTTCGCCGGTCGGCCCGGCGTACGGACCCGCGACGGCATCATGAAGGCGGCGCGGCCGGGCGTGCCCGTGTGCGTGCCGTCGCGGAAGCGGGAGAACGCGACGGTATCATCCGAGAAGCGCGATCGATGGGCCCCGGCGGCAGGTCCGCCACGGCACCAGGAGCGGTCGAACGCGCGTGACGGCGTCCGAACGGGACGCGCGAACCAGGCTACCCCGCGACCCATGCAGGAGGAACCGGTGGGCACGCTACATCTCCTCGGAACCGGCGCAGCGCTCTCCGGCAAGGAGCGCACGACGACCATGCTCGCGCTCGAAGGGCGCGATGCTCTGGTCGTGATCGACTGCGGCGGCGACGCCGCCCAGCGCATGCTCGTCAGCGGTCTCGACCTGAACCGCGTCACGGCGCTCGTCGTGACGCACGAACACGCCGATCACGTGGCCGGCTTCCCGTTGCTCATGGAGCGTCTGTGGTTGGCCGGTCGCACGCGGCCGCTGGACGTGTTCGGCATCGCGCCTGCGCTGGCGCAAGCCAAGCGCGTGCACGACGCATTCGACACGGCCACGTGGCCCGCGTACCCCGAGATCCGCTACCACGAGGTCGCGCACGTCGAGGACGCGCCCGTGATCGCCGACGACGACTTCGAGATCCGCGCGACCCCCGGCGAGCACGCCGTGCCGGTCGTCGGGCTGCGGGTCCGCGACGTCCGCGGCGGCGGCGTGCTGGCATACTCGTGCGACACCGAGCGGTGCGCAGCCATCACCCGCATGGCGCGGGGCGCCGACCTCCTGGTGCACGAAGCCACCGGGGCGTGGCATGGGCACTCGAGCGCACTCGACGCAGCCGAGGTGGCGCAGGCGGCAGGCGCCGAGCGGCTGGTGATGGTGCACATCCCGCCGGTGGCCGATGATGGTGACGCCATGTTGCTCGAAGCTCGCGAGCGGTTCTCGCGCTCCGAGCTCGGCTTCGACGGCGCCGTGCACGCGTTCTGAGTAGAGGGCCCTGCGTCCAGCGCGGCGGATCGAGCGCTCCGCGTCGAGCGTCCCACCCCGAACGCCAGGTATCGAACGCTCCGCTTCGACCGCTCCGTTTCGTGGGCTCAGCGACCGGGCCAGTCGTCGAAGGCCGTGGCGAAGCCGTCCTTGACGCGTTGTTCCACCACCAGCATGGCGGCCGTCAGGGCGATGCGAGCGACGTCGGTCAGGTCGAGCTCGTGAATCGCCCGCTTCGGCGCGACGTACGCGAACCCCTGTCCCTCGTTCAGCTGCAGCGTCTCCAGCGGCGCGTCGATGGCCGCGAGGTAGAGGTCGTACACTTGGCGCTTGCCCTCGATGACGATCAGGGGCCGGAGCGCCTTCAGGCGGTAGCCGATCTCCTCCTCGACTTCGCGCAGCACGGCGTCGAGCGGGCTCTCGCAGGCGTCCACACCGCCGCCGAACAGCGACCACTTGCTCGGTTCGACGATGGCCGGGTCGTCGTCGCGGTGTTGCAGCAGCACCGTGCCATCTTCTCGCCAAAGCACCGCGCCGGCCACGTGCCTGCGGCCGTCCGGGCCGAATCGGATGGGTTCGAGCTTCGCGGCCGTCATAACGCCTCCAGGTAGGTGTAGCCCACCAGTTCGCGGTCGTACAGCTCGAGCAGCTCGTGGATCTCGTCGTCGGTGAGGCGCCCCTCCTCGCGGAGCTCCTGCGCCTGCCGCTCCAGGGCAGCGTGCAAATCGGGGGTCTGGTAGCCCATGTTCTGGATCACGCGCCGCGCTTTCTGTCCTTCGACGTAGAGCTCCACACGCGGACCTTCCGCTTCCAATCGCACGTGCGCCTCGTTCACCCGCCCGAACAGGTTGTGGGCGTTGGCCAGCACGTCCTGGTACGCCCCGGCGAGGAACACCCCGAGGTAGTACGGTTCGCCCGGCCGCAGGTCGTGGACGGGCAACGTGTTCTTGACGTCGCGTAGGTCGATGAACTTGTCGACCTTTCCGTCGGAGTCGCAGCTGATGTCGACCAAGGTGGCGTTGCGCGTGGGGCGCTCGCCCAGACGTTGCAGCGGCACGATGGGGAACAGCGCCTTGATCGCCCAATGATCCGGCAGACTCTGGAACAAGCTGAAGTTCACCACGTACTTGTCGGCCAGCATGCGCGGCAGCAGTTCGAACTCCTCGGGCACGTAGTCGAGCGTCTCGACCACCTTGGCCACGCGCGTCAGGATGCGCGCGTAATGCTGCTCGAAGTGCGCTCGCTCGAGCAGGCTGAGGTAGCCGAGGTCGAACAGGCTGTGCATCGTCTCTTTGTTGCTGACGGCCTCGTTGTAGACCTCGCGGTAGGTCTTGACGGTGATGTCCCGCTCGATCTCGCGCATGTCGCGGATGAGCCCGTGGATCTCGCCCTCCAGCGGCGGCAGCCGGATCGGCTCACGGGTCGGGCCGATGGCGTCCACCACCGGGATCACGATGACCGAATGGTGCGCGGTGAGGGCCCTGCCCGACTCGGACACCAGGATCGGCTGCGGCACGCCCCACTCCTGACAGGCTTCCATCACCGTGTAGACGACGGTGTCGGCGTACTCGCGCAGGCCATAGTTGGCCGAGACGTAGAAGGTGGTCTTGCTGCCGTCGTAGTCGACCGCCAGACCGCCACCGACGTCGAGGTACCTGACCCCGACGCCCATCTCCGCCAACTCGACGTACGCCTGGGCGGCCTCGCGGATGGCGGAGCGGATGCGGCGGATGTCCGTCAGCTGGCTGCCGACGTGGCAGTGCAGCAACACCAGCGCGTCTTCGAGTCCCTCTTCCTTGACCCGGTTGGCGACGTGAATCAGCTCCGACGCCGTGAGCCCGAACTTCGCGTCGTCGCCGCCGGACGCCTCCCACTGACCGGTACCGCGCGCATGCAGCTTGAAGCGCGCGCCCAGCGCCGGCTTCACGCCCATCTCGCGGCTGATCCGCAGGACACGCTCGAGTTCACCCGCCTTCTCGAGCGTGATGATGACGTTGCGGCCGAGCTTCCGGCCCCAAAGCGCCAAGCGGATGAAGTCGTCGTCCTTGAAGCCGTTGCAGCACAAGAGGGCGTCGTCGTGAGTGTCGTGCGCCAGGCACAGGGCCAGCTCGGCCTTGCTGCCTGCCTCCAAGCCGGTGCGGTAGCGCGCGCCATAGCCGGCGATCGTCTCCACCACAACGCGGCGCTGGTTCACCTTGATGGGGTACACGCCCTGGTAGCGGTTCTGGTAGCCCGCCTCGCGGATCGCGGCAGCGAACGCCTCGTTGATGCGGTCGAGCCGGTCCTCGAGGACGTCGGGAAACCGCAACACCAGCGGCAACGCGTGTCCCTGCGCGCGCAGGTCTTCGACGATGCCGGAGATGGACGCTGCCGGGGCGCCTCGTACCGACACCGTCAACTCACCTTGTTCGGAAACCGCGAAGTACCCGTTCGACCACGAACGGATGCCGTACAGCTCGTCGGCGTCCGCGATGCCGAAGCCGGGGTCGAGGGTCGGTCTGATCACGCCGGTGCCTCCATCACGAAGTCGAGACGTCCGAGGCCGTCGTCGTCGCGGTTCCTCACGCGCTGCCGACGCGCCTCGAGCAGCGTAGCGTAGCACGTTTCTCCCGGTTTCCCGGGCGCCGCCGGGCACCTGTCGGTCTGCTAGCATGAGCGGTCCGGCGGACGGTCCGCGCAAGCGGGTGCCCGCCGGTGACGAGAGGAACGAGCTTGGACACGCGCGCACGTGATGGCACGAACGGACCGGGCGCGAGCGGCCCGACGCCAGCGTCGCTATCGATGCGGATGCCGCCGGAATGGGCGCCGCACGACGCGACCTGGACCAGTTGGCCGTTCGACGACGAGCTCTGGGTCGGTCATTTGGACGGTGTGCGGCGCGAATTCGCCACCCTCGTCGCCACCGTGGCGCGCTACGAGCCGGTGGTCCTCAACGTGCGCGACGAAGTCTCGGAACGCGACGCCGGGACGCGCATCGCGCGCGCCGCCGAGGAGCGCTTCGGGACGCACGACGCCGGCTACGTAACGGCCAACGTGCGCTTCCACCGCGTGCCCTTGAACGACGTCTGGTTCCGCGACAACGGGCCGATGTTCGTCACGGGGCCGAGCGGAGTGGCGCTCACCGATTGGCGCTTCAACGCCTGGGGCGGGAAGTACGCACCCTGGGACGACGACGACCGGGCACCGGCCGCGGTGGCGCGGACGCTGGACATGCGGCGCTTCGTGGTTCCGGTGGTGATGGAGGGCGGTTCCCTCGACATCAACGGCGAAGGCGTGTGCCTGACCACCCGCTCCTGCCTGCTCGAGCCGAACCGCAACCCTGACATGACCGAAGCCGACCTCGAGGCCGTGTTGGCCGAGTACCTCGGCGTGCGGCGCGTGATGTGGCTGCAGGAGGGGCTCGAGGGCGATCATACCGACGGTCACGTCGACACGTTCGCGCGGTTCACGGACGACCGCACCATCGTGTGCAGCGTCGAGCAGGACGAAGACGACCCGAACCACGCCACCATGGCGCGCAACCTCGCGGACCTGCGGGCGCTGGAGAACGAGCAAGGCACTCCGTATCGCGTGGTCGAGCTGCCCTTGCCGCAACGCCGCATGGAGCTCGAGGGCAAGCGACTTCCCCTCACCTACGCCAACTTCTACGTCGGCAACGGGTTCGTGGTGGTACCGACGTACGACGATCCGAACGACGCTACGGCCTTGTCGATCCTGCGCCCGCTGTTCCCCGGACGAGCGGTCATCGGCTTACCGGCAGCGCATCTCATCACCGGCGGCGGCGCGTTCCACTGCGTCACGCAACAACAACCGAGCGAAGAGGTGGACCGTGACTGATCGACCCGACCCGAAGCGAGACCCGTCGACCGCCCGGTCCGGCACCGTGCGCCTGGCGGTGGTGCAGATGGCGTGCAGCGATCGGCTGGAGGACAACGTGGCGAAGGCCGAGCACCTCGTTCGCGAAGCCGCAGCCGGCGGCGCGAACGTGGTGTTGCTGCAGGAGTTGTTCGAGAGCCTGTACTTCCCCCAGCTCGAACGGGAAGCGGCGTTCGCGCTGGCGCACCCGGTCGACGACCACCCGTTCCTCGTACGCTTCGCGCGCCTCGCCGGCGACCTCGGGGTGGTGCTGCCGGTATCGTTCTTCGAACGGGCCGGCCAGGCGCACTTCAACAGCCTGGCGATGATCGACGCCAGCGGCGACGTGCTCGGCGTCTACCGCAAGAGCCACATCCCCGACGGCCCTGGCTACGAGGAGAAGTACTACTTCAGCCCCGGCGACACCGGGTTCAAGACCTGGCGCACCCGCTTCGGCGCCATCGGAGTCGGCATCTGCTGGGACCAGTGGTTCCCCGAGGCGGCGCGGGCGATGGCGCTCCAGGGCGCGGACCTGCTGCTCTACCCCACCGCCATCGGCTCCGAGCCGGCCGAGGCAGGCGGTCTCGACACGCGCGACCTGTGGCGCCGCGCCATGGTCGGCCACGCCGTCTGCAACGCCGTCTACCTGGCCGCGGCGAACCGTGTCGGGCGTGAGGCGGACGCGACATTCTACGGCAGCTCGTTCGTCGCCGACTACACCGGGGCGCTGCTGACGGACGCAGACCGCACGTCGGAGACGGTGCTCTACGCCGACCTCGACTTCGCGGCCGCGCGCGCGTTCCGCGCAGGCTTCGGCTTCTTCCGCGATCGACGCCCGGATCTGTACGGTCCGTTGCTCACGTACGACGGCACGAAGCGCTGACCCTCGGCCAAGGCGAGATGACCTCGCTGCCAGGTGACCCCGCTACCAGGTGTCCCCGCTACCAGGTGTCCCCGCTGCCAGGTGACCCCGCTACCAGGTGGCCCCGCTACCAGGTGACCCCGCTACCAGGTGACCCCGCTACCAGGTGGCCCCGCTACCAGGTGGCCCCGCTGGCGCTAGAGCGCCACGATCACGGCGTCGTCGCCTACGCGCGCGCCGCTGGCCGAACCGTCGGCAGAACCGCCGGGTGCGGCTTCCAGGGAACCGCCGGACGTAGGTTCCGACGCGCCTTGCAGGCGCCCGAGCTCTTCTGCGCTTACTTCGTAGAGCCGCCGCACGAGCCCGGCGTGGCGCGTCAACACGCGCTCGCGCCGCACGCTCAGCTTCGGCGTGATCGTCCCGGACGCGGTATCGAGCGTATCGAGGCTGACGGCGATGCGATGCACGGTCGACCAGTGCGGCATGCCGTCGTTCGCGGCGCGCACGGCCGCGCGCAACTCCTCGAGGGCGCCGCTGTTCGCGACGTCGTCGAGCGTGGCCGCCACGCCGCGCGCCGCCAACGCCTCGTGGTCCACGAACACCAAGGCCGCGCAGTACTTCTCGCCCTCCCCGACGACCAGTGCCGCTGCCACCAGCGGATGCGCCTCCATGCGCTCCTCGAGCGGCTGCGGCACGACGTACTTGCCGGTCGAGAGCTTGAACAGGTACTTGATGCGCCCGGTGATCGAGAGGTAGCCGTCGTCCAGCTCGCCCAAGTCGCCGGTGTGGAACCAGCCTTCTTCGTCGATGACCTCGGCCGTCTCGTCGTCACGCGCGAAGTAGCCGCGCATCACGTGCGGTCCGCGAGCCAGGACCTCGCCCTCTTCGTTCACCGCGACTTCGGTGCCCGCCACCGGCTCGCCAACCGTGCCGGGCCGGTTCCGACCATGGCGGTTGAACGTCATGACCGGACTCGTCTCGGTGAGGCCGTAGCCCTGCAACACGTCGATGCCGGCGGCACCCAGCACGTTCACCAGCTCGGCGCGCAGGGCTGCGCCGCCGACGATGATGGTACGCAACCTTCCGCCCAGCGCCTCGCGCCAACGGCGGTAGACCAACGCGTCGAGCAGGCGATGTTCGAGCAGCGCGATGCCGGCCGGCGGTCGCGTGACGTCGAAGTTCCGCGCGAACGCGAGCGCCCGGCGGTACAGCAGCTTCTTGACGCCGTGAAGGTCGTCGCCGGCGCGCTGGATACGCTCCCAGGACTTCTCCAGCACGCGCGGCACGGCCGCGATGAAGGTCGGTCGCACCTCGCCAAGGTCCTCGCGCACCGTCTCCGGGGTGCCGAAGGACACGGTCGCGCCCGACCACATCGCGGCGTAGTGGAGCGTGCGCGCGAAGACGTGGCTGAGGGGAAGGAACGACAGCACGACTTCCTCGGCGCCTCGCCGGAAGGTCGAGAGCCCGGTGATGGACGCGATCGCGTTCGAGCTCACGTTCTGGTGCGTCAGCATCACGCCTTTCGGCGTCCCGGTGGTTCCCGACGTGTAGATGATCGTCGCCAGCGTGTCCGCGTCGAGCGCCGCGGCGAGCGCGGACGCGGCGCCCGGGTCCGTTGCTCGGGCCTCGGCGCCGGCCTTCTCGAGCGCAGCGTAGGTAGTCCGCCGCTCCGAGGCCACGAAGGACGCCGCCGGGCGCGCCACGGCCACGAACGCCACGCTCTCCACGCCGTCCGCCACGTCCTCGACCTCCTGCAGCAAAGCGGCGTCACTGACGAGTACGGCGCGGCAGCCGCTCTCGGCCAGGATGTGGCGCACCGCGCCGGGAGGATGGGTCAGGTAGATGGGAACGTCGACCAGGCCCGCGCTGGCGCAGGCCAAGTCGGCGATCACGAACGTCAGGTCGCTATGGGTGAACAGCGCCACCCGGTCGCCCGGCGCCAAGCCCGCGTTGCGCAATCCCAGTGCCATGTTCTGGGCGCGTTCCCGCAGCGCCTCGGTCGACACCGACTGCCACGCGCCGCCGTGCCGTTCGCGGAACGCCGCGGGGTTGGGACGCTCCGTCGCCGCTTCGTCCAACAGCGACGCCAGGGTCCTCCCGAACTCGACGCGTGCGCCGTCTTCCGGGGCGATGGCAACACGCAGCGGCACGGGGTCGTCCCTCCACCTTCCGGCTTCAGCTACCGGGCGCGCGACCCTGCGCGCCCGCGGCGCGAGCGGCCTTGTCGGCGAAGTCGCGCGCGAAGAGCTGGATCTCGACCATCAGGTTCGCGTCGTTGGTGGCGTTGCGGTACGTGTCTGCCATGGAGAGGAGCGTCTGGAAGAAGAAGTCGTTCATGTCGTCCACGCTCAGGTCCTTCGTCCACAGATCGATCCGCAGGGCGTTGCGCTTGTCCGCGTCCCACAGCGCCAGAATCATCGCCTTCGCGCTCTGCTCGCCCGGTTCCGGCCCGTCGTCCGCGTCCCACCGGATCGTCTCGATTCCGTCATCGTCCATTTCGACCCGCAAGCGGATCTCGGAGGTCTTCGTCATGCTGCATCGTACCGTCACGTCGCAACCGGGTTCGTGGCCGCGCGGTCCATGACGTCGCCCCACGTCGTTCGGTGCCCGCGGTATCGTCGAGGCAACGACCGCGACCGACGGCCCCCCTCGCACGGCGCCGTTCCGGGTCCGGATCCGCCGGTCGCTCCGGCGCACGACGAACCGCGCTCGCCCCGTTCCGCCCGCCGGAACGCGGGGAAGCGCAGAGCATCAGGAGAGGACGCCCATGAAGGGATTGATCCTGGCTGCCGGCCTTGGCACTCGGCTTCGCCCCATCACCAGCCTGAAACCGAAGCCGACCATCGCGGTGGCGAACCGTCCCCTCATCCACCACGCCGTCGACAACCTGATCGAAGCCGGGGTGCGTGAGATCGGCGTGGTGGTCAGCTACCTGACGATCAACTCGATCAAGGAGACGCTGGCGGGCTACGAGGACGTCCGCTTCGAGTACATCCTGCAGAACCCCCCGCAGGGCCTGGCGCATGCCGTCCAGGTCTCGCGCGCGTTCCTGGGTGACGACCCGTTCGTGATGTACCTCTCGGACAACCTCTTCGAACATGGCATCCGCGGCTTCGTGGACGCCTTCCGCCCCGAAGACGGCGTCAACGCCGTGCTCGCGTTGGTTCCCGTCTCCCGCGAGGCCGCCCGCTCGCTCGGCGTCGCGGTGGTGAAGGACGACCGCATCACGCGCCTGGTCGAGAAGCCACAAGACCCACCCAGCACCTTGGCGGTGGCGGGCGTGTACGTGTTCGACGCGTCCATCCACGCCATGATCGACGGGCTCGAGCCGGGCGCCAAGGGCGAGTACCAGATCACCGATGCGATCCAGCGGCTGATCGAGGCCGACTACGTGGTCGTGCCGGTGGAGGTGGAGGGTTGGTGGAAGGACACCGGCCAACCCGAAGACATCCTCGACGCCAACCGGCTGCTGCTGGCGCGTGTCAAGCGCGAGGTGCGCGGAGAGGTCGAGGGCTCGACGTTGGTGGGCGAGGTGATGGTCGCCGAGGGCGCGATCGTGAAGGACACGACGGTGTTCGGCCCCGCGATCATCGGTGCGAACGCCCGTGTCGAGGGCGCCTACGTCGGTCCTTTCACGTCGATCGGGGAGGACGTCGTGCTACGCAACGCCGAACTCGAGTACGCCGTCGTGGGCGCGCGCTCGGTGATCGATGGGGTGGGGCCCCGCATCCAGGCCAGCCTCATCGGCGAAGACGTGCAGATCGTCGGTCATCGCGGTCGTCCGAGCACGCACCGTCTGATCGTCGGCGACGAGAGCCGCATCCAACTGCAAGAGCCGTAAGCGCGGTCGACGACGGCGTCGTTCGTCGCGATCCGTCGCGGCGTCGTTCGTCGCGATCCGTCGCGGTCTTCGGCGCGTGGGCTTGGTCCAGGGCGCCAAGGTCGGGGCGACGTGCGTCGGGTGCAGTGCCGTCGGCGCGCGGAACGATTGGTCGGCTTGCACATCGTCACGTCCATTATGTCCCACTGACGCATCTTCTTATGACACTGCGCACCCAGATGACTCTTCTGTGCATGTCGTATACGTACGACCGAGCAATCTGCAACTTCTTGCTTGACAGTGAGATTCCATCCGTATATGCTCCACCCCAACCCGCCCACCCCTGGGCGTGGACTCGGGCGGGCGTCTGCGGTCGAACCGGCGCTCGCACCGCTTGGGGAGGTCGAGATGAGTCGTCCACCGCACTCCGCGGCGCACCGCGCCGCGCCGTCCGTTCCCGTTCCCAACGGCACGCCGACCCGCGCAGCCTTCCGCTCGGGCAACCGGGCGATCGTGGTCGCAGCCGCCACGCTGCTCGCCGCGACGTCCGCTACCGCAGCCGCGCAGGACGCCGAAGCGGCCGCGCAACTCACCATCGCGGTGGACACCCTCTGGGTGCTGATCGCCGGCGTGTTGGTGTTCTTCATGCAGGCCGGCTTCGCTCTGGTCGAAGCGGGGTTCCACGCTGCCAAGAACGTCGTGAACATCCTGATGAAGAACGCGTCGGACATCATGATCGCGGCGGTGGCGTTCTGGGCCATCGGCTTCGCGCTGATGTTCGGCGACGGCAACGCCTTCACGGGTCTGTCGGGCTTCTTCCTGGCAGGCGCCGACGCCAGCCCCGCGACCGGCGAGGCCTACCAGGGCGTCTTCGGCGCGCTCGATTGGACCGGGGTCCCGCTGTACGCGAAGTTCTTCTTCCAGATGGTGTTCGCCGGCACCGCCGCCACCATCGTGTCGGGCGCCATCGGTGGGCGCGCACGCTTCGGCGTGTACCTGGCGTTCGCCGCAGCGCTGACGGCCGTTCTCTACCCCGTGCTCGGGCACTGGGTCTGGGGTGGCGGCTGGTTGGCCGGTCTGGGGTTCCTCGACTTCGCCGGCTCGACCGTCGTGCATGCCGTCGGCGGCTTCGCTGCCTTGGGCGCGGTGCTGGTCCTCGGTCCGCGCATCGGTAGGTACGCCGGCGGGAAGCCGGTGGCGATGCCCGGCCACAACATGACCTTCGCCGCCTTGGGCGTGTTCATCCTGTGGCTCGGCTGGTACGGCTTCAACGCAGGGTCCACCATGGGCATCGTGAGCGATCCCGGTCTGGTGGCCCACATCGTGCTGACGACCACCCTGGCAGCCGCCGCCGGCGGCGCCACCGCGCTCATGGTGTCCTGGGCGCGCCACCACAAACCCGACTTCTCCCTCACCGTCAACGGCATCCTCGGCGGGCTCGTGGCGATCACCGCCCCGACGGCGTTCGTCGGACCGGTGGCCGGGATCGTCATCGGCGCGATCGGCGGGGCCCTGGTGGTGGGCGCGATCGTGCTGCTCGACCGCCTGCAGATCGACGATCCCGTCGGCGCCATCGCCGTGCACGGCGTGGCCGGCGTGTGGGGAACCATCGCCGTCGGCGTGTTCGGCCTGCCCGAGTTGGGGGTCGACGGCCTCTTGGCAACCGGCAGCGCGGCGCAGCTCGGCGTGCAGCTCGTGGGCACCCTCGTCGTGAGCGGCTTCGCCTTCGCCGCCAGCTACGGCATCTGGCGCCTGATCGACGCCACCGCCGGCGCGCGCGTCGCACCGCGTGACGAATTGGCGGGACTCGACGTCAGCGAGCACGGCACCGAGGCGTACGTGCCCGCCGACACCTTGCGCGACCCGATCTTCGTCGGCGCCGGCGATTGACCCCCTCCAGGAGGAGACCATGAAGCTGATCACCGCCCTCATCCGTCCCGAACGCCTCGCTCCGGTCAAGGAGGCGCTCGTCCTGGCCGGCGTACGGGGCATCACCATCGCTCGTGTCAGCGGTCATGGAGGCGAGCGTGGCGTCACCGAGCAGTACCGCGGCGCGAGCTACCTGGTCGAGTTCCACGAGAAGGTCAAGATCACCATCGCCGTCAGCGATCCGTTCGTGCAACCCACCATCGACGCCATCGTCGGCGCCGCCCGCACCGGTGAGGTCGGGGACGGCAAGATCTTCGTGCAGCCGCTCGAGCGGGTGATCCGGATCCGAACCGGTGAGAGCGACGAGGCGGCGCTCACGCCGGTCGCGTCCGCGGCCGCCTAGCTTCGCTCGAACGGTACGAACACCGCGCCACCGCGCGCCGGCACCACCGGCGCGCCGGCGGCCTGTTCCACCACCTCGTCGGACAGGAGGTCCCGGTAGCGGCCGGCGGGCAGCAGCTCGACGGGCACGGTCGAAGCGGCGCCAGCCGCGTTGACGGCCACCAGCAGGTGCATCGCTGCACCCGCGCCCGACCCGCCGGACCCGCCGAGGTGCGTGCCACCCGCCCCCGGTTTCAGCGCGCGCTGCACCAGCACGAGGTCGTGTTTCGGAGCGAACAGCCGCGTCATGCCTCGGCGCAGCTCGGGGCGGCCGTGCCGGATCTTCGTCAAGCGCTTCAGCCACGCCAGGAGCTCGGTGTCCCATTCGTCTTCGTGGTCCCACGGCATGGTGGCCCTGCACTCGGGATCGTGGCCCCCTCGCAGGCCGATCTCGTCGCCGTAGTAGATGGTGGGTGCCCCGGGCAACGCGAACATCAACAGGTACGCCATGCGCACCGCGGCCGCATCGCCGTGCAGGATGGTGGCGATCCGCGGCGTGTCGTGCGAGTCGAGCAGGTTCAACTGGCTGTTCACCGCGTCTTCCGGATAGCGCTCCAGCAGGTCCTCGACCGTGCGCACCCACGCCGCAGCGTCGAGAGTATCGATGTGGTGCAAGCCGCTCTTGGCCACTTCGCCCTGCTCCACTTGCCTTCCGACGAAGCCGTAGATGGCGCGCGTCAAGGGGTAGTTCATCACGCCGTCGAACATGTCGCCGTGAAGCCAGTGCAGGGCGTCGGTCCAGATCTCGCCGACGATGTACGCGTCGTCCTTCACCTGGCGGCTGCGCTGCCGGAAGGTGCGCCAGAACGCGTCGTCGTCGATCTCGTTGGGCACGTCGAGGCGCCACCCGTCGGCGCCGAACGCCAACCACCGCTCCGCCACGTCCCACAAGAACTCACGGACCGCCGGGGAGCGCACGTCGAACTTCGGCAGGGCCGGCAGGTTCCACCACGCCCCGTAGCCGATGTCCCCACCACCGTAGGCATGAAGTGGGAAGCGATGGATGTGGAACCAGTCGAGGTACGGGCTGCTCGGGCCGTTCTCCAGGATGTCGTGGAACTGTAGGATGCCGCGGCTGGCGTGGTTGAACACGCCGTCGAGGATCACGCGCATCCCGCGTTCGTGCGCCGCGTCGAGCAGAACCCGCAGCGCTTCGTTACCGCCGAGCAACGGGTCGACGCGATGGTAATCGTGCGTGTGGTAGCGGTGATTCGAACCGGACTGGAAGATCGGGTTGAGGTACAGAGCGTTCACGCCGAGGTCCTGCAGGAACGGCAGGCGCTCGGCCACCCCCAGCAGGTCGCCGCCCTTGTAACCGTGCACCGTCGGCGGCGCGTGCCACGGCTCGAGGTTGCTGGGTTTGCGAAGGCGGTCGCTCTTCGCGAAGCGATCGGGGAAGATCTGGTAGAAGACGGCGTCGCGCACCCACTCCGGGCTGCGGCCCACGGGATCGGTCATGGCATGGATCGTACCGCCGACGGGACTCCGAGGACGTTTGGCCCTTCGGAATCGCGCGAAATCGCCCCTACACTCGCGTCAACGGAAGATCCGCAATCCGTCCGCGCGATCGCCGCGAAGAGGGCGTCCCTTGGGTCATCGTCCGTCGGAGCGCAACATGCACAGGTTCGTCGAGTACAGCTACCTGGTCGACCGCGTCGATCGCTGGAGCATGCGGGATCTCGAGGATCTCATGCTCGAGATCGAACGCGACCGTGAACTCGACGATCCGCAGCGCAAGGAACTACTCCGGCGGCTCTACGCCGTGCTGTGGCGGCGCGCCCAGGGCGAGATCGGGCACACGAACGACGTTCCAAGGCAGGTCTCGCGCGGCGGCTGATCCACTCGCGCGGCGGCTGATCCACTCGCGCGGCGGCCGGAGCCGCAGACCGACCATCGTCTGCCATCCGAGATCGGTCCTCGGGCGAATCCAAGGTGTAGGCTCTGCGCCATGGCCTTGTTCGCTCGCCCTCCTTCGTGGCGCCTGTTCGGGGTCCGGCTCGTGCATCTGAACCTCGGCCTGGTGCTCTACGGCCTGAGCATCGCGTTCACGCTCCGGGCGGGAATCGGCCTCGGCCCTTGGGACGTGTTCCATCAAGGGGCGGCCCTTCGCACTCCGCTTAGCATCGGGCAGGTGATGGTGCTGGCGGGTTTCGCGCTGCTGCTCTACTCCGGCTTCGTCGCGCGCGTGCGGATCGGCATCGGGACGGTGATGAACATGATCCTGATCGGCGTGTGGGTCGACGTGTTCCTTGCGCGCCCCTGGTTTCCGACGGCCGCCGGTTGGCTCGACGGCGCAGGCTTGTTCGCGCTAGGGCTGGCGTTGAACGGCGTCGCGACCGGGCTCTACATCACTGCCGGGTTGGGGGCAGGACCGCGCGACGGCTTCGTCCTCGGCGTCGCGGCCATGACGCGCGCGCCGGTGCGTCGGGTACGGACCATTGTCGAGCTCAGCGTGTTCGCCGTCGGCTGGGCGTTAGGCGGAAGCGTCGGCGCCGGCACGGTCGCGTTCGCGCTCGGCATCGGCCCAGCGATGCAGGCCGGCCTACGACTGTTCTCCGGTCTGGAGCAGTGTTACCGGCGCGCCGACCAACGCGCCGGCGCACGCAAGACGGCCCGCGAAGTCCCGCGCGCCGCCACCGACTGACCCGGAAACCTCACGACTCGGGCCTCAGCAACGGGAACAAGATGACGTCGCGAATGCTCGGCACGTCGGCCAGCAGCATCGCGAGGCGATCGATTCCCAGTCCGAGCCCACCCGTCGGGGGCATGCCGAACTCGAGCGCGGCCAGGAACTCCTCGTCGAGCATCTGGGCCTCTTCGTCGCCCGCTTCCCGTAACCGTTGCTGCAACTCGAACCGCGCGCGCTGGTCGATCGGGTCGTTGAGCTCGCTGAAGGCGTTCCCGAGCTCCATCCCGACTGCTACCGGCTCGAAACGCTCCACCAGGCCCGGGCGGCTGCGATGGCGCTTGGCCAGCGGACTGATCGCCTCGGGATGGTCCATCACGAACACCGGCCCAACCAGGTGGGGCTCGACGTAGATGTCGTACAGCTTGTCGTACACCTGGTTCAGCGGCCGGTCCGCCAGCGGCGGTTCTCCGTTCTCGGAGCCGGCGCCCACCGAACCGGGGTGGTGCTTCGCCACCCATGCGCGCAATCTCGGTTCGTCGAGCGGATCGAAGTCCATGCCGGTCCGGCTAGCCAGCTCGCCGATGTAGTCGACGCGCGGCCAGGGTGGCGTGAAATCGAGTTCCTGTCCTTGGTACGTCAGTTTGGTCGAGCCGACGAGCTGCTGGATCAGCTTGGCGTACATGTCTTCGACCAGGTTCAGGATGTCGAGGTAGTCCTTGCCGGCCCAGTACGCCTCCAGCATGGTGTATTCGGGGTTGTGCTTGTAGCTGATGCCTTCGTTCCGGAAGTTGCGGCCGATCTCGTAGACTGCGTCGAACCCCGCCACGATCAGGCGCTTGAGGTAGAGCTCCAGCGAGATGCGCAAGTGGAAGTCGTGTTCGAGCGCGTTGTGATGCGTCACGAAGGGGCGCGCTTCCGCGCCGCCGGGCACCGCCTGCAACACCGGTGTCTCGACCTCCATGAACCCGAGGTCGTCGAGGTGCCGCCGGATGAACGCGATGGCGCGGCTGCGTAGTTCGAAGGCGCGGCGCACCTCCGGGTTCATGATCAGGTCGAGGTGGCGCTGGCGGTAGCGCGCCTCCTTCTCGACCAGGCCGTGGTGCTTGTCCGGCATCGGGCGCAGGCTCTTCACCAGCGGCCGGAAGTCGTCGGCGTCGACCGTCAACTCGCCGGTCTGGGTGGCGTAGAGCGTGCCCCGGACCTCGAGCCAGTCTCCTAGGTCGATCTTCTTCAAGGCGTTGTAGCGCTCCAGCTTGTCCTTCTGGAACGACGCCTGGATCCGACCGCTGGCGTCCTGGAGGGTAGCGAACGTCAGCTTGCCGAGCATCCGAAGCAACATGACGCGGCCCGCAACCACGACCTCCTCGCCGCCCAAGCGGGCGCCGGGTTCCGGCTCGGGGTGACGCGCATGGAGCTCGGCCGCTCCGTGGCTGACGGTGTACGCGTACGGATACGCTTCGAAGCCTCGCTCGACCAGCGCCTGCAGGTTGCGCAGGCGCTGGTCCCGTTGCTCTTGGAGCGACTTCTGCGTCATCTCGCTGGGCTGGGGCGGCCGGGCCTCAGCCGATCGCCTCGATGGTGTACTCCGCCGTCCGTTCCTGGATGATGACCTTGAAGGTGTCACCCTTGCGGCGCCCGAGCACCGCTTTACCCAAGGGGGACTCGTCGCTCACCTTGGGGATGTCGCCTTCCAGCACGCCCGCCTCGACCGGCGAAACGACCTGGACTTGGAACGACTCCTTGCCCTTGGTGTCGACCAGCGTGACGACGTTGCCGAGGTCGACCGTCTCGACGTTGTGATCCTCGATGACCTCGGCCCGGTTCAGCTGTTCCTCGAGATCGTCGATGCGCTGCTCGATACGGGCCTTCTCGGCCTTGGCGTCCTCCAGGCCCGAGTCGTCGTAATCGTCGGACGACCCCGAAAGCTCCTGCAGGATCTTGGTCGCTTCCTCGAGGCGCGCGTACTCCTGCTCCAACGTCGTCTTCAGGCGCTCGTAGCCCTGCTGGGTGACACGCACTTTCATCGGCATGATGCTCCTCCGTGATGCTCCCCGGCACCGTGGGAAAGCGGCTTGCCCCGAGGGTCGGGGCAAGCCGTCCGGTCCGTCTGCTGTTGCGGAATCATACCGCATGCGATGCGGGAAGGATGTCCCGCCCGACGCGAACCACGCACCGTCGGCCTACCGGCTTGGGCGACGTCTGCGGGGGCGCAGACCGGAGCCCGAAGCGGCCCGGTCTCGGCAAGCGAGCACCGACGTGCGGAAGCGCTCATCAGACCCTCGCGCGGCGTTCGTACACTGGACGTGTGCGCTCTTCCTCGCGTCCGGCCGTAACCCTTCTTCTGCTCCTCGTGCTCGGCACCGGCACGACGTTCGTCGTGCGGGATGCGAGATCGCGGCTCGCGGGCGAGCTGCCACCGCAACTCGTGCCCACCGTGTACGACCCCTACGCTTCGGAACTGCTGGCGCCCTACGGCGCCTTGCGCGACGCGGTGGCCAGCGGCGACGCGACGACGTTGCGCGAACTCGCCTTCACGAGCGACGGGTACGTCGCGTACCTTGCCGCCACCGAACTGGGGTCGTGGGAGACGCTCGACCCGAACGTGCGGTTGGAAGCGCTGACGCGGCAACGGGAACTTCGGATCGACGACCCGTTGCGGCGAGCCGAGAACAGGGAGTTGACGCTCGCGCTGGCGGCGGTGGCGGAGGCCGCCGGAGACACGAACGCGGCGCTGGCTGCGTACCGTGACGCCCTCCCCGACACGCGCGCCGTAGCCGCGGTGCAACGCCTCGAGACGGACCCCTACCGCCTTGCCGCCGCACTGCAGAGCGCAGGCCTCGCTCGCGCCGCCTTGGAGGCGCTCGATGGCCGCACCGCCCCCTCCATCGAGGCGCCGTCGCTCCGCTCGCTCGGACGGTACGAAGAGGCCCTCGCGGCGTACCGCCGTTGGTTGCAGGAGGTCCCGGGCAGCGGCACGGCCGCGGTGGGCGAAGCCTGGTGCCTGTACTACCTGCAACGAGACGACGAGGCGGAAGCCGCATTCGCCGCCCTCGGGCCCGACGGCGCCTACGGTCGCGGCTTGATCGCCAACCGGCGCGGCGACGTGGACGCGGCCGTGGCTCTGCTCGCCTCGACCGGCCGCTCCGATCTGGTGTGGCTGGCGACCGGGCTGCTCGAGGCGCGCGACCTTTACGCCGAGGCCGTGCCCCTCTACCTGCGCTTGGCGCGGGGTGGGAGCACCCACGCCGACGACGCCGCGTACCGCGCCTACGTGCTGGCGACCCGCCTCGGCATGCAAGATGCGGAGGCACAGGCCGCCGCGTTGGTGCCCAGGGGAAGCTTCTTCGGCCTCAAGCTCGGCCACCCCCCGGCAGCGCCGGATCCCACCGCGGCCTCCGAGTTGGGGGCGCCGGACACGGCACCGAAAGCTGCGGAGAACCCTGCGCCATCCGCCGACCCCATCGCCACCGACCCCATCGCCACCGACCCCATCGCCACCGAACCCATCGCCACCGAACCCATCGCCACCGACCCCGTCGCAGCCGACCCCGTCGCAGCCGACCCCGTCGCAGCCGAGCTTTCGTCCATCCACCACGCCATGAAGGTCGCCAACGAGCTCTACGCCATCCACGAGCCGGAAGCGGCAGTGGGGGAGTTGCTGTTCGCGTTGCGGCGCGCCGAAGCGCTCGGAGATGCGACCGTCGTGGTCGCCATCGGCGAGTTGCTACAGAGCATGGACGAGTACCGCCACAGCGTGCGGGCGGCACGCGCCCTATTGGGTGCGGGCGAGGACGGGCTGCGCGTCTGGCGCCTGGCCTACCCGCCTGCCTGGCCCGAGACGGTGCTGGCCGCGGCTGGCGAGCACGACGTCGAACCGCATCTGATCTGGGCGGTGATGCGCCAGGAGTCCGCCTTCAGCGAGGTCGCGGTGTCGCACGCCAACGCCCAGGGGCTGATGCAGGTCATCCCGTCGACGTGGGACTGGATCGCCGAGCTTCGGAGCGAGGATCCCGGTGACCCGTTCGACGTGCGCGACAACATCCAGTACGGCGCCACCTACCTGGCCTGGCTGCAGCGCTACTTCGACGGCGACATCGAGCTCGTCATCGCCTCCTACAACGGCGGGCAGGGATACGTGCGGCGCCTGTTCGAGAGCGAATGGGTGGCGCAGGACAAGGACGACTTCTACCGCGAGATCGACCGAAGCGAGACGCGCGAGTACCTCCAACGCGTCTACGAGAACCTCGCCGTCTACCGCACCCTCTATCCCTCGTTGACTACCGTGGCGCCCGCGTTGGCCGACGCGGACGCTAGTCCGCCCGCTCCTCGCTGAGGACCTCGAACGCGCGCGTCACGGTCTCGTGCACCCAGACATCGTCGGGTTCTCGCCGCTCGAGCAGGACGCCCGCCTCGCCGGGCCATAACCAGCGCCCCACGTCGTGCTTGTCCGGTTCCAGGGTCGGATGGTCCAGGTCGCCATCGACCGTGACCAACACGTCGATCTCGCGCCTGCGCATGCCGCCCGCTTCCCAATCGAGGCACGCCACCACCGGCCCGATCCCCTCCAACTTCCAGCCCGTCTCCTCCCGGATCTCGCGCGCGAGCGCCTGCGTCACCGTCTCCCCTTCCTCGACGTGCCCCCCGACGAGGTCCCAGCAGCCGGGGAACAAGGCCCGCCTCTGGCTGCGGCGCTGGACGTAGGCGCGGCCCAGCCCGTCGGTCACCACGGCGCCCACCACCAACGCCCTGCCGTCGTGGCGCGCGGTCGTCGCGAACGCCTCCAACTGGCGTTCCGTCGGCACTGTCCCGATCGGCACCGGGCCGCAGGGTGACTGCACCGGGTGGATCTCGCGGGTGTCCTCCGCCGCATGCATGTTCGACCTCCGGCTCTTGCGCGTTCGACCACCATCTTCGGCGCGTCCGAGAACATGCTCGAATCGTCGCCGCAGATCCAACGAAGGACGGCGGATGACCCCATCTTCAGCTCCTACTCATGATAAGCGGGCCGGTGGGGCTATGCTGGACGTGACCGTGAGTGGAAGGTCGGCGGTAGCGGCGCTTGGCACGTCGCCCACCGGTTCCGAGCGCCATCGCGCTCCACGCCACGGGCGCGTCCATCGCGGCGCGAGGGAGGTTGTGATGAAGAACCTTACGATCATCGGTGTGGTCCTGATCGTGCTCGGCTTGGCCGGCTTCGTCGTCCCGCGCATCACCTATACCGAGGAAACCACCGCCCTCGACCTTGGCCCGGTCGAGATCACCACCGAGCAGGAACGCTCGATCACCATCCCCGACGTCGCCGCCGGCGCTGCCGTGGCGGTGGGCGCCCTACTCGTCATCGTGGGCGCCACGCGCAAGAGCTGAGCGCGCGCTCTCGGGATCCGGCCCCGGCGCGCCGGGATCGGTAGCGGCCGCCAAACGCGTGGGCGTGCCGGGGGACGCCGTGACCCTGGCGCTCGGGCGCCCGGACGCGCCGAGCCGTACCAACCTCAGCGCCAACAACACGGCGAACACGGCGGCGAACTGTAGCGGCCGCGCGCGGTCGGCCTTCTGTGACCAGAAGAAGTGCAGCGTACCGAGCGCGGCCGCTGCGTACACCCAGCGGTGCAACCTTCGCCAGCGCGGACCCAACCTCCGGATCCAACCGTCGGTCGACGTCAGCGCCAGCACCGCGAGGATGAGCCACGTCACGAACCCGACCGTGATGAAGGGCCGCGCCAGGACGTCTTCCGCGAGACGCGAGAGGTCGAGGCCGAGGTCCAACACCACGTAGGTGGCGAGGTGCAACGCGGCGTACACGAAGGTCGTCAGGCCGAGGGTGCGCCTGTGGCGCACCAGCCCACGCCAGCCCGCCAGGCGCCGCAGCGGGGTGACCGACAGTGTCACCGCCAGTAGCGCCAGCGTCCACCAACCGGTGCGGTCCGTGATGGTCTCGATCGGATTGGCGCCGAGGCGGCCACGGAACCCGTCGACGACGAGGAGCATGGCGGGCACGAGGCCGGCCAGCCAGACACCGACCCGGATCCACCGGTCCCGCTTGCGCCTCACCGCCGCGCCCGGGCGTTTCCGGTCGTCCTTCGCCGCCCGCACCCCGCGCTCGTCTCAGAAGTTCCGGCGAAGGTCCATCGCGGCGTACAGGTCCGCCACCGCCTCGCCGTACCCGTTGAACGGCAACGTGTCGCGACGCCGGAACTCACCGATCCGACGCTCGCTCGCCTGGCTCCAACGCGGGTGGTCTACCTCGGGGTTGACGTTCGCGTAGAAACCGTACTCGTGCGGCGCCATGAGGTTCCAGGTGTTCGGCGGTTGGTCCTCGACGAACGAGATCCGGACGATCGACTTGATGCTCTTGAAGCCGTACTTCCACGGCACAACCAGGCGCAACGGCGCGCCGTTCTGGTTCGGCAGGTCACGACCGTACAGCCCGGTGGCAAGGATGGTGAGCGGGTGCATGGCCTCGTCCATGCGCAGGCCCTCGACGTACGGCCAGTCGAGGATGCGCCGCTGCTGGCCCGGCATCTGGTCGGGGTCGTGCAACGTGGTGAACGCGACGTACCGCGCACTGGAAGTCGGGCCGACGCGCGCGATCAGGTCGCGCAGCATGAACCCCTGCCAGGGGATCACCATCGACCACGCCTCCACGCAGCGCATGCGGTAGACCCGCTCCTCGATCGTGACGTTGGCCAGCAGGTCGTCGAGATCGTACGCTCCGGGGCGCTCGACCTCGCCGTCGATGGTGACGGTCCACGGCCGCGTCACGAGCGTGTGGGCGTTCCGCGCCGGATCGCCCTTGCCCACGCCGAACTCGTAGAAGTTGTTGTAGGTAGTGACCGATTCGAACGACGTGAGCGCCTCGTCGGTCCGGTCCAGGCCGAGCAGTTCGCTCGCGACGTCGTCCGCGTCGGCGGCGCCTACTTGGGCGTAGGCGGTTCCCAGGGCGGGGCCGACCACCAGACCGGTGGCGGCGATGCCCGCCGCTCGCAAGAACTCCCTGCGGTTCAGGTAGAGATCCTCGGGCGTCACCTCGGACGATGGGATCCGCAACAACCGCTTGATGACGTCCACGACCACCTCCGCTCCTACCGCGCCGCGGCTTGGGCGCGCCGGCTCTCTTCGCCGTTCGCTCCATGGTGCCACGGCGGGACGGGCGAAATGGTCACGCGTCCATCACGACACGAGCGGGCCGATGGCACGGGCGCATCCCGCGCCCCCACGCCATCGGCCCGCCGCTCTCGTCAACGACGTACTTCGAACGACAGGTGGAACGCCGGCAGCTCCTCGCCGGGGTGGTCCACGTGGTTCAACATCGGGAGCTGGAGGTAGGTGGCGTTCGCGTCGGGCGAAGCCGGTGCGCCCGGGCCGGTCACCTGGCCCTGGTAGAAGGAGGGGTAGAGGCTGATGAAGTGCACGCCCTCACGGCCGGGCGCCTTGAGGTGGATGGTGACGTCACCCTGGCTGTTGAAACCGCAGCCGTACTGCTCGGCTGGAGCGGCCCACGCGACCGCGGCCCCCTCGGTGACCTCGAACACGGCGCCGAGCACGGTCGGCACGGCCGGCTTGTAGTTGGGCGACTGCTGTTGGTTCAGGTACGGCACCGGGTGCGTGCCCGAGATCGCCTGAAGGGTGTGCAGGCCGACCGGCCCCGTGGCCGGAATCACGATCTTGGCCGTGCCTTGGGTAGTTATGGCGGAGAGCTATCCGGTGTGCGCACCGTCGTACGCCAACTGCCACACCATCTCCCAGAAGCGGTAGCCGGCGCCGGTCAGGGTGACGGTGATCGGCGTGCCGACCGGGTCCGAAGCGGGCTCGATGGTCATGTGTGGAGCAACGACGAAGCCTTGCCGCGCGACCTGCTCACCGCCCGACTCGGCGAAGACGTTGTGGACGTACCCGAAGTCTTCCGGCACCGCGAAGCTGGTCGAGGCGGTACCGTCGGCGCCGACTTGGGCCGTGGCGACCACCGTGCGCGTGTCGGTGGCGACCACACCGTGGAACCTGCCGTCCCCGACGTTCCAATCGGCTTCGGCGCTGGTCCAGACGATGTCGACGTCTGCGCCGGGCGTGAGGCCGGCCAGCGTCACGGCCACATCGGTGCCGACCGTGCCGCTGGGCGGATCGAACGACATGGTGCCACTGGACTGGGCGAGCGCGACGGCGGACACGCTCAAGATCAGGACCGTGAGCCAGCGTGCGGAGCTGCGCGGAACGTCACGACGGTCGTGCATGACTACACCTCTCGGAAGCGGCCCGGCGCTGGGCCGGGCCGCGGAACTTCTCGTTAGGCGCGAACGCGTGGTCCGCGCGAACGATGCGAACGTTACGGGGCAGCGGCGCAGACGACGGCGATCCTTAGGATGCTCTCACGGCCTCGCGGAAGGCGCTGGGCGCGGAAGGCGCGGCCGCCGACACACGACCGAACACCGCCTCCATTTCCCACGACGCCGACGCCCCCACGACGCCGACGCCCCCACGACGCCGACGCTCCCACGACGACAGCCGCCCCTCTCGAGGCGGCCGGTCATCTTGGAGCGGGAGACGGGATTCGAACCCGCGACATCTACCTTGGCAAGGTAGTGCTCTACCAGCTGAGCTACTCCCGCACGCGTCACGGCCTGAGGCATGGAGCCTCAGACCGCGCGCTTCGAAAGATACCCTCCTCGCGCTGACCTACTCTTGCAGGGGGCTGCCCCCCAACTACCATCGGCGCTGGCGTGCTTAACTTCCGAGTTCGGAATGGGATCGGGTGGGTCCACGCCGCCAAGAGCACGAAGAGGAAAGATAAGGACAGGGAACAGAAGGCAAGGGCACAGGTGCCCACTCTCGTGAATGATTCCGAGAAAAGGTCAAGTCCTCGACCGATTAGTACTGGTCAGCTAAACACGTTGCCGCGCTTACACTCCCAGCCTATCGACCCGGTGGTCTACCGGGGGTCTTACTCCCATGAAGGGATGGGAAAGCTCATCTTGGAGTCGGCTTCGCGCTTAGATGCTTTCAGCGCTTATCCGTTCCGCACATAGCTACTTAGCATGTGCCGTTGGTACGACAGCTAAGACACTAGCGGTGCGTCCACTCCGGTCCTCTCGTACTAGGAGCAGCTCTCCTCAACTTTCCTACGCCCACAGCGGATAGAGACCGAACTGTCTCACGACGTTCTGAACCCAGCTCGCGTGCCATTTTAACCGGCGAACAGCCGGACCCTTGGGACCTTCTCCAGCCCCAGGATATGACGAGCCGACATCGAGGTGCCAAACACCGCCGCCGATGTGAACTCTCGGGCGGTATCAGCCTGTTATCCCCGGGGTAACTTTTATCAGTTGATCGATGGCCCTTCCACGAGGTACCATCGGTTCACTAGGGCCGACTTTCGTCCCTGCTCGACATGTACGTCTCGCAGTCAAGCTCCCTTATACCCTTGCGCTCTATGCGATTTCGTAGGCACCCGCACCTTTCATAATGAGTTTGCCCATATCATCGGAAATAGGCAGGACCTGATAAATACCCACGCGTCCTTTGTAGCATGTACTCGACCCTGGCCAACCCTCCACCCACAAGCGCCCTCACGAACCCGATCTCCGCCCTGCACGGCGCCCGGGTCACGTCCACCAGCTCACGCACCGGGCAGTGGCACAGGCGAAGCCGAGGGGAGGCTCCGTCGCCGTCGTCCCGGATCTCGGCCATGTACCCTTCTTCGGTGAGGATGCGGGCCACCTCGTCCAGGCGGGCGCGTCCCTCCAGGCCCTCCAGCCGCACGGTGGCGGCGTCCCTGCGCTCCCGGGCAAAGCGATCGAGGAACCCGGCCAGCAGGTCGTCCCCGCCCACTTCGGTGAGGTAGGCGGCGAGCCCCTGGAGGAACTCCGACTCCCGCCGGGGAAAGAGGGCCTCGGCCCGGCGCGTCAGGGTGTAGAGGCGCTCGGGGCGACCGCGCCCTTCGCTGCGGGACCCGACGTCCTGGACGAGGTCCCGGTCCACCAGGCCCCGCACGTGGGCGCGGATGCTCTCGGGGCTGAGTCCGGCTTCCCGCGCCAGTTCGGGAATACTGGTGGCGCCCCGCCGCTTCAGGCCCTCGAGGATCCCCCAGGGAGGTCCCGTGGGGAGGTGGGGGTCCACGGTCCGCTCCAGGGTGGGACGTCGTTCCCCGAGGGTAGGGGCACGTGTTT
>JAWOIL010000101.1:0-13726 GCA_046484635.1 Trueperaceae bacterium
ACGAAGCGAACTTGCCGTCTTGGCAGAAGAACTTAGGCTACGTGCCACAGCAGATCTACCTCACCGACGACACCGTGGCGGCGAACATCGCGCTCGGGATCCCACAGCAACGGGTGGACATGGAGGCGGTGGAGCGCGCCGCGCGTATGGCCAACGTGCACGACTTCATCGTCGAGGAGATGCCGGAAGGCTACGACACCATCGTCGGCGAGCGCGGGGTGCGCCTGTCCGGCGGCCAGCGTCAGCGGGTCGGCATCGCCAGAGCGCTGTACCACGACCCGGCCGTGCTCGTCTTCGACGAGGCCACCAGCGCGCTCGACGGCCTGACGGAAGAGAGCATCTTCCGCGCCGTGAGCCACCTCGGCAAGACGAAGACGATCATCATGATCGCCCACCGCATGAGCACCGTTCGCGCCTGCGATCTCATCTACATGCTCGATCACGGCCGCATCGTGGCGCGGGGATCGTTCGACCAACTGATGGAGCAGAACGCGTCGTTCCGCGCGATGGCGCTCGCGGGCAGCGTCGGCAACGACGAGCGCGAGCAGGCGGGCGTCCGCTAGATCGGGGCGGCTACGGGACCAAACCCAGGTCGCGGCCGCGCCACGACTGGTCTTCGGCGAACAACTGGTCGACGAACCGCATCGCCAACTCCTCGTCGAAGATGCCTTCGCGCACCAACGGCCAGGTGCGGATCGCCTCGGCGTTGACGGCTCGCGGGTCACGGTGGAAGAACCCGACACGCGCCGTGGCGGCACCCAGGGCGGCGAGCGCAGCCATGCGGTGGTGGCCGGCGCGGATCACGAAGCGGTAGTCGTCGCCGCGCAACACGAACAGCCCGGAGATCTCCCCGGTGGCGCGCGCCGGCTGGTAGCCGTGATCCCGGATCGAGACGAACGTCGACCGCAGCCGCGCGAACTCCGTGCGGCCCTTGTCGCTGCTGACCGGACCGAAGCTCTGATGGCCGTGCTCGGGGCCGAGCCCGTGCTCGCCACGGTCGGAACCGCGTTCCAACGCGAGCTGCCACGGCACCAGAGGCGCGTAGCCTTGCCGCATCGGCGCGAACGCGAGCGCGGCGTCCGCGTGGGCCGCCGCGACGTCACGCGGGAAGAGTAACTCCACCTGGTTCCGGGGTTGGAAGCGCTGGTAGAACCTCGCGAGCACGGAGTCTTCGTAGCGCAGTTCCGGGTTCGCCGCCAATTGATGAAGGACGGCGACGAAGGGGTGCCAGCCGGAAGTGGCAGGGTCCTCTCCGTCCACGGGCCCGAACGTGCCACCATAGAGGTAGCGGCAGCGGGCGATCGGGACCTGGACGATGAGGTCGCGATGAGCATAGATCGCATCCGTCGGCGCTCCAAGCCGTGTAACATCCGGTACGGTCGGCGCCGGTTCGAACCCGGTCCACCTCGCCGCTCGCCGTACGGCGCGCTTCCAGAGGCGGCGCGCACGATCAGGGATCGACGAGCGGTCGGCGTCCGAACGTTGGGCAGCGGTCCCGTCATGGGGGTCAGGTGAACGCATGGGCGCCAAGAGTATAGGTCACCGCTTGCCACCGGTCACTGCAGCCCGGCGGGCTCTTGCGGCAGAATGTCGGCAATCGGACCGGCCGCGAACCCTCGACCTGCTACCGTCATGCCCTCGACTTCTTACCGCGAGAGTTCCTCCACCATGACCCTTCCCACCTCTTCGACCCCACCGTCCGATGGCACCGCGCGCCACCTGCCGCGCTACGCGCTGTTGAAACTCGCCATCGACGTGGCGTTGTTCGTCGTGGCGACGCCGATCGCGTACTTGCTCCGCTTCGACGGCTCGATCCCGGAGGGCACGCCGGTTGCGCTGTCGTTGCTGGTATTGGTGCCGGTCAAGACTGCGGCGCACCTGGCGCTCGGATTGCCTAGGCGTTCCTGGGCCAACCTCACGTTCCGCGACCTCGGCTCCATGCTCGCGTTGGCGAGCATCGTCGCCGTGCCTGGCACGGTTCTCCTACTGGCGGCCGGGCCCGAGCTAGGCATCCCACGCTCCATCGCGCTGCTCGACGGCGCCGTGACGCTCGGCCTCATGTCCATGGTCCGCTCCCTGAGGCGCTACCGCCACGAGCAGGCGTTCGCGACCATCGTCGGCCCCGACTACCGCAAGCGCGTGTTGGTGGTCGGCGCGGGCGAGGCGGGAGCGCTGGTCGTGCGCGAGTTGCTTCGCCACCCCGAGACGGGCATGAAGCCGGTTGCCTTCCTCGACGACGACGTCACCAAGCACGGTCAGCGCGTCTCCACCGTGCCCGTGCTCGGCCCCGTCGGCCGCGCGGCCGAGGTCATCCCCGATCAGAAGATCGACGAAGTGCTCATCGCCATGCCCTCGAAAGGCGGCTACGCGGTGCGCGACGTCATCGAACGGCTGCGCGCGATTCGGCCGAACCTGACGTACAAGATCATCCCCGGCATGTACGAGGTGCTGTCCGGCCAGGTCGACGTACGCCGCATCCGCGAGGTCGACATCGACGACCTGCTCGGCCGTGAACCCGTGAAGCTCGATACCGACGCCATCTTGGGCTACTTGCGCGGCAAACGCGTGATGATCACCGGCGCGGGCGGCTCGATCGGATCGGAACTGGTGCGGCAGATCTGCCGCTTCGAGCCCGCCGAGCTGATCCTCTTCGGTCACGGCGAGAACAGCATCTACGCGCTCGAACGCGAGCTCGATCGCGACTGGCCGTTGGTCCGGTACCACGGCGTGATCGGCGCGATCCAGAACGGCGCGCGCCTCGACTACGTGTTCTCACGCTACCGGCCCGACATCGTCTTCCACGCGGCCGCGCACAAGCACGTGCCGCTGATGGAGGAGAACCCGGAAGAGGCGATCTTCAACAACGTGATCGGCAGCCGCAACTTGATCCGGTTGGCACTGAAGCACGGCGTGTCGCACTTCGTGAACATCTCCACCGACAAGGCCGTCAACCCCACCTCGGTCATGGGTGCGTCCAAGCGCATGGTCGAGTTCCTGGTGCAAGACGCCGCGCGCTTCGCGCGTCCCGACCAGGCGTTCGTTTCGGTGCGCTTCGGCAACGTACTCGGCAGTCGCGGCAGCGTGATCCCCATCTTCAAGAGCCAGATCGCTGCAGGCGGCCCGGTCACCATCACCCATCCGGACATGGTGCGCTACTTCATGACCATCCCGGAGGCGGCGCAACTGGTGCTGCAGGCCTCCGGCAACGGCCGGAACGGCGAGATCTACATCCTCGACATGGGGGAACCGGTGAAGATCGTCGACTTGGCGCGCGACCTCATCCGCCTCTCCGGCTTCGAACCCGACGTCGACATCCCGATCCGCTTCACGGGCATGCGCCCGGGCGAGCGGCTGGTCGAGGAGTTGATGACGGCGAAGGAGAAGACGTCGGAGACGCCGCACGAGAAGATCTTCGTGGCCCGCACCGAGCAGGTCGACGCAGAGGCGCTCGCCGCCACCGTCGACGCCCTGCAATCGGCCGCCATGCGCTCGGATCACGACCGCATCCGCGCCCTGCTGGAAGGGTTCTTGGATGGCTGCAAGTTCGATCCTGCAGTCGGCGCCACGGAGAGTGGCGCCCGCCGCGACACCGCTGGCATGGCGTCCGCCGCAGCCGGCTAGATAGGCCGCTGCCATCGCGTGAGCCGCACGTCGAACGAGCGCGGGCCGGTGCCGGACGTCACGCGACCTGAGCCCATGGTTCCTTCGGTGCGCGTCACGCTCGCCGACCTGCTTCGGTTCTTCGCGCGCGTCGCCGCCTTGGTGGTGGTCGTAGCAGGTCCGGTGGCCATCCTCACGTTCGTCCTTGCCAACCGGACACCGGCGGTGTACGAGGCCGAAGCCGTCGTTCTCGCGCCGCTTCGCGAGGTGAACGTCGACTTACCCGGCGCCGCTCCGGAAGCCGCCGATCCGCTCCAGTCGCAGGTGTACGCCGCCGCCCTGCACAGCGAGGCGCTTCTGCGCGACGCGGTCACGCGGCTGTCGGGGCAGGCGAGCGCAGAGGCGGGCGCCGCGCCGAGCGAGTCGTCGGTCGGGGGGTCGGCGGTCGGCGGAGTCGACGATCCTGGTGCCGAACGGGCGCTGGTGCTGGCGATCGACGAGCTGGACGCAAGCGTGGCACTACGCTACGACGAGGAGCGCGCTTCGAACCTGCTCCGGATCGCCGCTCGGGCCCCCACCGCCGCGCTCGCGATCGAACGCGCCAACGCCGTCACGGCGGCCCTGGTGGCGTGGGACGACGGCCGCGCGCGCGAAGACGCCGCGCTACTCGTGCGAACGCTGGCAGGGCAACTCGAGGCATACGAACAGCAGATCGCGGAACTGCGCGCCTTGGGGAGCCGCACGGCGATCGCCGAGCTACCCGCCATGCTCCTGCTGGCGAGCGACCGTCGCCAGCAACTGGCGTTGGCGCGCTCGACGGCGGTGGCTGCCCGTGGTCAGCTCGAGATCCTGCAACCCGCAACGCGCGCCGGACAGGTCTACCCGAACCCGATCGTCGACGCGTTCGTGGCCGCGGTGCTGACGACCGGCATGGTGATCGTCGTCCTGCTGGTGTTCGCCGGAGCCGACCGTCGCGCCCGAACGGGCGACGGTTTGGCGCGAGCAGCGGGCATGCCGCTCTTGGCCGACTTCGCGCACACCAACCCCATCGGGGCGCTGCGAGGACGCGGCCGGACCGCCGCCGAGCGCATGGCCCACGCCCGCCCCGATCCGGGTCACGGTGCGTCCGCGCTGCCCTACCTGACGACGAGAGTGCGCCACGGAATGGAGCACGGTGGCAGACTCCTGGTGGTGGGCGTTGCTGGTGACGACGCCGCGCGACGCGTCGCGACGGCGCTGGTCGAAGCGCTTCACGGCTCCACACCGCGGGTTCGCGTCGGCACCGGACCGGCGGTGCTGGCGTCGGCGACCTCGCTGACGATCGCCACCGAGGCCGACGCCGTCGTGCTCGTGGCCGACCCGCGCGCCACCGAGCGCGCCGCCGCTCGGCGCGCGGCCCATCTCCTCATGGCCACGGGAACCCCCGTCCTCGGCGTGGTGGCGGCCCGCCGAGACGCGGCGGTGCGCGACAAGGCCCGGCCGCGCCTTCGGTATCCTGGAGCATGATCCACCACCAGGTCCAGGGGGAAGGCGTGCCCGCGCTCGGATTCGGCACCTTCCGGTTGCAGGGTGACGCTTGCCGCGAAGGCGTCGCCGACGCGTTGCGCATCGGCTACCGCCACGTCGACACGGCACAGGGCTACGACAACGAAGCCGAGGTCGGCGCCGGCATCCAAGACGCCGGCGTGCCACGAGACGAGCTCTTCCTGGTGTCGAAGGTGCGCCCCTCGAACTTCGCTCGCGGCGTGGCCAAGAAGAGCACCCTCGAGAGCCTGACGAAGCTCGGCACCGACTACGTCGACCTGATGCTTCTGCATTGGCCGTCGAACGCGGTGCCGCTGGAAGAGCCGCTGCAGGATCTGGCCGACCTCCAGCGTGAGGGCGCAGTGCGCCACATCGGCGTCAGCAACTTCCCGCCGACGTGGGTCGATCGTGCCCGCGCCATCACCACGATCTTCTGCAACCAGGTCGAGTACCACCCGTTCCTCTCGCAAGGACGCTTGCTGCAGCAGGCGAAGGAGCACGACCTGCTGCTCACCGCCTACCGCCCGCTCGCCGGCGGGAAGGTCGATGGCGAAGCGGTACTCCGGGAGATCGCCGACGCGCACGGCAAGTCGCCGGTGCAGGTGACCTTGCGCTGGCTGGTGCAGCAGGAGCGCGTAGTGACCATCCCCAAGTCGGCGGACCCGCAACGTCGGAGGCAGAACTTCGACATCTGGGACTTCGCGCTAGCGGCGGACGAGATGGCGCGCATCCACGCGCTGGACCGCGGTGAGCGTCAGGTGAACCCGGACGGGGCGCCGAACTGGGAGCGTTGACGCCAGCGAGAGTAGAATCGAAGCGGTTCGTCGCAGCGACGGACCTTGGCCACGAGCCTCGCCGGGGAAGGGCCACGTTCACGGCTGCCTTCGGTACTCCGCACATCCGCTGACCTACCCGTTGCCGATCGGAAGGACCGCGTCACCGTGTTTCAACCACCACGTGCCATGTCCGCCAAGACGCGGGTCGGGGCCCAGACGACGCTGCCGTTCTGGTTGCGGCGGTTCCTGCGTCAGCCCGCGGGCATCCTGGGGTTCGTTGGGGTCGTGTCGGTGATCATCGTCAGCCTGCTGGCGCCGTTGCTTGCCCCCCACGATCCTTCCCAGCAGTTCTTCGACGGGTTGACGCTCGAGGGCGATCCACTGCCACCCGGCGGCGAGTTCGTGCTCGGCACCGATCTACTCGGCAGGGACTTGCTTTCGCGCTTGATCTTCGGAGCGCGCGTATCCCTACTGGTGGGCCTCGTCGCCAACGGTGCCGCCGTCCTGATCGGCGCGATCGTCGGCGTCCTGGCCGGGTTCCTGCGGGGCCGCACGGAGACCGTCCTCATGCGTCTCACGGACGTCATGACCGCCTTCCCCGCCTTGATCCTCGCCATCGCTCTGGCGGCGATCCTCGGGCCGAGCCTCTGGATCGTGGCGATGGTGATCGCGCTGGTCAACTGGGTATGGGTCGCGCGGGCGGTACACGCCCAGGTGTTGTCGTTGGCGCGCAGAGAGTTCGTCGAGGCGGCCTCGGCGCTCGGGGCGAAACCGTTGCGAACGCTGTGGCGCCACATCGTGCCCCACCTCGTATCCACGTTGATGGTATTCGGCACGCTCGGCATCAGCACGACCGTGCTGCTCGAAGCGTCCCTCTCGTTCTTGGGCGTCGGAGTTCAACCCCCGATGCCGTCGTGGGGCGGGATCATCAACGAGAGTCAGTCGTACTTCCTGACCGCCCCCTGGTTGGTCTTCATCCCCGGCGCCGCGATCCTCGTCACGTCCTTGTCGTTCAACTTGCTGGGCGAAAGCCTACGCGACGCCCTCGACTTGGCGGAACGGCGGTAAGGCGTGGTCGGCTACGTCGCTCGCCGACTCGTGGCCTCGCTCGGAGTGCTGTTCGGGGTCAGCATCATCACGTTCCTCCTGCTGTACCTGTTACCCGCAGACCCTGCCCGCATGATCGCGGGACGTAGCGCCACCGTGCAGACCGTGGAACGGATCCGGCACGAACTCGGGCTCGACCGCACGCTGCCGGAGCGCTACGTGACCTACATGCGCGGGCTCGTACGTGGCGACCTCGGCCGCTCGTACGTGCAGAAGTCGCCCGTCTCGGACATCATCGCGTCGCGTCTGGGCCCTACCCTGCAGCTCACGTTCGCCGGCATCCTCTTCGAACTTCTCATCGGCATCCCGACCGGCATCATGGCAGCGGTGCGGCGTGGTTCGTGGGTCGACCAGACGGCGATGGGCTTCGCGTTCCTCGGCGTGTCCGCGCCGCAGTTCGCTGTTGGCCTGGTGCTCATCTATCTCTTCGCGTACACCATCCCGATCTTCCCGCTCGGAGGGTACGGAACGTTCGCGCACGTCGTGCTGCCCGCCCTGGCGGTCGGTCTGGCGGGAGGCGGGTGGTACGCCCGCGTGACGCGCTCGGCCGTGATCGACGTGCTACGACAAGACTACGTGCGAACGGCACACGCGAAGGGCGTGAAGGCGCCGGTCGTTCTGGCGCGACACGTGCTTCGCAACGCCTTCCTGCCGGTAATCGCCCTGGTGGGCCTCGATTTGGGGGTATTCATGGGGGGCGTGGTCGTCGTCGAGTCGGTGTTCGGTTGGCCCGGGATCGGTCAGATGATCTGGCAAGCCATCCAGCTCGTGGACGTGCCCGTGATCCTAGGAGGTGTCCTTGTCACAGCGCTGTTCGTCGTAACCGGCAACCTGATCGCCGATCTGCTCTATCCGTTGTTCGACCCGCGCATCCAGTACCGCTGATCGGAGCGGCCGGCGGGGCAAAGACGAAAGGGGCTCGACCGTGAAACGAATCCTTCTCCTACTTGGCATGGCGGCGCTTCTGACGCAGGGCATGGCACAGCAGGGCGGCCGTATCGTGGTGTCGTTCAAGGACGACGTCTCGACCCTCGACCCTGCCGTCGGGTACGACTGGCAGAACTGGTCCATCATCAAGTCGTTGTTCGACGGCCTGATGGACTACGCACCCGGTACCACCGACCTCGTTCCGCACCTCGCCGAGCGATTCGACGTGTCCGAAGACGGCCTGACGTACACGTTCTACCTGCGCTCGGGCGTGAAGTTCCACAACGGCCGTGAACTGGTGGCCGACGATGTCGTGTACAGCTTCCGGCGCGTGTTCGATCCAGCCACCCAGAGTCCCGGAAGCGGCTTCTTCACGGGCATCGTGGGTGCAGAAGCGTTCATGGCCGATCCGACCGGAGACCTTCCTGGCGTCGTGGCACTCGATGCGACCACGGTGCAGTTCACCTTGACGGCTCCCGACGCATCGTTCCTGCACAAACTGGCCCTCAACTTCGCTCACGTCGTACCCCAGGAAGCGGTCGACCTTGCCGGCGACGACTTCGGTCACAACCCGGTTGGCACGGGCGCGTTTCGGATGACGGAGTGGGTGCTCGGTCAACGTCTCGTGCTCGAGCGCTTCGACGAGTACTTCGAAGAGGGACTGCCGTACCTCGACGAGATCGTATTCGAGGTTGGCGTCGATCCGAACGTCGCGTTCCTGCGGCTGCAGCGTGGCGAGGTCGACATCCTTGGCGACGGCATCCCGTCGGCGCGCTTCACCGAGACGATGGCCGACGCTGCGCTGGCCGAGTTGGTCGCTACCGGCGACCAGTTGCAGACCGGCTACCTGACGATCAACACCACCATCGAACCGTTCGACGACGTGCGCGTGCGCCAGGCGCTCAACATGGCCATCAACAAGGACCGCATCGTTCGGATCATCAACAACCGCGCCGATCCTGCCACGCAGATCCTTCCCCCCTTGATGCCCGGACACGATCCCGACTACGCCGGCTACCCTTACGATCCGGAAGGCGCCAGGGCGCTCCTCGCCGAGGCGGGTCTCGCTGATGGGTTCGAAACCGAGCTGTACGCCTACAACGTCGCTCCGAACGATCGCATCGCCCAGGCGATCCAGCAAGACTTGGCCGAGATCGGTGTGCGTGCAGAGGTGCGCGCCTTGGCGCAGTCCGTCGTCATCGAGACGGCCAGCGCGGGTGAGGCACCGCTCGTATGGTCGGGTGGGATGGCGTGGATCGCCGACTACCCCGATCCGAACAACTTCTACTGGCCCATCCTGGCGTGCGCCAGCGCGGTGCCCGGCGGCTGGAACTGGGCACGGTACTGCAACGAGGACGTCGAGGTCCGTGCAGCAGATGCCGACACCATGGTCCAGGCCGAACAACTCGACGCGCGCCTCGAAGCGTACCGGCAGATCTTCGTGGACATCATGCAGAACGACGCTCCGTGGGTGCCGATCTTCCACGAGAAGCGTTTCACCATGCACGGGGAGCGCGTAGGTGGGCCGGCCGAGATCTTCGTCGACCCGATCCACATCCCGGTGCACTACGACTACGTGCGAACGCAAGAGTGAGCAGTACGAAACGAAGGAGTTGAGCCAGGCGATGCCGTTCAAGACCATCCACGACCAGCACCACCACTTCGGGTGGGACAACGCTTTCGAACCGGTCCTGACCATCGAACCGGGCGACGAGGTCGAGTTCGGTATCGTCGACGCTTCGGGCGGCCAGCTCACGGCGGCGTCGACGACGGCCGACGTGGCCACCCTCGACTTCGCCAAGGTCAACCCGGTCACGGGACCGGTGCGGATCCTCGGGGCCGAACCGGGTGACGCGATCGCCATCGAGGTCCTCGGCTTCGAGCCGAGCGGTTGGGGCTGGACGGCGCTGATCCCCGGCTTCGGCTTGCTGGCAGACGAGTTCCCCGAACCCGCGCTGCACGTCTCGCGTTACGACGAGAAGCATGTCGAGTTCCTACCCGGGGTTCGCATCCCGACGCGTCCCTTCACCGGTACCATCGGCCTCGCTCCGGCCGAACGTGGCCTGCATAGCGTGGTGCCGCCGCGCGAGGTGGGCGGCAACCTCGACATTCGTGACGTCGTCGAGGGCTCGACGCTGTTCCTGCCGGTGCAGGTACCGGGCGCGCTCTTCTCGGTCGGCGACACGCACGCTTGCCAGGGCGATGGCGAGGTGTGCGGCACCGCGGTCGAGACGGCCATGCGCGTGCGGCTCCGCTTCGACGTGAAGAAGGGCTCCCCCATCCGGCGGCCGCAGTACACCGTGCCGGACGAGGCGACGCGGGTGTCCAAAGGTGGCTTCCACGCCACCACGGGCGTGTCGCCCGACCTGATGACGGCCTCGCGCGACGCGATCCGCGACATGATCGAGCACATCGGGCGCGAGTACGGCCTGGCGCCGGAACTCGCCTACATGCTGTGCAGCGTCGCGGTGGACCTGAAGATCAGCGAGATCGTCGACGCGCCCAACTGGGTCGTGTCGGCCCAGTTGCCCAAGGGCATCTTCGCCTGAGCTACCGCGAGCGGGGGTGGCGCACCCGCTGCGATGGAGCCACCGCCGCGCCGACGGACGACCCCTGAGCCGCGCGCCGCGACCCTTCGACCCGGTCGCGGCGCGCGTGTTCGGTGTGTTCGTTGTTTTCGTTGAGGGTCGGCTCGGTCGCTGGCGCGCGGGACGGAACGCCCCTACACCCCCAGCGCGGTAAGCCCCAACAGCGCGGCCAAGCCCAGGCCGATGGTGGCCAACAGGTTCCGCGTCAGGCGCGCGACGAAGAAGGCGAAGACCGCTGCCAGCAAGCGCGCGATGGGCAACGTGGCGCCTTCGTCCACCCGCAACAGTGCGGGGAGCAGCAACGCGGCCACCACGGAGGGCGGCACGTAGTTCAGTGCCCGCACGAGCCACGGCGCCAAGCGCACGCGTTCGTGCACCAGGTGGAACGAGGCGCGGAACAGGAACGCGGTGGCGCCGATGGCGACCAGCGCGATCCATGCCTTGGTGGCGTCGATCGGCTCCGTCACGTCACGACGCTCCACCCTGCGCGGATTCCGGCGGGGCCGGCGGCTTCGGCGGGGCCGGCGGCTTCGGCGGCGTCGGCGGGGCCGGCGGCTTCGGCGGCCAGGCGCGTTCCGCCGACGCACCCGCGGCGATCCCCGCCAGCGCGCCGATGATGAGGCCCAGGTTGAGCGGCAGCGGCGCAGCCACCACCGCCACGCTTCCCCCGACCGCTGCCGCCACCAGCGTCGGCGGCGCCTTCAGCGCGCCGGCAAGCAGCGCCGTGAAGATGAGCGGAACCACGAAGTCGAGTTGCCACGACGCCGGCGCCACCGCGCCCACGGTGGCACCGAACACGCCGGCCAACGACCACGCCAGCCAACTGAGGCCGGCCAGCACCGCGAAGTAGGTCCCGGGAGCCGCGGGCGGGTCCGCCGAGCGGAAGCGCACCATGGACATGGCGAACACCTGATCGGTGGTGGCATACGCCAGGAACAGGCGCCACGGCATCGGCACCGGCGCGAGATAGGTTGCGAGCGACGTGGCGTACATCGCGAAGCGCAGGTTGATGATGGCCCCGGTGGCCCAGATCACCAGCAGCGGCGCGCCCGTGGTCAGCAGTTGCAGCGCCGCGAGATGGGACGCCCCGGCGAAGACGACGAACGGCGTCACCGCTGCCTGCACCGTCCCGAGGCCGACCTGGACGCCGCTGAGGCCGACGATGGCGCCGAACGGCATGACGGACAGCCCGATCGGGACGCCGTCGCGCAGCGCGCGCGTGGCGGAGGTGCGGGCGGGGGTCATGGGCGCGAGTGTAACGCCGCATCGCGGCGTAGTGCGGATCGTCGTCGCGCGACGCGCACGTCCTCCGGTAGCATGGTGCCTACGAAGGAGGGCGGCATGCGGGTGTTGGTGACGGGCGGGGCCGGGTTCATCGGCTCGCACCTCGTGGAACGGCTGCTGGACGCGAGCGACACCGACGTCGTGGTGCTCGACGCGTTCACCACCGGGAAGCGTGGCAACCTACCGCTGGACCACGAGCGCCTGCACCTCGTGACCGGCGACGTCGCCGACGAGGAGGCGGTGCGGCACGCCATGACCGACTGCGACGCCGTCGTGCACCTCGCTGCGGTCGCGTCCGTCGAGGCGTCGGTGCGCGACCCGATCACCACGCACCGCACGAACCTCATGGGGACCATCCGGGTGTTCGAGGAGGCCTCGAAGCGGCCGGGTAGGCGGGTGTTGTACGCCAGCTCCGCCGCCGTGTACGGCGACGCGCAAGACGTGCCCATCTCCGAGAACACCACCACTCGGCCGTTGTCGCCTTACGCCAGCGACAAGCTCGCGGGCGAGCATTACCTGGCCCATTACCACCGCGCCGGACACGTGAACGGCACCGCCTTCCGCTTCTTCAACGTGTTCGGCCCGAGACAAGACCCGTCGAGCCCGTACTCGGGCGTGATCAGCATCTTCCTCGACCGCGCCGTGCGTGGCGAGCCGGTGACGGTGTTCGGCGACGGCCGCCAAACGCGTGATTTCGTGTACGTGGCCGACGTCGTGGAGGCGTTGGTGGCCGCGCTCGACCCCAGGAGCGGGAACGGCCACGGCAACTGGCACGGCGACAGGCACGGCGACAGGCAGAGCGACTGCCACGGCGACGGGCACGGCGACAGGCACAGCGACGGGCACAGCGACGGGCACGGCGACGGGCACAGCGACGGCCAGAGCGGCGAACTCGGTGTCTTCAACGTCGCGCGCGGCCAAGCGGTCAGCCTGCTCGACCTACTCGACGCCGTCGCGGGGCTCGAGGGCGTTCCCGGCATCGCGCGGGTGGAGCACGGCCCTGCCCGTCAGGGCGACGTGCGGCACTCGCTCGCCGACGTCACGCGCCTCGAGAGGGCCTTCGCTTGGTCGGCGCGAACGCCGTTGGAGCACGGACTGGCGCGCACGGTGTCCTCGATGACGGGGGAACCGAGCGTGGTCCAACCACCCACTCAGTAGTTCACGCCGGTGTTCCGCCACGTGCAGCCGTTCCAGCGGAACGTCGCGGCCGCATCGCCGGACGCTTCGTGCCGCGTGCCGGTGGCGATCTCCCGCACGCTGCCGCGGTAGCGTACGCGCACGCTGCCCTCGTCGCCTCGGATGCTGGCTTCCTCGACGTCGTAGTCGTAGCTGAGGTCCGTGTACACGCTGCCGTAGGTGGCGCGGGCGCTGTCGATCCACTGCCGCAGCGTCAGGCGGAACGCGGCCATGAGCGCAGCATCGTCCGGCGACGCGGCTTCGCCGCAGGCACCGGGCCCCGCCCCGCCCCGCTCCCCGCCGGCGGCGAGTGGAGTGCCAGGCGAACCCGAAGCCGACGTGGGTCCGCCACGGCTCGACGGTAGCGGGACGGCGTAACTGACTCCGACCGCCACGTGCGGTGCCCATGCACGACCGTCGAGCAGTGGGACGGACGCCACCCCACCCTCGACGTCGAGACGCGCGGTGCGCCCGAGCGGGACGTGCGTTCCGATGGCCGCGTGGTAGCTCGCGTTGGGACCGTAAACACCGGCGCCGACGCCGATGTAGAGGGGAACCGGCACCGGGATCGGCGGGTAACCCCGCAGCTGCGCTCCGATGAACGGTCCCGCCGCCGTCCAACTACCCTTCACCTGTAGGCCGACGTACTGCGCCTGGAACGACAGAGCAAGCGCCGCGGTCTGGTACGACGGGAAGCCGCCGGTGAGGCCGATGGTGAACAGGGCGGGCGGGGCGCCGGTGTCG
>JAWOIL010000123.1:0-8963 GCA_046484635.1 Trueperaceae bacterium
GCCGAGACCCATCGAGCCGAGACCCATCGAGCCGAGACCCATCGAGCCGAGACCCATCGAGCCGAGACCCATCGAGCCGAGACCCATCGAGCCGAGACCCATCGAGTCACGATCCCGGGGAGGTCCCATGCCGCTACGCGACCCGCACTTCCGAACCATCGTCGAGCCGTTCCGCATCAAGGCGGTCGAGCCGATCCGTTTCACCACCCGCGCAGAACGCGAGGAGGCGCTCGTTGCGGCCGGGTACAACCTCTTCGGCTTGCATGCCGAGGACGTGCTCATCGATCTGCTCACCGACTCCGGCACCGGCGCCATGTCGAGCGCCCAGTGGGCGGGGATGCTGCGCGGCGACGAGAGCTACGCGGGCAGCCGCTCGTACTACCGCTTCGAGGACGCGGTGAAGGGGATCACCGGCTTCCGCCACGTGCTGCCCACGCACCAGGGGCGCGCCGCCGAGCACATCCTGTGCAGCGTGGCGCTGAAACCGGGCGACCTGGTGCCGAACAACACGCACTTCGACACGACGCGCGCGAACGTCGAGAGCGCGGGCGCCACCGCCGTGGACCTGCCCGTCCCGGAGGCGCGGCACCCGGACGCGGTGCTGCCGTTCAAGGGGAACATGGACGTCGACGGGCTGAGGGCGTTGCTGGCGGTGAACCCGGGCCGCGTACCGCTGGTGATGCTGACGGTGACGAACAACTCGGGTGGCGGCCAGCCCGTGTCGATGGCGAACGTGCGCGAGGTCTCCGCGGTGTGCCGCGAGCACGGCATCCCGTTGTTCCTGGACGCCTGCCGCTACGCCGAGAACGCCTACTTCATCAAGCTGCGCGAGGACGGCTACCAGGACAAGAGCCCGAAGGAGATCGCCCGGGAGATGTTCTCGTATGCCGACGGCGCCACCATGAGCGCGAAGAAGGACGGCATGTCGAACATCGGCGGCTTCCTGGCCATGAACGACGACGCCTGGGCCGAGCGGGGGCGGAACTCTCTCATCCTCACCGAAGGCTTCCCCACCTACGGCGGCCTGGCGGGCTACGACCTCGAGGCGCTGGCGGTGGGGTTCGAGGAGGCGCTCGAGGAACCGTACCTGCGCTACCGCTTGCGCTCGGTCGAGTACCTCGGCGAGCGCATGCTGGAAGCCGGCATCCCCATCATCCGCCCCACCGGTGGGCACGCCGTCTACGTCGACGCCGGGGCGATGCTGCCGCACGTGCCTGCCCCTGAGTACCCGGCGTGGGCGCTGTCGCTGGTCCTCTACCTGGAGGGTGGCGTGCGCTCGGTCGAGATCGGCTCGGTGATGTTCGGGCGGCAGCCCGATGGCAGCGAGAAACCAGCGGCGCTCGAGCTGGTGCGGCTGGCGTTCCCGCGCCGCACCTACACCCAAAGCCACGTCGACTACCTGGCCGAGGTGCTGCTGCACGTGGCCAAGCACAAGGACCGCATCCGCGGCGTGCGCATGCTGAAGGCGCCGTCGGTGCTGCGGCACTTCACGGCGCAGTTCGAACCGGCGCACGGAGCGCTGATGGTGTAGGCGCCGGTCGCCGCGGTAGGGCGCGTGGCGCGGTAGGGCGCGTGGCGCGGTAGGGCGCGTGGCGTGGCGCGTGGCGTCGGTCGGATGCGTAGCGCGGTACGCTGCAGCGCATGCGCGTCGCCATGGAACTCGTGCCGCGTGACTCGGCATCGCTCGCCCGGCAGATCGCCGAGCTGGACGGCCTTTCGCGCGTCGAGGCAGTCAACGTGCCCGACCTGGTGCACTTCGACCTGCGCGGCTGGCAGGCGGCGTTGCAGGTGCAGCGCGCGGGTGGTTGGTCCGCCGTGCCGCACGTGCGCGCCATGGACGTCGACCTGACGCGGCCGTGGGCGCCGGCGCAGGCGCTGGCGGAAGCGGGCGTGAGCGAGGTACTGGTGGTGACCGGCGATCCACCTACCGAACTCGGACACGAGACCACCGGCGCCAAGGCGGTGGACGTGATCCGCGCGCTGAAGCACGCGCACCCGGAGTGGAAGGTCTATGCCGCGCTCGACCCGTACCGAGCCGGCTTCGCCGAGGAACGCGACTACGCGCTGCGCAAGCAGGACGCCGGCGCCGACGGCTTCTTCACCCAGCCGTTCTTCGACCTCCGTTTGCTGGACGTGTGGCGCGACCTGATGGGCGACGTCCCGGTGCACTGGGGCGTGACCAGCGTGACGTCCGAGCGCACCATGCACTACTGGCTGTCGCGCAACCGCGCGGTGTTCCCCCACGGATTCTCGCCCACGCTGGCGTGGCACCAGCGCTTCGCCGCCGAGGCGCTGGCGTTCGCGGAGCACCACGACGCCAACCTCTACTTCATGCCGATCCGCGTCGACGTGCGGGCGTGGTTGGGCGACCTGCTGGCAAGCCGCTAGCGAGCGGACGGCGCCGTCTCCGGCTCGTAGCCAAGCACCGGCGCCAGCCACCGTTCGACCTCCGCGACGGCCACGCCCGTGCGCTGCGCCACGTCCTCGATCTGATCGCGCCCGACCTTGCCGACGTCGAAGTAGCGTGTTTCGGGATGCGCGAAGTAGAGCCCGGCGACCGACGCGGCGGGCAGCATGGCCATCGACGGCGTGAGCTCGATGCCGATGGCACGTTCGGCGCCAAGCAACTCCGCGATGGTGGCCTTGACGCGGTGATCGGGGCTGGCGGGGTAACCGGGTGCCGGGCGGATGCCGCGGTAGCGTTCGCGCAGCAGGTCCTCGAGGCTCGCGGGTTCGTCCTCGGCGTATCCCCAATAGGTGGCGCGCACGCGTTGGTGAAGGCGTTCGGCCAGCGCCTCCACCAGGCGGTCGGCGAGAGCTTGGATCATGATGGCGGCGTAGTCGTCGTGGGCCTCCTTGAACGCTCGCGCATGCTCGGTGGCGCCGTGCACGCTGACGGCGAAGGCACCCAGCCAGTCGGCCACGCCCGCTTCCCCCGGCGCCACGAAGTCGGCCAGCGCCAGGTTGGGATTGCCAGCCTGCTTCGCGCCTTGCTGGCGGAGCGTGGGGATGCGCGCGCGCGCCGCGGCGCGGGCGTCGTCTTGATACACCAGCAGGTCGTCACCGTCGGCGGCGGCGGGGAAGAGGCCGAATACGGCCCGGGCCTCGAGCCAGCCGTGGCGCAGCGTCTCGTCCAGCAGCGCCAACGCGTCGCGCTGGAGTTCGCGCGCGGACGCGCCGACCACGGGGTCGTCGAGCACCTGCGGGTAGCGGCCGGAGAACTCCCAGGCGTGGAAGAACGGGCCCCAGTCGATGATGTCCACCAAGTCACCGAGCGGGAACGGGGCGAGCACGTGCACGCCCGGCTCGGCCGGACGATGGACGTGCGACCAGTCGGTGAAACGGGGCGCCCGTGAGCGTGCTTCCTCCAGCGACAGCAGGTCGCGCCGCACGGCGCGCTCGGCGTGCTGGCGGCGGACGGTGTCGTAGAGGGCGCGCGTCTCCTCGACCAGGCCGGGACGCAGGTCGGCCGACACCGCGCGCGCCGCCACGCCGACCGCGCGCGAGGCGTCGTTCACGTGCACCGTAAGGCCGTCGTAAGCTGGCGCGATCTTCACCGCCGTGTGCGCGCGCGAGGTGGTGGCGCCACCGATCAGGAGCGGCAGGTCGATGCCGCGTCGCGACATCTCGCGCGCAACGTGCACCATCTCGTCGAGCGACGGCGTGATCAAGCCCGAGAGGCCCACCACGTCGACGTGTTCGCGCAAGGCCGTGTCGAGGATGACGTCGGCCGGCACCATCACGCCCATATCGATGACCTCGAAATTGTTGCAACCCAGCACGACACCCACGATGTTCTTGCCGATGTCGTGCACGTCGCCCTTCACCGTCGCGAGCAGCACCTTGCCCGCCGACGACCGCACGCTTGCGAGGAGGCCGCCCGAGAGCTTCTGCGCCTCGAGGTGCGGCGTCAGTGCCGCGACCGCGCGCTTCATGGTGCGCGCGCTCTTCACCACCTGCGGCAGGAACATCTTGCCGCTGCCGAAAAGGTCCCCGACCTCGTTCATGCCGTCCATCAACGGTCCTTCGATGACCGCCAACGCCGCGCCGAGCGCGTCCATCGCCTCGAGCGCGTCCGTTTCGACGTGGGCGTCGATGCCTTGCACCAGCGCGTGGCGCAAGCGGCGCTCGACGGGCCAGGAGCGCCAGGCGGCGTCCTTCGCGCGGCCGCGCGCGCCGGAGCGGCCGGTGCCTGCCCCGCCGTCCTTCGCGTCCCCGTTCGCGTTGCCGTTCGCGTCGCCCGGCGCGTCGCCCGCTGCGCCACCTTGCGCCATGGCTTCGGCGAACGCGACTAGCCGGTCGGTGGCGTCGGGCCTGCGGTCGAACAGCACGTCCTCGACGTGCGTCAGCAGGTCGTCCGGGATGCTCTCGTACACGACCAAGGACTCGGGGTCGACGATGGCCATGTCGAGCCCGGCCTGCACCGCGTGGTACAGGAACGAGGCGTGCATCGCCTTGCGCACCGTGGCGTTCGAGCGGAAGGCGAACGACACGTTCGAGACCCCGCCCGAGGTGAGGGCGCCCGGCAGGTTTCCCTTGATCCAGCGCACGGCCTCGATGAAGTCGATGGCGTAGCGCGCGTGCTCGGCCATGCCGGTGCCGACGGTGAGCACGTTGGGGTCGAAGATGAGGTCGTGCGGCGCGAAGCCGACGCGCTCCACCAAGAGGCGGTACGTGCGCTCGGCGATGGCGATGCGCCGCTCGAAGGTGTCGGCTTGCCCGGCCTCGTCGAACGCCATCACCACCACCGCGGCGCCGTAGCGCTTCGCCGCGCGCGCCTGCTCCAGGAACGCCGCCTCGCCCTCCTTGAGCGAGATCGAGTTGACGACGCCCTTGCCTTGCAGGTGCTCGAGGCCCGCTTCGAGCGTCGGCCACGACGACGAGTCGAGCATCACCGGCACACGCGCCACGTCGGGCTCGGCCGCCAGCAGGCGCAGGAACGCCGCCATGGTGGCGGGACCATCGATCAACCCCTCGTCGACGTTCACGTCGATCATCTGCGCGCCCGCCTCGACCTGGACCCTGGCCACCTCGACGGCGCCCGCGTGGTCGCCTGCGGTGACGAGGCGGCGGAAGCGGCGCGAGCCGGTGACGTTGGTGCGTTCGCCGACGTTCACCAGGTTCGACTCGGGGCGGATCACCAACGGCTCGAGCCCGGCGAAGCGCGGGCGCGGGTCGGGCGCGGGCGGCACCCGCGGTGGCAGGCCGCGCACCGCCTCGGCGAACACCGCGATGTGCTCGGGCGTGGTGCCGCAACAACCGCCGAGGACGTTCACCCAGCCCTCCTTCGCCACCTCGCGCAGCACCCGCACCATCTCCTGCGGCCCCTCGTCGTATCCGCCGAAGGCGTTCGGCAGCCCTGCGTTGGGATAGAGCACCGTGAAGATCGGCGCCAGGGCGGAGAGTTCCTCGATGTGCGGCCGCAGCGCCTCCGGGCCGAGGGCGCAGTTGAGCCCCACCGCCAACAGGTCCGCGTGCGCCACCGACGTCCAGAACGCCTCCAGCGTCTGGCCCGACAGGGTCCGCCCCGATGCGTCGGTGATGGTGCCGGACACGATCAACGGCACGCGCTTCTCGGCGGCGTCCATGGCGTCTTCGCAGCCGACGATGGCGGCCTTGGCCATGAGCGTGTCGAACACCGTCTCGATCAGCAGCAGGTCGACGCCGCCGTCGATGAGCGCCAGCGCTTGCTCGGTATAGCCCTCACGCACCTGGTCGAACGTCACCTCGCGGAAGCCGGGATCTTCGACGCGGGGTGACAGGCTGAGCGTCTTGTTGGTGGGGCCGATGGAGCCCGCCACCCAACGCGGCCGCGCGGGGGTGGCCACCGCGTCGGCCGCTTCCCGCGCCAGGCGCGCGGCCGCGACGTTGATGTCGCGCACGACGTCCCCCAGCCCGTACTCGGCCAGGCCGAGGCGGGTGGCGTTGAAGGTGTTCGTCTCGACGATGTCGGCGCCGGCCGCCAGGAACGCGTCGTGGATCTCGCGGATCAGGTCCGGCGCGGTGAGCACCAACAGATCGTTGGCGCCCTTGAGGTCCTTGGGGTGGTCTCGGAAGCGTTCGCCGCGGAAGGTCTCCTCGTTTGGTCGCGACTGCTGGATCATCGTTCCCATGGCGCCGTCGAGGACGAGGATGCGTTGGCGAAGGTGATGATCGAGCGAGCGGCTCACGTGCTCATGGTACGCGCAGCGAGCGGTCGGTAGGATGGGCCATGGAACGAGAGCCGACGAAGGGACCGGCCACGGGAAAGGCGGAGGGTGACGCCGGGGGCGTCACGACGCACGACGTGGCGGAAAACGGCCGCCCCATCAACCGGAACCTGATCTACAACAACCCGGAGAAGTGGCGGATCGCGCGGGAGTTCCTCGAGCGTTACACCGGCACGCCGCCGGAGGGCATGCGCAAGCAGGTCCTGCTGACGAACTTCGAGTACTACTCCGAGCGCTTCGCCGCCATGGCCGACGACGTCGTCACCACGCGCGGTTCCGCCATGACCGCGCGGCACTCGGAGAAGCTGGACGTTAGCATCATCAACTTCTCCGTAGGGTCGCCGGTGGCCGCGTTGATCATCGAGGTGCTGGCCACGGCCGAGCCGAAGGCGACGCTGTTCCTTGGCATGGCGGGTGGCCTGCACCGCTCGTTGCAGGTCGGCGACTTCATCCTCCCCACCGCCGCCATCCGCGACGAGGGGGCGTCGAAGCACTTCATGCCGCCGCAGGTGCCGGCGTTGCCGACCTTCAAGGTACAGAAGTTCGTGTCGCAGATCATCCTCGAGCGCGGCATGGACTACCGCACCGGCGTGGTGCACTCTACCGATTACCGCTTCTGGGAGTTCGACGAGGCGTTCAAGCAGCACCTGTACGAGGAGCGCGCGCTCGGCATCGACATGGAGACCGCGACGCTGTTCTCGGTCGGTTTCGCCAGCAAGGTGCCGATCGGCGCGCTGCTACTGGTGTCGGATCTACCGCTGAAGCGCGGCGGCATCAAGACGCGCGAGTCGGCCAGGGCGGTCTTCCGCGAGCACACCGACAAGCACCTCGAGATCGGCATCGAGGCGATGAGCCAGATCGCGGAGCGGGGGGAGCATATTCGGCACTACCGCTGGTGAACGACGGTGCTTCGTCCGGCCCCGCGCTTTCATCCCATCGTCCGGCCAGCCAGGATGTGTTCGGTTCCCGGAACGGTCTGACCGAAACCATGTCATGAGTTGGCGCCCCGTTCTGGGAGCGAGCAGCGGGGTCGGCGGCCGGCGATCGTGCCACCGCTTGACCGCCGACGTTCCGAGGTTCTTCCTGCTTGTCTTCGCGCTCTCGCTGCCGTTCTGGCTCGTGGGTCGGCCTGGTATTCGCGACGATCGTCTTCCAAGCGACCGCGAACGTGAGCCCGTTCGCGTTCCCGAACCACGGCTCGGCCTACGACCCGTTCGTCGCCTTCGTCCTCTTGAGTGTCGTCGCGGCCATCGTGATCATCCGCTGGGGACCGAAGACGTTGGCACGGGCCCCGGGGTCCGCGCGCGAGCCCGCCGGCCGACGCGTCACGGCAACGACAGCACCCGCACGTCGATGCCGCTGCCCGCCAGTATGTCCGCCACCACCTGCGGGTCCGATTCGCCTTGGTGATACGGAACGGCGACGGCAGGGGCGATCGTTCGGAAGCACTCTGCCGCGTCCTCCGGCGGCATGGTGAACGGCAGGTTGATGGGCAGGAACGACACGTCCACCTCGCCTAGTTCGGCGAACTCCGGGACGCATTCGGTGTCGCCACCGACGTGCACGCGCAGGTCGGCGATGTCGAGAAGGTAGCCGTTGTAGTTCCCCTTGGGGTGGTACGGGTTGCCGTCGTCGCGAACCTGCTCGAGGTTGTAGGCGGGCACCGCGGTGACGCGGATCCCCTCGAACTCGAGCGACTCACCGTTGGCCAGCACCGTTGCCGAGCCGTCGTACTGGCCCGCGCTGTAAGCGTCCATGACGACCAGCGTCTCGGTGCGGACCACCTGAGCGAGGGCGGTGAGATCGAGGTGATCTTGGTGCTCGTGGGTCACCAACACCAGGTCGGCACTAGGTTGTGAGGTGTAATCGGTGACGCGGCTCCACGGGTCGACGTGGATGACGAGGTCGTCGATGTCGAGTCGCAACGACCCATGTCCGAGGGGGAAGATCCGCACCTCGCCCAACGCGCTCGGGAAGACGAGCGGCTCCTGGGCCGCGGCGATGCTCGAAGCGAGCAAAAGGATCATGACGGTCATGAAACCGGTCGCGAACGCTCTCACGGTGCTCTCCCTTCCCATGCGTGCGGTTTCCGCAAGGTTGGGGAACGAACGCGGGATGACCGGTATCCCATGCTACGTACGGGCCAAGTGTGGCCCCGGGCTCACTAGCGTACGTGCTGCTCGGGGGCGCGATCACGGCAAGCCGTCGTCGCGCGCCTGCCGGGGGTCGTGGACGGGAACGCATCCGGAGGGACGGTGACGGCGCCATGGCTGGCGGTGACCCGTCGGATGGCCTACGCTTGGCCATGCCGCTGCGCATCCGACCGGTCCGCGCCACCGATTACCCCGACGTCGCCAGGCTGAGCGAACGGATCGACCCGGAGGCCGCGCGGACCGAAGCCGAGCTCCGGGAGGCCGACCTGCGCCGAGACGCGCGCATGATGTTCGGCGGGATGATCGCTGAGGTCGACGGGGAGTGCGCCGCCTTCGCGATCTACAAGCAGTACCCGCGTCTTTACGAGCCGGACAAGGTGGTGCTGTCGGGTGGCGTGGAGGCCGAGCACCGTCGAAGTGGCGTCGGGCGGGCGCTTCTCCGGTCCCTCGAGGAGCAACTCTGGGCGGCCGGCGTGCGACGCCTCCAGGGCACGGCGCGTCCCGCGGATCGGCCCATCGAGCTCACGCTGCGCCGGTCGAGCGGGGAGTCGCTCCACGTCGGCGACCTACGCGGACGCCCGACCTTGCTCTTCGTCTTCGC
>JAWOIL010000217.1:0-4375 GCA_046484635.1 Trueperaceae bacterium
CGCGCGAAGGCCACGACCTCGAGTATGTCCAGCGCCCTGTGGAGTACGGCGGTCTTGTACTGCCCCGAGGCCGTCCCGGCGCCGGTTTCATTAGATGAAACCGCTTGTTTCATTTGTTGAATGCTAGCAGACGTCGATACTGTTGTCCACACTCCCGCGCGCGCCTCCTCGATCCGGACGCTAGGCGGCAACGCCCCCAGGAACAACGACGCCGCCGTATCGATCGGCCCGGTTCCATCACTGGTGCTTGTGACGCGCCGCCGCCTCGTGCTCCTAGACTGGGCAGCATGAAACTGCATCAGCTCCGGGTCTTCCCAAAGGTTGTCGGGGAGGGCAACTTCGGGCGGCCTGCTTTGGAGCTGGACATGCCGGATACGTCTCCGCCATCCGAGGTGTGGTCGGCCCTGGCGCACGTCGGTATCGCCCAATGGAACCCGACGCTGGCGCGCGCGCTGACCAGCAAACGCGACCTCGAGGCTGCCGATGCGGAACTCGCTCGTCTTGTGCCCGTCGTGCCCCGTACTGCCGGCGCTGAACCCGTCGTGGTGTCGGACGACGGCGACCGTACCCACGCTACCCACCGCGTTGAGTAGGGCGTTCCCCGTGAGCTCTTCGACGATCAGCTGTCGCGGGATTCGTTCCCGTTCGTTCGAGGTGAGCCCGCGGAGATGTTCCGAGATGCTTGCCTCGACCTTCTCGCGCTCGTCCTCGTTGAGCCGCTCGAGGTTCGTGGCGGACTGCCCGACGATTCCGGGGAGGCCTAATCTGAATCGCCCCGCTTCTTCCGGAGGCTTGAACGCTTGAGTCAGGTGACTGCCTGACCCTGCTGGCGATAGTGTGTCTGTTCGAACTCGGTTGGGGCAGGTGCTCCGCACGCTTCGATCGCGCCCTGGCAGCGGACACGATTCCCAGGCGGTGAACTCCCATCCGGTGTCTAGGTTGTGCCATGCGGGAGTAGCGTATCCTGTCACGATCTTGTTCTCCGGTCTTCGCGCCAGGATCCTCGGCCTCGTCGCCGTCGCGTTGACGCCGGCCCTGCTGGCCGTCGTGCTCGATGCGCGCTACCAGTTCGAGCACGACCGCGAACACGCGCTCGGTGAGATCACGAGGATCGTGACGCTGGCCGAGGCCGATCAGCGAGCGATCATCGATGCCGCCACGCGCTTCCTTGCCACGGTCGCTCGCCTCGACGCCGTGCGTGCCGGAACGCCGAGCCTGTGCAGCGCGACGTTGCGGAGTCTGTTGGCCAACAGCCCAAGCTACTCGAGTGCCGGCGTTGCCGGCCCTGCGGGCGACGTGATCTGCTCGAGCGTCGCGCTCGACGCCGGCGTCAACCTCTCCGACCGCCCGTACTTCCAAGCTTCGATCGAAGGACGCGAGGCCGTGAGCACGTACGTGTTCGGTCGGCTGACGGGCCGCCCCTTGATCGTGGTCTCGACGCCCGTCGTGCTGGACGCCGACGTCGTCGGCGTGGCGTTCCTCGGCCTGTCGCTGGCGTGGCTCGAGCAGATCCAGGTGGCGAATCTGGTGCCAGAGGGAGCCGTCGTGCGCCTGGTGGATCCCGACGGACACCTCATGACGCGGCTGCCGCACGTCGCCGACGTCGCCGGGAGCGACGTGTCGGACGATCCGATCGTCGCCCGGGCGTGGACGGTGAACCCGTCGGCGAACCCGTCGACGGCGAACGCGTCGACGGCGGCAGGCCGTGGCGTCGCGACGGGAGAGACGGTGGACGCTGGCGGCGGCGGGGGGTACTTGTACGCGCACGCCCCGCTCCTGGCCGGAGAGCACTACGTCGGATCGGTGATCGCGCACATCCCGACGTCGCTGGCCTACGCCGATGCGCGGCGGAACCTCCTTCGGAACCTCGTGGTGCTTCTCGTCGTCGCCGTCGCAGGCGTGGCGTTCGCCCGGCTGATCAACGAACGGCTCGTCATGCGTCCGGTGGCGGCGTTGCTGATGGCCACCGAGCGCGTCGCAAGAGGGAACCTCGACGTGCGCGTGGGGGAGTCGGCCGTCTCGAGTGAGCTTGGCGAACTCGCGCGTTCGTTCGACGCGATGGCCGCGTCGTTGGAGGAACAGTGGCGCCAGCGTGACGCCGCCGAGGCCGAGCGTGGTACGTACCAGGACCGGCTCGAGCTGCAGGCCGCCGCCCTCGAGGCCGCCGCCAACGGGATCGTCATCACGGACGTCGAGGGCACCGTCGAGTGGGTGAACCCGGCCTTCACCGCGCTCACCGGCTACGCGCGCGACGAGGCGGTAGGGCGAAACCCGGGCGAATTGGTGCGCTCCGGCGTGCACGACGACGAGTTCTACCGCCAAATGTGGTCCACCATCCTCGACGGACGGGTGTGGTACGGCGAGGTCACCAATCGCCGGAAGGATGGCCGCCTGTACGTCGAGGAGCAGACCATCACGCCCGTGCGCAACGCGGGAGGCGAGCTGACGCGCTTCGTCGCCATCAAGCAGGACGTCACCGCGCGGCGGCGCCACGAGCGCGAGCGAGAAGCGGTGTTCCAGCTGGCCGACGCGTTCCGAACGGCGACGATGCCCAAGGACGCGGCGCGCCACTTGCTCGACGCCGGGCGCCGGTCGTTCGAGGTCGAGTCCGGCATGGTGGTGCTGCGCGACCCCGTGGACGGTTCGGTCGAGGTGGCGGCCGCCAGCGGTGCCGTGGCGGGCGGCGACCGACGACTGGTGCTCGAGGACGGCACGACGCTCGACCTGCTGGGTTCGACCGCTGCGAGAACATGGGAGGGTGTCGTCGTGATTCCCCGGGACGCCGGCACGCGCGATGCGGTGACGCTACCGTCGGTCGTCACGGCGCCGTTGCGCTCCGAGGAAGGGATCGTCGGCGCGTGGTTGCTCGCCCGCGACAACGCTTCACGGGCAACGCCGTTCACCCAGGAGGATGCCGCCGTGCTTCAGGCGATGGGGGAGTTGGCCGGCGCCACGCTGCGACGCATGCAGTTGCACCAGCATGCACTTCGGCGCCTCCAGCACGTCGAGGCGCTGCGGAACATCGACCTAGCCATCACGAGCAGCCTCGATCCGCGGATGACGCTCCGGGTACTGCTCGACGAGGTGACGCGGCACCTGGGGGCCTCCGCTGCGTCCGTACTGCTGTTGAACGAGCCGTCGCAGGAGCTTCGCTACGCGCAAGGGCGCGGTTTCCGCACACACCTCGTCGAGGAGACCAACGTCAGGCTCGGAAGCGGTCTGGCGGGCCAGGCGGCGCTGGAGCGACGCGTGGTCGAAAGCGACGACGTCGGAGAAGACCCGGCTTTCGAACGCAAGGCGCTGATTCGGGAGGAAGGGTTCCGCGTCTACCACGCTGCGCCGATGGTCGCGCGCGGCCGCGTGCTCGGCGTCCTCGAGGTCTTCCAGGATGAGCGTGTCCCGTTGCACGAGGAGTGGCTCAGCTTTCTCGAGGCTCTCGCGGGACAGGCGGCCATCGCCGTGGAGAACTCGCGGCTGTTCGCCGACCTAGAGCGCAGCAACACCGAACTTCGCCTCGCTTACGATGCGACGATCGAAGGGTGGGCACGTGCCCTCGACTTGCGCGACGAGGAGACCGAGGGCCACAGCCGCAGGGTCACCGACCTCACGGTGCGGCTGGCGCGCGCGCTAGGCGTGCCGGAGACGGAGATCGTGCACGTCCGACGCGGCGCCCTCCTGCACGACATCGGCAAGCTGGGCGTGCCCGACGCCATCCTCCACAAGCCCGGGCCGCTGACCGACGAAGAGTGGGCGATCATGCGCACACATCCTGTCCTCGCCGTGCAGATGCTGTCGAGCATCCGCTACCTCCAGCCCGCGCTCGAGATCCCGCACGCCCACCACGAGAAGTGGGACGGCACGGGGTACCCGCGGGGCCTGGTCGGCGAGGAGATCCCCATGGCGGCCCGGATCTTCGCGGTGGTCGACGTCTACGACGCCCTGAGCTCCGACCGGCCGTACCGCGGGGCCTGGCCGCATGGCAAGATCGTCGCGTATCTTCGAGATCAGCGGGGCAAGCACTTCGACCCGGTGATCGCCGAGGCGCTGCTCGAAGTCGTTGCGGGGGGTGCCGGCGGAGACCTGTGAACGGCGTTCGGCTCGTGGTAACGACTAGAAACTTAGGGAAGCCTGTCGAAGAACAAGTCCACCGCTTCGCCACCGCCCCCACCGTCGGCTACCTCAACCCCTTCGAGGTCGAGCGCCGTTCTCATCAGCAACAGGCTGCCACACATGGGCAGCACACAAGTCTGACGAAGCGAGGTAACGTCCCTCTTCGCTTGCCCCGGCATTGGCTCCTTTGAGGCCCGGCGAGATACGATAAGAATGATAACAATGAGAATGGACGATAACAGGACTCGTGTTATAGTCCATCACG
>JAWOIL010000021.1:0-85892 GCA_046484635.1 Trueperaceae bacterium
AGTTGCTCGGCCGCCGCCAGCATGTGCCGGATCGGTTCCCAGCTCGGCGCCGCCTGGACCGCGCCCCACGTCACCGGCTCGCCGAGCGGCGCGTAGTTGGCGCCGTCACTTGAGACGTGCACGACAACGCCACTCGGAAGCTCGACGCCGGAGATGTCGGAGCGCATGAAGTCGACCTCGACGCGCTCGAGCGCTACGTCGCCGGGGAACGTGAGGTCGATGCGGATCTCGTCCGGCAACACCCAGCCGACCATGTCGGGCCACGCGAAGTTCGCGCGTCCGTCGGTGAGCTTGCCGCCCACCCCCGCTTCGGGATCGGGGTAGCGCCCGTCGGGCGCCGGCGCGAGGTCGTACCCCAGGCCTTGCGCCACGTTCTGCCCGCCGGAGAAGACGCGGAACTCGGGGACCATCGTCCACTCACGGCTGTTCGGTTGCGCGATGATGCGCAGGTAGCGGGTGGCGGTGCCGGCGGGCGCGCGCCACGTGAGGGTGGCGATCGACTCGTTCGGAGGAAGCTCGCCCGCGCTCGGCGTGCGCGCCTCGGCTTCCGGGTAGTAGACGGCCTCGCCGTAGCGGGCGTACTGCACGATGACGGTGTCCATCCCGACGTCGCTCATCCAGCCCAGTTCCTGCAGCCAGTCGCCTGCGCTCATGCCGGCGAGTTGGCTGTTCAGCTGAACGAAGGTCCCGCTCAGCACAGGTTCGGTCTGCGCCATGGCGAAGCTCGCCAACGACGCCAGGCCGACGAGCGCCAGACGCCGCAGGCCCGTTCGAGGTCGGCTCACTGCGATTCCGCCTCCTCGACTTCCGGGACCGCCGCGCCGGTCTGCACCACGACCTCGGCCAGCATCGTCCAGGCCGCGCCGCGGGGGCGGATCTCGACCTTCACGTAGCGCGCGGCCACGGGGTGCTCGAGGTCTTGCCAGTACAGGCTGTTGATGAGCTCGTTCATGTACGGGTCCGGCACCGTGCGCGTGGCCAGGCCGACGGTGCGGAAGGCTTCCCCGTCGTCGCTCACCGACACGACGAGGCTGTTCGGCAGGTTGACGCTCGACGCGAACGAGCGCATGAACAGCCCGGCGACGCGTGTGATGTCTTCGACGCGCTCGCCTAGGTCGATGATCACCGTCGGGTTGAAGGCCGGTGCGTCGAAGCCGATCATGTCGCCCCACGCGTAAGCGTAGGAGCCGTCGGTGACCTTGGTGTTGGCGTCGTCCGGGTAGGCCGCGGCAGGCGCGGGTACCAGCCGGTACGGCATGTTCAGCGCGACGTTGACGGGCTCGGCCGTGGCCGGCGCGCCCTCGGCGCGGGCCGGGCCGGCGCCTTCCGGCAGCGGGCCGTTGCCCACGCCGAGTTCGGCGATCATGGTCCAGGCGTCCCCGCCCGGCGTCACTTCGACCTTCACGTAGCGGCCGTAGCCGGGGTACTCCTCGTCGGCCCACACCATCGTGCCGACGGTGTCGTTGGGCACCTCGCCCTCGGCGAAGCCGGTGGCCATGCCGAGGTCTTCGTACAGCACGCCGTCTTCGGACACGGAGACGATGAACGAAGCGGGCAGGTTCACGGCCGAGCCATCGGAGCGCATGACCTTGAGCGACACGAGGCTGATGTAGTCGTGGACCTCACCCAGGTCGACGGTGAGCGTGACGGGGGCGGAGCCTTCGAAGCCGACCATGTCGCCCCACGCGAACTCGTAGGAGCCATCGGTCAGTTTCAGACCGTCCGGGTCGGGGTAGGCGTCTGCGGGTGCGCGGCTGGCCGCCACGGGTTTGTCGGCAGCCACGTTGGGGAACGCGACGTCTTGGGCAAGCCCGGCGGCGACGAACAGCGCCAGCGCGACGGTGACGAGCAACGAGCGAACGGAGAACGCCTTCATCTCGACCTCCCTGGGTCGGCCTCGTCCTGGTGCCGGCGGGCGATCGATCTGGTGGGCGACCTTCCCAGCGACGCTGAGCCACGTTCCATCGCCAGGCCCAAGGATTGAGGCAAATTCCTACCTGGATGCTAGGTCTGGAGGATTCCTCTGTCAAGGGACGCTCGTACCTACCGGCCGGGTACATCGGCCTCGGCTGCGTCCGGCCCAGGGAGACGGCGCCGATGGCCGCGTCAGCCGCCCGGTGGGACGTGGCGGCATCGGCGGAACCCGACTCCACGTGCGTCGTCGCGCGTGGAGCACCTCGCGCGTATCATGAAGCGACATGTCCAAGGTGCTCACGCGGCTTCGTGCCTCGCTCGACGACCTCAGTCCCGTCTTCAAGCGCGTGGCGCAGTACGTCCTGGACCACCCCGACCAGGCCATCTACCACAGCGTCACCGAACTGGCCGAAGCCACGCATAGCAGCGAGGGCAGCATCATCCGCTTCTGCCAAGACCTGGGATACTCCGGCTTCCAGGAGTTCAAGCTGACCCTCGCCGTCGAGCTCTCGCCGCGCCAACGCGGTGGCGACGGCCGCGCTACCGAACCCACCCACGCCAACCTGATGGGCCGGCTCACCCACCACGCCGCGGCCGCCATGAGCGACACCACCAACCTGTACGAGCCGGAGGCGTTCCAGGACGTCGCGCGGCGGCTGGCCTCGGCGCGGCGCGTCGACGTCTACGGCGTCGGCGCCTCCGGCGTGGTGGCGCAGTACTACGCCTACAAACTGTTGCGCCTCGGCCTGACGGTGCAGGCGTTCACCGACCTCCACCTAGGCGCGATGAGCGCCTCGAACTTGGCGAGCGACTGCGTGGCCATCGGCGTGTCGAGTTCCGGCTCGACGGTCGACACGCTGCAGGCGTTGAAGGCGGCGCGCGACGCGGGTGCGTACACGGTCGCGATCACGAACCGCATGAAGAGCCCGCTCGCCAAGGTGGCGGACCGGAACCTGCTGGCGTCGCCGCCGGAGTCGCCGCTCACCGGCGGCGACGTGTTCGCGAAGATCGGTCAGTTGCTGGTGCTCGAGGCGCTGGTGCAGCTCATGGGCGAGGACGACGGTCACCTGGAAGACGCGGTGCAACGCACCGCCCAAGTGGTGGCGGAGAAGAGCTTGTAGTGGGCGCCGACTCCGTCCTGGCCGTCGATGTCGGCGGAAGCAAGTGCGCCGTGGCGCTGGTGATCGGCGCCGACGTGGTCGCCCGTAGGACCGTGCCGACACCCGCGAGCGAAGGGCCCGCCGCCGTGGTCGAGGCGGTCGTCGCTGCCGGCCAAGCGTTGCTCGCGGAAGCGCCCCGACCGCCCACGTTGCTCGGCATCGCCAGCGCGGGCGTGGTGGACGCGGGCCACGTCCGGGCGATGAGCCCCGAGCTGTTGCCCGGTTGGACCGGGTATCCCCTCGAGACGTCCCTGTCGGAGCGCTTCGGCGTTCCCGCCACCGCCCTGAACGACGCGCAGGCCGCCGCGTGGGGCGAGGCGCGTTTCGGGGCGGGCAAGGGGCGAACGTCGGTCTTGTTCGTGACCGTCTCGACCGGGGTGGGTGGTGGCCTGGTGCTGGGAGGCCGGTTGTGGCCGGGCCACACCGGTCTCGCCGGACACGTCGGCCACCTGAGGGGGTACGCATCCGGCAGCGTGGCCGGCCGAGGCGGGCCGCGCCCGAAGCTCGAAGCGCTGGTGTCGGGCACCGCCATGGCACGGCGCGCGGCCGCTTCGGGCCAACGGGCGGATGCCCGCCAGGTGATCGCGGCGGCCGACGGCGGAGCGCCGTGGGCGAAGCGCATCGTCGACGAGGCCGTGGAGGCGCTGGCGCAAGCGCTCGGCGACGTGCGTGCCCTGGTCGACCCGGAGGTCGTCGTGGTCGGCGGCGGCGTGGGCCTGAACCCGCGTTTCCGCCGTGCGCTGGAAGCCGCCGTCGCCACGCTGCCCGAGTCGCTTCGCGTGTCGCTCGTCGCGGCCGAGCTCGGCGCCGACGCCGGGTTGGTCGGCGCCGCGGACTGGGCGCGCGAACGGCTCGGAACGCCCTGAAACGTTGCTGAAACGCCCCGCCGCCAATCTGACGGCGTGCGGCGGCCGGTTCGTGCCCAGATCGCTCGAACGGGTCGCCCTCGAGGCCGCAACGGCGGCTCGAAAGGCCGACATCGCCGCGGCAGGAGCCGTCGACACCGCCGGCAACATCGTGGTGGTGGGACGCGTCGCGGACGGCGGCGGTGACGACCCCGACGTAGGCATCGTGCGCTATACGACGAGTGGTGTGCTCGACCCGGCCTTCGGCTACGGCGGCAACCTGCAAGTCGAGACCGACGTCTGGGACGAGGCGCGCTCCGTGCTGGCACGGGACGACGGCGGACTCGTGGTGGGCGGCCAGGTCAACCTCGGTCTGGTAGGCGGAACGGCGCCGTTGGTCGTCGCCTACGATGCCGGCGGCGAGCAGGACGCCAACTTCGGCGTGGGTGGCGAGGTGCCACCGGAGTCGTTGCCCGGCCTCGGCATCGTCACCTCGATGACGCGCGCGGTCACGGGCGAGATCGTGCTCGCCGCCTGGGCGGAGGGCGTCGGCGGGTTCAACGACTTCGGCGTCGCGCGGCTGACGGTCGACGGCCAGCCCGACACCGCGTTCGGCGAGGAAGGCGTCGTCACGGTCGACTTCTTCGGCTCGGTCGACACCGCGGCGGCGGCCGCCCAGCAGTCCGACGGCAAGGTGGTAGTGGTGGGCGAAGCGAAGAGCGGCACGACCTACGTGATGGGCATGATCCGAACGCTGCCGTAGCCAAGGCGGCGCTCCGAAGCGCGGCGTGCCCGGTCGCTCTGCCCCGGGGCTCTACCCGAGCACGCCGCGCTTCACGAGACGCCCGGCCCGAGAGGCGGCACGGCGCAGGTGTTACCCTCGCGCCCAGGGTGAAGCAGTCCGCCTTCTTCACGTTCGAGATCGATGGCGTGCGCGTCGGCTTCTACGAGGAGCACGACGAGCCCGCCGCGAGCGAGGTCTGCGCTGCGGCAGAAGGTCAGGCGGTACACGTGCTACGCATGAGCGCGTGGATCGCGCTCGGCGGCGCGGAGCACGTGAACCGCTTCGCGGTTCGGTACGCCGGCGACGAGGTGCTCGCGTACCTCGACCCTGCCGGTGCGTGGGTGAGCGTCGGGGCGAGCGCCGATGCTAGCGCCGACCCGAGCGCCAACCGGAGCGCCGGCCCGAGTTCCGGCTCTGGCATCGGTACGAGCATCGGCCCGAGTTCCAGCTCGGGTGTGGCCACGCACGCGAACACCGCTTCGTACCCGAGCGCGGCGCTGCCCGTCCTGGCGCGGCGCATGCAGGACGGAGACGAGTTCTCCTACCTCCAGATCGACGAGGGTCTCGGCCGTGTCGTCGCCCTGGCGACGTTGCGACGCAAGGGCGACACCGTGGTCGAGACCGTGGACGATGAGCCCCGGCGACGCGTGGTGATCGTGGGTGGCCGAGTCGTGGCGTACGGCTGGGGCGGCTCCGCCCTGTCGCGACGGGTGCCTTCGCGCGCCGACGCCGTGCGCGGAACGGTGTTCGAGGGTCGCCGCAACGATGAGCCCTCATGAGCGAAGTCGGAGACCGCGCCAAGCGTAGCCGACGACCCTGACGCCGGCCCATGAGAACGATGCGGCGCCATGCTCACACCGGCGTCATGTTTGCCATCTGGCCTAGCCCTACAGCTAGGTGCGGGTCAGCTACGTGCGGGATTGCCCCGTGCGGTTCGGCCTCGGAAGAGAGGAGTCGAACAAGATGAACCGACACCCGCAACGAGTGACGCAGGAACGCGATACGCAGGAACGCGATACGCAGGAACGCAAGAACCGAACGAGCATCAACCCGCCCAGCACCCACCGGCCGAACGCCGACCCGCGTCCGAGTGGGGACCGGGGGCGGTGGCCGCGGAGGTTCGTGCTGGCGTTCCTCACGGTCGCGCTGGTGTTCGCACTGACCGCGTGCGGCGACCCCGGCATCAGCCGGGAGGACGCCGACATGCTCCGCGAGCAGATCCGCGGCGTGAGCGAACGCCTCGACCGCGTCGAGGAGCACGTCGAGGCGCTTGCCGACGCTGCTTTGTCCGAGCTCGAAGTGCTCGACGACAGCAGCGTCATCGAGGAACTGCTGGCGGACGCCAGGACCGAGGTGCGCAACGCGAAGTCCGAACTGAGCGACCTGGAGACGAGGCTGGCGCCTCCGGACCCTGACGTATCGCTCGACGGCTCGCTGGAACAGGCGCCGGTTGGTGTGGTCTCAGGTGACCTCCCGGGCGAGATGCCGGGCATCGCGCCCACCGCCGTCCCACCGTTGGGCCAGTGATCGACTGCGCGGCCGGGCCTCGGCCGTGGAGCCAACGGTCCTGAACGACCACCGCCGCCTGGTACATTCCAAGACGTGAGCGACACCGTGTCCTCCGTCCTGCCTAGGTCCCCCATCCTCGCCGCGCACCTTCCCGAACGCCGACGGCGCCATCTCCGCATCTGGTTGTGGAGTGGCGCCGCGCTCACGTTCGCGATCCTGGTGGTGGGCGGCATCACGCGGCTGACGCAGTCGGGCTTGTCGATCGTGGAGTGGGCGCCGCTGGTCGGCGTGATCCCGCCGCTGAACGAAGCGCAGTGGGAGGCGGCGTTCGCCCAGTACCAGCGCTACCCCGAGTACCAACAGTTACGGCCGGACATGACGCTGGCCGAGTACAAGACGATCTTCTTCTGGGAGTACGTGCACCGCTTGCTCGCCCGCATCATAGGCGTGGTGTTCCTGGTGCCGTTCGGGCTGTTCTGGGCACGCGGGTACCTGCGCTCGCCCCTCACCAAGCGGCTGCTCGTGCTGTTCGGGTTGGGCGCGTTGCAGGGGTTCATGGGTTGGTTCATGGTGGCCAGCGGACTGGTCGACCGACCATCGGTGGCGCACGAGCGACTGGCAGCGCACCTGGTGCTGGCGTTCAGCATCTTCGCGGTGTGCGTGTGGACCGCGGCGGACCTGTTGCCGCGGCCATCACGGTCCCGCGCGACGAAGCCCAGCGCAGCCGACGCGGGCCGTGCAGGCATCCTGCGCGGCTGGCTGGTGGCGTTCGGCGTCTTGTTCGGCATCCAGGTGGTGTACGGCGCGTTCGTGGCCGGCCTCGACGCCGGCTTCGCGTTCAACACCTACCCCTTGATGGCGGGAAGCTGGCTGCCGCCGGCGGCGTGGCACCTCGAGCCGGCCATCCGCAACCTGATCGACAACATCGCCACGGTGCAGTGGATCCATCGCACGCTGCCGGTGCTGCTGCTCGTAGTGTCGCTCGTGCTGGTCGCGCGCAGCTCGCGTTCTGGCCAAGGTTCCGGCTTCGAACCGAACGACGTGGGGTGGGCCGCTACCCTGCTGGCCTTGGTGCTCGTTCAGGCGGCTCTGGGCATCGCGACGCTAGTGCTGTTCGTGCCTACCTGGTTGGCCGTGCTGCACCAGGCGGTGGCGTTGGCCCTATTCGGTGCGTGGCTCTCGTGGCTGCACCGGTTGACGTGGCGGGTGCACGACGCGTTCACCGTCCCGATGAAGATCTACGCCGATCCGGATCGGGTTTGAGTCGTTGAACGCGTCACTCGGCGCCAGCCACACGAGCGTGGGTCGCACCCCTAGTCGCTTCTTCGTGTGCCTCCGGGCGCCCCTGAACGCGGCTGGGCGCCCACGGACCTCGCCGCCTCTGCCACGTACGCCTCTTGACGACCGTTCTCGATGGCCAAGGGTTGCACATCCCGCACGATGGTGATGGCATCGTCCGGTGCATGCCCATAGCTGGCCACGACCAGTGCGACGATCGTTCCCGTTCGCCCCAGTCCACCGCGGCAATGCACGACCACGCCGTGGCCTAGCTGCAACGCGTGTCGGATCTCCCCAACCAGGTCGGTCACGTCCGCGGATTGCCCAGGCGTAGGTACGTCCCCATCCGCGATGGGCAGATGACGCACCCGCATGCCGCGCTCGCGGGCGCGGGTGAGGAGGTCGGGGATGCCGAGGGCTCCGTACTCGTGGAACTCCATCAGCGAGACGAGCAGGTCGACGCGGTGATGCTCGCGCAACCGCTCCAAGTCGAGGTCGAGATCGCGCTGCCAGGCACCCCCGACGACGCGCGCCGAAGCGTGCTTGCCCGGTGCGAAGGTGAGCCCCAGTCGGCCGGGCGTTCCATGCGCGGAAGCATCGACCCAGAAGACCTCGATCGGGTCGGTGGTGGAAGTGCGGACGGGAACGCTCATCTCAAGAGAATTGTTGACTTCGAGGCGCCGAATTCCTGGCTCGGCAGCGTCGAGGCACGAACGGCGCCGAGGCGCAAACGGGGCCGAGGATCGAACGACGCCGAGAACCGGCCGAACTCTAGAAGTGGTAGTTGACCCCGAGCGCCGCCCCGAACGTCGGGATCTGCGCTGCCGCGCCGGTGCCGAGCCCGAACGAGCCGCCAAGCGTTGCTTCCACGAACAGTCCTAGCGGGGCGATGCCGAAGTCCACGAAGCGGAATTCCGCGCCAGCGAGGGCATGGATGTCCAGCCAAGCGCCGCCGCTACCGAAGTCGATGGCAGGACCGGCGCCGATGTAGACGCCGAACGGTCCTTCCGCCGCGACGGTGCCCATGGCGTCGACACCGACGCCGACACGGGTGTTGCCGCTCTGAGACGTGACGCGACCGCTGACCCGGAGGTCGAAACCGTTGGCGAGCGCGTTCGCGACGCCGTAGTGCAACGTGACACCCAGCGGGTAGCCGCTGCGAACACCGAACCAGTTCTGGGCGTGGGCCGAGGAGAAGGCGGCGAAGAGCGCCAGAGCGACGACGATCGACGAAAGACGACGGGAACGGGCCGTGTTCATGCCGGCCATTGTCGGCGATCGACCTTCCGCGCGTTGCGAGGACTTCCACGTTGTCCGTCCGTGCGGGTCGCCGAGGAACTAAGCGTGCGCGGCCGCCCCGGAGAGCGGCCGCGCACGCAGTTGGTTCGCCTTGCTTCGGGCGTGCCGGGATCGTGCCCGGCTTGCCTGATGTCGGCTCAGTTCGAAGGTGGCAGCAGCACCGCGTCGATGACGTGGACCACGCCGTTGTCGGCCTCGAGGTCGGTTTGGATGACGGTGGCCGTGCCGTTGATCACGACGTCGCCACCGACCAACTCGACGGTGATGGGGGCGCCGTTCACGGTATCGACCGTGGCCGTGCCGCCGCCGGCGTTGATGGCGGCCACCACGTCGGCGGCCAGGAGCTTCCCGGCGACCACGTGGTACGTCAGGATGGCGGCCAGATCGGGGCTCGCCAGCAGTTCGTCGACGGTGATGCCGAGGTCCTGCAGCGCCTGATCGAACGCGGCGTTGGTCGGCGCGAAGACGGTGAACGGACCTGCGCCTTCGAGGGTCTCCACCAGCCCGGCTTCGCCGACGGCCGTTACGAGCGTGCTGAAGTTCTCGTCGCCTGCGGCGACGTCCACTACCGTGGTGAGTTGGACCGGCACCTGGCACGCGGCCAGGACCAAGCCGAGCATGGCTACGACGGCTACGATGCGACGCTTCATGATGTGCTCCTTCAGGGGTGGCCCGCGGCGCAGTTCACCGCGGGCCATGACTGCTTGCGTTGAGGTCGGGCTCGTTAAGGACGCCGCACTCAGTTCGAGGGCGGCAGGATGACCGCGTCGATCACGTGGACCACGCCGTTGCCGGCTTCGAGGTCGGTGACCGTCACGGTGGCGGTGCCGTTGATGACGACGTTGCCGTCGACGACCTGCACGGTGATGGGGGCGCCGTTCACGGTCTCGACCGTGGCCGTGCCGCCACCAGCGGCAACCGCAGCCAACACGTCACTGGCCATCAGCTTGCCGGCCACGACGTGGTAGGTCAGGATGCCGGCGAGGTCGGGGCTGGCCAGAAGCTCTTCGGCGGTGATGCCGAGCGCCTCGAGCGCGGCGGCGAAGGCGGCGTTGGTGGGCGCGAAGACGGTGAACGGGCCTTCGCCGGAGAGGACGCCGGCCAAGTCGGCTTCGACGACGGCCGCGACGAGCGTGCTGAAGTCGTCGGAGCTGGTGGCGATGTCGACCACCGTGGCCGGCATGTGGTTGTCGGCTTGGGCGACACCAAGGACGAGGCCGAACGCGAGGGCGATGCTCAACAGGGTCTTCTTCATGATCACTCCTTCTCCGGGCACTGCGCTGTCTGCGGGTGGCCCGGGCCGGACGGAGGGGTTCCGCCGGCGTTGAAATGATCATGCTGTGTATAAGGTTCGTCTAACCTCTGTCTAGGATACAGTCGGCGTGCGGACCGTGGCTCGCGGGGTCTGGCCCATGCGCGATGGCCCTAGCTCGGAGGCCGGACGTAGAACGGGCTGGTCCACGCCTTCCCCTCGTCGAGCTGCGTCACGCGCACGAAGTACGGTTGCTCGTCTTCGTGGTCGACGTCGATCTCGAACAGGGAGCTCGTCGAGACAGACAGCGACTTCCGGTCCACGGCGAACACCTCGACGCGCTGATCCAAAGGAGCCTCGTGAAGACGCAGCGGGTCTCGCCCGACGTCCGCCAAGTCGATGTCGAACGACGCGTCGCCTGCTTCGAAGCGGATCACCCCGGTCATACCGCTCTTCAACGACAGGGCGAGGTTCACCACGTTCCCCGTCGTGACACAGTGGAACGCGACGCGGGACGGGTCGCGCGACTCGATGCCGTAGCTTGGGCTGAACAGGCCGTGCATATCCGCGTCCAGGATCTCGTTGCCTTCGACGGTCACGGCTCCGCGCCAGCGCACCATCCGTGCCCTGCCCTTCACCCTGGCGCCGCCGAACCTCACGATCAGCGTGTCCGGCACCGCCTCTTCCGCCGGAACGTGCCTTGCTACCACATCGGTTCCCCGCAGCAGCTCCACGCGTTCGATGGGCGCCGTCCCGAGCACTTCGACGGGAACGCGGAGGTGCTTCGCCGTGACGTCGGACCCGACGGCCGCATCGTTGGCCGATGTCCGCACCACGATCCGCGATCCCGACGTTGCGTAGGTGCGGCGTGCCTTGAGCGCCTCCCAGAACCCGTCCCGGTCGGTCGTCTCGCTGAGGACGCAGGTCAAGCCGCCAAGCGTGCCGAAGATGCCGGCGCCGGGGAACGATGCGCCCGGCCGGCACTTGTGGCCGTCACTGTTGGCTACGAACCCGATCTTGAAGCCCCGGTCGAACGCCTCCTGATACACCCACTCGAACGTTCCCCAAGCTGAGTGAATCTCCCACAGCGGTTCGATGTCGGGATCGGTGGTCGTGAACGATGCCGGCCTGCCCCCGACATGCGCAACCGTCATGGCGCGGTGCCCACGCAACGCCTCGTACAACCTAGGCAGGGGCGCATTCTCTTCGTACGGGTTCCCGTCGAGCCAACCGGAGCTTCGGTAGATCGGGCCGTCCGGCTCGTGATAGATCACGTTGTGGTCCCCGCCCATGGCCTCCGTGCCGGACCACTCGTAGCCCGCGAACGTCACGAAAGCGCCCGGCTCGTACGCCGCGTCGGACACGCCCTTGATGTGCTCCCAGAGCGGCAACCCGATCTGGAAGTCGTTCCCCTGATGCACGCTGCCATCGAGGAACGCGTAGTGCCGACCGAAACGGAAGTACTCCTCGATCGTTCCAGCCCCGACCGTCTCCCCCGTCTGGCCGTGGATGTCGCACCAGTGGTAGCGGAGCCGCGGCACGGACGACTCCACCATCGACCGGTTCGACCGCGTCTTCAGCGGTGTTCCCGCCACGTGGAACGCATGCGGTCCGGTTTCCGTGGGCTCGTACGCGAAGGTCCAGACCCCCGCCTCGTGGACGCCTGCGTCCTGCACCGCGACCTCGCCCGCCGACGTGGTGACGCGAACGTCCGGGCGCGTGTTCGACAAGTCCCGAAGCGGGTTGCCCCAGGCGTCCTCCGCCTTCACGCGGACATCCATGCGCACACCCGGTACGCCGAACGAAGGCGCGTTCACGACGAACCGGTCGGCCGGTCCCGCCACGATGTTCCAACCCAGGTCGTACGGCAACTCCTGGAAGTCGTGCGTCCCGAGTGGATCCACGCTGACGCGGACCGGGAAGGGCGCCTCGTAGTAGGTCTGCTGGCGCCAACCTTGGCTGCCACCCGACCTGTCGCCCAAGACCACGTCGACCGTCTCCCCCTCGGCGAGGGTCGCGTTGCGGACGTGCACCATCAGGGTTCGCTGGAACGGACGAACCGTTCCCTTGCGCTCGGGTTGGAGTTCGATCGTCGCCCGACCGTTCGTGCTCGCCGTCACGAAGTTCGGCGCAGCAGGATCCGTGATCTGAAGCACACCCATGTCGGATACGAACCGGAACGCGAGCTTGAAGCCACCGTCCTCGTCGAGCCCCATGCTCCCCACGGTGAATCGCAGCGTGACGGTCTGATACGACCCTGCCTCCACGCCCTCTGGCGCGAGGCCCGCCACGATGTCGGCGTGTCCCCATTGCCGCAGGACCTCGGCGGCGCTGCGTCCCGCCTGGGCAGGGCGCTTGCGGTGATAGGCATGAAGTGGATGACTGGCGGGGATGCGGAACGACACGAGCGGGCTACCTCCAACGACGACGAGATGGGGTGACATCGACGAACGGGCTACTGCCAGAAAGCCTCTGGGAGTCGGAAGCGAAGTAGGCGATCCAATAGCAAGTACACGATTACGAGGGTCACGACGGGGCGGATGGCAAGTGCCCGCGGACTTCGGATGCCCAAGTAGGCCATGGACACGACGAGCATGAGCCACGTCGCGAGGTAGAAGCCGAGGTATCCCAGCGCGACGGCATACGCGCCCCATACGAGCGCGACGACGTAGACCGAGGGCAGCGGTCCCGAGCCTTGTTCGACACGAACGACCGGAGCCTCATCATGCAGGGACGCCAGTACGCCTTCAGCCTGCGAGGCCAATGGCGGAACCGGCGCTACCTCGTCGTCGAGCCCAACGGGGCCGTGGTCCACGCCAAGCGCTGGCAACAAGGCGATGGCACCCGCGCAGATGGCGATCCAAGCGATGGCGATCCGTGGGAAGAGGCTCTGGTCGACGCCCTTCGCGTACACGGGCACGACGGCGAACCACAGAACGGCGCACGCGATCACCAACCCGATGCCGAGAATCCGATTGGGCGTCAGCAAGTTGCGCATGCACCCTCCTTCCTCAATCGAACCGCATCTTCACACCGAGGTTCCGGCGGAGGGCCTCGAACGAGACGACGTCGGAAGGCGCCACATTCCCCACGTTCGCAGCGACGCCGACCCGCTCCAGCAGCCAGACCTGCATGGCGTGCACGTCGCTGGCCGCGATGCCAGGGATCCAGCTTCCCGGCAGCTCGAAGATGAGGTCGGCCGGATCGAGTTGCTCGAGGATCTCGTCGGCGAAGGACGCTCGGAAGTGGCCGTCTTCGAAGAACTCGGCCGCCTCGAACAACACCTTCCAGGCTCCCGCCGCCAAGCATCCTGCAGCATCGGCGATGAGCTCTGCGCTGTCGTTCGTTGCGTCTTTGCTCCCGACCTCACCCAGGACTCGGAAGCCGTGGTCACGCGCGGCCAGCCGGATGATCTCGTGCTTCGCCGCAGGAGCGATGTCCAGCAGGTTGTCGGACACCTCGATGGCCGGGAAGCCCGCTGCACGCGCGTCGCCGAGGTAGGCCTCGACCTTACCGAGGTGGATGGCGTACTCGAGGAACTGGCCGCCAGGAAACGGTGTCACACCTGCATCCTGATACGCCGTGAGCTTCTTCGTCAGGACGTCGGCCGGGTACAGCGCCGCCGTACCGACGGCGATCTTCGCGAGGTCGATGGCGTCGGACGCCAACTCGAGAAGATCGCGGGTGGCGCCCAGCGGGATCCCGAAGTCGACCATCATGGTGATCTCGCGCTCGCGGGGCTTGGAAGGCTTCTCGTCGAACGGGATGGAAGGGAACGGGCGAGGCATACGGGCTTCGAAGCGTTCGTGGGTGCTTCTGGGCTCGGAGACGCCCGAGCCCAGAAGCATCGCACGTCACTCCGCCAAGAAGTCCCGCAGGCCGGCGGCTTCCACCAGCACGGTAGTGACGATAGCCGCGTAGTCGTCGGCCGGTATGAAGCGCGGCGTAAGGTCGAGCGCTTCGAGGCTCGCCACGAACTCGGGATCCGCCAAGATCTCTTGGAGCACGGACTCGAGGTAGCTGCGGATCTCCTCGGGGACGTCGCCCGAGACCGCGATCCCGTAGTACATGCGCACGACGTTCGAGAACCCCTTCTGCTCGAGGTTCTCGACCTCGGGGAAGCCGAACGGTGCAAGCGTGCCGTCCGACAGGATCGTGAGGATGTTCAGCTCGCCTTCTTTCGCCGCTTGCCACGCCGCCGTCCCGACACCCGTCTCGCCGATGTCGACGTGGCCGCCGAGCAACGCTGCCGATCCTGCGGCCCCGCTCTCGAAGGGGATGTGGGCGATGTCGAGACCACCCTCGAGCGCCATCGCCTTCACGACATTGCCCGACCACAGCGCGCCACCGTCGGCAAACGTCACGCGGTTCGACTTGGCGTACTCAACGAACTCCTCGTAGGTCGACCAGGGCTTGTCGACGGGGCTGAAAAGCACGCGCTCCTGCGGCATGAAGCTTCCCAGGAACCCGACGCTCGCCAAGTCGAAGTCACGCTCGAGCAGCACGGTGTTGGCGAAGATGTCGGTCGTGACGGCGATGAGCGTGTGTCCGTCGGCGTCCTCCCGCAGACCTTCGGTCAGCCCCAAGTATCCGCCGGCCCCGGGTCGGTTGACGACGTCGACGCGCTGACCGAGGCGTGCCTCGAAGGCGCTTGCCAAGATCCGTGAACTGACGTCCGTCATGCCGCCAGCACCGTAGGGAACGATGAACGTGAGAGGCTGGGACGGATAGCCCGCGGGTTGCGCGAACGCAACGGCCGCGAAGGCGACGAACAGGAACGCTGTGAGGGACTTCAGGCGCATGGGGGGATCCTTTCGAGGGGGGGCGTAGGGGGACCAAGGTTCTGTCGTCAAGACCTCCTTGCAGCTTCGTTCCGGAAGCGCACGGCACGCACCTGGCGGCGAACGCCTTGGAACACCATGACCAGCACCGTGACGACGGTGAGCAGCAGGAACGCCAACGCGATCGGCTTCTGCGTGAAGATCGCGAGGTCACCGCCCGACATGAGGAGCGAGCGGCGAACGGCGCCTTCCAGCAGCGGACCCAAGAAGAACGCGATGACGACCGGTATGACCGAGATACGTGCCAGCCGAAGTAGATACCCGAACAGCCCGAAGCCGAACATCAGCACGACGTCGAAGGTGCTGTGGCTCGTCGCGAAGGCGCCGATGGTGCAGAACATCATGATGAGGGGGAAGAGCATCCTGCGAGGCAGTTGCTGGATGCGCGCCGCGAGCTTGATGTAGTAATGCCCGATGAACAGCATCACGAAGTTCGCCAGGATCAGCGTGATGAACAACGCGTAGAGCAGGTGCGCTTGATCCCGCATCAAGAAGGGACCCGGTGTCATGCCGTGGATCATGAACGCACCCAGAAGCAACGCGGCCACCAGGTTCCCCGGGATCCCCAACGTGACCAGCGGGATGAGGTTCGCGCCCTGAACGGCACTATTGCCGGCCTCCGGCGCCGCCACGCCTTCGATGACGCCAGTGCCGAACTCCTTGCCTCGCTTCGAGGTGCGCCGCGCGACCTCGTACGAGAGGAAGGCGCCGACCGTCGCGCCGATGCCGGGAAGCGCCCCGATTCCGGTCCCGATGAGTCCCGAACGAAGGATCGTCGGCAGGTTCTGAACGTACTCCTTGAGCGTCACGTGACTGTGGTCGCCCTCCAAGGACGACTTGGAGCCTGGGCGGGGAACGACCACCTCTTCACGCTGACGCAGCTGAGCGAAGGCCTCGGATAGAACGAGCAACCCCAGCAGCAACGGTACGAGGTTGATGCCGTCTTCGAGGGAGAGCAGTCCGAAGGTGAAACGCTCCGTCGCGAAGAAGTCGTCCCTCCCGACCGTGCCGAGCAGAAGGCCGATCCCGATCGCGAGCAGGCCACGGATGGGATACTTCCCCGTCGCCGTCGCGATGATGACAAGGGAGAACAAGACGACCATGGCGTACTCGACAGGGCCGATGCGAAGCGCGATGCTCGCGAGCGGCGCCGCGACCATCAGCAGGATCGTGTCGCTCAACAGGTCGCCGGTGGTCGACGCGTAGTGCGCCATCTCGAGGGCCTTGTGTGCCTCACCCTTCCGTGTCATCGGGTAGCCGTCCAGGCACGTTGCCGTTGCCTGCGGTGTGCCTGGCATGTTGAACAAGATCGCCGGTATCGAACCGCCGAACGTCCCGCCTTTCGCGATGGCCATGAGCGCGACGATCCCGGTGAGCGGATTGAAGAAGAAGGTGAACGGCACGAGCAGCGCGATCACCATGTCCGCTGTGATGCCGGGAACGGATCCCAGCACGATGCCGAGCGTTACCCCGAGGACGACGGCGATCAGGTTCTCGAACGTGAATACGAGCGTCAATGCATGCGTGATGTCCGCCATCGGTCCTTCCACGATCCCAAGTGCCGAATGGCGACCCACCCCATGTCATCCGACACCAAGGGTCGCAAACGTGATGTGTGGGGGTACGGCCAAGACCGCATCCGCATGCCTGCTGGCGTAAGAGTTTACGTTCGGACGAGACCGAGGTCAACCCTCTGCCTCGGTCGCAGCCGGTCGCGGCCGAGGAGGAGCGAGCGCATGTACCTGGCCGGCGGACGATCGTCAGGCTGCCCGATGTCTCGAGCTAGTGCCCCGGTGTCGAAGACCCCCACAACGAAAAACGCGCGCCATCGGCGCGCTGTTACCTTGAACATACCCCGATATGCAGGATTCGTCAAGAGGATGCGCGAAGCCGGTCCAGGACGGCCGTGAAACCGCCTCGCGGGTCCCGCATGCCGGCCGAAACGCGGTCGAAACCGAGGCTGGAACCCCATCGTCGATCCACCGCCGACCGAGCGGCAGCGCGGGCCATCGTCGATCCACCGTCGACCGAACCGTAGCGCGCGCGTAGTTCCCGCGACGCATCGTCCCCCACTTGACGAGACTAATACCCATAGTTTATAACCTACGCATGTTCACCCACTCTCAGCCCGTCACCGCAGCCGCGATCGCCGACATCGGCATGGGCAGCGTCGCCATGAGCACCGCCATCACGGACACCGTCACCGCGCCGACGCCGCACTTCCTGCGCGTGGCGGACGGCACGCTCGCCTACGACGATCAGGGCTCCGGCCCGCTCGTCATCGCCCTTCCCGGCCTCGGCGACCTTCGCCAGTCCTACCGTTTCCTCGCCCCGAAACTGGCGGCGGCCGGCTATCGCGTGCTTACGGTCGACCTGCGGGGCCACGGCGGGTCGAGCGTCGCTTGGCCCAGCTACGACGCGGCCGCCATCGGCCAAGACATCCTCGATCTCATCGACCACGTCGGCGGCGGACCCGCCACCATCATCGGCAACTCGTTCTCCGCGGCCGCCGCGATCTGGGCCGAAACCGAGCGGCCCTCGGCCGTGGCCGGCACGGTCTTGATCGGGCCGTTCGTGCGCGCCGGGAAACCGAGCGCGGGCCTCGCTCTTGCGATGAACACCCTGTTCCACGGGCCGTGGAGCGTGCGCGCGTGGACGTGGTACCACGGCACGCTGTTCCCCACGGCCCGACCCGCCGACCACGCCGCCTACCGGCGCATGCTGCGGGCGAACTTGGCAGAGCGGGGTCGCTTCGCCGCGGTGCGCGCCATGATGTTCCGCCGTCCCGACGACACCGAGCAGCGCCTCGCTCGCATCGGGACACCGACCTTGGTGCTGATGGGGTCGAAGGATCCCGACTTCCCGGACCCGGCGGCAGAAGCACAGTGGATCGCCGAGCACGTGGGCGCGGGCGACCCGCCCGGAGGGCGCTTCTTGGGAGAAGCCTCCATCCTCGAAGGCGCCGGGCACTACCCGCAGGCCGAGATGCCGGCCGAGACCGCGGCGCGGCTCCTGCAGTTCCTCGCCAAGGTGCACCGTGCCGAGTAAGAACGATGAACGAACCGCCGGCGCTTCCGGCCGCACACCACGCGCCGGACTCACGCGCGACCGCGTGGTCGCTGCCGCCAGCGAGCTCGTCGACCGAGACGGGCTCGCGGCCCTCAGCCTCGCCGCCCTCGCCAAACGGTTCGACGTCAAGACCCCATCGCTCTACAACCACGTCGACGGACTCGACGGCCTGCGGCGCGAGCTCCGGCGCAGCGGCCTGCGCCGTCTCGCGAACGAGCTCCAGAAAGCGGCCATGGGACGCGCCGGCCACGATGCGTTGCTCGCCGTGGCGCACGCCTACCGCGCCTTCGCCAACGTTCACCCGGGCCTGTACGCGCTCGCACAGGACGCCTCGGTCACCGACGACGACCTCGAGCAGGCCGCGTCCGCCGTCGTCGACGTGGTGGTGGCGGTGCTGGCAGGCTATGGCATCGACGGAGACGACGCCGTGCACGCCACCCGCGCCGTCAGGAGCGCCCTGCACGGCTTCGTCGCGCTGGAGACGCAGCACGGCTTCGGGCTGCCGCAGTCGCTGGACGAGACGTTCACGCGGCTGGTGGCGATGCTCCACGACGGCCTGGCGGCCGCGGGCGGGAGCAACTGAACCCCGCTGGTTCGCTTCGCCGACCTCCGGCCGCGCCCGAGCCGCGTCCCAGCCGCGACGAACCGCGACGAACCGCGACGAACCGCGACGAACCGCGACGAACCGCGACGAACCGCAGCGAACCGCCTCAGGCCGCTTCTTCCTGCTCCTTCATCGGCCCCTGGAACTGCGACTGGTACAGCGCGGCGTATGCCCCGCCCGCCGCCAGCAGTTCGTGGTGCGAGCCGCGCTCGACGATGCGGCCGTCGTCCATCACCAGGATCGTGTCCGCGCCGGTGATGGTCGACAGGCGGTGCGCGATCACGAAGCTGGTGCGCTTGCCGCGCAGCGCAAGCATCGCCTGCTGGAGCAGCAGTTCCGTGCGGGTGTCGACCGAGCTGGTGGCCTCGTCCAGGATCAGCAACGGCGGATCGGACAGGAACGCGCGCGCGATGGTGATGAGCTGCTTCTCGCCCACGCTGATCGCCCCGCCTTCGTCGTCGACGATGGTGTCGTACCCGTTGGGCAGGCTGTGCACGAAACGGTCGACGTACGCAGCCGTAGCGGCGTTCAGGATGTCGGCTTCGCTCGCGCCTGGGTCCCCGTAGGCGATGTTCTCGCGGATGGTGCCGCGGAACAGCCAGGTGTCCTGCAGCACCATGCCGATGTTCGCGCGCAGCTCGTCGCGCTGCATGGTCGCGATGTCGTGGCCGTCGAGCGTGATGCGGCCCTCATCGAGCTCGTAGAAGCGCATGATCAGGTTCACCAAGGTGGTCTTGCCGGCGCCGGTCGGCCCCACGATGGCGATGGTCTGGCCGGGTTCGACGGTGAACGACAGGTCGTCGATCAGCGGCCGGTCGGGGTCGTAGCGGAACGACACGTGCTCGAACGTCATGCGACCGCGCGGCGGGGCTTCGAAACGCGCAGGCGCCGTGTCGGGCGACTCCTCTTCGGCGTCGAGCAGCTCGAACACCCGCTCCGCCGACGCCACCCCCGACTGCAGCAGGTTCGCCATCGCAGCGATCTGCGTGACGGGCTGGGTGAACTGGCGCGCGTACTGGATGAACGCCTGCACGTCACCCAGCGTGATGGTGCCGGAAACCACGCGAAGGCCGCCCATGACGGCGATGACCGCGTAGTTGAGGTTGCCGATGAACATCGATGCCGGCATGATCAGGCCCGACAGGAACTGCGCCCGGAAGCTGGCCTCGTACAGGTCGTCGTTCTGCTTCCGGAACGCCGCCTCCACTTCCTTCTGGCGGCCGAAGACCTTCACCAACGCGTGTCCCGTGAACGCCTCTTCGACGTGCGCGTTCACGGTGCCGGTGCTGCGCCACTGCGCGATGAACTGCTTGCGCGATCGGCTCATCACCAAGCCGGCCACCACCATCGTCGCCGGCACGGCGGCCAGAGCCACCAACGCCAGCACCGGCGAGATGGAGAACATCATCGCCAGCACGAACAGCACCGTCAGCACCGACGACAGCAGCTGGCTCATGGTCTGCTGCAGGCTCTGCGCGACGTTGTCGATGTCGTTGGTGACGCGGCTGAGCAGCTCGCCCCGCGGCTGCCTGTCGAAGTAGCGCAGAGGCAGGCGGTTCAGCTTGTCCTCGGCCTCGGCGCGCATCCGGAAGACGGTGCGCTGCACCACGTCGTTCAGTACGTAGCCCTGCAGGAACTGCAGCAACGCGGAGCCGACGTAGATGACGAGCACGATCAGCAGCACCTGGCCGACGGCGGCGAAGTCGACGCTTTGCCCCGGCACGAAGTCGATGCCGCCCAACAGGTCGGCGATGCGGTCTTGGCCGCTCGCGCGCGCGCCTGCCACCGCCATCTCCTTGGTGATGCCGGCCGGCATCTGCTTGCCGATCACGCCGGCGAAGATCAGGTCGGTGGCGCGACCCAGGATCCGCGGACCGATGGCGGCCAGCGCCACGGCGATCACGCCGGCGGTGATCACCAGCGCCACCTTGGCCCGCTGCGGCGCCAACCGGCGGATCAGGCGCCGCGCCGACGGACCGAACGACTCGGCCTTCTGGCCCACCATGGCGGGCGGACCGTGACCGTGCATCCGCACCCGCTCGGTGGTGCGCATCGTCTTGGGAGGCGGGTTCTTGCCGCCCACGTCCATACCGGCCACGTCCTTGCCGGCCACGTCCTTACCGCCCACGTCTTCGCCACCCACGTCGGAACCGTTCCTAGGCCGGCTCATGCCGCCTCCGCCTGCGACTGCGACTCGACGATCTCGCGGTAGGTCGCGGAGGTCCGCAATAGCTCCTCGTGCGAACCGCGCCCCACCAAGGCGCCGTCCTCCATCACGACGATCTCGTCGGCGCCCGTGATGGTCGCAACGCGCTGCGCCACGATCACCACCGTGGCGTCACGGGTGATGGGCCGCAGCGCCGCGCGCAGGCGCGCGTCGGTGGCCACGTCGAGGGCGGAGAACGCGTCGTCGAACAGGTAGATCTCGGGACGCCTCAGCACCGCCCGCGCGATGGCCAGGCGCTGCCGCTGCCCGCCGGAGACGTTCGTGCCACCTTGCGCGATGGGGGCCTCGAGGCCGCCGGGCATCTCCTCCACGAAGTCCTTCGCTTGAGCGATCGCCAACGCCTCCCACATCTCCTCGTCGGTCGCGTCGGGGTTGCCGTAGCGCAGGTTGCTCGCGACGGTACCGGAGAACAGGTACGCCTTCTGCGGCACCAGGCCGATCTTGGACCACAGCGCCTCGGGCTGGTAGTCGCGAACGTCGATGCCGTCGACCCTCACGGTGCCCGCGGTGGCGTCGAACAGACGCGGCACCAAGTTCAGCAGCGTCGACTTGCCCGCACCGGTCGAGCCGATGATGGCGAGGGTCCGACCCGGCGCGGCGGTCACCGATACGTCCCTCACCACCGGCGCCTCTGCGCCGGGGTAGGTGAAGCTCACCCGGTCGAGATCGAGGTAGCCGCGCCTTGGCGCTTCCGTCACACCGTCCTCGGGCACGACCACCGAGGTCTCCGTGTCGAGCACCTCGGCGATGCGGTCGGACGAGACGGCCGCGCGCGGCAGGATCATGAAGATCATGGTCGACATCATCACGGCCATGAGGATCTGCATCAGGTACGTCAGGAAGGCGGTCATCGAACCGATCTCCATCAGCCCGGCGTCGACCCGGATGCCCCCGAACCACAACACCGACACGGTGGAGAGGTTGAGCACCAGCATCACCACCGGGAACAGCAACGCCATCCACCTGCCCACGAACAGCGAGACGTCGGTGAGCTCCTCGTTCGCGGTGCCGAAGCGCTCCGTCTCGAGCGGCTCGCGCACGAAGGCGCGGATCACGCGGATGCCGCCGATCTGTTCGCGCATCACCTCGTTCACACGGTCGATGCGAATCTGCATCTTGCGGAAGCCCGGCACCATGCGTGTCACCACCAGGCCGATGATGGCCCCCAGCAGCGGCACGGCCACCGCCACCAGCCAGGCAAGCCCGACGTCCTCGCGCAGCGCCATGATGATGCCGCCGACCATCATGATCGGCGCCGTGATCATCATCGTGAACGTCATCATCAGCGCCATCTGCACCTGCTGCACGTCGTTGGTGTTGCGGGTGATGAGCGACGGCGCCCCGAAGCGGGCAACCTCTCGGCTCGAGAACGAACCCACCTGGTGGAACACCGCCGAGCGCAGGTCGCGCCCGAACGACATGGCGGTGCGGGCGCCGAAGAAGACCGCCGTGGCCGTGGCCACGCCGTAGACCAGCGACACCGCCAGCATGAACGCCCCCTGGCGCAGGATGTAGTCGGTGTCGCCCAACACCACGCCGTTGTCGATGATGTCGGCGTTGATGCTCGGCAGCCACAGCAAGGCGAGCGTGCCGACCAGTTGCAGCGCGACGATGAGGACGATGGCGCCTTGGTACGGCGCCGCGTAGCGCCGGACGATGCGGATCAGGTTCTTCAGCAGCACCGGTCGCCTCCCTTCTTACGTGGGCTTCGCCTCGCTCGCCGAGCCAGGCGTTGCTTCCTTGCCCGCCGCGGCCTCCAGCACGCCATGCAAGACCACGTCGACGATCTCCGTGGTGTTCATCGGTTCCGGTGCCGTGGCGTACGGCCGGTTGCAGGCGAACAACATGCCGAGCAGAACCGTGGCCACCCGTGAGGGCGCCGTGCGCAGCCGGGCGCGGTGCGGTTCGAGGAGTTCCTCCAGCGCGGCGATGACCGACGTGCTCCAGCGCGTGACGAACGCTGGAGCCTCCGGAACGTGCCCCGGCCGCCTCCGCCGCGACGACTCGGGCGCCGTGACGGCGTGCAACACCGCGAACAACGCGAACGCTTCCTGCATCCCCGCGAGCACCAGCGTCGCGGCGCGGCGCAACTGCTCGTCGAGCGGGGCGTCGGATGCGATGCCGCGCATGCCGCGCACCACCGGTTCCGGGTCCATCCGGCGCTCGACGGCGGCCAGGACGATGGCGCGCTTGTCGGGGAAGACCGTGAACAGCGTTCCCTCGGCGACGCCGGCCGCTTGCGCCAACTCCTTGGTGGTGACCGCCGCGCCGCGCTCGATCAGCACCGGCGCCACCGCCGCGGCGATGGCCTCGCGCCGGGCGTCGGGAGGTAGAGGATCGGCTCTGCGGGCTGGCGTCACCGTGGTAGTGTACCTGAGTGAGCGCTCACTCGTGTCGCATCGTCCACGAGACGTCCCTGGCGCGAACGCTACCCGGGTTGCTCCAGGTTCACTTGCGTACCGACGCGTGCGAAGCCGAGCCGTTCGTAGATGCGCAGCGCCCCCTCCGCAGCCGACAGCCACGCCAACGGCAAGCCTTCGTCGAACGCCGCTCGCAGGACCTCGTGACACACGCGGCTCGCGTACCCTTGCCCGCGGAACGACGCTTCGGTCCAGACGCCCGCCAGCTCACCAGCGTCACCGCCGAGAAGGACCACGGCTCCCGCCACCGGCACGCCGCCCGCGTCGATCGCCCCCCCGAGCAAAGTGCCGTCGCGCAAGCCGCGTTCCAGCGAAGGCAACCAGTCGAGTGCGCCGGCCTCTCCGTCGCCTCCGAACGCCCGGTGCTGCGCCCGCAGGATGGCCTCCAGCCGCGCGCCGTCGGCCGGGTCGAGCGGCCGGTACGTGCCGACCGGCGTTGGCTCGGGCACATTGGAGAACGCCTCGGGCGTGAGCGTCATGACCGGCACCACCATGCTCCTGCGCCACCCACCTTCGTCGGCTGCTTCGAGCAGTTCCGGCTGCAGTTCCGCGAACATCTCGATGCGCGCCGTGCTGCCGTGGGCCGCGAAGGCCGCCGGCAACCCCGCGAGAGCGTGTGCCCAACCGGCGGGCGCGGTCTCGTTCGGTACCGCCGCACTGAGGTACGGCGCCCCGGCACCGGGCGTGAGGTACAACGTGAAGCCTTCAGCCGACACGACGGTGCGCGCGGAAGCGAACGCCATCCGCATGGCGTCCTCCAAGCGACGAAGTATGGCCGAGGTGGACATGCGCCGTAACGTACCGCAACCCGTGCAGGGCCCTCCTTCCTTGCCTGAAGCCACGAACCCTTCCCTCGCGGCCAGCGTGCGCAATCCGTTCCGGAGCACCCCGTGACCCTCTCCCCACGTGACCGCACCTACACGCTGATCGGCGTCCTGCTGGCGATGTTCCTGAGCGCCATCGACCAGACGATCGTCGCCACCGCGCTTCCGCGCATCGTCGAAGACCTGGGCGGCCTGAGCCGGTACGCCTGGGTGATCACCGCGTACCTGGTCGCATCCACCGTGCTGGTGCCGGTCTACGGCAAGCTCGCGGACATGCATAGCCGCAAGCGCATCGAACTGTGGGCCGTCGGCGTGTTCCTCACCGGTTCGTTCCTGTGCGGCTTGGCGGGCGAGTTCGGAACGCTGCCCATCCTCGGGGACGGCATGAACCAGCTCATCGTGTTCCGGGCGGTGCAGGGGCTCGGCGGCGCCGGCTTGCTGGGGATGGCGTTCATCATCATCGCCGACCTCTTCCCGCCCAACGTGCGCGGCAAGTACCAGGGCTTGGTGGGGGCGGTGTTCGGCATCGCTAGCGTGCTCGGCCCCCTGATCGGCGGCTTCCTCACCGACCACGGCGGGAACATCATCCCCGGCATCGAGGGTTGGCGCTGGGTGTTCTACGTCAACGTGCCGTTCGGCGCGCTGGCGCTGTGGTTCATCATCACGCGCATGCCGCCGCTGCTGCCGCACGGCGAGAAGAGCAGGCTCGACCTCGTGGCCACGGCCATGATGATGCTCGGGTTGATCCCGTTGGTGTTGGGGCTGCAACTCGACCGCACCGACTTCCCGTGGGGCTCACCGGTCACGCTGGGGTTGTTCGCCTTCGCTGCCGTCATGCTGACGCTCTTCGTGGTGCGGTCGCTGGGTAGCCGCAACCCGATCCTGGACCTGCGCCTGTTCCGCAACGACGTGTTCCGCACCGCCAACATCGCGCTGTTCTTCCAGGGCGCGGCGTTCCTGAGCGCCATCGCGTTCCTGCCGCTGTTCGTGATCAACGTGCTGGGCGTCTCCGCCACTCGTGCGGGCCTGAGCCTGGTGCCGCTGTCGTTGGGCGTGGTGGCGGGCTCGGTCCTCTCGGGCCAGCTGGTGTCGCGCTTCGGTCACTACCGTCGCCTCATCCTCATCGGCACCACCATCCTGTTCGTGGCGGTGTTCCTGCTCTCCCGCATGGAGCCGGACATCTCGTTCGCGCGCGTCACGCTGTACATGGTGATCACGGGCCTGGGGATCGGGCCGACCATGCCGCTCTACACGCTCGCCATCCAGAACGCGGTCGACGTGCGCCGCTTGGGTCAGGCCACCAGCGCCAGCCAGTTCTTCCGGCAGATCGGCGGCGCCATCGGCACCGCCATCCTCGGCACCGTGTTGACGGTGACGCTCACGAGCGCCTTCGCCCAGAACCTGCCGACGCAGCCTGCCGGCGGCGCGGCCACTGGAGCGCCCGTGACGACGTCCGAAGGCGCCGCTGCGCCCGGAAGCGGCGCCAACGTCGCCGACGCGGTGAGAGCGGCCGCCGAGGCGCGCTTCGCCCTGATCGCGATGGCGGTCGAGGAGGGCGACGCGGACGCCATGCAAGCGGCGCTGGCCGACCTGCCGCTGCCGGAGGAGGCCAAGGCGGGGATCCTCGCGGGCTTCGCCGCGGCGCAGGTGTCGCCGGAAGCCAAGGCGGCGTTCCTGTCGCAGACCCAAGACGAGTTCGAGCGGCAGACCGCCGAGACGGTCGCGCGGATCGAAGAGGGCGTCAAGCTCTCGTTCACCGACGCCATCACGCGCGTCTACTTCTTCGTCCTGTTCATCGTGGCCGCCGCGTTCTTCGCCACCTTGTTCGTTCCCGAGCTGCCGCTTCGCGGCACCATGGGCGTGCCGGTGCCGACGGAGTGAACGCTATCCTGGGAAGGTGAGCCGCGAACCGCGCGACATTCCGCTACCCGTCACCTTCGTGCGGTCGATGACGGCTCCGTCGGGCGTGCGCATCCACGACTGGCGCTCGCGCACCTCCGGCCGCATCTTCGAGGTGCCGGAGGTGCACGTGTTCGCCACCGGCGAGGATCTGCACGAAGGTGACGCCGGCTTCCTGCGGTTCTCGGCCGGTCATCTGTACGTGCTACGCAGCGAGGACGACGCGGCTCCGACGACGCCGTTGCGTCCGTCGCCGATGCCCGAGCCGCGGGGCGCGCGGCAAGGCGGTGAGGTGACACGCCGGCTGACGCGTAGGCAGTCGCGTTGGCTCGCCGGGGTACGCAGGCGCGCCGTTCGGTTCCGCCTGCCACGGCTTTCGAGCACGCAGTGGTTCTTGGCGATGCTGGGGGTTCTTCTCCTCGTGGTCGTCTTGCAGATGCTCGTGGGTTGAGCCACGCGCGCGAGGGCTTGCATCGCGCCTTCGACGCCATCTCGCGTATCGACGCCCGATCGCGCGCTCTTGCCAGTGACGCGAACGCCCGTTCGCTGGCCGACCGTCTCTCTGCTTCCGGAACCGGTGTGACACGTTCGTAGCTCGTCGCGGCGCCCCGCCCCTATCCTCTTCGCGTACCGACCGCCATGCACCACGTCTCCAGAGCACGTTCCCGGGTACCGGAACGGCTCGCCGCCGAAAGGACTCCTCATGCGCACCCGCCGACGTCATCCGCGCCGGACCCGCTACTGGGGCTCGTTCCTGGCAGCCACGTGGCTCGTCTCGTGGCTCGCCGCCTGCGCGCCCGCACCCGCCATCGCCGTCACCACCGACGTCGGTAGCGTGGAAGTCATTCGCGGAGCCTCCGCCGACCTGACCGTGACGTTGACCCGTACCGGTGAAGCGACGGCCGACGTGCTGTTGACGGTCGCCGGGCTGCCCGCCAACGTCGACGCCGCGTTCGCGCCCGACACCCTGACAGGGTCCACGCTCGAGAGCACGCTGACGATCACCGTGCATGCAGCCGCCATGGACGGTACGCACCAGGTCACGGTGTTCGGCGCCGGTTCGAGTCTTGCCGCGGATACCACCTTCGACCTGACCATCTCCAGCCTGGACGTCACGGGAACCGTCGTACTGGCCAACGGCGACCCCTGGGGCGGGGTCGAGGTCGTGGGGCCGACGGGGTCGACCACGACCGCGAACGACGGCACGTTCACGTTCGAAGGGTTGGCGGTCCCGTACGACCTCGCGCTCTACAGCGACGCCGGCACCGACTGGGTGCACGCCTTCGAGGGGCTCACCGCGAGCGATCCGCGGCTGGAACCGTTCACCGGCTTGTCGGGCATCTTCCTGGCGGACATCGCCGGAGTCTCGGGGACCCTGTCGGGTTCGGGGATGCCTCTCGCCGCCAACCATGCCGCGCGCATCTGCTTGGAAGGCATCGACCGCATCGTTTGGGCCTGTCAGCAACTCGGACCTGGAGAGAACACCTACGACTTCCAGGTGATCTGGCCCAGCCTCGGACCGCTCAGCGGGCGCCTCCATGTCCTGGCGTTCGCGTGGAACGGCGCCGGCGACGCGCCTGAGTCCTACGTCGGCTACGCCAGCGCGGACGTCTTGCTGTCGAACAATGACGCCGAAGTCGTCGACATCGTGTTGTCAGACGTCCCCGCCACGACCACCCTGCAGGGCGACGTCGTGGTGGAAGGCGGCGGATCGCCGGACAGGATCTACTCCGGGCTCCGACTCGGCCCGAACCTCACCATCCCGCTGTTCCGCGACGGCAGCGGTGCGAACACGTTCGCCATGCCGATGCCCGTTCTACCAGGCGCTTCGTACGACGTGGCGGCGGTGGTCGGTCTACCCATGCAGTTCGTCTGGAAGACCGGCCTCGGTGACGACGCCGGAACGCTGACGATCCCCGCCGCTCCGACGCTTCTTGCCCCCGACGACGCCGTCGCAGGCGTCGACGTGGCCACGGAGTTCGAGGTGACGTCACCCGACCCGAGCGTCCTCACGTACGTCTGGGACGGGAGTGGAGGCGCACCGACGTTCGCTTTGACCACCACGCGATCGAACGTATCGGTGCCCGACGGCACGCCGTTCGGGATCCCCATGCCCCCTGCCACGGTCTACGCGTGGTCCGTGCTGCGGATGCCCGAGGGCAACGTGGACGACGCCACGCGAACCGGGCACTCCACCGCCAACCTCGCCCTGGAAACGATGGGCAACGACTTAGGCGGGCCCGGCTTCGTGGGGGATGGCGCCATAGCCACCAGCGCGCAACGCACGTTCACCACGGCGCCGTGATGGCCCACCACTCGCCTGATCTACGACCGCAGCAACGCCCAAGCCTTCTCGATCGCATCGCGGAGTTCCGCCTAACCGACCCACCACAGCACGAGCGGGATCGTCGCCAACGACAACAACGTCGACGTGACCACTACCTGGGCCGTGCGTGTGCCATCGCCGCCGAACTCGGCGGCCACGAGCATGGCGTTCACCGCCGTGGGAGTGGCGAACTGCAGCACGAGCACCTGCAGGCCGAGCGTGTCGAGCCCCACCAACCGCCCGATCGCGTATGCGGCCAGCGGGCTCGCCACCAACCGCAGCACGCTCGCTCCCAGTACGAACGGCGTAGGACGCAGCCGGCTGCGCGCGATCTGCATGCCCAGAACCAACAACAGCACCGGGATGGTGGCGCGCCCCAGCATGTCGACGCCTTCGTCCAGGCGCCACGGCAGTTGCACGCCCGACACGCCCAGCAGCACGCCGGCGGACAGCGCCCAGATCAGCGGCAAGCGCAGGACCGTGCGGATGCCCTTCCCCAACCCCTGACCCTGCACCAACGCCGGACCGAATCCGAAGACCAAGATGCCGGACGCCACGAACACCACCACGGCGTGCTCGAAGCCAACCTCGCCCAACGCGAAGAAGACCAGCGGCAGGCCCATGTTGCCGGTGTTGCCGAAGAGCGTGGTGGCAACGAGGGTCTTGCGGCGAACGTCCGGCAGCCTCGCCGCCCTACCGATGACGACGGCGAGCAGGTACAGGACGAGCGTCGCGCCCACGAACGCCAGCGCGATCCGCGCGGCGCTACCACCGGACATGTCGCGGCTGGCCATGCTGGAGAGCACCAGGGCCGGCGACAGGATGTAGAGGGTCAACCGCGACAGCGCCCGCACGTCGAACGACAGGAAGCGCTGCGCGAACGCGCCGACGGCCACGATGAGGGCGATCGGCGCGAGGGTCTGAAGGAGAACGTTCACGCGCGTCGCCGGACGAGACGAAGTGCAGGCGAGGCGACGCGCATGACGTCGTATGTCCTACCACGGGCGAACGGACGGCGGGGCGCCGCCCGTTCGCCGGCGACGTTTCCGTACCGGTGGAAGACCTCAGTGATCTTGGAAGATGAAGCCGGGTTCTCCCGCGGCCAACAACGCCGCCACGCGCAGGACCAGCGGATCGTCACCGGCGTTGGTCATGGTGTGCGAGGCGTTCTCGTAGGCCAGGCTGTCGTCGGGCTCGAGGAGCGTCGTCTCGCCGGCGGAGACGCCCTCCTCGACCGTTCCGGCGCTACGCATGACGACGGCTTCGCCTTCGGTCAACGTCGTCTCGAACAGGCCCGACTCGACCACCAGCACGACCGCACCAGGGTGATGGTGGGCAGGGATGGTCTCGCCAGGTGCCAGGGTCAGGCGCAGGTACGACAGCGCGTGATCCGGAGCGACGTCCGGTCCGATGCTTCCCAGCGCCTCGACGGTGGTGCCAGCCAACGGATCGGAAGCGTCGCCGCCTCCTTGCGCGGATACCGTGAGCACGACGAGCGCGGTCAGTGCGAGCGTGCAGACGCCGATCGCGCGGCCGATCGCACGACCATGCGTGCGGGACGTGAGCAGGTTGCGGATCATGGTTCCTCCTGGTCTGTTGCCTCGGCGGACTTGCCTCGGCAGTCTTGCCTCAGCGGTAGAAGTACGGGTCGAGCACCGACACCTTCGTGATGCGGTCCACCGGAAGGCCCGTGAGCTCGGCAGCACGACGGATGCTCTCCGGATCGGGTCCGTCGTAGACGCAGAACGTCTTCGCCTTGTCCTCGCTCACGTACGAGTGCACCCAGCTGACGCCGACATCGGCGATCTTCGTGACGGTCGTGAGGCACGCTTCCGCGCCCTGGTCGGTGAGGGGGATGTGGAGACCGTCTTGGAACGTGCGTTCGACCACGTATCGGGGCATGGTGGTTCTCCCTTCGAAGTTCGTCGCGCGCCCGGACTCGGGCACGCATCGCTTGTGCCGATCGACCCTTCGATGGTGCGGGAGACAGCGGGTGCGGCGCATCGGGGACGACCCCCACCTTGCGGCGTCACGACCCCCAACTTGCGAGGACGGCGTCTTCCTAGTGGCCGTCCTCGATGAGGCGGAGCCTGGCGGCCTCACGTATGGCCTCGACGCGATTGCGAGCCTCGAGCTTCGACAGGATCGCCGAGACGTGGTGCTCGACGGTCTTGGGCGAGCGAATCAGCCGCGCCGCGATCTCGACGTTGGACAACCCGTCCGCCATGAGACGCAACACCTCCAGCTGTCTACGGGTCAGTTGGGCAGGGTTGCCGCGCGTCGAAGGACGCGGTCCGCGCGGGATGCCCCCGATTCCCCGCTCGCGCATCTGGCGCGCGACGAACGACGCCGCGGGTCGCGCGCCCAGTTCCTCGAAGCTGGCCAACGCGGACCGCAGGCCGTCTTCGTCGTCGGCCTCGGCCATCGCGCGGGCCGCCTCGTACGGGCACCGCAGGCGCGTCCACGCTTCCGCCGCCGCGCGCGCGTCGCCGCCGATCTGCAAGGCGTACGGTTCGGCGATACCGTCCGGGGCTTGCGACAGATCATCGGACTTCCAGCGCCAGTACGCGAGCTCGCCCGCGAACCAGGCGTGGCGCTTGCGCAGTGCCAGGTCGTAAGCGGCGCGCGCTTCGGACCGAACGGACTCGAGGTCACCGCGCAGCCAGGCGGCCTCCGCTCGTGCGGCATGCACCGGACCGAGCCGCTGCAGCGTACCGGTGCGCCGTGCGAGAACGAGCGCTTCGTCGAGCAGCGTCGCAACCTCGGGATCGCCACGGCGGGCACGCACCCGCCCCAACGCGATCAGGGCGGTGATCCGGCCGATGGCAGGGTTGCTGGGCCGGGCAAGGACACCGCGTGCCAGTTCGACGGCTTCGTCCCACCTTCCTTGGTAGACGAACGACAACGCCTGCCACGCGCGCGCGTAGTCGGCGTTGTACTCGAGGTCGTGATCGTCGGAGTACACGGCGGCCAGGGCCAGGTACGGGTCGGCCACGTCGAACCGGTAGACCTCCCCTGCGCCGCTGCCGAGGTTGCTGTAGGCGTTCGCGACATGGAACTCGAGCCCGGCCTCTTGGGCCAGTCGCAGGCTCTGTTCCAGCGCTTCGCGCCCGCGCTCTACCTCCCCCGACACCATCCACGCGGAGCCGATGGCGTTGTAGGCGTGCACCATGGTCTCTCGTTCGTCGAACGCCCGTGCCACCTCGATGGCGCGCTGCCCCCACGCGACGGCCTCGTCGTTGTCGCGGTCGAGCATCCGCAGGTAGCTCTGGTAGCGGTACGCCAACGCCAGCTGCGGGCTGGGAGGCAGCCCCTCCAGGGCCTCGATCGCACTGCGCCCCGCAGCCTCGGCCTCCTCGTTCCGACCACGGACGATGTAGGTGTGGGCCAGCCGCGCGAGGTTCTCCGACTCGGCGTGACGGTCTCCCAGGCCGCGCCAGATCGCGATGGCTTCGTTCCGCGCGGCGATGACGTCGTCCAGGCCCGTCACGTGGCCCTCCCAGGCGTACTCGGCCAGCATCCGTGCGCGCTGCGCGGGCGGCATGCCGGAAGCGAAACGCAGTGCGCGCGCGAACTGCGCCGCTGCTTCGCGATGGGCGCCTACCGCCGCTGCCTGCCGCGCGGCGCGCGGCGCGTATGCCAGCACCGCGGCGCCGTCGCCTGCGCCGTCCGCGTGGTGCGCGAGGCTGCTCAGATCGTCGGGCGCCAGCTGCTCCAAGGCCGCCAGGACACGGCGGTGGACGTCCGCCCTGCTCGCCGGTGACAGCGCTTCGAGCAAGGCGTCGCGCGCCAGTTCGTGCCGGAACGTCAGCGTCGGCCCCCGGGCCGCCGGAACGGCCCGGAGCATCCCGAGTTCGATGATCTCCTCGACAGGCTCGACGCCCTCGTGCAAGACCTCGCCCAAGAGCCGAACGTCCACGCGGAACCCGATCACGGCGCAAGCGTCGAGGGCCGCCCTGCCCTGGCGAGACAAGCGGGCCGCCCGCGCTAGCACGGCGTCGCGGACGCTCGAGGGAACCGAGCCGGTCGCCTCGCCGGCCGGGGCATCAGCGGTATCGGTTGCGTCGGCAGCGGCAGCGGTCACCTCGGTGACGAAGAACGGGTTCCCACCCGTCTTGCGGTGGACCTCGACGGGGTCGAGCCCGCTTCCCGCCGTCAGCTCCGCGACGGCCTCGAGCGACAACGGCCGCAGGGACATACGCACGACCGCCGGGGCGGTGGCGATGTCCCCTAGCACGGTGCGCAGAGGATGCGAGCCGCCGATCTCGTCGTCACGGTAGGTGGCGATCAGCAACCCGGACACGCCGGCGATCCGCCGCGCCAGGAAGCGGATCAGGTCGAGCGTCGCTTCGTCGGCCCAGTGCACGTCCTCGAACACGGCCACCGTCGGGGTCCCGTGGGAGGCCGTGCCCGCGCTGCCGTTCGTTCGTCCGTTGGCGTCGAGCACGTCCAGGAAGACCCGAAACGCCCGATGACGCTGCCCATCCGCCGCCACCGCGCGCTCGAGCTCACCGCCGATGGCTGCCGCGATGTCGGCCAACGGGCCAAGCGGACGGGGGGTCGAAAGCGAATCACACGCGCCGAGCAACACGGTCGCCTCGCCCGCGACGTCTTGGCAGAAGCGCTCCACCACCACCGACTTGCCGATACCGGCCTCGCCGCCGAGGAACACCATGTGCCCCTGCCCGGCAGCCGCGAGCCGAAGCAGGCCGTCGAGCTGCGCCAACGTCGGGCCCCGCTCGAGCAAGTTCATCGTTTCGGTTCGATGATAGGCAACGTGCGACCTGGAGTTGGGGAAGTCATCACGCCTCGGGCGATACCATGCCACGCCTGGGAGTACACGGGCGCGTTCAGGAAGCGCCTTACCCCGCTTGCGGCACCGCCACCTTCGGCAACCGCGCCACGATGAACAAGAGCGGCAGGCTCACGGCGGCGCCCAGCAACCCCATCACGGTATAGCCGCCGGTCGCCATGATCAACCCACCGAGCAACGTGGCCGTAGCAGCGGCCCCACCCACCAGCAGGTCGTTGAAACCTTGCATGCGGCCCTTCTCCAGCGGCGTGAGCGCGTCGGAGAGTAGCGCAGTACCGGCCACGTAGCAGAAGTTCCAACCCAGGCCGAGCAGGAACAGCGCGGCGGCGATCGGGAACACCTGCGGCGAAAGCGGCGCCATGAGGCACGAGACGATCAGGATGACTCCGCCGACGCCGAGCATCGGCCGCCTCCCCCAACGGTCGGTGAGCCAACCGGAGAACACCGAGAAGGCGTACATCCCGAACGTGTGGCTCGAGAACACCAGCGAGATGCTGGCCAACGAGTGGGCGTGGTCGCGCATGTGCAACGACGTCATCTGCATCAAGCCCACCATCACCATGTGCGCCGTCACGACGCTGGCCACCGCGGTGCGCACCATCGGGTCGGCCAGCAACTGCGCCAGCGTGCGCGTCGGACGAACGGCGGCGGAACCTCGATCTTCGAGCTCGATGGCCTCGCCGATGGCCTTCGGCTCGGGCCTGAGCGACACGAACAGGAGGATGGCGGTCAGGAGGAACCCCGCCCCGGTCGCGAGGTACGGGCCGGCGATCTCGTTCCAGCCCCACGACGCCACCAGTCGGCCCGTGGGCGCCACCAGGACGGGGCCGAGCACGCTGCCGACGGTGCCGCCCAACACCACCATGGCGATGGCGCGCGCACGCCGCGCGCGCGGGTTCACCTCGGCCGCTACGAACCTGCCGAGTTGCACGACGGCGTTGCCCGAGCCGGTGACGAACATGGCGACGAGCACCAACGGGAAGATGCCGCTCGCCACGCCGACGAGCGACAGCAGCGCACCGACCGACCCCGTCAGTAGGCCACCAACCATGGCGCCGCGACGCCCCCACACGTCCGAACGCCGGCTCCAGAAGAGCGCGCCCAATGCCACGCCGATCTGGAACACCGCGGCCGGAAGGCCCGACAAAGACGTGCGCCCCGACAGTTCCGCGCCCACGATCGACGCCACCGTAGCCGCCGCGATCACCCCGGCCGACGCCAGGCTCTGGCTGACGAACAGCGCCGCCGTGATGCGGCGCGCGTGGCGAGCGCGCAAGGCCCTGGCGGCGTCGGGATCGGTCGGGTTCGGCTGCGAAAGGGGCGGGGGGGCGGAACTCACCCGGACAGCCTACTCCCAGGAGGCGCTCTGGTCGCGGCCTTCGACCGCCGCCCCTACACGGCTTCGTCGGCGGGCGCCACTGGCGCGCCATGATAGCGTCCCCCATGGGATCGTTCCTCCAGGGCGTGGCGGTCGTGCTCGTCTTCGCCTGGCTCGGACGGGCCATCCTGGACGCACGATCCGTGACCTGGGGCCGTTTGACGTTGGCAGCGCTGGGTGGCATCTCGCTCGGGTACCTACCGGCGCTGCTCTTGCTGGCGCCCGACTTCACCAACGTCCCCGAAGGGGTCTGGCCCCAGATCCGACTGCTCGCCATCCCGTTCCAGGTCATCTCCACCATGGGCGCGATCGTCGTGCTCGAGCTGCTGTTCGGCTCACGCCGCCGCCCGATCCCGGACGGCGTACCCAAGGCGCGCCTCGGTCCGAGGACGCTCGGCCGGGCCCTTCAAGTCTCGCGCATCGCCGCGCGGCACGGCATGGCGCCGCTCCTCGGGTTGGGCCGCGGCGGCATCTCGTCTCGCGACCCGGCGGAACTGGCGCGCCGCGCGCGCATGGCGATCGAGGAGGCCGGCGGGATCTTCCCCAAACTGGGCCAACTCCTCGCTACCCGCCCCGATTTGCTCCCGCCCGCCGCCATGCAAGAGCTGGGCCGGTTGCACTCCGCTGTCGCCCCTCTACCTCTGGCAGCGATCGAGCGCCAGCTCACGACGCAGCTCGGACGCCCCATCACGGAGGTGTTCAGCTGGCTCGACGACCGGCCCCTGGGCTCGGCGTCGATCGCTCAGGCCCACGCCGCCACCACCATCGACGGAGCGAACGTGGTCGTCAAGGTCCGAAGGCCAGGGCTCGAGCGTGTCGTGGAGCGCGACCTCACCATCCTGCGGTGGCTTGCGCGCACCGCAGCGAACCGAACCCCCTGGGGCGCGGCGTACCAAGTAGGCGGCCTGGCCGAGGAGTTCGCGGAGGCGATGGCCATCGAGCTCGACTTCCGTATCGAGGCGAAACGCATCGACGAGGTCGCCGCTACCGTGACCGACGAGCCGCTAGTGCGCGTGCCGCAGGTGCTGCACGAGCTGACCTCCGACGGCTTGGTGGTCATGGAGCGCATTCCCGGGACGCCGATCTCGGAGGGCCACGACCTCCCGGACGACGAGGCGCGCAAGCTGGCCGACGCGCTGTGCCACGCGCAACTCCGCGCCATGCTGGCCGGCGAACGCTTCCACGGCGACCCGCATCCCGGCAACGTTCTCCTCATGGGCGACGGCACGCTCGGGCTGATCGACATGGGCATCTCCAGTCGCCTCGATTCCTTCGAGCGCGAAGCGACCCTGCAGATGCTGGTGGCGTTGCGCCAGCAACAGCCTGGCTTGTTGGTGGAGGCGCTGGCGTCGCTCGACGCCCTAGACCCGGCGGTGCACGACCCCGGTCAGATCGAACGCGCGATGGCGCGTTACATGGCGCGCTACCTAGGACCGAACCTGCCGCCTGCGCAGGCCATGACCGACTTGTTGCGACTGGTGGCGCAACTCGGTTTGCGCCTCCCGCGCTCCACCACTGCCATGTTCCGCGCGCTTGCCACCTTGGCGGGGACGCTCGAGCAACTCTCGCCGGGTTACCCCATCGTCGACGCGTTCGCCAAGGTGGGTGGCGAGACGTTCGAGCAGCGCATGATGCCCGGCACGGCCTTCGAAGCCGCGAAACGCGAGTGGTCGGAACTGGCTCCGCTGCTGCAACGCTTCCCACGCCACGTCGACCGATTGGCGAGCATGCTCACGCACGGCCGTCTCACCACCCGCACCCGGCTCTTCGCCGACGAGGGTGACCGCCGCTTCCTCGAGCGACTCGCCAACCGCGCGTTCACGACGCTACTCAGCATCGGCACCGGCATCGTGTCGGTCATGCTGATCGGCGTCGACGCGGAGCCGGCGTTCACGGGCTCGGGCGTGGACCTCTACGACGTGTTCGGTTGGCTGGGCCTCGTCGTCGCGATGACCCTGCTGTTCCGCGTGCTCCTGGCCGTGTTGCGCAGTGAGGCCGAGTGACCGTCGCGCAGCGAAGCACATGGACCAGCAGCGCTCAGCCGCCCGCCACGTCCTCGCCGAAGAACCTGCGGCGCGCCGCCTCGTCGCTCGGCGCTTCGGGCCCGAGCCCCAGTAGATCGGGGGCGCGCCCGGGGTCGTCACGCAGTAGCGGCAAGGCGCGCGCCCGTACGGCGTCCGCTTCCACGCCGGGGGTGCGGTAGAGGTAGGTAAGCCAGTTCGTGATGCGGTGCAGCGCGTCGTATGACCGCGCGTGCGCTCGGCCGTACTCCGCCACGCCGCGTTGCCAGTCGTCGCCCTCGCGCAGCGCCTCGACCAGGATCCGCACGTCGTGGAGCGTCAGCGCGGTGCCCGACCCCCAACTCGGATCGTTCGCAGCCGCCGCGTCACCGACCAGCACCACGCCCCCGCCATGCGGCACGTCCACCCACGTGTCCGCGCCCTGGTAGGCGGCCAGGGGTCCGATCAGTTCTGCCGTTTCGAACCACGCGCGAGGCGCGCCGGCTTCGACTGCCAACCGCACGAACTCCGGCAGCGCGGCCGCGCCGCTCACACTGCGTTCCTCGCCGTTCTGAGCGTGGCCGGCGTAGACCCGGAAGCGGCCGTCACCCAGGTCGGCGATCATGGCGAGCAGGCCCTTGGCGGGATGCATGAACACGCGAACGACGTCCCCGGGTCGTTCGACACCGGGCATTCGAACGCCATGCAGCAACGCGCCCGCCAACACCAGTCGGTCCGTGTCGCGCCGCGCCCGGAAGCCGGCCCAGCTACGCACCATCGAGCTGCGCCCATCCGCGCCGACCACCAATCGCGCTTCGATCTCACGCTCGCCCGCCCCGGTGCGGTAGCGCACGCGTGGGAACGCGCCGGCGCCGGTGGCGCCGTGGCCCTCGCTGGCGCGCTCCACGCCGATCACGGTCGCGCCGCGCTCGACCTGCGCGCCGGCCGCCTCGGCGGCAGCGAGCAACATCGACTGCATGTCGGGATGGAAGAACGCCAGCACGTGCTCGTGGTGTGGCGGCGCGGCTGGAAGGTCGCGCGGGACGGCCGGCGGAGCCCCGTGCAGCTGGCTGAGCCAGAACCGCACCTCCCGCGCGGCCCCGTCGACCAGCAGGTCATAGATCCCCAAGCGCCGGGCCTCGGCCGCGCCCCAGGGGTACAGCAGGTCGCCGCGCACGCGGTCGCGGAACGCGCGCTCGCGCTCGAGCACCAGCACCCGGGCGCCCGACTTGGCCATCGCCCGCGCCAACGTGGCGCCGGCGAGGCCACCGCCGACCACGACGAGATCGAAGCGCTGGCGCACCATGGGAAGATGCTACCGTTCGGCATGCCCATCGGCGTGGACTTCGGTCTCACCGTCACCGACGCCGTCCTCGTGGAGGCGGGAGTGGTGCTGCTTCACCGCGCGCTGCACCGCCCCGGGCCGGCGAGCGCCGCCGTACTCGAGCGGGCCGTCGCGGCACTCGGAACCACGGACCACGACGCCCGCGTGATCGGCGTCACCGGCGGCCGCTCGCGCGAGCTGCCCGCGACACTGGGCCCCGCCCGTATCCACCAGGTCGACGAACCGAGCGCTATCGGGCGCGGCGGTCTTGCTCTCGCCGAACTGTCCCGCGCTCTGGTGGTGTCGTGCGGTACGGGGACGGCGATGATCGCCGCCGACGCCGAAGACGGCAGGTACCGACACGTCAGCGGCACGCCGGTAGGCGGTGGCACCCTCGAAGGTTTGGGGGCGCGCATGCTGGGCGTCGGCGACGCACCCACGCTCGCGGCCATGGCGGAACGCGGCGACGCTTCGAAGGTCGACACTACCCTCGGCGACGTGCTCGGCGGCGGGGTCGGCGACCTTCCCCCACGCGCGACGGCAGTGAGCTTCGGCCGCTTCGCCGAAGGGAGCACTGACGCGGAGCCGGACGACGTCGCGGCCGCGCTCAGCACCATGGTGTCGCAGACCATCGGCCTGCTGGCGCTGAACGCCGCCCGCGCGCACGGGATGGACGACGTCGTCATCGTCGGCCGAACGGCCGAACTCGCGCCGATCGCCGGCATGATCCGCGCCGTGTTCGCGGTGTACGGCGCCGTCTCCGGCCTACACGTGCCGGACGGGGCGGCTGCCGCAACCGCGTACGGCGCCGCCTTGGCGGCGACAGCAGCGAAGGAGGCCCACGCATGACCGACCCTCGCTCGACGTTCGTCCGCATCACCAGCGGATGCAGCGGTCGGATCCTGGCCATCGCCGCGCTCCTGCCGCTGGCGTCTTGTTCACACCGCCCGTCGCGTCGGCCGCCTCACTGTCCGCAGCGCGCAGCTTCACCTGGGCGCCCTGACCGCTGCGTATCATGCTCCCGTGGCCGATCCCGCTGACCTGCTCGAACGCAACCGCGCCTGGGCTCGCAAGGTTTCGGCGAACGACCCCAGCTTCTTCCCTCGCCTCGCCGCGCAGCAGGCACCGCGCATCCTGTGGATCGGCTGCTCCGATTCGCGCGTGCCCGCGAACGTCATCGCCGGACTGGACCCTGGCGAGGTGTTCGTGCACCGCAACATCGCCAACGTCCTGCCCCACACCGACCTCAACGCGCTGACGGTGCTCGACTTCGCCGTCGGTGTGCTCGAGGTGGAGCACGTCATCGTGTGCGGCCACTACGGCTGTGGCGGCGTGTCCGCCGCCCTCGACGGGCGCAGCCACGGCCTGATCGACAACTGGCTGCGGCACGTCAAAGACGTCGCTGCCGAACACGCGAACGAGCTCGGGGCCCTGCCGACCGGCCACGCCAGGAACGACCGCCTGGCCGAGTTGAACGCCATCGCCCAGGCCCGCAACGTCTGCTACACGAGCATCGTGCAGGACGCATGGGCTCGCGGACGGCGCCTCACCGTCCGGGCGTGGGTGTACGCGCTGGACGACGGTCTGTTGCGCGACCTCCGGTTCGTGGTCCGGGGTCCGGAGGACCTCGACCCGGCCTACCGGATCTTGGGTGAGCAGAGCGGGGCGGAGCGGTAGGACGGTTCGACCCGGCGCAGTCGAACCGGTAGGACGGCAAGCCCATCGCAAGTGAACCGATCCCGAAGTAAGATTTCGTGCCACGGTCCCTCGCGGTCGCGGCGACCCTTGTCTCGCACCACGACTCGCTGCCGACAGCGTTCCCCGTGCTTTCGGGTGCCGTCACCGGCCGGGTCGAGAGGAGACCCTACATGGCCAAGAGGTTCCGCAGCCGGCAGATCCGCATGCTCGTCCTCATCGTCGTTTCCGTTCTGACCGTTCTCACCGCGTGCGGCGGCCCGGCGGGCCCGACCCCGTCCATCACCATCGCGCTCGACACCGCCACCGCCAGCGTGCTGCGTGGCGGCAGCGTCGATGTCACCGTTACGCTCACGCGCGTCGGCAGCGCCTCCGATCCCGTGGACCTGACCGTCGATGGCCTGCCGGCCGGCGTCGGCGCCTCGTTCGCGCCGGCGACACTCGCCGGCGCCGCACTCACCAGCACGCTCACCCTTCAAGCGGATGCCGGTGCGTCCGAGACGTCGACCGGCCTCACGGTGACGGCGACGAGCGGCACGTTGACCGACGAGGCCGCCCTCACGCTCGACGTGCAGAGCCTGACCGTAACCGGCCGCGTCGAGGGCCTGCTCGACCTCCCGATCTCGGGCGTGACGGTGGGGAGCCAAGGAGAATCGACCTTCGCGGACGCAGATGGCATGTTCACGCTTTCCGGCTTGTCCGTTCCCTACGACGTGGCAGTGAGCGCGGCGATGGGCAACGGCGGCCTCCACGTGTTCGAGGGCATGACCACGGACACGCCGGTGCTGAAGCCATACTTCGCGATGACGCTACCGGTCGCCTACACCTTTTCCAGCGCGACGATCGACGGGACCGTCCTGGGCGGCGCTGCCGTCGGCGCGAACCGAGGGGTCGTCGTCTGCGTCGAAGGCAACTCCTTCGCCGTCTACGGATGTGAGTACCTGAACTCGGGCGCGACGGCCTACTCCGTCGAACCCCTCTGGTTCGAGCCTGGCGACGTCACCGTCACGGTGCACGCGCTCCACCTCGAGTGGGCGGCGGATGGCACCCCGCTCGCCTATCTCGGTTACGACACTTTCGACATCACCCTCGCCGACGCCGATGCCGAGATCCAGGACCTGGCGCTCGAAGCGGTGCCTTCCCGATTGGTCACCGGCACCATCGACCCGGCTGCCGGGGTGACCGCCCAGGGGACGATCGGATTCGTTCGGTTCGGGGACCAACTGTCGATGGCGGTGTTCGAGTCGGCGGCCGTCACATCGGACGTCTCCGTGCTCATGCCCGACCTGCCTGGCGTGACGTACGACTTCGTGTCCGTCGGTTCCGCCCCCACGGGGTCGACGTACGGCTGGATCCGCGGCGTCGGACAGGATGCCGGTACGCTCGCTCTGCCGGCCGCTCCGGAGCTCCTCGCCCCCGCGGACCTGACCACCGATGTCGATCTCACGACGACCTTCCGTGCCACGAACGATGGCGGGCCGATGACGTTCGTCTGGAACCCTGACGCCGCCGGACCCACCATCGCCCTTACGACCACGCGCACGACGGTTTCCGTTCCCGACCCCTCCATCGGCGGGTTCGTGATGCCGGCCGGCGCGGATTACGACTGGAGCGTGGCCGGGCACGGATCGACGACGATGGAGAAGGCCAGTTCGGGCGGGGCCATGGAGATCTACGAGATCATGGCCCTGCTAGAGCTCGGAGGGCCGCGTTTCGAGGCCGATGGGGTCGCCTCCATCTCGCTCGCCCGCGGCTTCCAGTTCGCTCCCTGATCCTGGACCGATCCGCATGTATGGCGCGCGACCTCCGTCGCGCGCCTTCTTCCTTGGACGCCATCACCACCCACTCGTAACGCCCGCGTAACGCCGCCGGTCGCATCCTGTCCACGAACCGGGAGAAACGGGCTCGAACGCGGTCCGGCCGACACGGTCGACGACGCTCGGAACGAGCGACGCGACCACCACGCCACGCCCAGCCGCCGAGTCGCCTCCCGGCCAAGGAGGTACCGGCATGGTTCGTCATCGCACATCGCTCGCACGCACGGCGTTCGTCATCCTCACGACTCTGGGGCTCCTGGCGGCGTGCACCACGGCGCCGCCCCCCACGCCGACGCCCGACCCCGGCACGTTGGTGGTGAACGTCTCCGGCCTTCCGGCAGGGGTCGACGCCGACGTCACCGTCACCGGCACCGGCTTCGTGCAGGCGCTCACGGCCAGCGCGACGCTGGACGACCTCGACGCGGGTCTCTACGTCGTGTCGGCCGCGTCCGTCACGGATGGCAGCGACGAGTACGGCCCCGTCATCACGGGATCCCCCGCCGACGTGCAGGCCGGCGGCAGCGTGACCGTCTCGGTCGAGTACGTCTTCCTCGATCCTGCCGAAACCGGGACGCTGGACGTGAACGTCGTCGGTCTGCCGGCCGGCGTCGACGCGGACGTGAGCATCACGGGTCCCGGCGGGTTCAACGCGTCCGCCACGAACAGCACCACGTTCGGCGGACTGACGCCCGGGTACTACGACGTCGCGGCCAACGACGTGAGTAGTGGCGGGTCGACCTACCAGGCCTCCGTCGACGTCTCACCCGCCCTGGTGCTTCCGAACGAGACGACCACCGTCACCGTCACGTACGACCAGGTCGCGGCCGAGGACGGCGACTCGTCGGTGAAGCCCGCCGTTCACGGGCTCTTCCGCGCTACGTCGGGAGCGCCGGTGTGGCTCGACGAGCCGCTGTTCAACGACGCGTCGCCGCTCGACGTGAAGGGCCTCCAGTACCGCAACGCCATCTCCGAACCCGGCGACGAAGGCGACTGGATCGCGTTCGGCATGGTTCACGGCGAAGCGCCGACCACGACGATCACCATCGACCTGGAGTGCGACCCCGTTCCCACCGGGCCGAGTCCGATCCGCGCCGTGCTGCGCGACGATGGCGGCAGTCAACTCGGGCAGATCGTCCTCTGCGGTGACTCCAAGGACATCGCCGTGCCCGCGATCGGAGGCACGCCGGAGTACCTGCTCGCCATCGAGCCGATCTTCAGCAACCCGTTCTACACCGAGTACATCGTCTCGATCGACGCGTACTGCTTCCCGGGCTGCACCTACGTGGAGTACGTGCCCTAGGTTCTGTCTCCGACGGTCCTTTGTGCAACGTCGAAACCGGGCGGCGCGTTCCCAGCGCCGCCCGGTTCACGTCTACGGCGCTTCGGGGGCTACGACGAGGCGCGCGTGGGCGAGTTCCGCCGATGCGAATCGTTTCTCGTTCGCTTCGATCACCCGTGGCCCGTAATGGGCGGCGGCGAGGTCCATCGGAGCTTCCGCGCACGGAATTGCCCGTGCGATCGCCAGATGTGAAGTCCCGTCCGCGCTCGGGGGCCCGCTCTGCGCCATCGTGGAATCGTTTCTCGATCCGGATCGACCATGACGCACCCATTCGGTGCGTCTGGCTTCGTGGCGAGCCGGTCGGAAGGAGACCGCTTTGCGCTCCACGTTCCTCACCCATCGGCGGCACGTGCTCGGCCTCTCGCTGCTGCTAGGGCTCGTGGTCGCCCTGGCAGCCTGCACCGGGCCGACCCCATCGATCGTCGTCGCCTTGAGCGGCGCGTCCACCGCCGTGGTACGCGGCAGCACCGTCGACGTCACCGTCTCCCTCACGCGCATGGGCGGCGCCGCCGACCCCGCGGACCTCAGCATCAGTGGTCTCCCGGCGAACGTCGGGGCATCGTTCGCTCCGGCGGTCTTGGCCGGCGCCACCCTCGAGAGCACCCTCACGATCGACGCAGACGCCCTCGCCGCGGAGGACACCGTCGTCCTCACCATCACGGCCGCCATGGGCGCGCTCAGCGACGAGGCCGACCTTTCGCTGGAGATCACCAGCCTCTCCATCACCGGTCGCGTCGAAGGCATGCTTGGCTTGCCGCTGTCGGGCCTGCCCGTCAGCAGCCAGGGCGCTTCGGTCTTCACCGATGCCAACGGCGAGTTCACGCTCGATGGGTTGGCGGTACCGTACGACCTGGCCGTGAGCACGGCCGTGAGCAGCGGTGGCCTCCACGTGTTCGAAGGCATGACCTCCACGACACCGGTCGTCAGCCCGTTCTTCTCGTTACTTCTCTTGAGCCCTTCGAACGTCACGACGGTCGACGGCGACGTGATCGGCGGTGCAGCGCTCGCGGCGAACGAGGTCGTGGTGGTGTGCCTCGAGGGGATCGACGTGGTCGTGATCGGCTGTGACCGCCTCACCTCGGGCGAGACCGCCTACGCCGTCACGGCCAACTGGTTCGAGCCGGGCGATGCCACGGTCAGGGTACACGCGCTCTACTTCACCCTTGGGGGCGACGACACCCCCGCGGCGTACCAGGGCTACGACTCGTTCGAGACCGTGATCTCGGGCGGCGGCCCCACGAACCAGGACCTCACGTTCGAGCCGGTGGCGGCACAGAGCGTGACGGCCACCATCGCCCCGGCAGTAGGCGTCACCCTCAGCGGGACACTCAGCTACGCACGTTTCGGCCCCAACCTCGCGATGCCGCTGTTCCAAACGGTCGCTCCCGACACGGACATCGACGTCCTGATGCCGGCCCTGCCAGGCATGACCTACGACTTCGTGGCCGGAGCATCGGGCGCCTCCGGATCGAGCCTGGCCTGGCTACGGGGCGTCGACACCGATGGCGGGACCATGACGGTGCCGGCGCCTGCACAGTTGCTCGCTCCGGCAGACGCGCAGGTGGGCGTCAACCTCACCACGACGTTCAGCGCGTCCACCGACGGTGGGCCGCAGACGTTCTACTGGACACCGTCCGGCGCCGGGCCGCAGTTCGCGCTGACGACCATGCGCACCGCCGTCAGGCTGCCCGATCCCGCCTTGGGCGGCTTCGCCTTCCCGGACGGGTCCGATTATGGCTGGCTCGTGACGGGCATCGGCGGAACGGACGTCGATGATGCCGCCGCCCGCGGGATCACGGAGTACTGGGAGCTGATCACGTACGTAGACGATGGCGGTCCCGGGCTCGCGTCGGATGGGCAGTTCACCATCTCCACCGACCGCAGCTTCCAGTTCGCTCCGTAGGGGCCGGATCGACGCACGCTTCGCGGACGGCGCGCCACGATCGGCACGCCGTCCGCTACGTCACGCAGGTATGCACAACTCGCCGGCAAGCGCCCACCGATCGGGGGGCAACCTCAGGCCTGCACCCTCACCCGTATACCCTCACCCGTACACCAAGTACGCCCCGGCGGGCACCCTTCGCTCGAGCTCGTTGCACGAACCCGGCGGCGGCTGCTGGCCCGGCGGTTGGTCCGGGTACCAGATGCGGCACGACCCCGGCGGCGGGAAGTGACCCGGAGGGATCTTGAAGCTGCGGCCGCTCGCCTGCGTGACCTCGAGGGCGCCACGCGGGTGCGGCGAGGGCACGCGCACGATCAGCAGCACGCCGCTCGTCACGGGCGTGACGCGCACCGTGCCGCGCGTCTCGATGGTGATGGTGGGCACGCACCCCGACAACGTCAGGGCGAGCACGATGGAGGCGGCAGCCACGAGGGCAACCGGCCGCCGACGACGCGAGGAGGACTTGGCGGGCGGAGTCTTGCGCTGGGGAGCAGCCGTGCGGTCCGTCATGCAGGGAGTCTAGGTTCGCTCCTGCCCCCCGAGGGTGAAGCTTTCGGCAACGGGGACTTCATGGTCCCGAAGCGCTAGTACCCCGCGAAGGTGTCGCACGCGCTCGGGTCCCCCGTATCGAAACCGGTGCGGAACCATTGCATGCGCTGTGCGGCCGTTCCGTGCGTGAACGTCTCCTGGTTCGGGATACGCCCAGCCCGGCCGGAGAGGCGGTCGTCGCCCACGGCGGCCGCGGCCCCCTGGCCCTCTTCGAGGTCGCCATGCTCCATGATCCCGCGCGCGTCGGCGGAGGAAGCCCACACCCCGGCGTAGCAGTCGGCTTGCAGCTCGAGCGCCACCGACAACTCGTTGGTCGCCGCCGGTTGCGCTTGCTGTGCCCTGCGCATGTCGGTCATGGTGCCTGTCTGCGCCTGGACGTGGTGGCCGATCTCGTGAGCGAGGACGTAGGCCTCGGCGAAGTCACCGGGGGCGCCATAGCGCTCCTTCAGGATTTCGTAGAAGGAGAGGTCCAGGTAGACCTTGCCGTCGGTTGGGCAGTAGAACGGCCCTGCTGCCGAGGGCGCGATGCCGCACCCGGACTCCACCGCGTCGCGGTACAGCACCAACTGCGCGTCCTGGTAATCGATCCCACTGCGTTCGAACACGTCGTCCCACACGGCCTGAACGTCGTCGAGCACGAACGACACGAAACGCACGTGCTCCTCTTCGGCGGCCAAGGCCTCCTGCGTGACCGGCGTCGTGGTGGTGGTGCCCGTACCCCCGCCCATCCCCAGCAGCGCGAACAGGTCCGTGCCCGTCAGCGCACTGAGGGCGAACAGCAACAGCACGCCACCGATGCCCAGCGGCACCGCAGCTCTACCCGTGACCGTGCGTCCCCGACGGTCTTCGAGGTTCTGGCTACGTCCTCGATCTTCCCACTTCATGGCGATCCTCGTTTCGCGACGGCGCACATGCGCGTGCGTTCGCAGGCACTCGCCCGAGCGGACCCAGTGGACGTCCCCGCTCGACGCGCGCGACATGCTCGCGCCCGTTCCCTCATCATAGGCGCATGCGTATCGCCATCGATCATGTTCTGTTCGCCGGTGAAGACTTGGAAGTTCTGGTGAACGACGTCTTCATGGAAGCGGGCGTCCGCGCTACCGCGGGCGGCAAGCACGCCGGTCAGGGCACGCACAACGCCTTGATCGGCCTCGGTCCGGGCAGATACCTGGAGCTGATGGCGCAAGACCCGGAAGGTGACGACGACCGTGCGGGCGCGTACCGCCGATCCATCGCCTACCTGCGCGAACCGGCACTGCACACTTGGTGCGCGCGAACGGACGACGTCGAGGTCCTCGTTCGTCGCGCCTCCGAGGCCGGCCTGTCGGTGGTGAGGTCGGAAGGCGGTCGCGTGCGGCCCGACGGCACGCCGTTGCGGTGGACGCTGGTGGCGCTGGGAGATCACCCGTTCGGCGGTCTGGTGCCGTTCTTCATCGACTGGCGCGACTCCCCGCACCCTTCGCGCACACTCCTTGCAGACCTGCGCTTGACGCGCCTGACGCTGGCGCACCCGCAGGCCGACGACCTGGCGCGGTTGCTACGCGACCTCGGTGGTCCGGTTCCCGACGTCGAGACGACGGCGGCGGCACGGCCACGGATCCGTGCCAGGCTCGTGGGCCGGCACGGACCGTTCGAGCTGACGGGTGAAGGTAGGGCGATGCAGTTCGCGTGACTGCCGCCGGGGACGCCCGACACTGGCCGTGAACCAGCCCTCGCGGTAGCATCGCCCGATGACCGACGCGCCGTCGCGCCACGAGGCCGCCCACTACGACCGCAACGGCCACGCCGCCCGCTTCCTGCCTCTGCACGGAACGCTGAACACGCGTGACCTGGGCGGACTCGACCTGGTGGCCGGCGGACGGACGCGGCTCGGCGTGTTGCTTCGCTCGGACGTGCCGATGGAACTCACCGAGGCCGACCTGCGCCTCCTGCGGGGCCTTCCTCTCACGACCGTCATCGACCTGCGCCAGGCCTACGAGCTCGAACGCGACCCCAGCCGCTTGGCAGGGATCGATCACCTGGCCATGCACAACGTCGAGATCTGGGGCCACATCGACGGGTCCGGCGACGAACCGGCCGATCGCTTCGACATCACCGCGTTCTACGTCGCCGCGCTCGACCACGCCGGCCCCGGCTTCGCGCGAGCCGTTCGCATCCTGGCCGAAGCCGAGGGCGCGGCATTGTTCCACTGCACCGCCGGCAAGGACCGCACCGGCCTCCTCGCCGCGCTAGTGCTGGAGACGGTGGGCGTGGGCCGCGACGCCGTCGTCGCCGACTTCGCGCTGACGCACGACCGCATCGGCCCGTTGCGCGAACGCCTGCTGATCGACGCCGAGGCGCGCGGCATCCCACGCGCCGACTTCGTTCGGCTGTTGGGCGCCACGCCCGACCTGATCGGCCCGGCGCTGCGGCACCTCGACGAGCGCTACGGCGGCGCGGTCGCGTACCTGCAGCGAGCGGGCGTCGACGACGCGACGCTGGAGAAACTTCGCGGCAAGTTGACGAGCTGAACGCAGGCGCGCGACACGCGGGCACGCGACACCCAGGCACACGCCTACTCAGGCACACGACACCCAGGCACGCGCGCGCGTCTCGCGCTCACGCGGCTCAGTCGAGTGCCAACTGACGTCCCATCCGTTGCAGAAGCACCCACAGCAGCGGCAGCAGGGCGATGCATATGACCACCGCCACCAACAGGTCACCGGCGACGTCCGACAGCGGCGCGCCCAACACGCTGATGCGGAACACCGGGTCTAGGAACCAGTACGTCGGGAACAGCTTGGCGATCCACTGCGGCCAGTTCGGGAACAGGTAGAACACCACCGGCGCCATGATCACCAGGTTCAGGCTCTTGAACAGCGTGAACAGCGTCTTCGCCTGCGAAGACACGGCGCCGTACAGCAAACCGATCTCGACCGACATCACCGCTCCGACCAGCAGCGCCGCTAGCAGCGGCCCACTTGCGCCGCCCAGGACACCGTTCAGCGCCAAGGTGACGAGCGACATCGCCAGTGCCAGCAATAGCCCCAACAGCCCCTTCGCCAGCACCACCTCGGAAAGCCGCATGGGCGTCGCGAGCATGGCGTCGAGGGTGTCGCGCTCGCGCTCCTCGACCAAGCTGAACGACGTCACGAACACCCCGGCGATGATCAACGTCATGAGCACCAATAGCGGCACCAAGCGGTCCGACATGGGCAGCGCATCGCCGCCCAGACGCACCAGCTCGATCTCGACGGGCGGAGCGCGCCCCTCCACCTGCCGCACCAGGTCGATCGCCGTCACCGCCAGGACCACCCGGTCGGACGCCAGGCTCTCGCCGCTCAGGTAGAGCTCGAGGAGCGGTCGTGCGCCACTGCGCACCGCTTCGTCGAAGCCGTCCGCCAACACCAGCCCACCGTCGAGGTCGTGCGCCTCGACTTGGCGCTTCAAGTCCTCCGCGTCGACGACCAGGCGGACGTCGAGACCGTCTCGCTCCACCAACGCCGAGGTGACCTCCGACGCGCCCAAGTCGACCACGCCGAGCCGCGGCACCGGTTGGAGCAAGCTGCCGAAGATGCCTTGGATGAGCAGCGTCATCACGACCGGCAACGCGATCGCCCACAAGAAGACGGGCGAACGCGGCCCCAAACGCAGGTCCTTCCGCAACAACGCCCACGCGCGCGCGAGGTTCATAACGACCGCACCTTCCTGCTCAACGCCCACCAGCCGGCAACGAACAAGACCACCACCCAGGCGAGCGCCATGGCGAACTCACGAAACAAGTCCGCGAACCCGAGGCCGTACGTCGATGCTCCGACGATCGCCTGCACCACACCGTGGCTCGGCAACAGTTGGATCCAGGCCGACGTGGTGCCGGGGAACAGCAGCGCGAACCCCGGGATCATCAGCGGAACCAGGAACGCCATGCCGTAGAACAACGTGCCCATGAAGCCGTGCCCTGCGGAGCCGGACAGCATTGCCACCGCGGCAGCCATGGCGGCGCCCAGCAGCGACGCGGCCACCAGTACCGCTGCGCCCTGGCCGAACGCCCGCATCGCGATCAGTACCAACATCGCCTGCACGAAGGCGAGCCCGGTGCCGAGCAGGACCTTCGCCAACAGGACGTCCCGCGTGCGTGCCGGCGTTGCCAACAGCGCCGTGACGGTGCGCGACTGGATCTCGTTGGCGATCAGCGAGGCCAGCGCCAGACTCTCGACCAGCAGCACGAAGAACGCCAGCATCGGCCGCATCCGGTCGCGCATCGGCACCTGCGCCCCCGCGCGGTCGACGCCGAGCACGATCTCTTCCTCGTTCGGCTCGGTGACGGGTAGCGTCGCGCCGGTCGCGGCGAACGCCATCTCGCGCACCGCGCTGGTCATGGCGTCGCGGATCTCGGGCGGCACCGCCGCGTCCACGTAGACGCGCACGGTCGAAGGCTCGCCGGCCGCGGCCCGTTGCAGGAAGTCCTGCGGGAAGGCAAGGCCGACCGTGGCGGCGTACTCCTTGCCGTCCACCTCGACCTTGCGCTCGCCGCTCACTGCTGCGGCCACGTCTTCCTCGCGCTCGAGCACCGCGATGCGCAGGCCGTCCTCGGCACCGGCAGCGCCGGCGGCACCGGCGGCGCCGGCAGCGTCGTCGCCCGATGCCATCAGCGCCTGCGCCAACGCCGGTGGCGTCACAGCCACGGTGATGGTCTCGTCGACCGTGGCGGGTAGCAACCAGTACAGACCCACGAACATCACCAACGCCAACGGCGTGAGCAGCATCCACAACCGGTCGCGCGAGAACTCGAGTAGGTCTTTGCGGATGATGGCGGCCATGATGCCGAGGCGCCCGGCGCCGGCTGCGCGCACGGGGACGTCGCTTGCCCGCCTCCCACCCGCCGCGGTACCGGCGCCGCTGCCGACGGGCCCGTTCATCCCACCAGCTCCCGCCCGGTGATGTGCAGGAACACCTGCTCGAGCGTCGCCTCCTCGGTGTGGATGGTCAGCAAGCCCTCGGCGGCGACGGCCTCCTTGAGGCGTTCGCCGGCGTCCTGCTCGGACAGCGCCACCTCGATCTCGCGGACACCACCGTCTTCACGCACGCGCACCAGCACCGAACGCTTGCCATGCTGTAGCTTGAGGTTCTCCGGCGTGTCGAGCGCGTGGATGACGCCCTTGTCGATGAACGCCACGCGGTTGGAAAGCTCGTCGGCTTCCCACATGTCGTGCGTGGTGAGCAGCACCGCCACGCCGGCTGCGGCTTGCTCGCGGATGATGTCGCGGATCGTCTGCGACGAGGCAGGGTCGAGTCCGTCCGTAGGCTCGTCGAGGAACAGCACGGCTGGGGCGTTCACCAACGCGCGCGCCATCATCAAGCGCTGGCGCATCCCCTTGGAGTAGGTCGCGACGCGATCGTTCGCGCGTGACCCCAACCCCACGCGCTCGAGCAACCCTATCGCGTCGATGTTCCGCAAGCCGAAGAGACGCGCGAAGAACCGCAGGTTCTCGGCGGCGGTCAGGTCTTGGTAGAGGTTCTTCTCCTCGAAGCTCACGCCGATGCGCGCGCGGAAGGCGCCGCCGTCGCGCGTGACGTCGGCGCCCAGCACCCGCACGCTGCCGGAGTCGGGCTTCAGTTGTCCGGTAAGGATCTTGATGGTGGTCGACTTGCCCGCGCCGTTCGGGCCCAGGAAGCCGAGCACCTCGCCCGGCGCGACTTCGAAGCTGAGGCCGCGCAACGCAGCGACTTTGCCGTACGCGTAGTGGATGTCGGTTACGGCGATGGCCGGCTCGGTCATGCCATGTCACCTTCCTTGGAGGACGCCCGCGGAGAAGGCCGGCAGTGCCGGACCGGCGCGAGCGACCCGACGACGCGAGAAGCCGAGTCGTGCCATGCCGCCCCGGCCCCGCGCGTTCACTGTCGGCATTATGCGCGTCCTATGGGCTTGGTACCGGGGCAAGGGTCCCGCCACGCACGTGGCGCGCCCGCTTCGCTTTTCGTCGATGGTCACCTTGGTCTCATCGACGACCTCGCCGAACGCCCCACCAAGCGTCTCGCCGTGGCGCCGCGAGTGGCCCAATGGATTGCCGTGTTCGAAATGTCATGGCCCACACCATGCTCCCTTCCTAGACTCGCTCAGGCACGCACCACACCTGGAGGTTCTGCATGTCGCATGGACGCATCTTGCTGGCCACGCTCTTCGTGGGTCTACTCGCCGCTTGTGGTGGTCCCACCACCTCGCCCCCACCACCGGATCCGACCGTCACGACCGTGTCTCCCGGAGTGGCCCCGCGGGGCGACACCATCACCGTCACCGGCGAGGACTTCGGCACCACCGCGGGCAGCCTCACCGTCGGCGGCGTCGAGAGCACCATCACCACCTGGACCGACACGCAGATCGAGGCCACCGTCGCTGGCGGCACGCCCGACGGTTGGCAGGAGGTCGTGCTCACCACGCCGGACGGCACCGACAACTTCTCCCCGTTCTTCGTGGGCGTCGAGTACACCGGCGTGGCCACCGACCTGCAAGCGTTCCTGGACGGCCTCGACAAAGGCACGGCCGTGCTCCTCCAGGCCCAGACCTACGATCTCAGTGCCTCGCCCGACGGCCTGATCCTCGACAACCACGGCCTCTACGGTCGCGGCGCCACCCAGACGGTCCTGCAGACGCCCACGGCGACCGGCATGGTCGTCCTGGCGGACTTCGGCGAGTCTTTGACGATCGCGGACATGGCCATGGCGGGCGACAGCATCGGCTTCTACCATGGCACCGTGGTGGGCCTGCTCGGCACGCTCGACGTCGGTGCGCTGGCAGCCGCGCGCCTCGGGGATGCGGCGGCCGCCATGGTCGAGCGCACGATCGAACTACCTTCGCAAAGTACGGTCGTCGACCTGTCGAGCATGGCAGTTCCGTCGCAATCGGGCTTCGACCTAGGAAGCACGCCGTCGCCCGACGGGCTCGCGCTACCGACTCAGGCGTCACCGGCCATCACCATCGACGCCTTCGCCGAAACGCCGTCCTTCGTCCTGGAGCCCGCCGACGTCGCTACGCCACGGATCACGCTCCAGGGCGTGGAGTACAGCGAGGTCGCCGGAGGTTCCTTCGGCGTCCCCATGATGGTGTTACCCACCATCGACCTCGTGCTCGTCGACACGACGCTTGCGCTGGACAACTCGGTCGCCGTCCTGTTCTCGGCACGCGACGTCACCCTCGACAACGTCTCCGTCGACGCGGCCGTCGTGCAGCTGCTCTCGTACACGGGCGCGCTGACGATCGTCGACTCCGTGGTGGAGTCGGCCTCCGACGTCCTCCTAGCCGCGGAAAGCGGTCTCGTGGTCGACGGCTCCACCGTCCGCGCCCTCGACGGCAGGATCGAGATCGTCGGCGCCGCGACGGCGATGGTCGGTGGCAGCATTGCGCCGACCGGCGGCCCGATCGAGATCGTCGGCAGCACCATCGACGCGCTCGACGCCGACCTCGCCGACGCCACCGCGCTCGGCACCCTCGAGATCATGACGCAGTTCGCCCCTATCATGCTCACCGACAACGTGCGGATTCGCACCCACGACAGCACCGCCGTCGTGACCCTTGAGAGTGCCATCGGCGAGGCCGACATCACGCTGACAGGGAACACCGACGTGCGCGTCGGGGTCTTCAAGTCGGACGATGCCGTGAACTTCCGCGCCGCGTCCCTACAGCTCGTGACGGTCGGCGGGCCCGGCCTTCCCGACGCGGTCACGCTCGATGGGAACACCATCTTAACGACGGCCCTCCTCGGCATCGTGGCGGGAAGCGGCGGGCAACCCGGCTTCGTGAAGGCCAGCGCGAACACGTTGACTGCGGGCGACGGTCAGGACAACGGCGTCATCCAGGTGATCGCAGGCACGCCGGGCTGGCTCGAGTTCGATGGGAACGCCCTCGAGGCCGATGGCGTCATCCAGCTCGCAGCGCCCGACCTCGCCGGGAAGAGCGTCAGCTTGACCGACAACGTCGTCAGCGCCATCGGCGATGCGTCGCCGCAGCTGGCGATGCAGTTCGCCGACGGATCGTGTTCCGTTTCCAACAACACCTTCGAAGCCGAGGACGTCGGGGCGGACGCGCCGTCCGTGCTGGTCATCGTCTGCCTGGGCCTCGATCCGCTGGTCGACGTGCACACCTTCGACGGGAACGTCCTCTCGGCCAGCGGTGGCGGTACGTCCGTCATGCAGGTCGGCGTCGTCGACGGTGGGCTGAATCTCTCCTCCAACCAGTTCGCCGCCGAATCCACCCTCCAGATGATCGCCACGGGCGCATCCGGCTCCATCGCGTCCAACACCATCGCCATGGCTGCCGGCCTCTTCGTGGTAACGGGCGACGCCGCGTCCGACCTCACCCTCGACGCGAACGTCGTGACGTACGAGAACGTGGCGGCCTACGGTCTGGCGCTCTCGGGCATCGGTGTGGCCACGGTGACCAACAACAGCCTCACCGACCTGGGAACGCCGGCAGCCAACGCCGTCGCCTTGGCGTTCGTCACCAGCGGCGCACCCATCACCCTCGACGCTAGCGGCAACACCTTCACCAACTTCAGCCGCGCGCTCTACATCGCCGACCAGAACGGCGCCGCTTGGGGCATCGACGCGACCATCCAGAACAACGTCTTCGACTTCACCATCGATGCCGCGCCGAAGGTGGCCGAGCTGAACAACGTCGCCGACGAGATCGACGCCCGCTTCAACCAGTGGGGCGCCAACACCGTCGTGGCCACCGTCCAAGGCTTCGTGACGGAGTCGGGCGACACCGCCGTCCAGGGCGGCAGCATCCTGCTCGACCCGATCACGGTGCCGTAAGACCCGGCATCCCGTCCAACGCGATCGGCCCCGACGTCGTCGTCGGGGCCGATCTTCGTCGGGCAAGGCGGAAGCGCCTACTTCCCCGTCCGCGAGATGTCGTCGAGGTTCCGCGTCACCCAGGTCGATAGCAGGATCGGCACCAGCGTCACGGCCAGGATGAACACCGCCACCACGTTGGTGACGGGACGGTCGCGCGGGCGGGTGAGCTGGTTCAGCATCCAGATCGGCACGGTCTGCTGCTGGCCGGCTGTGAAGGTCGTGACGATCACCTCGTCGAACGACAGCGCGAACGCCAGCATGCCGCCCGCCACCAGCGCCGTGGCCAGGTTCGGCAGGATCACGTGCCGGAACGTCTGGAAGGTGGTGGCGCCCAAGTCGAGCGACGCCTCGAACAGCGACGGCGACGTGCGCCGCAGCCTCGCCACGGCGTTGTTGTAGACCAGCACGACGGTGAAGGTGGCGTGCCCCAGGACGATGGTCCAGAAGCCGAACGGTAGTTCCATCAGGTTCATGGCGCTGCGCAGCGCGATGCCGGTGATGATGCCGGGCAGCGCGATGGGGAGGATGATCAGGAGCGAGATCGTCTCGCGCCCGAAGAAGCGGCTGCGCGAGAGCCCCAACGCCGTTAGCGTCCCGAGGATCAACGCGATGACGGTGGCCGCGCTGGCCGCGCGCGCCGACAGCGAGATGGCCTGCCATAGGTCGGCTCGCCCCCACGCGACCGCGAACCAGCGCGTGGTGAGGCCGGGCGGCGGGAACGTGAACGCCGCCTCCTCGACGTTGAAGGCGTACAGCACGATGAGGGCGAACGGAACGTGGAGGAAAAGCAGCACCGCCACGGTGGCCCACCACGACCCGAGCGGCACGCCGCGGCCGCTGTGGGCGGCGCTGCCGCCGCGGCCGCCGCGAAACGCCCGCATGGACCGGGCCGGGCGGGAGGCGCGGGAGCTTCGGCCACCGCCGGGAGGGCGCGCCATCACATCGCCTCGAACGCGCCCAGGCGCCGCGCGATGGTCAGGTAGATGCCCATGATGACGATGGGCACCACGGTGAACGCCGCCGCCAGCGGGATGTTGCCGGCGGTGCCCTGTTGGATGAGCACCACTTGGCCGATGAACGGCTTCGAGTTCCCCACCACGCCGGGGATGATGTAGTCGCCCAGGGTGAGCGCGAAGGTGAAGATCGAGCCCGCCACGATGCCGGGGAGGACCAGCGGCATGGTGACGCGCCAGAAGGTCGTGCGCGGGCGCGCACCGAGGTCGCTGGACGCCTCCAGCAGGTTGCCGGGAACGCGTTCGACCGCGGCCGCCACCGGCAGGATCATGTACGGCAGCCAGATGTACACGAACACCAGGAAGGTGCCGGCCGCCGAGATCGACAACGATGGGCCGCCGATCACGGGCAGCGAGAGCATCCAGTCCATCAACCAGTTCAGTTCGAGCTGCCCGACCGCCCAGTTGAGCGCGCCTTCGCGCGCCAGGATCAGCTTCCAGGCGTAGACGCGCACCACGTAGCTCGACCACAGCGGCGTCAACACCAGCAGGTAGAGCAGCGTCCGCACCGCCTTCGACGGCGCGCGCGCCATGCTGAACGCCACCGGAAGCGCGATGACGGCGCTGGCCAGCGTCACGGCAGCGGCCATGGTGACGGTGCGACGGATGACGTCGAGGTTCGCCGGCGTGAAGAGTTGCCGGTAGGTGTCGAGGGTGAACTCGCGCACCACCTGGCCGGTGAAGTAGTCGAGGCTGAAGAAGCTCTGCATCAACAACGCGAGCAACGAGCCCAGGTAGACCACGCCCAGCCACGCCAGCGGCAGGGCGAGCAACAGCACGGTGGCGAGCCACGGCCTGCGGTGCAAGAAGCTGGACAGCGCGCGCATGGCGTCAGCGCTCCACCGGGTGCATGTGCTGCGGCGCCCACGTCAGCACCACGTCGTCACCGCGCGCCGCGAACGGCGCAGAGCCGGACGCCTCCACGTTCTGCGCGTCCACCATCAGCAGCGAGCCGTCCTCGACACGCACGTGGTAGCGGGTGTGCATGCCCAGGTAGACGACGTCGTGGATTCGCCCGGGCAGCGTCACGAACGCCCCCTGCGCGGCGTGATCCGCCCGCTGTAGCACGATGCGTTCCGGACGCACCATGAACGTGCCGTCGCGTCCGGCCACGCCCCGCGCGAGCTCGCCCTCGATCAGGTTCGAGGCTCCCACGAAGCCCGCCACGAACGAGGTGGCGGGGTGGTCGTAGATCTCGGTGGGCGTGCCGAGCTGGTCGATCTTGCCCTGGTGGAACACGGCGATGCGGTCGCTCATCGACAGCGCTTCTTGCTGGTCGTGCGTGACGTAGATGAAGGTGATGCCCACCTGCGACTGCAGCGCCTTCAGCTCGACCTGCATCTGCTCGCGCAGCTTCAGGTCGAGCGCGCCGAGCGGCTCGTCGAGGAGTAGCACCTTCGGCCGGCCCACCAGCGCGCGCGCCAACGCCACCCGCTGCCGCTGTCCGCCCGAGAGCTGCGCGGGCTTGCGCTGCCCCATGGCGTCGAGCCGCACCATCTCGAGCGCCTCCTGCGCCTGGTGGCGGCGTTCGGCCTTGGGAACGCCGCGCACCATCAGGCCGTACGCCACGTTGTCGAGCACGCTCATGTGCGGGAAGAGGGCATAGTCCTGGAACACCGTGTGCACGTCGCGCTCGAACGGCGCCAAGTGGTTGGCGTCGACGCCTGCCAGCGTCACCACGCCGGCATCGGGGCGCTCGAACCCCGCGATGAGGCGCAGGCAAGTGGTCTTCCCCGAACCGGAAGGCCCCAAGAAGGTGAAGAACTCGCCGTCGCGGACGGCGAAGCTCACGTCGTCCACGGCCTTCACGTTGCCGAACGTGCGGCGGACGTGGCGGAAGGTAACGGCGTCGATCGCGTCGGTCATGGCCGCTGGTTCCTTCCGGCGCCGCGCGCCGGCTGCCGTTTCTTGTATGGCGTCACGTCAGTCGCGGCTCATGATCCGTGCCGGATCATGACGTGCTTGGTGACCTGGTAGTCCTGGACCGCCTCGGCCGACAGGTCCTTGCCGAACCCCGACTGCTTGAAGCCGCCGTGCGGGCCCTCGGAGGCCAGCGGCAGATGGTCGTTCACCCACACCGTGCCGAACTCGAGCGCGGCGGACACGCGCATGGCGCGCCCCACGTCGCGCGTGAACACCGACGCCGCAAGGCCGTACACGACGTCGTTGGCCAACCGCACCGCTTCCGCTTCGTCGTCGTAGCTGGACAGCACCAGCACCGGTCCGAACACTTCCTGCTGGACGATCTCGGAACCCTGGGCGGCGCCCTTGATGAGCGTCGGTTCGTAGAAGTAGCCGGGGCCGTCGCGCAACTTGCCGCCCACCACCAATTGCGCGCCTTCCTTCACGGCGCGCTCCACGAAGCCGTGGGCGCGGTCGCGCTGTCGCGAGGAGATGAACGGACCCATGGCGGTGTCGCCCGCGAACGGATCGCCGACCTTCACGCCGCGCAGGGCTTCCGCCAGCGCCTCCTCGACCTGTCCGACCAGCGCCCGCGGCGCGTACACGCGCGTGGCAGCCGTGCAGTCCTGGCCGGTGTTCATGATGGTGGCCGTGGCCGCCTTGTCCGCCAACAGGTCGATGTCGGCGTCGTCGAACACCAGCACCGGGGCCTTGCCGCCCAACTCGAGGTGGACGCGTTTCAGCGTGGACGCGGCCGAGCGCATGATGGTCTTGCCCGTCTCGGTCGAGCCCGTCAGGCTCACCATCCGTACCAGCGGGTGGTCCACCAGCGCCTGGCCGGTGGCGTTGCCGCCCGACACGACGTTCAGCACGCCGTCGGGGATGCCCGCCTCCTTCGCCAACTCGCCCAGCATCAAAGACGTCAGCGGCGTACCGGGCGCGGGCTTGAGGATCACCGTGCAGCCGGCTGCCAGCGCGGGTCCGATCTTCCAGACCGCCATCATCACCGGGTAGTTCCACGGCGCGATCTGTGCCACCACGCCCACCGGCTCGTGTCGGAACATCGACGTGTAGCCGGTGGCGTACTCGCCGGCGGCCATGCCGTGGGTGCCGCGGGCAGCGGCCGCGAAGAAGCGCAGGTTATCGACGGCGAACGGCAGGTCACCGCCAAGCGACACCGCTGCGTACGGTTTGCCGGTGTTCTCCGACTCGACGCGCGCGAACGCTTCCATGCGCGCTTCCAGCGCTCCTGCGAAGCGCAGGATGGCGTCGGAGCGCTGGCCCGGCGTGAGCCGCGACCAGCGGCCGTCGACGAACGCCTGGTGCGCCGCCTGCACCGCGCGGTCCACGTCGCCGGCGTTCGCGTCCGGAACGCTGGCGATGACCGCCCCGGTGGCAGGGTTCTCGATGTCCATGACGGCGCTGGAGAGGCTCTTGCTCCACGCTCCGTCGATCCACAGGTCGTACGACTTCATCACGTCTCCCAACTCGCACGCGTTGCCTTGCGCTTGCCGACGTCCGTCGCCGTGCGTGCGCCGGCAACCGTTGCCTTGCGTTCGCCCGCCCCCATGCGCGCCCTGCGCGTGACGGGCGCGCGAGAGCGAACGCGACGACCCGCGTCGGTTCACCCTCGCGCGCTGGGGGCGGCGCCCGTCCGGTTCGGCGGGCCCCGGAGGCGCGACGTCGCGCTGCAGCCTGCCGGGACCGGTCTACCGCCCGGGCCTACCTACCGCCGAGGATGGCGATGTAGTTCGTCACCCACTCGTAGTAGGGCACGCACTCGCGACCCTCGCCGCAGTCGGCGACGGGCGTGGTCCAGAACGAGATGTGCTCGAAGTCGTCGAAGCCGTTGGTGGTGCAGCCTTCATCGCCCAGCAGCTCATTGCCGCTGCATGCGGCCGGCACCGAGGGCACCGAGCCGAACCAAGCGGCCAGGTCGCCCTGCACCTTGGGGTCGAGCGAGTGCTCGAGCCACGCGTAGGCGCAGTTCGGGTTCTTCGAGTCGACGTGCATCATCGTCGTGTCGGCCCAACCGGTGGCGCCTTCGACGGGCACGACGCTGTCGATGGGCGCGCCCTGCGCCTGGAGGATGTTCACCTGGAACGGCCACGAGCTCGAGGCGGCCACGCCTTCGTTGGTGAAGTCGTCGATCTGCACGAAGGCGTCGTGCCAGTAGCGGCCGACCAGTTCACGCTGCTGACGCAGCAACCCCAGCGCGGCTTCGAACTGCGCGCGGTCGAGCTCGTACGGGTCGTCGATGCCGAGCTCCGGCTGGTGGGCCTTGAGGTAGAGCGCGGCGTCGGCGATGTAGATGGGGCCGTCGAACGCCTGCACCCGGCCGCGGTTGCTCTGGCCGTCGGGCAGCGTCTGCTCTTCGAACACCACGCTCCAGCTGGTCGGCGCCTCGGGGAACACCTCGGTGTCGTACGCCAGGACGTTCGCGCCCCACTGATACGGGGTGCCGTAATGCACGCCGTCGACGGTGTGCCACGGGGCGTTCTGGAGGCGCTCGTCGACGGTGCTCCAGCTCGGGATGCGGCCGACGTCGATGGGTTGCACGCGACCGCCCATGATCAAGCGCAGGCTGGCGTCGCCCGACGCCGTCACCAGGTCGAACCCGCCCTCGTTCATGAGCGCCACCATCTCGTCCGAGGTTGCGGCGGTCTTGACCCGCACCTGACAGCCGGTCTCGGCCTCGAAGCCGGTCACCCAGTCGTACGCCGGGTCGGTGTCGCCGCGCTCGACGTAGCCCGCCCAGGCGATGATGTTGAGCTCGCCCTCGTAGTCGCCCTGCGCCCACGCGACCATGGTCACGAAGGCGTACGCCGCCACGAACAACGCCAGGATCCTCGATGCTCTCATACGGTTCCCTCCGAAGGTGCTGGAGTGTACGAACGACGCGCGGATGCGCCGACGACCTCCTTCGTTCCGAACGCGAACGGGACGCCCACCAAGGCGGCGGACCCACCCGGACCAGCGATGCGACGACCTCCTGGCGTCGTCGGCACGGGCGCGGGAAGCGCGATGTGTCACGTGCCCGGCTACGACCTGGAATGAAGAAGCTTGCTGGAACCGGTATACCGGTTCATGAGGGGGGAAATCAATGGGCGGGCGCAAGGGGCGCGACACCACGTCGTGCCGCGTAAGGGCGCTAGCACGACGGCGGCGTGCCGTTGCAAACTGAACGGCATGCCGACGACGCCCTCGCTCCGACCGATGGAGGAACGCCATTGGCCGCACGTTCGCGCCATCTACCTCGAAGGGATCGCCACCCTGCAGGCCACGTTCGAGACGACGGCGCCGGAGAGCTGGGCGGCGTGGTCGTCCTCCAAGCTCGAGGTGGGCCGCACGGTGGCGGTGGACGACGAGGGTGTGTGCGGCTGGACCACGCTGGCGCGCGTCTCGACGCGCCCGGTCTACGCCGGCGTGGCCGAGGTCACGGTGTACGTCGCGGCGCGCGTGCGCGGCCGCGGCGTGGGCCGGACCCTGATGGCGAAGCTCGTGGCGGATAGCGAAGCCGCCGGCATCTGGACGCTGCAGTCCTCCATCTTCCCGGAGAACGCTGCTTCGTACACGCTTCACCTCGGGGCCGGCTTCCGCGAGGTCGGACGGCGCGAGCGCATCGCGCAGCAGCACGGCGTGTGGCGCGACACGGTCTTGCTCGAGCGGCGCAGTCGCGTCGTCGGCGTCTAGCCTGGCGTGCCCCGGGCGACGTCGGGAGTGGCGCTGGGCGTTGCATGCGCGGCAGTGCGGTAGTGGTACTGGTACGCCTCGGTGAACCCGAAGCGTCGGTACAGCGCCAGCGCCGGGGCGTTCTGGGAGTGCACCTGGAGGTACGCGCGTTCCGCGCCCGAGTCACGTCCCCACGTGAGCATCGACGCCGTGATCGCGCGCCCCGCCCCAGACCGGCGACGGGCAGGGTCGACGGCGATGTCGAACAGCCCGAGCCATGCACCGTCGCGCACCGCCAACCCGACGGCGTCGACACGCCAGAACACCGCGTACGGAAGTCGTAGCCGCTCCAAGCTCTCGCCGATCTCGCGCACGCGCGCCTCGTCGTAGCCCCCGAAGCGCCGTAGTCGTTCCAACCACGCTTCGGTCACACGGCCCTCCGCATGAACGCGGGCGTGCGGTGCGGGTGAGGCGCCTGGCGCCCGTTCCTGCGACGAATCGTGCGACGAATCGTGCGATGAATCGAGCGACGGATCGGGCGACGGATCGAGCATCGAGTCGAGCATCGAGTCGAGCATCGGGGCGAGCGCCAAATCGAGCTTCATGACCGCCACGTCGGCCGAGCGCGCGAAGCCACGCTGCGCGAGCAGCGCATCGAGCCGCTCGTCCAACGGCGTCAACCGGAACCGTGCCGGCGCTCCGTGCTGCCGTGTCAGGCGCTCCACCGACTCCACGGCGCCGTCGAAGGATGGCGGCGCGATGCCGAAGGTGGTGGTGGCGTTCATGCGGTTGACGGCGCCGCGGCCGATGGCCACGAGCCAACCGTCGACGTTCACCTCCCGGGCGGCCGGAACGGCGCGTACAGCGACCCGTTCGATCGCAACGAGGTCGCTAAGTGCAAGACCACCAAGGGCAGGACCATGGGCAAGAGCACCATGTGCGAGATCGCCGTGTGCAAGATCGCCGTGACCGGGATCGTCATCTTCAGGACCGCCATGCGCGGGATCGCGGTGCGTCATGACCGACGGTACTGCCTTGGCTCGGTCCACGTCTGCTCCTCTGCGCTACGCTGGAGGCGGCCGCTCGCGGCGGTGCCCAAGAGGGTGCGCCGCCGGCCGGCGGCACCTGCGAGGTGGGCATGCCCGAGGCCGCCGTCCTGCGAGCCCCACGCGAACTTCGTGTCGAGTCGTACGACGAGGCCCCGTTGGTTTCCGGGCAGGTGCGCGTTGCTACGCTCCATTCCGGCATCAGCGCGGGCACCGAGCTCTCCACGTATCGAGGCACCAACCCCCACCTTCACAAGCGCTGGGACACGAGTCTCAGGCTGTTCACGCCGCGTGCGGAGAACACGACCACCTACCCCGTACGCGACCTCGGCTACGAGGAGGTGGGAAGAGTGGTCGAACGCGGGCCGGACGTGTCGGAGGTCGCCTTGGGCGACGTTGTGTTCGGCACCTGGGGCCACCGCAGCCAGCACGTCCTGAACGCAAGCGATGCCCGCGACCGCCGCCTACCGCCGGGCCTCGACCCGTTGGCGGGGATCTTCTCGCACATCGGATCGACCGCCCTGAACGGCGTGCATGACGGCGGCCCGCGCATCGGCGAGACGGTGGCGGTGTTCGGCCTCGGGGTGTTGGGGCAGATCGTGGCGCAGCTGGCGAAGCGCTCGGGCGCGCGCGTGATCGGCATCGATGCGCTGCCCGCACGCCTACGCGTGGCCCAGGAACTCGGTGCAGTCGACGTCGTCATCGAGGTCCCGAGCGCGGACGCGGTTCCGGTCGCGGCCCAGGACGCGAGCAGCGAGACCTTCGCCGGCGCGAGCGCGGACGCCGCCCCCGCCGGCGACATCTCCTCGTACCTGCGCGACCTCACGGACGGCCGCGGTGCCGACGTGGCGTTCGAGGTCTCCGGTAACGTGACCGCCCTGCACCAGGCCATCCGCAGCGTGGCGTACGCCGCGCGCGTGGTCGCGATGGGCTTCTACCAGGGTGGCGCGGCTGCGCTCTCCTTGGGCGAAGAGTTCCATCACAACCGCGTCACCTTGGTGAGCTCACAGATCTCCGGTGTCGCCCCGGAGCGCAGCTACCGCTGGTCGCGCCTCCGCCTCGCCCAAACGGTGATGCGTCTCCAGGCCGACGGGACGTTGCACCTGACGCCACTCGTCACGCACCGCTTCCCGCTCGAAGCGGCTTCGGAGGCCTTCGCGTTGCTGGATCACGACCCCGCCGCGGCGCTGCAGGTCGTGCTCGACGTCGAAGAAGGGAAGGGGGCGCGATGACCACGCCTGTTCGTTCGTTCGCCGAGGTTCCCAAGCAGCGGATCGCCATGATCGGCAGCGGCGGCATCGCCGGCCGTCACCTCGAGGTGCTCGCCGCCATGGACGACGTCGAGATCGTCGGCCACGTTGCTCGCACGAAGGAAAGCAGCGCTCGTGCGGCGGCCCGTTGGGGCGGCCGTTCCTACGATTCGGTGGAAGCGCTGCTGGACGCGGTGGATCTCGACGCGGCCTTCGTCACCGTGCCGCCCTACGCCCACGACGGCATCGACGAGCGCCTGATCGAGGCCGGCGTGCCGTTCTTGGTGGAGAAACCGCTGGCGGCCGACCGCGCCACGGGGGCACGCATCGCTGCGGCGGTGGCCGAGCGCGGGTTGGTGGTCGCGGTGGGGTACCAGTGGCGCGCGTTCGACACGCTACCGGCGGTCCGCGACGTGCTGGCCGAACATCCCGTTCGCTTCGTCACGGGCGTCTGGCACGGATTCTTGCCTGCTCCCGAATGGTGGCGAAGGCAGTCGGGCAGCGGCGGGCAGATGGTGGAGCAGGCCACGCACGTGTTCGACCTGGCGCGCCACCTGGTTGGCGAGGCTCGAGTGCTTTCCGCCGCGGACGGTCACTTCGGCCGCCCGGAAGCGCCCGACGTCGCGGGCGTGGCGGCCGCCACGCTCCGCTTCGACGCCGGTGCGCTCGGCGTCTTCGCGGCGTCCAACGTGCTCGACGTGAACACCTTCGTGCACCTGCGTTTCGTGTGCGACGGCGTCGCGGTGACTATCACACGCGAAGACGCGGTCGTCGACGACGGCCACGAACGCCGCCAGATCCGTCTGCGCGAAGACCCGGTCGCCCGCCAGGACCGCACGTTCCTGGACTCGGTGCGGCGCGGCGACCCGGGCGGTCCGCTGTGCACCTACGACGACGCCCTGCGCACGCACCACCTCACCTTCGACGTGCTGGAGGCCGCCACGCACGCGCGCGACGATGCGGACGCGCCATGACGCGGCCCGCGCCGCGCGTCGCGTTCCTCGGCGCAGGCAGCACCGTGTTCGCGAAGACGCTCGTCACCGACATCCTGGGCTACCCGGAGTTGGCCGCCGCCGAGATCCGCCTGTTCGACATCGACGAGCGCCGTCTTCGACTCTCCGAGAAGGTGGCGCGCAGGGTCGCGCAGGAACTCGGCGTGCGTCCGAACCTGGTCGTGACCACGGACCGGGAGCGCGCGCTGGACGGCGCCGACTACGCCTTGAGCATGATCCAGGTCGGCGGCTACCGTCCTGCCACGGTGCTCGACTTCGAGATCCCCAAGCGCTACGGCTTGCGCCAGACGATCGGTGACACGCTCGGCATCGGGGGAATCATGCGCGCGCTTCGCACCATCCCGGTGCTGCTCTCGTTCCAGGCCGACATGGAGCGGCTCTGCCCCGACGTGCTGCACATGAACTACGCCAACCCGATGGCGATGAACTGCCGCGCCCTCACCCGCGCCGGGAACGTCGCCACCGTCGGCCTGTGCCACAGCGTGCAGCACACTGCGTGGCAGCTCGCGCGCGACGTCGGCGTGCCGTTAAGCGAGGTCGATTACCTTGCGGCGGGCATCAACCACCTGGCGTTCTTCCTGCGCTTCGAGCGCCACGGCCAGGACCTGGCGCCCGCCTTGCGGCGTGTCATCGACGAGGGCCGCGTGCCCGACGAGAACCGCGTGCGCTACGACCTGTTCCGCCGCTTCGGGTACTTCGTGACCGAGTCGAGCGAGCACTTGGCCGAGTACGTGTCGTGGTACCTCAAGCGCGACCGGTCGGACCTGATCGAGCGCTACGCGATCCCGCTCGACGAGTACCCGGGCCGCTGCGAGCTGTACGAGGTGGCCTGGCAGTCCATCGAGCGCGAACTGGACGAACCCGGCTCGCAGGATCCCGAGTCGCTGCGCGCGACGTTGGAGGCAAGCGGCGTGCCGGTGATGCGCAGCCAGATCGACGCCGTGGCAGAGCACCTGGCCGACCTGCACCGTCTGCGCCGCAGCGACGAGTACGCCGCCGGCATCATCCAATCCATTCAGACGGGGCAGCCGCGCGTCATCTACGGCAACGTGCCCAACGACGGCCTGATCGACGACCTGCCGGACGGCTGCTGCGTCGAGGTGCCCTGCCTGGTCGACGGGAACGGCGTGCAGCCCACGCGCGTCGGCGCGTTGCCGCCGCAGCTCGCGGCCGTGATCCGAACCAACGTGAACGTGCAGGAACTCACCGTGGAGGCGGTCCTGAGCGGGAAGAAGGAGCACGTCTTCCACGCCGCCATGCTCGACCCGCGCACGGGCGCCGAGCTCGACCCTGACCAGGTCGAGGCGATGGTAAGTGAGCTGCTGGCCGCGCACGCGGCGTGGCTGCCGGAGTCGCTCCAGGCATGACAGCCGACCAGATCGTCGTCTTCGCCGTGTTGGGCGTGACCCTGGCGCTGTTCGTGTGGGGCCGCTGGCGCTACGACGTCGTCGCCATGCTGGCGCTCCTGGCGGTGGTACTGAGCGGTGTGTTGCCGGCGGAGCGCGCGTTCACGGGCTTCGCCCACCCGGCGGTGATCACGGTCGCGGCCGTGCTGGTCATCAGCCGCGCGTTGGAACACGCCGGCTTGATCGACGCCGTGGTGCGACTGCTGGGGCCGCTCGAAGGCAAGCCGGTGGCGCAGATCATGACGCAGACGGCGTTGGTTGCGGTGCTGTCGGCGTTCATGAACAACGTCGGCGCGCTGGCGCTGATGCTTCCGGTGGCCTTGCGCCAGGCGTACCGCGACGGCTACGCCCCTGCCATGGCGCTCATGCCGCTCGCGTTCGGCTCCATCCTGGGCGGCCTCACGACGCTGATCGGCACGCCACCGAACCTCATCGTGTCGAGCTACCGACAGGACGTGCTTGGCGAGCCGTACGGCATGTTCGCGTTCGCACCGGTCGGCGGCCCGGTGGCGCTGGTGGGTGTGGCGTTCGTGGCGTTGGTCGGCTGGCGTCTCATCCCCAAGGACCGCCGCGGCGCCCCCGATCCGGAGAAGCTCTTCTCGCTCGCCGACTACGTCACCGAGGTTCGCGTACCACTCGAGAGCAAGATCGTCGGCAAACGCCTCTCGGAGGTCGAAGCGCTGGCAGACGACGACGTCACCGTCGTGGCGATCGTTCGCGAAGACCGTCGCAGGCTGGCCCCGCGCCCGTACGAGACGGTGCGTGGCGGCGACGTACTGGTGCTCGAGGCCACGGCTGCCGCGCTGCAAGAGGTGCTCGACGCCACCGATCTCGAGCTCGTGGAAGCGCAGGAGATCTCCCGAGAAGACCTCAAGAGCGACGAGGTGAGCGTGCTCGAAGCGATCGTCCCGCCAGGGTCGAGCATCGTCGGACGCACGTCCGCCGATGTCCGGTTGCGCGACGTGCATGGCGTGAACCTGTTGGCCATCGCGCGCCAGGGTCAACGTGTTCAAGAGCGCCTGTCACGCGTGCGGTTGCGTAGCGGCGACGTGCTCCTGTTGCAGGGACCGAGCGAGAAGGCGTCCGAGGCGCTCTCGCGGTTCGGCCTGCTGCCGTTGGCGGGCCGGGGCATCTCGGTGGCGCGTCCACGCCGTCTGGCGCTCACCGGGGGCGTGTTCGCCGCCGCCATCGTGGCCGTGGTCGCGGGTTGGTTGCCTCCGCACGTGGCCTTCGCGGCGGCCGCGGTGGCGATGGTGCTCTTGAAGGTGCTGTCGCGCGACGAGCCCTACGCCGCCATCGACTGGCCCGTCATCGTGCTGCTCGCCGCGATGATCCCGGTGGGCACGGCCATGGAGATCACCGGGGGCACCGCGCTGGTGGCCGACGGCCTGCTGGCGCTCGCGGGCGGCCTCGGGCCGGTGGGCGTGCTGGCTGCCCTGATGGTCGGCACGATGCTGTTGTCCGACGTGGTGAACAACAACGCCACCGCCGTGCTGATGGCACCGTTGGCCATCGACCTGGCCCAGCGCCTCGAGGTGAATGCCGATCCGCTGCTGATGGCGGTGGCGATCGGCGCCTCGTGCGCCTTCCTCACGCCCATCGGGCACCAGTCGAACACCCTCGTCTTCGAGCCGGGCGGGTACCGCTTCAGCGACTACGCTCGCCTCGGCGTGCCGCTCGAGTTGGTCATCGTGGCGGTGGCGGTGCCGCTGCTCACGGTCTTCTGGCCGTTCTGACGGCTTCCAGGCCTGCCACGCCCGGCGTCCCCGGGCGCACGAACACGCCCGGCCGTCCCAGCGGCGCCGTGACGCCCACCCACCGGCCGTGCTCGCCGGCGTCGAACTCGCCGCCCTCGAACACGTGCCGCCACCGGCCACTGGCCGCAGGCAGGTACGCGCGCACGAAGTCCGCCCCTTCGTCGAGCACCGGCGCGACCAACACGTCGGCGCCGAGGAAGAACTGCTCGTGCACGGTGGTGGTAGCGGGGTCGTTCGGATACGCCAACCAGGCGTGACGCACGACCGGTATGCCGGTGGCGGCCGCCTCGTCCATCAGCCTGCCTCGGAGGTCGCGCCAGGCTGCGTGCAGGCGCGTGGCGCGCGCGAACGCCGCCATGGTCTCGTCGTCGTCGTAGACCTGGGCGTTCTCCTCGGGCCGGTTGCCTTCGTGGGTGCGCAATACGGCCGTGAACGCCATCAACTCTCCCCAACGCGCCAACAGCTCCTTGCTGCGCGTCAGCCGCGGAAGCGGTGGCATGGTGGAGGTGTAGCCGCCGACGTCGCCGTGCTGCAAGGCGAAGCCGCTGAACCCGCTGCTGAGCATCCCGGTGAGGGCGCTCCGCAGTCCGTCGAAGCGGTCCCAGGTGACGGTCTGGTCTCCCAGCCAGAAGAGTCCGGCATGGCCGGGGCTGCGGGTGTACCCGGAACGGAAGAAGGTGACGATCTCGGACGCCGGCACGCCGCGAAGCTCGGCCACGCGTTCGCGCAGCTCGGCCGTGAACTCGGCCCACGCCTCCGGGTAGTGGTTGTGCCAGGCGTGGGCGTCGCCGCCGGAGAGCACCGCGTCGAACGGGAGGCCCTCCCCGAAGTCGGCCATCCAGCCGTCGGTACCGCTGGTGGCCAACGAACGACTCAGCGTGTCGAGGTACCAGGCTCGGGCGCGCTCGTCGCTGAGGTCGATGAGGCCCGCCACGAAGTCTCCCTGGTCGGTCTTGTAGGTACTGCCGTCCGCGCGCTTCACGAAGTAGCCGGCCGCGTCGGCTTCGGCGAACAACCCCGGGGCGCCGTCGCGATGCGAGGCGTCGCCCAGGAACGGGTTGACGTACGTCATGACGCGCACGCCGCGTGCAGCCAGCCGCGCCACCATGGCCTCCCACTCGGGGTAGCGCGTGCGGTCGAGGCGCCAATCCCACCACAGCCGCTTGCCGAACGGCACCCGGCGGTTGCCTACCCAGTCCTGCAGCCACACCGCTGCGATCTGGGCGCCACGGTCCTGGAGCGCCGCCACCACGCGTTCTGCCTTCTCGGCGCCGCCCTGCATACCGACGACGCCGCCGTCCTGGACCCAGGCGGGTAGCGGTGCCATGCGTCCGGTGTGCCGCGTGAGCGCCTCGATGAACGCCGCGGGGGACGCAGCCGCCACGGCGCGGGCGTGCAGCGTTGCGTCGACCACCCGCGCGCTCGCGACGCCGGGTCTACGGAAGTCGAAGCGCGACGGCGCCGTGTCGGTCAGGTAGGTGCCGCGCAGGTCGGTGCCCAAGAACGCCGGCACGGGCGCGTAGGTGCTCCACCAGTGCCCGCCGGCCCCGCCCAGGGCGTCGGCGAACTTCGTGAGCGGCTGGGCGCCGCGCCCGACGCCTTGCTCGGCGGTGAGGATCGGCAGGCAGCGGCCGCGCAGGTCGAGGTGCGTGAACTGCACGCCGAAGCCGAACACCTGGGCGTGGGGGTCTTGCTGCCAGAACAACTCGGTGAAGACGCGCAAGTTCGCACCCGCGTGACCCTGAACGTTCCGCGCACCTCGGAGTTCGGCATCGCGAACGTCGCGCGGATCGTCACGATGGTCTTCACGATGATCGTCATGCGCCTCGTCAGCATCGGACGTGGCGAAGTGGTCGAGCACGTTCGTGGGGTCGAGCTCCACCGCGATCTCGAGCGTCTCGCCGTCGACCGCGCGGAAGATGACGCGGTAGGCGATGGCGAGGTCGCCGGAAGGTTCCGGGCGTCGCCACAGTCGGCCGACGACCACGACTTCTTCGTCGGAGCCGCTAGCCACGGGCACGGTGCGAACGTCCTCGACACTCTGGTGGGGGTAACGCGCCAGTACGTCCTCGTGCGGTGTGAGGTGCCCGGCGCGCCCGGTGGCGGTGAACCGGCCCACCGTGGCCGCCACGAACGCTCGTCCAGCCGGCGCGGACCACACCCCGCGCGCTGGCTCGGAACCGTGAATGGCGCGCACGCCCGCGTCGTCCCAGACGATCCGGAAGCGGCCCACCGCGTAGCTGCCCCGGTACGGGGTGCCGCTGGGCAGCAGCGTGCCGGCGCGAGCCGCCTCTGGCGAGGTCGCGTGGGGGAATGCGCCGGTGGGGATGGTCATGCCGTTCCTGCGCTTACCGCGTTCCGCCACCGCCGGGACCGCGTTGTAGTGACGCGATCCCCATGCCGAAACCCACCGCGGACAGGAAGTAGAACAGCGCCCCTCCGCCTTGCGTCGCGCGCCAGAACAGGTACGCGCCGGCCGCGAAGGCGATCAGCGTGATGACCAGTGCTCGCGGGTTCCGGTTCATGCGGGTCTCGTCGTGGCCATGGCGTTGGTCACGAAGCTACCACGGGGGGCGACTGCCGGCGGGGTCGCTTCGAGGCGGGAGGGACATGGTCGCTAGCCGAATGACCCTCGCGCACCCGCCGCGACCACGGTCACGATGAGGTCATGGCGGGGGCCGACCCGAAGATCACGACCGCGGCCGCAGGCCAGGCGCAGCGCGGCGGTAGATTCGTGTGGTCGCTGCTCGTGCTCAACGTCGGCCTGATGTTCATGGGCCTCGCGACCGCGCTGATGCTGGCCGCCGGCCTCGGTGTGGCGCCATGGGCGGTGTTCCATGAAGGCATGAGCCTCCTCGCGGGGGTCAGCCACGGCCGTATGTCGCAGATCACCGGCCTCGTGCTGATCGCGCTGTCGTGGGCGTGGCTCGGCAAGCGACCTGGGATCGGGACCGTGCTCAACATGGTGTTGATCGGCCTGTGGATCGACGCGTTCCGGTATCACCCCTTCATGCCGCATCCCGAAACGTTCGTGCCGCGCCTGGCGCAATTGCTCGCTGCCACGGTGCTGTTCTCCATGGCCAGCGCCCTCTACATCGACGCTCGCCTCGGCACGGGCCCGCGCGACAGCGTGATGATGGGCCTGTCCGACCGCTTCCGGGTGAGCGTGCGCGCCACGCGCTCGAGCATCGAGGTCGTCGTGCTCGCCGTGGGCTTCCTCCTGGGTGGTCCCGTCGGGCTTGGCACCGTGCTGTACGCGGTGCTGGTCGGGCCGCTGGTGCAGACGTTCTTGCGTCTGTTCCGCGGGGTGGTGCGGGGTTCTGCGCCGGAGCCTGCACAACCGCCCGCCGGGCAACCCGGCGGGGTGCCGACGCAACCGCGCGGGTAACCTGCCCGCGGCCATACCATTTGCGGACGCAGCGCCCGCCCCGACGGAACCTGATACCGTCTCAAGATGGCCACCAGCGCCGTCCGTCGCGGCACGCTCTCCGGCGTCAACCTGGCGCTTCTGCTCACCTTCGCGCACCTGACCAACGACGCCTTCTCCAACGTGCTGCCGGTGTTCTTGCCCACGCTGCAACTGCGCTTCGGCGTGGGCGAGGCCGTGCTGGCGACGTTCGTGGCCGTCATCTCGCTGTCCGCCAACGTCATGCAAGCGTTCGCCGGCGCGGTCGCCGACCGTTGGGGCAGGCGCCGTTCCGCCGCACTCGGCCTCATCGTCGGCTCGATACTGATGAGCTTCGTTTCCGTCGCGCCCAGCGTGGTCGTGCTGGTCGCGATCCTGGCCGTCGGTGGCTTGGGCTCGGCGCTGTTCCATCCTGCGGCCGTGTCGATGGCGCGCTCGGCCGGGGCGCACAAGAGCCTCGGCGTCGGACTGTTCGCCGCAGGCGGCCCGCTCGGTTCGGCCATCATGCCGATCGTGGCGCTGTTCGTGATCCGCCGCTTCGGTATCGAGTACGTGCCATGGCTCGCCATCGTCGGCGTCGCCCTCGGCCTCCTGCTGTTCTACTTCACACCGCGACAAGCGCAACCGGAGCGCAGCGTTCGGCCGAAAGTCTTCGATGCCGCCCTGTTCGCCGGGCCCGTGGGGCAGCTCGCCATCGCCGGCATCTTCCGGGCCACCGCCTTCGTGAGCTTCTCCAACGCGATGCCGCTCTACCTCACGAAGGTGCGCGGCTTCGCGCCGGACGCGCCCATCATCGGCGCCACGCTGGCGATCTACGGCGCTTCCGCGGCAGCAGGCGGCTTGATCTCCGGTGCGCTGGAGCCGCGCCTCGGCCGCAGGCGCCTCATCGTCGGCACCATGCTGCTGGCGGTGCCGCTGCTCGTCGCGGTGCTGCTCGTTCCGGCCGGGTCGGTCTCGTACTTCGTGTTCGCGGCGCTCGCCGGCCTGTTCACCAACGCGTCGATCCCGCTGATGGTCGTCAGCGCCCAGGATCTCGCTCCCAACGCGGTCGCCACCGCCTCCGGCATGCTCATGGGCTTCACCTGGGGCACGGCGGGCGTGCTCTACATCTTCTTCGGAGCCCTGCAGGAAGCGGTCGGCATCGTGCCTGCGCTCGTCGGTAGCTTCGCGTTCCTGGTGCCTGCTGCGCTGCTCGCCTACCGGGTGTTGAAGCGCAACGCGGCCGCCCTGACCTGAGCTGTCCGGCCTTGCGCTCGCTCCGACCGCGCGTCCGACGCGCATCTTCGCGTCACGCCGGCGTGCCGGGCCGACCCGGATCGCGTCGTCCTCGCGCGGCGCCTACTGCCCGAGGATCAACGCGAACATCAGTGGCGCCACGATGGTGGCGTCGGACTCGATGACGAACTTCGGCGTGTCGACCGCCAGCTTGCCCCAGGTGATCTTCTCGTTCGGCACCGCGCCGGAGTACGAACCGTAGCTGGTGGTCGAGTCGCTGACCTGGCAGAAGTAACCCCACATCGGGACGTTCTCGCGCTGCAAGTCTTGGTGCAGCATCGGCACGACGCAGATGGGGAAGTCGCCGGCGATGCCGCCACCGATCTGGTAGAACCCCACGCTGTGCTCCGGCGCGACGCGCGTGTACCAGTCGGCCAGGTACGTCATGTACTCGATCCCGGTGCGCACCGTGTGCACGTTGCGGATCTCGCCCTCCATGACGTGGGCGGCGTACATGTTGCCGCTGGTCGAGTCTTCCCAGCCCGGCACGATGATCGGCAGGTTCTTCTCCGCCGCGGCCACGAGCCACGAATCCTTGGGGTCGATCTGGTAGTACTCCTCGAGGCGGCCGTCGAGCAGCAGGTGGTAGAGGAACTCGTGCGGGAAGTAGCGGTCGCCGGCAGCGTCGGCGCGCGTCCACTCCTCCACCAGCACCTTCTCCAGCCGCCGCATCGCTTCGCCCTCGGGGATGCAGGTGTCGGTGACGCGGTTCATGTGGCGCACGAGCAGCGCTCGTTCGTCTTCCGGCGTCAGGTCGCGGTAGTGCGGCACGCGCTCGTAGAAGTCGTGGGCGATGAGGTTGAACACGTCCTCCTCGAGGTTGGCGCCGGTGCAGGTGATGATCTGGACCTTGTCCCGGCGGATCATCTCGGCTAGCGACAGTCCCAGCTCGGCCGTGCTCATGGCGCCGGCCAGCGTGACCATCATGTATCCGCCGCTATCGAGATGCTTGGCGTAGGCGTCGCTGGCGTCGATCAGGGTGGCGGCGTTGAAGTGGCGGAAGTGATGCCGGAGGTACGTCGAGATGGTGCCGTCGGTTGCTCGGTTCGAGCGGGGGTCGGTTGGGCTGGGCATGATGCTCGCTCCTCCCCGCCATGGTACGGGTCGGGAACCCCTTCGCCAATGTCATCTGGGCGTACAATCACCCGATGCAAGGGCTGGCGCGGTCGATCGTCGAAAGGTCTCGGGTCGTCTTGGCCCTGACCGCGCTCACGACCCTGGCGGCGCTCGCGATGCTGCCGCGGGTGGCGTTCGATCTCGACGTGACGTCCTTCCTTACCGACAGCAACGAAGAGGGCCGCGCGTTCGCGGAGATGCAGGCACGCTACGACGCGACGGATCCGATCACGGTCGTGCTGGAGCTCGACGACGGCGGGCGGCTCGATGACCGCGCCGGGATGGTGGTGGTGGCGCAGCTGCGCGACACCCTGGCATCGCTGCCGGAGGTCGCTTCCGTCGGGACCTTCTTGCCCGAGACGGTTCCGCTCTTGGGTGGCGCCGTGTCGCCCGCGGCCATCGCCGCTTTGCCCGCGGTCGCGCTCGCTGCGCTGCGTTCCACCGCCGGAGCCGAACTCCTTCTCACGGAGGACGGAACGGCCACCATGCTCGTCGTACAGCCGCGCGGCGATCCCATCGAGACGGTGCGCGTGATCCGCGCAGCGGAGCTCCCCGAGCGAAGCGCCATCACCATCGCCGGGAACCCGGTCGTGTATGCCGAGGTGCTGGACCTGCTCGGCTGGTTCTTGCTTGCCATCCCGCCGATCGTGTTCGCCTTACTGTTCGTCGTGTTCACCGCCACGCTGGGGCGGCCCCGTCTGGCCGCGCTGGCACTGATGCCGGCGGTGCTCGGCAGCGTGTGGACCTTCGGGCTGCTGTTCGCGCTCGGCATCGAGGTCTCCCTCATCACCGTGATCGTGCCGGTGTTCGTGATCGTGATGGGGTCTGCCGACGGACTCCACTTCGTGGCGCATCTCCAGGACGCGCACCGACGTGGCCTCGACCGAACCGCGGCGGTGGCGTCCGCGTTGGCGGACGTGGGTGTGCCGATGGTGCTCACCACCGTCAGCACGGCGGTGGGGTTCCTGTCGCTGATCGCGACCGGCGTTCCGCCCATCCAGCAGCTGGGCGTCTTCGTGGCCATCGGCATCGGCTTGGCGGGAGCGATCTCGTGGTTCACACTGCCCGCAGCGATGTCGCACCTGCTTCCCCGCATGGCGGCGGACGCGCCGCCCGCCGCGCTCGGGGGGCACCTGGACGCCGCCGTCGCTCGCCTGGCTTCGCGTCGTTGGGTGGCGTGGGCCCTCGTCGTCCCGCTGGTGGCCTTCGCTGCTTGGTTCGTGCCGCGTCTCGAGGTCGACTCCGACCCGATGTTCTACTTCGCGCACGACCATCCCGTGCGGCAAAGCTTCGACCGCGTGGCGGCTGCCTTCGGCGGCGCCACGCCGCTGTTCGGCGAGTTCGAGATCGACCCGAACCAGCCGCTGGAAGCGCAGTTGGGCCCGCTACGCGAGGTATCGCGCGCGATCGAGCGACTTCCCGGCATCCGCGCGGTCGTGTCGCTGGCCGACATCCTGCCTCGCGTGCCGGTTCGCGAGCGAGCCGCCGTGCTGAGCGGCGAGCGCCCCCTGCCGTTCGGCCGCATGGCGAGCGAAGACGGACTGCGCTTCGTGGTGTTGACCGAGCCCTTCGCCACTGCCGACGTGCGCGCTTGGCGCGAGGCAACTGCCGCCATGCCCGAGGTCCGGGTACTTTCTGGACCGCCGATGTTGTTCGAGGCGCTCGCTGCGCAGATCGCACGGGCTCAGACGGTGTCCCTCGCGTGGGCGTTCGCGTTGGTGGCGCTCTTGTTGTGGGCCGTCTACCGGCGGATCGACCGCGCGCTGTTGGCGCTTGCACCCATCACCATCACCGTACTGGTGGTGCTGGGCTTCGTGACGGCGTCGGGCATCCACTTGAACCTCATCACCGTGGTCGCCTCGAGCATCGTGCTGGGAGTCGGTATCGATTACGCCATTCACCTCATCGCCGCGATCGAGGTCGCGCGCCGGGCGCAGCCGAACTCCTCCGGATGGGTCCGGCGTGGCCTGCGTGCAGTCACCCGCCCGATCGCCGCCAACGCTTTGGGCATCGCCGTCGGCCTGACGGCGCTGCAGTTGTCGCCGCTGAGGCCCCACCACCACATCTCCGCGATCATGTGGGTGGGGATGCTCGTCGCGGCGCTGACGACGCTGGTCCTCATCCCTGCCGCGTCACCGCGACGGGGGATGGACGAGGCGCCGGTGGACGTCTGATCGTTCGGTGGTCGGATCACACCTGCGCGAACGCCACCCTCGCGGCCGCGAGGTCGTACATCGCATGCCCCACGCTCTTGAAGACACGCGTGCCGGCCAGCGTCGGCGGCGAGTCCAGCACGTCGAGCAGCGTGCGCGCACGACTCCACGACCAGGCACCGGCCTCGACCGCCTGGATCAGATCGCCGGCTTCTGCACGCGCGCCCTCGAGCGTGTCGACCACGACTAGGCCCGCGTCCCGGATCGTCTCGGGCGAGAGCTCGGCCATGTCGGGTCGGTACGCGCCAACGGCCACGATCACCGCGTCGTCGCGCGTCGCACCTCGAACGACCGGCGAGCTCGACGTCGTGGCCGTCACGATCACGGGCGCCTCCGCCAACGCGCGCGCGACCTCGTCGGGAAGGCGGTCGCCATCGCCGGCCGGATCGATGGTGGCCAGGACGCCCGCCTCGATGCCGCGTTCGCGCAGGTCGGCCGCCACGCGTTCTGCTCGGTCGCGCGTCCGGGAGACGATGCGTACGCTTTGGATGCCGAACTCGGTGGTGAACGCCTCGGCGTGCGCGCGGGCCTGGTCGCCTGCCCCGAAGACCAGGAGCGGACCCCGTGACACGACCGCCTCACGACCGCGGCGCAGCGCCCGGACCGCCAACAGGCTCAGCGCCGCCGTCCGGCGCATCGTGACCGTGCCGCCATGCAGCAGGGCCAACCGAGTTCCGTCGTCCGCGCGCGCGACCATCACTTCGCCTTGGATGGTCGGCAGGCCCTTGGCGGCGTTGCCGGGATGCACGGTCACGAGCTTGGTGATGGTCAGCCGGTCGTCGGACGCCGGCATGGTGAGGAGCGTCCCGTCTCTCAGAGGCAGCACGGTGCGTTCCGCGAGACGCAGCCCGCCGGCCTGTCGGTCGCGCAACACTTGCTCGATGGCATCGGCCAGGGCGCCGTAGGGGAGGCGTGCGGCGGTGCGGTCTGCGTCCAGGATGGGGTAGGGCATGGCGGCTCCTCTCAGCGACTCCGCTCAGCGACTCCGCTCAGCGTCTCCTCACAGCGACTCCTCACAGCGACTCCTCACAGCGACTCCTCACAGCGTCGACTCCCGGCGCTCACGCCCGGCCGTGGCGCCCCGGGTCCAGCATGGCGAGGTCGAATCCAGGCGGCTCGCCGGCCACCAGGCGCGCCACCACGCTCGCGGTGACGGGCGCGAGACTGACACCCAACATGGCGTGCCCGGTGGCGATGACGACGTTGTGCGCGGCGGGGGCGGGGCCCAGGTACGGCAGGCCGTCGGGCGAGCACGGTCTGTGCCCGAACCAACGTGGGGAAGCCAGTAGCCGCTCTCGCGACAACGCAGGGAGCGCGCGGGTGGCGCCATCGACGATGCCTTCGAGGCGCGACGGGGTGACGCGTTCGTCGAAGCCGGTCAACTCCATGGTTCCGCCGACACGAAGACGCTCACCGAGCGGCGTGATCGCCACCCGCGCCTCCGCCAGCAGCACGGGCGCGCGCAGCCCCGCGTCGTTCGCCGGTAGCGTCATGGCGTAGCCCTTGCCGGGTTGCAGTCGGACGCCGGCGCCCACTTGGCGCGCCAGCGCGGTCGACCGGGCGCCGGCCGCAACGACGAACGCGTCGGCCGCCAAGGTTCTCATGGCGCCACCGGCCCCTTCGCCCGCCTCGTCCTGGATCGTCACCGCCCGCACGCGGCCGTTCTCGCGCTCGAACCCTGCGGCGTGCGCTCGGAACCGGAACGCGACGCCTTCGGACTCCAGCCAGCGCTGCAGCCCGCGCATCAACGCTCCCGGGTCGAGGTGCGCGTCCCCTGGGTAGCGCACGCCCCCCGCCACCTCGAGCCGGGCATCGGGTTCCAGCGCCCGCACCTGTGCTGCGCTCAGCACCTTGGCCGGGTAGCCGAGTTCGTTGGCGCGCGCGGCGGTTATCGCTTCCTCCTCGAGACCGTGTTCGGTGGCGCACAACATGGTGATGCCGCGTCGTTCGAGGCCAACCCCCTGGCCGAGGCGGGCGCGCAGTTCGCTCTCCCAGTCGTCGTAGGCGGCGCTGCTGGCCAGATTCAGCCGCAGGAGCAGCGGCGCGCTGCGCGCGACGTGCGCCGCCGTGCCCGCGCGCCAGAAGCGCCAACCCCAACGCAGGAGGTCGAGCGAGGCGCGTGGACGCACGTAGAAGGGACTATTCGGGTTCGCCATCCAGCGCACGCCCTGGGCCACCACCCCGGGTGCCGCGAGCGGCACGAAGTGGCTGGGGACGATCATGCCGGCGTTGCCGAACGAGGTCGTCTCACGGGTGGGGTCGTCGCGCTCGACGACGGTGACGTCATAGCCGCGCCGACGCAGCTCGAACGCGCTGCCCAGGCCGATCACCCCGGCCCCGATCACGACGACGTGTCGGTTCACCGGACGACCTCGACGAACGGCGGCGAACTCACCGGATCCCCCAGCGGAACGGGTCGGACGGGTCGAGCAGCAGCGTGCCTTCGGCCGTCACGTACGCTCGGCCGGTGACGACGGGACGGATGCGGCCGTCCGGGCCGGTGGCGTAGCGCGCCTCGAAGCGGCTGCCGATGACGCTCTCCTGCACCCAAGTGCGGCCGGGCTCGAGCTTGCCGTCTGCCGCCAAGCACGCAAGCATCGCGCTGGTGCCCGTGCCGCACGGAGAGCGGTCGTAGGCCCTCCCGGGACAGAGCACGAAGCTGCGCGCGTTCGCGTCACCGTCTGCCGGCACGAAGAGTTCGACGTGGTCGATCTCGGCGTCACCCTCACCGCGGATGCCGGCATCCTGGAGCCCCTGGCGCACGCGCCACGCGAAGTCGGTGAGCGCCGCGACGTTGGCGAGCTCGACTTCCTGACCGTGGTCGTGCACCAGGAAGAACCAGTTGCCGCCGTAGGCGACGTCGCCGGAGACCTCCACGTGCGGCGCGGTGCCCGGCGCGGTGCCCGGCGCGATGCCCGGCGCGCCCCCCGCCAAGCGCAACTGCACGCGCACCTGCACGCCCTTCATGTAGCGGTAGGACGGTACGTTCTCGACGCTGACGCGACCGTCGTGGTGCAACTCGGCAGTCACGTCGCCCGCCGGCGTCTCGATCCGGTGCCGCCCCGGGCCGATCCGCCCGAGGTGGGCCAAGGTGGTCACCAAGCCGATCGTCCCGTGGCCGCACATTCCGAGGTACCCGACGTTGTTGAAGAAGATCACGCCGGCGGCCGCCTCGGGGTCGACGGGCTCGGCCAGCAGCGCGCCCACCAGTACGTCGGAGCCTCGCGGCTCGTTCACCACGGCGGAGCGGAACGTGTCGTGGTCTCGGCGAAGGCGGGCCAGGCGCTCGGCCATCGACCCTTCCCCTAGGTCGGGGCCGCCCGCCACCACCACCCGCGTCGGTTCGCCCTCGGTATGAGAGTCGACGAACCTGACCCGGCCGGTGGCGGCCGCCCGACCCGAGTCCGGTCCCTCGCACGCCATCACGGCCGCACCAGGAACCCGCCGCCGAGTTCGTCGTCCGGCTCCACCACCCACTGCGCGAAGCCGACGATGCTGGCGCTGCCGGCGATCTCCGGCACCACGCCCGGCAAGTCGCCGACGCGCGTCTCCTCGATCGCCTTGCCGGTGAAGAGCGACCCGACGATGCTCTCGTTGCGCAGCTCCTGCCCGAGCCCCAGCCGTCCACGCGCCACCAGTTGCGCCACCCTTCCAGCCGTGCCCGTTCCGGTGGGCGAGCGATCGACCTCACGCTCGGCGAAGACGCACACGTTTGCTTGGTGGTTGGTGGGATCGCGCGGCGGGCCGTCGACGATGGTGCCGTAGAGCGTGTTCAGCTCGGGCAAGAGCGGGTGGCCGATCGGCACCGTGGCGCTCACCGCATGCTTGACCTCGTCGGCCAGTTCGACCAGCTGGCGCAGGTGCTCGGGGCGCACGACCAGCCCGACCTGGGCGGCGTCCAGATAGGCGTAGAACGCCCCGCCGAAGGCGACGTCGACGGTGACCTCGCCGAAGCTCGGGGTCGCGACGCGCACGTCCTGGCGGTACAGGAACGACGGCACGTTGCGGAACCGCACGGGTCCGGCCCTGCGCCCGTCCCAGCGCACGAAGGCCTCGATGAAGCCTGCCGGCGCGTCGATGCCGAGGCGCGTCTCCGGCGTGGTGCGCGCCACCCAGCCTTGCGCTACCGCCACGGTGGCGAGGGCGATGACGCCGTGGCCGCACATGTCGGAGTAGCCCTCGTTGTGCAGGAACACCACCCCGAGGTCCGCCTCGGCCGTGACGGGTTCGGTGACGTAGCAGCCGTACATGTCGGCGTGGCCGCGCGGCTCCCACAACAGGGCACGCCGCACGTGGTCGAGGTTCTCGCGTGCCCAGCGGCGCTTCTCGAGGATGGTGGCGCCCGGGATGCGGGGGATGCCGGCCGTGACGATGCGCAGCGGCTCGCCCGCGGCGTGGGTGTCGATGGTCGTGTAGGTGGCCGAGAACTCCATATAGGACCGAACCATCCTCCTGCCTCTGCGTGCGCCGACTCGCGGGCATCGTACGCGAACGGGCCGGGCGCGGTGCGGGCGGTGGCGGCTCATCCGTCGCGAACGACGCGTCCCGTCCACCTTGTCTTCAGATTGTATACACCATACAATCAGCCGTGGTTCCCTCGGCCAGACCCCCCACCGTAGCCGAAGGCGTCTACCTCCGCCTGCGCCACGAGTTGGTGGCGGGGAGGCTGGAGCCGGGCCGGCGTCTGCGCGAGCAGGAGCTGGCCGAGGCGTTGGCCGTGTCCCGCACGCCCGTCCGCGAGGCGGTTCGGCGGTTGGCGCACGAGGGCCTGCTCGAGCTCGAAGCGAACCGAGGCGTGCGCGTGCCGGAACTCCGGTCCGACGAGGCGGCCGCCACCTACGAAGTACGCGAGCGCCTCGAGCGCATGGCGGCTCGCCTGGCGGCGCGCCACGCCGACGACGCCGGCCGCGAAGCGCTGCGGGCTCGACTGAAGGCCACGGAGACGCTCGCCGACGACGAGCCCGTCGCCCACGTGCTGGCCGACGACGCCTTCCACGGCACCATCGCTCGCCTATCGGGCAACCCGGTGCTGGCCGAACTGGTCGAACGGCTCGCCGACCGCGTCGTGCGCGTCAAGGTGCTCACGCGCGACCTCGACGTGAGCGACATGGCGCGCGCGCAACACCGCGAGATCGCCGAGGCCATCCTCGCCGGCGACGAGCACCGCGCCGAGCTCGCCATGAGCCGCCATATCCGCAGCAACCTGGCCATCGTCATGGAGCGCTTGACGGCCGTCGCAGACGCCGCAGCGCCGGAAGGAGCGGACCCGTGAACGTGAACTGGCACGGCGTCATCCCCGCCATCACCACCCCCTTCGACGAGCACCTGCGCGTCGACCACGCGCTGTTCACCGAGCACGCTCGCTGGCTTGTCGACGCCGGCTGTGTCGGCATCGTCCCGTTCGGTTCGCTGGGCGAGGGCGCCACGCTCGCGCACGACGAGAAACTCGCCATGCTGGAGGGGCTCGTCGGCGCGCTGGACGGGCGTGCGCCGGTCATCCCGGCGGTCTCGGCGTTGTCCACCAGCGAGGCGGTTCGCTTCGCGCGCGACGCGGCCGCGGCAGGCGCCAGCGGCTTCATGGTGTTGCCGCCGTACGTCTACGCCAGCGACTGGCGCGAGATGAAGGCCCACGTCGCCGCCATCCTCTCGGCCACGCCGCTACCGGCGATGCTCTACAACAACCCGTTGGCGTACACCACCGACTTCCCGCCGCCGCACGTGCGCGAGCTGGCGCAGGAGCACCCGAACCTCGAGGCCATCAAGGAGTCCAGCTCCGACCTGCGCCGCGTGGCGTGGCTGCGCTCCATCATGCCGGAGTCGTTCGCCATCCTGATGGGCGTCGACGACCTGGCTTTGGAGGCGTTCCAGGTGGGCGCGGTCGGGTGGATCGCCGGCCTGGTGAACGCGTTGCCGCGCGAGTCGGTGCGCCTGTTCGAACTGGCACGAAGCGGCCACGTGGCCGAGGCGTTCGAGCTCTACCGTTGGTTCCTACCCCTACTGCGGCTCGACATCGGCACCAAGTTCGTCCAGATGATCAAGCTTGCGCAGGAGCACGCCGGTTGGGGCAGCGCGCGGGTGCGTCCTCCGCGCTTGGAGCTGGACGGCGCAGAACGCGACGCCGTAATGCGCGTGATCACGGAAGGATTCGCGTCCCGGCCCGAGCTGGCCTGACGCCGGTCGCCGCCACGCCGTTCGGACGCTGTGGGTGTGCTCAGGGCGCTCGCAACCGGACGCCGACGTCGGCGGGCAGGCCGGCGGCGTGGTGCAGGAAGCCCCGCAGCATGACCCAGGTGCCGGCGAACTCGAGGGTTTCCTCGGTCATGGCGGCAGCGAAGTAGCGCCGAGACTCCATTCCGTACTCGACGTAGAAGGCTCCCCCGAGAAGCTCCATGCCGATGGCACCTGCCACGAACATCGTGGCGCCGGTGAAGAAGTGCGTGCGCGTGAAGGCGGGCAATGCCAGCATGAACCGCAGGTAGACGACGAACACCACCGCCATGGCAGCGCCGACCGGGATGAACCACGGCCAGCGAAGCATTGCGACGTCACCCGTGTCGAGGAAGTCCCGCACGATGCTGCTCAGCATCTCGTGCATCGCGGCCACCTCGTCGATCCCGGCGAGCAGGAACAGCGCCGTCAGGCCGAACCAGTACGGCGTCCAGCGATCGGAGCGGCTTCGGGCCTCGTGCCCGGTCAGCCACACCGTCGCCGCCGTCGCGGTGAGCAACGCCGCGGCGAGGTAGGTGGGCACGCTGGTGTCGTCGTCGACGTCGAAGATCTCGCGTAGCTGGTCCCAGGGCAAGCGCGGCGACGGGAAGAGCTCGAGCGCCAGATGGATCGCGAGTACCAGGAGGATCGCCGTGAGCAACCACCGCAGCACCGTGCGGACGGAGACGTCGACCATCCGAAAAGCCTACGGTTCTCGCCGCCGTTCCGTCTGTGACGCGCGTTCGCGTAGCCCTCCGCTCGACTAGGCGAAGATGCCCGGACTGCTTCGTCGGCAGGCCGGGGGCGTCGCTGCGCCAGGTTCAGATGACGCCCAACGCCATCATCGCCTCCGCCACCTCACGGTAGCCGCCGACGTTCGCGCCCAGCACGTAGTTGCCGGGCTCGCCGAACTCCTCGGCCGTCTCGTAACAACGCGCGTGGATTCCGCGCATGAGGTCGCGCAAGCGGCGATCGACCTCCTCGAACGACCATGCCTCGCGACAGGCGTTCTGCTGCATCTCCAACGCCGAGGTCGCCACGCCGCCGGCGTTCACGGCCTTGCCAGGACCGTAGAGGACCCCGGCCGCCTGAAAGGCCGCCACCGCCCCCGGCGTGCACGGCATGTTCGCCCCTTCGAACACCGCGCGGCAACCGGCTTGCAGCATCCGCGCGGCGTCCTCCTCGTTCAGCTCGTTCTGCGTGGCACATGGGAACGCGACGTCGCAGGGCACCTCCCACACCGTGCTCCCATCACGGAAGGTCGCACTCGGCCGCTCTTCGACGTACTCGGCGATGCGGCCGCGCCGCTCTTCCTTGATGCGCTTCACGAGGTCGAGGTCGATCCCATCCCGATCGACCACCGCGCCCTCCGAATCCGAGCACGCCACCACCTTCGCGCCGAGCTGCTGCAGCTTCTCCATGGTGTAGATGGCGACCTTGCCCGAGCCCGACACGACGCACTTCTTGCCCTCGATGCCTTCCCGTCGCGTCGCCAACGCTTCCTGCGCGAAGTAGACCGAACCGTAACCGGTGGCTTCCTTGCGCACCAGCGAGCCGCCCAAGCGGAGGTCCTTCCCGGTCAGCACGCCCGCGTCGTAGCGGTTCGTGATCCGCTTGTACTGCCCGAACAGGAAGCCGATCTCCCGCTGGCCAACACCGATGTCCCCGGCTGGCACGTCGGTGGCCTCGCCCACGTGACGGAACAGTTCGGTCATGTAGCTCTGGCAGAAGCGCATGATCTCGCCGTTGCTGCGCCCTCTCGGCTCGAAGTCGGCGCCGCCCTTGGCGCCACCGATGCGAAGCCCGGTCAGGGCGTTCTTGAAGATCTGTTCGAAGCCGAGGAACTTCACCACCGCCAGGTTGACCGTAGGGTGGAAACGCAGGCCGCCCTTGTAGGGTCCGAGCGCCGAGTTGAACTCGATGCGGAACCCGCGGTTGACCTGCACCTCACCGGCGTCGTCCTGCCACGGCACCCGGAACATCAGCTGCCGCTCGGGCTCGCACAAACGCTCCAACAGCCGGTCGCCCAGGCACTCCGGATGACGCGTCACCAACGAACCGAGGCTCGCCAACACCTCGCCGACGGCCTGAAGGAACTCCGTCTCCCCTCGGTTGCGCCGCCGAACGTGCTCGAAGACGTCACGAAGTCGATGATCCATCCGTTCCCGGACTGGCATGGTCGAGCCTCCTCTCCGTGGTACACCGCGCAACCGGGTCGGAGGGTAGGGCCGAATGACCTTCACGGGCCCCAGACGTTGCCGAGCGAGATCCTGGCGTCTGTCGACTGATGTGATTCGCTGCTGACCCGCCCACCAAGTAGAGCACCGGGGTCAGTCGCCGCGCGGGTCGAAGGCGTCGCGCAGTCCGTCACCGAAGAGGTTGAAGGCGAGAACCGTGACGAAGATCGACAGCCCCGGCCAGATCGCCATCCACGGCGCCTGCACCAGGAAGTTCTTGGCGGTGTTGAGCATCCCGCCCCAACTCGGCGTGGGGGGCTGCACGCCGAGCCCGAGGAACGACAACGACGACTCCGCGATGATCGCCTGCGCGATGGTGACGGTGGCCTGAACGAGGATGGGCGTGAAGGCGTTCGGCAGGATGTGCCTGGCCAGGATGCGCATGTCCGAGGCGCCGAGGCCGCGGGCGGCCTGCACGTAATCCTCGGCCTTCACGGCCAGAACCTGGCCGCGGGTGAGACGCACGAAGGTCGGCGTGCTGGCGATGCCGATCGCGATCATGGCGTTGGTGAGGCTAGGACCGAGCGCGGCCGCCAACGCGACGGCCAGGATCAGGAACGGGAACGCCAGCAGTGCGTCGGTGACCCGCATGATGACCTCTTCGACGGCGCCACGATAGAAGCCTGCCAGCAGGCCGAGCGGCACCCCGATGGCGGTCGCGATGGCGACGGAGATCACGCCGGCCACCAGGCTGGCCCGCGCACCGAAGATCAGGCGCGAGAGAACGTCGCGGCCGATCTCGTCGGTGCCGAGCCGGTACGCCTCGCTCGGCGCCTGCCGGACCGCGAGGAAGTCGGGTTTGGCGGGATCATAAGGGGCAAGATAGGGCGCCAACGCCGCGATGGCGACGAAGGCCACGACCACGACCGCGCCCAGGATGGCGGGCGGCCGGCGCAGGATGCGGCGCAACGCGCGCGGGGCGCGCGCCGGTGCGACCACCGCGTCCACGGTCATGGACGGCACGGCGTCGCTGGTGGCGGCCGGCAGGCTCATCGCGCCGAGATCCTCGGGTCGATGACGGCGTAGGCGACGTCGACCAGCAGGTTGAGGAGGATGTAGGCCGTGGCGGTCACGAGCACCACGCCTTGCACCACGGCGTAGTCGCGATTGTAGATGGCGTCGACGACGAGCTTGCCGAACCCGGGGAGGGTGAACACCTGCTCGGTGAGCACCGCGCCGGACAAGAGCGCCCCGAGTTGTAGGCCGAGCAGCGTGGTGACGGGGATCAGCGCGTTGCGCATGGCGTGACGCACGATCACCAAGGTCGCGCGCTGACCCTTGGCGCGGGCGGTGCGTACGTAGTCTTGGCGCATCACCTCGAGCATGGCCGAGCGCATCTGCCGCATCAGCACGGCCGCCAGCCCGGTGCCGAGCACGAACGCCGGCATGATCATGCGTTTGAGGTTCTCGCCCACCCCTTCGCTCAAGGGCACGTAGCCCGAGGCCGGCAACCACTTCAGTTGCACCGAGATCAGCAAGATCAGCATGATGCCGAGCCAGAAGTTCGGGACGGAGAGGCCGGACAAGGCGGCGACCGTGCCGCCGTAGTCGAACAGGGTGCCCTTCTTGGTGGCGGACACGACGCCCGCCGGGATGGCGATGACCACCGCCACCAGCATCGAGAGGAGCGCCAGCTCGACCGTCACCGGCAACTTCGAGCCGATCAAGGCGAGCACGCTCTGGTTGGTGCGGATCGAGGTCCCGAGGTTGCCCTGAAGCACCTGCGACAACCAGGCGACGTACTGCACCGGAACCGGGTCGTCGAGGCGGTACTTGGCGCGGATGAAGGCGATGACCTCGGGGTCTTGCTGCTCGCCGGCGAGGATGCGCGCAGGGTCGCCCGGCAACGCCCGCTGGATCGCGAACACCATCAGCGTCACGATCAAGAGCGTCGGCAGCGCGGTCAGGATCCGCCGTGCCACGAAGGGAACCACCGAAGACTCCTTTCAGGCGTTCCGCCGGAGGTCGACCGGGCCGGGCGGAAGGGGCGTAGTTCGGGGCGGGGCGGCGGCATGGCCACCGCGCCCCGAACCTCGGCGTCGTTCAGTTGGCGTTCAGTTGCACGCCCTGGAAGCGGATGATGCCGTCCGGGTAGGCCTGGAACCCTTCGAGGCGGGCGGTGTGCGGGAAGAACAACTGGGTGTGATAGAGGTAGATGATGTGCCGGTCGGGCAGGTAGCGCTCGAGCGCCTGGCGGTAGAGGTCCATGCGCTCGTCGTTGCTGGGCGCGGCGCGAGCATCGTTCAGCAGCTGGTCGACTTCCGCATCGCAGTAGCCGGTCTCGTTCAGCGTCCCTTCGCAGGTGTGGTACTGGTGGATGTTCCCGTCGGGGTCGATGCGGCCCGACCATCCGACCGCGAACACGTCGTACTCGCCCTGTTCCTGAAGGTCGAGCGCGGTGGCGAACTCGGTGGCGCGCACGCTCACGTCGAAGCCGAC
>JAWOIL010000022.1:0-11129 GCA_046484635.1 Trueperaceae bacterium
AGCGAGGAGTAGAGGCGGGTGATGACGCTCTCGCGCACGTCCAGGTCGATGCCTTCGGCGTACCCACCTCGCCACGACCGTGCGTCGCCCGTCTCGAGGAAGGCCTCGACGTCGGAAGTAACGTCGCCGAGTGCGTACCCAGCCGGCGTGGTCAAGACGACGCTGGCCCCCAGTTCCTTGCGGAGGTCACTGATGAGCTGCTTCAAGCTCGCGGCGGCTTTCGCCTCGTCGCTTCCCGTGTAGAGCCGATCGATCAGCTCGAGCCGGCCGACCTCGGTGCGCCCGGTCAGGCGCGCCTCCAACAGGGCGGCAAGGAGCGTCTGCCTCTTGCGGCCACGAACCGGCTTGGACAGACCGTCCCGCGCCCATCGCATCGGACCGAGTACCTCCAGGCGTACCGCCGCCTCTGCGCGCCCTTCTCCGTGGCGCGAAGCGCGATCGGGGAAGTAGCGCTCAGCGAGGTTGACCCCGTGCAGCAGACCGCGATCTGCGAACCACGCCCGGCGCTGCGCTGCGCTGGCCGCATCACCAACCAGCCGATCGACCTCGAGTCCGTAGCGGTGCGCGTGCAGCTCCAGACCATGCGAACGAGCTCGCCGCTCTGCGCCCGCGAACGCGTCAAGGGCTTCGTCGACGCGGCCGAGCGCTTCGAGCGCGCAGGCGCCCGCGAACTCGGCCGCCACCACGGCTTCTACTGCCTCCATGGCGGTCGCCGCCGCGTGAGCCTTGTCGGCGAGTTCCCGTCCCTCGACGGGGCGTCCCGACGCGGTCCGAGCACGCGAGAGCACGTACGTCGCCGTGATCGCCTCGATCCCGTCGGGCTCTAGTTGCGCGGCGGTGATGGCTTGCGTTGCGTAGCGGAGGGCGAGCGACGGGTGCGACCAGGCAGGCCACTCCAAGTGGAGGTCGCTCAGCTGCGCCAGGACGCGGCTCAAGAAGAGCTGCTGCCCGGAGCGCTGGGCGACCTCGAGCGCCTCGCTCAAGACCTCCTCGGCGCGCTCGTACTCGCCGAGTTCCTGGTGGACGTAGCTCATCATCACCAGCGTGCCGGCGTGGTTGAGACCGTGCCCGACCTCTTCGTACAGCCGCAGGGCGTCCTGGAGGTCGGGAAGACAAGCGACCTGCCGAGCCTGCTGCATCCGGGTCACCGCACGGTTGCGTAGCAGGTTCGCCACGTGATGCTTCGGGGCGCTGCCGGACGCCGCGGCGCGCGCGAGAAGGTCGGAGTAGATGCGGTCGGCCGCTCCGTAGTCGCCGACGTAGAACGCGATGCTCGCCTGCAGCTCGGCAAGCGCGTCGGCAGACGCCCCATCGCTGAGGTGCTTGGCGGACCACTCCTGGACGAGCGCCGATGCCGCCTTCGAGTTGCCGGCGTGGAGGTAGGCCCAACCGACGTAGTGCACGGTGGCCGCATCGCACTCCTCCTTGTCAGGGGAGGCTTCCCATACCGCGATGATCTCGTCGCGCCGGCCGGTCTGGTGGAGGAGCAGCAGTAGGCGCTGGAGCCACGCCGCGCCATGCTTCGACGTCGCCGGGAGCCGCTCCAGCACCTCACGCATGCTCGCGTCGTCTCCGCGGATAGCGTGGCCGGTAGCCTGCAAGAAGAGCGCCTCGGTGGGATCTGCCAGGAGCGGAACGGCCTTCTCGGCCAACTCGAGCATCCGCGGAAAGTCGTGGCCCTGAAAGAGCTTGGCGGCCTCCAGCGCCAAGAGCCCGGCTTCCTCGCCGGAGGTGGTATCGCTGGCCCGTGCCAGCAGTCGCGCCGCTTGAAGCTCGTCGCCCGCGGCTCTGGCTGAGCGTGCCGCGCGCTGCAGCAGGGGTCCGGCCTCCGTTGGGTCGAGGCCCGCATCGTCGATCAACGCCGCCGCCAGGCGCGGATCATCGCCGACCACCTCCAGCGCCCGCCTTGCCGTACTTCGCCGCCGCTCCGCTGGGATCAGCCGACGCGTCACCTCGCGGTACAGAGGGTGAACGAAGCCTCGTTGGTGCGTGACGCCGCGCCGGTCCAGCTCGCGCAATGCTTCGGCGAACCGCTCACCCGTGAGTCCGGCCGCACGCGCCTGCAGCGCGGCGCCGGCTCCCGGCGGCAGGAGTGCCATGGCCCCCAGGGCCGCCGCCAGCGTCTCGTCCGCGAGCAACTCGCCGAGGTGGTACTCGAGAAGTGCGTCGATGGTGGGCGGCGTCTCGTCGAGTTCGGGGCGGCGCCAGTGCCACCGGCTGCCGTCGTTCCACAGGTGGCCCTGGCGGCCGAAGTAGCGCAGGTACTCGAGGGCGAAGAGCGGGTTGCCTCCCGCCCGTTCGGCGATCCAGTGGGCCGCTCCGTCAGGAACCTCCGAGCCCAACACCTGCCGGAGCAGGTGTGACGTCTCCAGCTGCGTCAGTGGGACGAGACGGTGTCGCTCGAACGGGTCGCCGGGGTCGGTCCGGCTGGTCACCAAGAGACCCACGCCGCGTGCCCGGCGCGCCATGCCGGCCAGTCCCACGAGCAACTGGTGCCGCTCGTCGTTCGCTTCGTGGAGGTCTTCGACGAGGAGCAGGAACGGCGCCGCGCGAGCCAGGGCCGCCGTGATGGCCTCCAGCGCTCGCGGGGTGTCGACGGGAACGCCGTCCTCGATCCGGGTGAGCGTCGCCCGCGCCCAACCTTGCAGCGTGCTCGTCTTCGGGATCAGCTTGACCAGTGCCGGTAGCGGTGTGATGGCGTGGACGGTGGCGCTGCGACATGGCGCCTCACGCAGGAGCCGCCCCGCCGTGTAGCTCTTGCCGATCCCCGGTTCGCCCCAAAGCGCCAACGCCAGGCCGCTGCGCTTGAGGAGCACGGGCTCGAGGCTCCGTTCCAGCATCTGGAGTTCAGGGTACTCGGTTCGATTCGGCGGGGAGCGGAAGGCGGTCCGTGCGGGCTCTGACGCCGGCCGCCGGTACGTTCGCCTTGGTGTCGAGCGGGGTAGTGCCCTTCAGTCGGTGAAGGCCTTGGGCGACCGCCCCAAGTATTGGCTAGGATCCGGCAGCGTCAGCATCGGCGATCGCGGCCAGCGCTTCGGACAACGTGGGCTGTGCGGCGGTTCCACCTGCCGCGCGGGTCGACAGTGAGCCGCAGGCGCAAGCTAGGAGGAGCGACCGCTCGAGAGACCAATCGTTCAGGTAGCCGTATAGGAAACCGGCATCGAAGGTGTCGCCGGCGCCGGTGGTGTCGACCAGGGCGACCTCGAGCGCCGGCGCGAATACCTCCTCGGCGCCGCGCATCGCACGACCACCGTCACCGCCGAGCTTGACCGCAACCGTCGAAACGCGCGCCGCCAAGGCGGCCACGGACGCGTCCAGATCTTTGCCACGGCCGATTCGCATGGCCTCCTCGGCATTGGGAAGCAGTACGTCGGTGTACTCGAGCACGTTCGCGAGCTCGTGGTTCCATGCTTCCCTCGGGTCCCAGTTCGTGTCCAGCGACGTGGTGAGGCCCGCCTCGCGGGCTTCGTGGAACAGCGCGGCAAGATCGGGACGCAGCGCGTCGAGCAGGAAGTAGCCGCCGACGTGCACGTGTCGAGACCGATCGAACAGGCTGCGATCGACCTGCTCGGCCCGCAAGGCGGAGATCGCTCCGAGATGCGTGAGGATGGCGCGATCCGCGTCGCGCGACAGGATGACGCTGATACCTGTCTCGAGGGACGGCTCGACGACGCAGTGGGTCATGTCGACATCGCGCGCGGTCATCGCATCGAGCATGAAGTGACCGAACGGGTCGTCGCCCACGACGCCGACGAAGGCCGTCCGTAGGCCGAGACGCGCGGCGCCACAGGCCATGATGGCCGACGACGAGCCGATCGTCAGGTCGGCCGAGTCGACCATCTTCTCCGTTTGCCCGAACCTCGGCTCGACGTCCTCACCCCGGAGAACGAGGTCGGGGTTGATCTCGCCGATGACGAGCAGGTCGTAGTCGTTCAAGGACTCCTCCGGCTTGCGACCACCGTCAGCGGGTGTCGTCGGCACGCCCCGACGCTCCTAGCACGCGGAGGTATCGTCGTGCCTCGTTGGCCATGCGGTTCCGCGCCGCCGCGAGGTAGTCGCGAGGATCGTATACGTCGGCATCTCCCAGGACGTCGCGCACACCGCCGGTGAAGGCGAGAGCCAGGGCAGTCGCGACGTTGACCTTCGCGATTCCGCCTGAGACCGCCTCTGCCAGATCTTCGTCGGAAACGCCAGACGAGCCGTGCAGCACCAGCGGTTGTGGAATGGACTCGGCGATGATTCGGAGGCGACCGAAGTCCAATCGCGCCGACTTCTGCGTCTGCTTGTGTTCGGTACCGATGTCGATCGCGACCGCGTCGCAGCCGGTCGCGTCCACGAAGGCGCGAACCGTCGCCGGCGCCAGGTGGGCGCCGGACGCCCGGTCGCCCTTACGAACGGCCTCGAGCTCGGCTTCTACGGCCGCACCCTGTGCGTGGGCAGCTTCCACCAGCTCGCGGATGGCGCGCTCGTAGTCGTGGGGTCCACCTTCGCGCGCTTCCAGCATGACCGAGTCGAATCCCTCGTCGAGCGCGCGTAGCGCACTCGCGAGGTTCTCGGCGTGGTCGAAGTGGAGGACCACCGGCACTGCTGCCTCGTCGCGTAAGACCCTGCCGAGCGCGGCGAGGCGAGACAGCGAACTGTAGCGGACGGCGTTCTGCGAGATCTGCAGGATGACGGGTGCCCGCTCGGCCTCGGCGCCAGCGACGATGGCTTCGGCGGTCTCGAGGTTCACGGCGTTCAGCGCTGCAAGCGCGTACCCGCCGCGGCGCGCCTGATCGAGAAGCGTGGCGGCAATCCGCGTCATGCTCGACTCTACCGCCGATCTGTGCCATCTGCCTCGAAACGCTGCGCGAATCAATGGATTTCGCGCACAATTCATGCGCGGGTTGCGCACTTGGGTCTAAACTCGCCTTGTATGAGGGGCGAGGGATTCACGTGACCAGCCGGCAACGTCAAGAGGCTGTGCATACCTTGGTGATGCACCACGGCGAGGTCACGACCGAGGAGATCGCCCGTCGCGTTCGTGTGTCGCTCGCGACGATCCGGCGGGATCTCGCCGCGCTGGAGCGACGCGGCCTGGTAGAGCGAACCTGGGGCGGGGCTCGGGTTCTTTCTAGCGTCCACTACTTGGAGAGCTTCTCGGAGGCGGCCGACCAGCAAGCGTCGGCCAAGCGCGCCATCGCGGCTGCCGCGGCGGCGATGGTGGAGCCCGGCATGGTCCTCGGGCTGTCGGGCGGAACGACGTGTACCGAGCTCGCCCGCTGGCTCCGCGGCAAGGACGTGACGGTGGTCACCAATGCCGTCAACGCTGCGATCGAGCTCTACAACCAAGGCAGGACGCGTGTGATCCTCACTGGTGGGACCATGAACGGCTACTCGTACGAACTGGTCGGCGAGCTAGCCACCGAGGCGCTTCACGAGCACCGACTCGACCTGTGCTTCGTCGGTTGTAGCGGGATCACACCCGACTTCGGCTACTCGATGAGGGACCGTCCTGAAGCATCCGTTGCGCGCGCGTTCCGGGCGGTTTCCGCGAGGACGATCGTCTTGGCCGACCACAGTAAGGTCGGTCGCCGGACGCTGGCGCGGTTCGCCCCGCTGAGCGCAGTGCCGACCCTGATCACCGACCGCGGCATCTCACCAGACGCACTGCGCATGCTGGAGCGAGAGGGCGTGACCGTGTACCTGGCCGAAACGCGTACCGAAGTGGATTCTCGTGGAGGTTCCCGATGACGCCCCATATCGACCGTGAGATCCGGACACAAGGTGCAGCATGGCGATCCGCTCTCCAGGTACTGCGCGAACGCGCAGATGCCCTCTCCGATGTGCTCGAGCGGGCACGCGGACGCGAGGTGCGGTTCCTAGGCTCGGGCTCGTCGTACTACCTGGGTGTTGCCGCATCGAACGCTTGGGGCCGCCGCGGCTGGAGCGCGCGCGCACTTCCGTCCGCCGAGCAGGTGCTGCACGCCGACGCCTTCTTCACGACGGACGCTCCGCTCGCCGTAGCCGTCTCGCGATCCGGTGCGACCACGGAGACGTTGCGCGCGATCGAGATACTGAAGCGGGCAGGCAGCCCTGTCGTCGGCATCACGACCCGCCGCGGCACCCCGATGGACGAGATCTGCGACGTCGTGGTTCACCTCACCGGCGCAGACGAACGTTCGACCGTTCAGACGCGGTCGTTCAGCTCACAGTTCCTAGTGGTGCAGGCGCTGGCACGCCTCGCTGCAGAGGGCGAGGAGGCTCTGGCGGCGTTCGACGTGTTGCCGAACCTCGCGGAGGCGTGGATCGACGAGGCCGATGCATACGTGTCTGCCTTCGCGGACCGCTTCGAGCGCGTCTACGTGCTGGGCACGGGGACGCGCTGGGGGTTGGCGATGGAGGGAGCCCTCAAGCTCAAGGAGACCTCGCTGACCGAGTCCGAGGCGTTCCAGACGCTCGAGTTCCGACACGGGCCGAAGAGCATGGTCGACTCCGAGACACTCGTGCTGGGTCTCGTCGGCGCCGGAACGCGCGACGCCGAACTTCCGGTTCTGCGCGAGATGCGCGCGTTGGGCGCCACCGTCGTAGCGATCGGCCCCGGCCTCGCGGTCGAGGACGGGTTCTCACCGCTGTCCTTCCCGGCCGACTTGCCGCCTGACGTCGAAGACGTACTGTTCCTGCCTCCCATGCAGCTGTTGGCATACAGGCGCGGCGTCGCGAAGGGCCTCGACCCCGACCATCCCCGCCACCTCTCGTTCGCGGTCGAGCTCGAAGGTATCTAGAGCATGTCCGTCGCCGCCACGCTCGTTGCGCTCACGCCGAATCTCGCGCTGGACCGCACCCTACGTCTCGACCGACCCTTGCTGCGAGGATCGCTGCACCGGGTGCAGGAGTCGAGCGAACGAGCAGGTGGAAAGGGCGTGAACCTGGCCCGCGCGGTTCACGCCCTCGGCGGCGACCCTGTGGTCGCCGGCTTCTTGGCCGGCTGGAATGGCCGCAAGTTCAAGGACCTGCTGCAGAGCGAGGGCATCGCGGGGGTATTCGAGGATGTGGCCGGCGAGACCCGGGAATGCCACGCGCTCCTCGACGGCGGCGATCACCCCACGGAAGTGAACGAGGCCGGACCGACCGTACCCGCGTCAGCATGGACGAGCCTGTTGGCGCGCCTGCCGTCAGGGCAGCTGGTCCTGAGTGGAAGCCTTCCGCCCGGTGTGGGAGGCGACGAATTCGTCGACCTCGTCGCCCGCCTCCCCGAGCGGCCGGTCGTGGACATGAGCGGGGCGGCACTCTCCGCCGCAGTGAAGGCCGGTGCGGCGATGGTCGCACCGAACCGGCGTGAGTTCGCTGCCCTGCTCGAGCGCGACACGGCGACGATCGACGACGCGATCGCCTTCTATGAAACCCATGGGGTTCCCGTGCTGCTGAGTCTCGGGGCAGACGGTGCCGCATTCCTGGGCGAGGACCGCTGGCGGGTTCGTGCGCCCGACGTCCGCGCTGTCAACCCCGTTGGATCGGGCGACTGCCTGCTGGGGGCGTTCCTGTGGGCCCGTGGTCAGGGCCACGACGCCGGCGAAGCCCTGCGCTGGGGCGTTGCTGCGGGAAGCGACAACGCGCGCCGAGGTGGAGGAGGCGCCGTCAGCGCGGACGGGATCCGCGAGCTGTTCGCGCTCACGGCATACGAGGAGGTGCACTAGATGCGCCCCACGGTGAGCGCCGCGCCCCACGTTGCGAGTCGCAAGGGCCACGTCTCGCGGTGGCTCGACGAGCCGCAGCGGCTGGCGTTCCTGCTGCTGCTACCGACGCTGGTGCTCGTCTTCGGGGTGCTGTTCTACCCGATCGTGCACACCTTCGTGCTGAGCCTCACCGACACACACCTGGCCCGGCCGGATAGCGGCGCGTTCGTCGGCCTCGGCAACTTTCTCGACGCCGCCCGCGACCCCGAGTTCCGCGCGGCGATGGGGCGAACCTTCTACTTCGCGCTCGTGACCGTCCCCGTCGAGGTGTTCCTAGGCCTGCTGATCGCGCTGCTGCTCAACCAGCCGTTCCGAGGACGAAGCTTCGTACGTGGGTTGATCATCCTGCCGTGGGCGCTGCCCTACGTCGTCAACGGCGTCATGTGGAAGTGGATCTTCAACGCGAACTACGGCGCGCTGAACGCTGCCCTGACCCAGATTGGCATCATCGACCGATACCAGGTCTGGCTGGGCGACCCGAGCACCGCGCTCAACTTCGTGATCTTCGCGTCGATCTGGAAGGAGACGCCGGTGGCGGTGATCCTACTGCTGGCGGCCCTTCAGGGCATCCCGAGCGAGTTGTACGAGGCTGCCAGGGTCGATGGTGCGAACGCGTTCCAGCGGGTGCGGGCGGTCACCTTGCCGCTGCTGCGCCCAGTGATCGCCGTGACGATGGTCGTCAAGACCGTCTGGGCGCTCAAAGAGTTCGACCTGATCTACGTCATGACGGGGGGCGGACCCGCCAACGCCACCAACGTCGCGACGTTCTACACCTACCTGACCACGTTCAAGTTCCTGAAGTTCGGCTACGGCGCGGCGTTGGCCATCATCATCGTGCTCTTCGCGCTGGTGATCGCCTACTTCTACGTTCGGATGATCTCGCCCGCGAGCGCCAGGGGGCGCCAGTGAGCCGCGAGCGTCGTAGCACGCTCGCGAACGTCGCCCTGTACGGCGCCGTGATCGCGGTCTGTCTCTGGGTGGTCGCCCCGTTCGCCTGGCTCGTGATCAGCAGCGTCTCCACCCGCGCCCAGCTGACCAGCATTCCGTTGCAGTGGCTTCCCGAACAATTGAACTTCGAGGAGTACCGCAACGTGTTCCTCGGTGGAGAGGGCTCGACCAGCGTGCACCGGAGCGTGCGACGTGGCAGCCTGAACAGCCTGCTGATCGCGGGCGGTGCGACGCTGATCTCGCTGGTAGCCGGGTCGCTCGCCGCCTATGCAGTCGCGCGGCTGCGGTTCCGCCTGCAGGGGACGTTCCTAGCGACGATGCTGGCTACGCAGCTGCTGCCCACCGTCGTGCTGATCATCCCGATGTACATGGTGTTCCGGAACCTGCGTCTGATCGACAAGCCGCTAGCGCTGATGCTGGCCGACATCGCGATCATCCTGCCACTCATCATCTGGATCTTGAAAGGCTACTTCGAAGGGATCCCCGAGGAACTCGAGGACGCTGCGCGCATCGACGGTTGCACCCGCGCCGGCGCACTGTTTCGCGTGGTGCTGCCGCTTTCGCAGCCCGGCCTGGCTGCCAGCGGGTTGTTCGCCTTCGTCATCGCCTGGAACGAGTTCTTCACCGCCTTCATCCTCAGCTCGACGCTCAACTCGAAGACCCTGAGCGTCATCGTCGCCGAGTTCTCCAGCAAGGTCGGAGTGGACTACGTGGCCATGGCCACTGCTGGCGTGCTCGCGAGCATCCCGCCCGTCCTGGTGGCGATGATCTTCCAGCGCTACATCATCCAGGGACTGACGGCGGGAGCGGTCAAAGGCTGATGCGCCCGGCCGCCTCGAAAGGAGGACGATCGCGAACCAATTCGCAACGCCACGTCATCGTCTCAACCTTCATGGAGGAAGCCTCATGACAAGACGCTCGTTCGTTTGGTCGACCGTGGCCGTACTGGTCATCAGTCTGGCCGCGACAGCCTTCGCCCAGAGCATCACCGTCATCATGCCGCGGCACGAGATGGACCTCATCGGACTCTGGGAACAGCAGACCGCGCAATTCGAGGAGGAGACAGGCATCCAGGTCGAGTTCATCCAGATGTCGTGGGACGAGGTCGCGAACAAGGTCCTCACCGACCTCGCGGCCGGCGGCGGAACCTACGACGTGATCGAGTTCGACAACGGATGGGTCTCGCAGTTCGCGGCCACAGGTTGGCTCGAACCGCTGAACGACTTCGCAGATCCGGAGTATCTCGACGCGCTCCTACCGGGCCTCCTGAGCACGTTCACCCACAACGAAGACGTTCTGGGCATCCCGTGGAACAACGATACGCGCTTCTTCTTCTACAACGAGGCGATGCTAGGGGAGGCAGGTATCGAGGCGCCCCCTCGCACGTGGGCCGAGGTCGTCGAGCAGTCCCTGACGCTCAAGGAGCAGGGCATCGCAACCGCCCCCGTGACCGAGTACTGGAACCAGGAGTGGGCACTCGCGAACTCGTTCGCCTTCTACCTCTACAGCTTCGGCACCAGCTACTTCGACGATGCCGGGAACATCACCATCGACGAGCCGCCGGCCGTCGAAGCGCTGAGCTTCATGGTCAAGATGCTGCGCGATGACGAGATCGTTGACCGCTCGGCCGTGACGTTGTCTCAGGAGGCGGCCGCCGACTTGCTGTACACGGGCTCGGCCGCGTTCTTCTTCCAGGGCCCGCCAGTTACGAAGAACTACGCCGACGATCCCGACCGTTCGCACGTCGTTGGCGAGGTCGTCGCTGCCGAGTGGCTCCCTGCGATCGACGAGGAGACCCAGGCGACGCTGACCCTGCCGGAGGCGTTCGCCATCCCGGCTTCCAGCCGTAACAAGGAAGCAGCTTGGCAGTACATCGAGTACATGATCTCGCCCGAACGCGACCGCGAGCGCGCCGAGCAACTCGGTAGCCTGCCGCTGTTCACCGAGCTGTACGACGACCCCGAGCTTCTGGCGCAGTACCCGTTCTGGGAGCAGTTCGGCGCCCAATCGGCCGTGGCGCGCCCATTGCCACAGGTAGCCTGGTACGACGAACTGGTGCAGACCACCATCGTCCAGGTTCAACGCGCGCTGCTGGGTATGCAGACGCCGCAGGAATCGGCAGACAACATCGCCGCGTTCATGGAAGGGCGGGAAGTCGACGGCGTGCCACTGCGTCGCTGAGAAGACGTTCATTCGCGTTCTCGAGCGAAGGTGGGAGCCTCGAGGGAAGGCTCCCGCCTTCCTGTGGGGCATGGTCGCGAGCGAGGTGTTCGCCACGATCGAACGGGCGCGGCGCAAGTCCGAAGCCGCTACTGACCCCGAAGTTGCAGGGACTTGACAATTGGCGGTTTTCAGCGTGCTAGATTCGAGGTGTCTTGGCGTGTCCCCCCACGTCGAGGCTTCCCTTTGAAAGAAGGGTGCAACACCGCGCCCCGACCTTGGGGGGAAGGCCGGGGCACGGTGTTG
>JAWOIL010000096.1:0-2516 GCA_046484635.1 Trueperaceae bacterium
ATGCCGACGAGGTTCGCGGCGAGCATCAAGCCGGCCGCGTAGCCGTCCGGCGCTGCCAGCGCAGTTTCCGACGGGATGTACTGCCCCGGACCGGCCCCCGACTGCCCCGCGGCCGCGAAGCCGATGAGGGTGGCGATGGCACCGAACGCCGCCATGCCCCCGATGCCGCCGAGGAGGAACGAGGGGCGGTCGAGCCTGATGAGCTCGGACCTGAACGCTCTAGACATCGGCGGCGTCCACTTCGGGCGATGGCACGCGACCTCGGAAGGGGCCGCGGCGGTCGTGGCGCTGCCGTGCGCGGGCGCGCGTGCCGTCGGCGTCGGTCACGCCCGTCATTTGCAGGAAGGTCTCTTCGAGCGTCTCTTCGTGGGCGGCCAGCTTGCGGAGCGTGATCCCGCCCTCGGCGGCAATGCGGTTGAGTTCCGGCGCATGAGTGGCAGGCGTGTCCACCACGAGTTCCCCGTTGTGCCGGCGCACGCGGTAGCCCTGGCCCTCGTAGAGCTCAGCGAGGCGGCCCAGGTCCTGTTCGTGCTCGGAGACCACGTCCACGTGCGAGCCGGTGCGCGCCATCAGGTCCGCGAGGGGTCCGGAGAACAGCATCTCACCGAAGCGGATGATCACGACCCGGCTGCAGGCGGCCTCGATCTCGGAGAGCAGGTGCGACGACACGAGCAGCGTCCGCCCTTGGTCGCCGAGCTCCATGAGGAGCCTGCGGACTTCGACGATGCCGGCCGGGTCGAGCCCGTTGGTGGGCTCGTCGAGGATCAGGAGTTCGGGGTCGGGGAGCAGCGCGGCCGCGATCGCCAGCCGCTGCTTCATGCCGAGCGAGAACGTGCGGACCGCGTCGCGCTCTCGGCCCGTGAGCCCCACCGTCTCGAGCACGGCGTCGACGCGCGCGGACGGCAGCCCCCGCAGCGTGGCGAGCGAGCGCAGGTTCGCACGCGCCGAGAGCGCGGGCACGAACGAGGGGCTCTCGATCAGCGCGCCGACGCGATGCGCGTACCGGGCAGGACGATCGATCGGTGACCCCAACACCTCGCCCGACCCCGCGGTCGGGGACAGCAGGCCGAGCAACATCCGGATGGTCGTGGACTTGCCCGAACCGTTCGGCCCCACGAACCCGACGACGCCGCCGCTCGGAACTTCGAGGTCGAGCCCGTCCACGGCCGTCAGATCGCCGAAGCGTTTGGTGAGCCCTCGCGTGAGGATCGCGTTCATGGTTCTCCCGGCGCAATGTGAGTGAGCGCTCACACCGCTGAGCGCTCAATGTAAGTGAGCGCTCACTCATTGTCAAGGGCGGGCGTGCTCGTCCTGGCATTCGGCGAGGCCACCGTCCGGAGATCGCGGCGCTTCGGAGGGCCTTCGCTTTGGGCTCAGCGCACAAGCGCGCGCGGGCCCGCGACCGGGCCCGCGCGCGTGACGCCCGTCGAGGCAACGGATCGCTCAGGCGGCCTCGTCGTCGACGTCGGGCAGCGTCCAGGCGAGCAGGTGCACCGGTGCCCCCAGCCAGATGAAGAAGACGACGGCGCCCAGCGCGAGGAGCGCGCCGCCCGGTAGCCAGCCCGCGGCGTAGCCGAACGTCGCGGCCATGAACGCGACCGAGGCGATGCCCGACGCGAAGTACGCGCGCCGGTAGGTGCGGTCGCGCACGTGGCGCTGGGCCTCGTCGAGGTCGCGCGTGCGGAGCTCGGTGACGCCGCCGATGCTCGCGTTGAGGCGTCCGGTGGCGACCACGAACGGCAGGAACAGCACGACCGCGGTCAGCGGCACGAGCCAGAGCGGCGCATGGGGCCAGGCGATCACGGCGCCGACGCCCGCGAAGAGGAGCGCGGTGGCGACGAGCTGGACCAGGCTGGCGCGCCGGCGTTCGGTGCGGCGCTGGAGCGCGTCGAAGCGGGGGTCGGCGAAGAGGCGGGCGAGGTACCCACGCGATCCGTTCGTGGGGCGAGTGGGCGTCGAGGGGTGGGTCATCGTTCCTCCTGGTCGTGCGCGGTGGTGGCGTAGAGGCGGGCGCTCATCGGCTCGAAGGGGCGGTCGGAGAACACCGCCTCGATGGGCAGGTCGAAGAAGCGGCAGAGGCGGATCGCGAGGCCAAGGGATGGGTGGTAGTCGCCGCGCTCGAGGTAGCCGACCGTCTGGTAGTGGATGTCGAGAGCGTTGGCCAGGTCGCGTCGGGAGATGCCGCGCTCGGCGCGTAGGACGGCGATGCGGTTGTAGATGGGGGGTTCGTCGCTGGGGCCGCGGGGCGCCATGGATGGGTTCCTCCTACCGTTGATAGTAATAATACTATGGCTGGTTGTCAAGGGAGGACGAACGCCCGCGCCGAACGAAGGTGGCGGGGGCCCGGCACGCGCGCCGACGCTACGTCACGCGGTCGCGTTCGAGACCGCGTGACCTGGCGTCGGCGCGCGTGCCGGGCCCCCGCCACCTTCGTTCGGCGCGGGAGTTCGTCCTCCCTTGACAACCAGCCATAGTATTATTACTATCAACGGTAGGAGGAACCCATCCAAGGCGCC
>JAWOIL010000131.1:0-46632 GCA_046484635.1 Trueperaceae bacterium
CGCCTACGAGCAGCGCCTCGAAGGCGCATGGGATTACGACGACGTGCGCGCCGAGGCCACCTCGCTGGCGTGCACCGCCGACGACCCATGCGAGGCCGACGTCGTGATCGCCGACGGGCTGCGGGAGATCGGCCCGCTCGAGCTGCGCTTGTTGCAGGGCCTATCGCGCAGTGTCGAGGTGCACCTGACGCTGCCTGCGCCCCCGCCCGGCTGCGAGGCGACGCGCGTCCTATCGCCGCGCGCGGCGGACACCGTGGCGCGCTACCTGGCGCCCAACCCCGTGGCGGAAGCGCGGTGGGTGCTGCGCAGCGTGAAGCGCGACCTGGTCGAGGAACGGATCGACCCCTTGGACGTTGCCATCATCGTGCCACCAGAGCGCGTGCGGGCGATGGCGACGTTGGCCGAGGAGTACGGTGTGCCGGTCATGGACGAGACGCCGTCTGCACTGGCAGACGACGCCGCCGGGCGCGTCCTTGTCGACCTGCTCGAACTCCCGGATCTTCCCACGCCGTCGCGCATCCTGGCCATCCCGGAGTTGGCACGGCTGGCAAACGCGGCGTTGCAGCACGGCGTCGCCGGCGCCGAGGCGGTAACGATGCTGGCCGAGCGGCTCGAAATGCGCGAGGCGTGGCGATCCTGGCTTCGGCGGCTCGAGGTCGACGGCGACCCGGTGGCCTGGGCGACGGAACTGGTCCGTGAGGTACTGCCTGCTTGCGTCGGGTCCATCCCCGATCGGTTCGAGGACCTCGTGCTGAGCAAGGCGCAGGAGGCCGCGCGCCTCGCCACCGGACCGGGATTCCGGGCCTGGTGGGCGGCGTTGCTCCTCGACGCCCGGCGTTCGCGCAGGGAGCCGGGCGGCGTGCCGCTCCTCACCGCCACGCTTGCGTCCGGTCGGCGTTTCGCCAAGGCGTACGTGTTGGGCGCGGTGGAGGGCGTGTACGGGGCGGGGGAGCGCGAGGACTACTTCGTGCCGGAGGAGGACCGTGTCGCTCTGGAGGACGTCTTCGTTCGCCTGGGGTTGCCGCGCCGGTTCCAGGGCCGAAGCGAGGCGCTGGTGGACGAGCTGCTGCGGCGCGCGGACCACGTCGTCGTCACCGCGCCCGAAGCCGATCAGGGCGGGCCGCTGGTGTTCGATGCGGCATTGCTGGGGGACCGGCCGGAGCCCCTTCCCGAGGTCCCCGCCGGGAGCCGGCTGGAACTGGACGACGCCGATCCGTACCGCGCATCGATCGATCGCGTGCCGTTGGGAACGGCCACCGTCGAGTTCCTGCGGCACTACGACACGTGCTCGTTCCGGGCATGGGGCGAGCGTGCGCTCGCGCCACACCAACCGTTGGCGGAGGAGCAGGAGGCGGAACCGGAGTGGCGCGCGCTGCGGCGCGCGTTGCTGGAGCAGGAGCGCCTGAGCGGCGCTCGCCTGCAGAGCATCGCGCGGACCTTCCCCGAAGCCGCGGGTTGGCTACGCGAACACGCCGAGCGGCTGCAGCGGTTGACGTACGGCGTGCGCCTCGGCGGCCGCGGCGATCATGCCGAGGCGCGCCTGGACGCGGCCGAGCGCGTTCTGCTCGACGCCGGCGCGGGTGCTGGCGGCGCGGCTGCTGATGGCGCGCACGATGGTGCGCACGGCGGTGCGGGCGTTTCGCATGGCGGCACGCGCGTGACGCTCTACCGGTTCGTCGCCCCCGGCGCGGCGACGACGGTCGAGGAGGCAGAAGCGATCCTCGACGCCCGCTGGACGGAGTACTGGTCGGCGGGCGCGTTGTTGGAGCAACGCAGCTTCGAGGTGAAGCGCGTCGACCTGGTGGTGTGGCCGTTGCTCGGCGCGCCGATCGACGTCGTGGAGCGCGGCATCACCTACGTTTGGCGGCGCATCGAACGCCGACGCGAGGACGTGCGCCGCGTCCTGCCCGCCTTCCGAGCCGGTGAGGTGCAGCCCAAGCCCGGCTTCGCCTGCCGCGACTGCTCCGTGTTCGACGTCTGCCGGGAGGGGGCCAGGCGATGAGCGGGCGCCCCGCTGCCCGTGCGCCGGGTGTAGGAGCTCGTGGGAGGCGCTGACGTGCCGGTCGTACCTGTGCGGGTCCGGGTCGCGTCGGCCGGCACGGGCAAGACTACCAGCCTGGTGCGGCGCTACCTCGAGCTGATCGATGAAGGGGTGCCGTTGCGGCGCGTCGCCGGCGTCACCTTCACGCGAGCCGCGGCGGACGAATTGCGCCAGCGCGTGGCGGCGGGCATCACCGAGGTGCGAGAAGGCGGCAGCTACCTCGGGGGGTTGTTCACGCCCGCGGGCGACGCCGAGCGCTACGAGGCGGCCGCGCGCGAGCTCGGCGGTGCCGTACTGAGCACCATCCACGGCTTCATGATCGCGGGCCTGCGCCTGAACGCGCCGCTCCTGGGGCTGGATCCCGGCTTCGCGCTGATGGGGGAGTGGGAAGCGACGGCCGTGTTCGACGAGGAGGTGCGCAGCCTCCTGTTGCTCGCCTTGGCGGGGCGGCCGCCTTTACACGGCGTCATCGAACGGTTGGGCGCGGAAGCTGGTGCCGTCGCCACGAGGCTGTTCAGCAAGCGTTCCCTGGCCGAGGAGTTGCGATTCGGAGACGACGACGCCGAGCGGGCGCTGGAGCGGATGTACCGCGAGGCCGCCGCGCGCTACCGGCAGCGCCTGGGCGGCACCTTGCTGGCGCCCGGCGAGGTCGAGCACAGGGCACTGGCGATGCTGAACCTCGCGCGGGCGCGCGAGCGCCTGGTCGCGCGCTTCCCGGTCGTGCTGGTCGACGAGTACCAAGACGTCAACCCCGTCCAGGGGCGCTTCTTCGAGCGCTTGGCAGACGCTGGGGCGCGGCTGGAACTCGTCGGCGACCCGAAGCAGTCCATCTACGGCTTCCGCAGCGCCGACGTGGCGGTGTTCCGCCGCGCGCTCGACGCGGCCGAGGCCGTCGGCGGGGTGCTGCCACCGCTGACCGACTCGCGCCGCCACGCCAGGGCGCTGGTGCGGTTCCTCAACCGCCTCACCGGAGCGCTGGCAGCCGGCGGACTGGGGTTCGCGCCAAGGGAGGCGCCCGACGTTCGGGCGGCCGGCGAGCAAGCGCAGGTCGAAGGAACGGTCGAGCTGCACGTCGTGGAAGGCCCACAGCCGCTGGCGGAGCTCCGCCAGCGCGAGGTCGAAGTGCTGGTGGAACGGCTACGAGCGCACCACGAGCACGGTGTGTCGTACGACGACATGGCGGTACTGGCACGCAGCGCCACGCGGCTGGAGCAGGTCGAGGCGGCGCTGGCCGCTGTGGGCGTGCCGCGCGTGATGCTGCAAGGACGCGGGTACTACGAGCGCAGCGAGATCCGCGACGTCTATCACGCATTGAGCGTCGGCATCGACCCGGCAGGACCGAGCTTGGCGCCGTTCCTCAGGGGACCGTTCGCGGGCCTGGGGCTCGAGGAGATCGCTGCAGTGATCGCCAGCGACGCGCCGGTCGAGGCGCTCGAGCGTGGGCACCCCGGCGTACGGTCACGGCTCCAGAGCCTGTCGGGCATCGTCCGGCTGCCGCCGGCCGAGGCCATCAAGCAGCTGGTGCGCGCGCCGCTCGTCGACGGCAAGCCGTTCCTGGAGCTCCTCGCGCCGCGCGCGCGGGAGAACGTCGACGCACTCTTGTTCGAGGTCGTGGCACGCGCACCGTCCGATCTGGAGCTGCTGCTCGACCGGCTCGACCTGCTGGCGAGCCAAGCGGATGCCGGCGACGTGCCGCAGTCGGGCGCTGGTGTGCGCCTGTCGACCATCCACCGTTCGAAGGGACTCGAGTTCCGTCTCGTCGCGCTGTTCGACACCGGTGGCTGGCCGAACGACCGAGTCGACGAGATGTTGGTCGAGCCCGACGGCGGCTTGGTGCATTTGCGTGGCTCCGCCGGCTACGACGCCGCGTCCGCCGAGGCCAGGGAGCGGTCGGCCCAGGAGTCGCACCGTCTGCTGTACGTCGCTGCCAGTCGCGCGCGCGACGTGCTGGTGATGAGCGGTAGCGCGCGCGAGCGCGGCGCCTACGGTTGGCTGCGCACGCTGCTCGACCACGTCGTGGACGACGGCGGTGCTGCCGCGGGCGCTCGCATCGTGCGGCACGCCTACCGGCCGGCACAGGCCACGGCCGAACCGGTGCGCGAGCAGCGGCCAGAAGCCGTGTCCGCGCCATGGATCGACCGCCGCATCGCGCCGCACCCGCTGCCGCCGCTGTCGAGTCCGTCACGATTGGTGCGCGAGCAGGGCGCGCCGCTGCGCACGTCCGAGCTCGCGCCCGAAGGGGAGGACGGCCCGGAAGACGCGCCGGCCGCACGGAGCCCTGGCGCCGGCCCGCACGTCTCGGACCGGGAGCTTCCCGGCAGCGGCCGCGTCGTTGGCACGTTGGTGCACTACGCCATCGGCCACGACTGGCACCCCGACGATCCTGCGCACGTCGCGAACCTCCGCGCGCAAGAGGTCATGTTCGCGTACGCTCCCGACGAGCAGGAGCGGTTGCTGGACGACGTTCGAGGACTATTGCGGCAGTACCACGCGATGCTGGGAGGCGCGCTGCCCGCAGTGAGCGCGCGCGAAGCGGACCGGGCGGAGGTTCCGTTCGCGGTGCGCATCGGGCCGACCGTGTGGGAAGGCGTGATCGACCGCCTCTACCGCGTGGGCGAAGGGCCGTGGGTGGTGGAGGACTACAAGACCGACCGTAACGTGCTGCCCGAGCGGTACCTGGTTCAGCTCGGGCTGTACCTGCACGCCGCCGAGCTGGCCTTGGGCGCCCGGCCCCACGGCCGCCTGATCTACCTGCGCAGTGGCACCGTGGTCGAAGCGGACGACGTCGAGGTACGGGCCGCGCTCGAGGCGGCCGGTGTGTTCGCGCCTGTCGGCGCGCTCGCGCCTGGGGGCGCGCTCGCGTCGGAGAACCGGTAGACGTAGGCGTTGCCGCGCTTGCCGACGCGCTCGATGAGCTCCAGGGCGGTTAGGCAGTAGGCCGCTTGCCGCGCCCATCGCCGCGGTTGGCCAGCCGACTCTGCGACGTCGGCCGTGGTGAACTCAGTGGGCAGGTCGTCGGGTAGGAGCGCCAGCAAATCGGCCGGTTCGCGGAACAGGTGGCGCCCCAGCACGGAGACCAGTTCCCGCTGTTCGGTCACCCAACCGCGGCGCCGCCACGCCCTGCCCGGCTGGTGGCGGCGGAACTCATGCTCCTCGGTGAGGATCACTTCGAGCTCGAAGTTCGGGTGCGCCATCAGTGTCGGCAGCGCGACCAGCTCCGCGAACAGATGGTGCGCCGAGCCGCGCTTCGGCGAACGCCGCCGGTCGACGCTGCCGTCGGGGTGGCGCTTCACGATCCAGCGCGTGCTCGCGATGGGCAGTACGAGGCGCACGCGATGCTCGGGCACCAGCGCTCCCAGCTTCGCGCGCATCGCGCCGAAGTTGCGGGTCTGGACCTCGAGCAACATGCCGTCAGCGACGACGTCGACGACGTACCCGTCGACCAGGACCTCGAACCGGCTGCCGGGCGGAGCCACGTGGCGCTTGAGCGCAGCGTGAAGCGGCGATTCGTTGAGCGAGCCGATGCCGGACACTCGCTCAGGATACCGGCCCAGCCGGCCTGGGCACTTGCCTAGGGCGGGGCAAGGAAGCCGGCACTACGCCCAATGATGGCGCCATGGACACGGGGTGGCCGAGGGGCACGATCGAAGGGCACGCGGCCGTCTTGGTCGGCACCGTCGACCAGACGCTCGTATGGCGGGTGGAGGTGCCGCTGGAGGGGTTGATCGGGTTCCTCGACGCCTGCCGCTCCGGGCGCACACTCGACGTCCGTACCCAAGGGGGCGTCACCCGCGCCCTGGCCCGCCGATGGTGGGTGACGCCGAGGGAAGGCACGATGGAAGTGCGAATCGCGCTCGAGGAGAGCGCTACCGCATGAGAACTCCGTCTATGCCGGATGGTCGCTCGGCGACGTCGGCACGTCGCTGGTCGACGCGTGGTAGAGGAGCGCCGCCGCCTCCCCGAGGACCTTGGCGCCGAAGTTGTCGGGGTGGAAGCGCTCGTCCGGGCATCCTCGCGTCATGAGCGCCATCACCACCACGGGGGCCGTCTCGTCGAACGGGGCGTGCTCGAACACGCCGGCGTCGTTGCGCACGCCGCGGATCGAGCCGCTCTTCGAAGCGATGCGTAGTTCCGACACGCCGATCTCCGCGCTGTAGCCGTCGTAGTCGAGGCTCCGTCCGAGTTCGCCGAACTGCTGCTTGCGGTAGATCGCTTTGGCGACGTCGGTCAACGCCGGCGGCAGGAGTTCGCCGAGCCACAGGCGCGCGAAGTAGTCGGCCAGGTCTGCCGGCGAGGTCATCGACGGCGACGACTTGCGGCCCGCCTGCACGGCACCGACCTGCAGCTTGCCCATGGCTTGCGTGCTGCTCCAGCCGTGGCGAACGATGGCCGCGCGCACACGCTCGATGCCCAGCAGGTCGATGAGGACGTTGGTGGCCGTGTTGTCGCTGATGGCGATCATCAACGTGGCGAGGTCCACGAGCGGGTAAGCGCGGCCGGGTGTCAACGCCTTCAGCACGCCGGAGCCCGTGACCATGTCGGAGGCGCACACCACGCGTTCGTCCTCGAGCCGGATCCGGCCCGCTGCCACCTCTTCGAGCAGCGCTTGAAGGATGAAGACCTTGATGGTGCTCGCAGACGGGAACGGCTCGTCCTCGCGGTAGGCGATGCGCTGCGGCCAGACCTCGTCGTAGCGCGCGCCGGCCGGGATGCTCAGCGCCACGGCGCCGATCCGGGCAGCGGAGCGGGCAGAAGAGGCGGCGTCCGCCGCGACTCCGGTGTCACCGAGGCGGCGTTCGAGCGTTCCGAGGCGCGCAGTGAGATCGTCGTGCGAGGCGAGCATGGTGCCCTTTCGTACCATGACGGCCACGGTCGGCCCCGGCAACGCAGGAAGGGCTCCGCGTGCATGCGCCGAGCACGCGAGACCGGTACCCAAGACGAGCGCCCGCCCCCGGAATCCGGGGACGGGCGGGAGATCGTAGGAACGGTTCTTCCGGACCTGAAGGGTCAGGTGTTGGAGGACTGCTGTGCAGCCGCCGCCGCCCTTCCCTTTCTGGTGAACACGCCGTGCGGCGCGCCGATCCAGGGCAGCACCCAGTAGTCCAGGCCGTAGAAGCCGGCGATGCGCCAGGCCAACACGATCCAGGTGGCCAGCAGGAACATCACGGGGTTCGAAGAGAGCGTGCCCGCCAGCAAGAATGCGACGTTCATCAGGCCGCCGAGGAACGCCATCAGGCCGGTTAAGAAGCCGACGATCAAGGCGATCCCGATGAGCGTCTCGCCGAACGCGACCAAGTACGACATGACCGGCGCGATCGGGATGAAGATGTTCTCGATGATCCAGGCGTACCATCCAGTGACGCTCGGACGCTCGCCGCCTGCGAGTGTGACGGCGCGCTCCAGGAAGCCGCGGACGGAGGCACCTGCGTTGGCCCCGACCCAGCCCGGGTCGGTGACCTTGTGCCAGCCCGCGTTCAGCCAGAGCCAACCGAGGTACACCCGGACGACCGTCCAAAACGGTGCCATGTACTTCGATGCGAAGAGGAATTTGGTGATCGGCGGTTCAGGATAGAAGGTGTTGCGTGCCATGCTCCTCAACTCCTTTCGTTGCCCAGTATCGTAGATGAGGATAGGCGCACACAGGGCAGATCGTCCTAGGACGGATGTCCTGCTAGGCGAATGCGAAGGAGTTCACGTACGATGCGACGGCTCGAAGGAACCCTGGTCCTTCCCGATGGGCTCGCACGCGGCGCGATCGTCTATGACGACGTCGGTGACGGCGACAGCGGTGGTCGCATCACGGACGTCGAGGTGTTCGAACGCGTCGCCGACCCGTTCGGCGCATCATCCGCGGGTGTGGTCGACGAAGTGGAGCCGTCGGGGGCGCGCGCCGTTGCCGAACCTCCCTTCGTGCTGCCCGGCTTCGTCGACGGGCACGTCCACGGCGGCGGCGGCGCCGACACCATGGACGGAGCCGAAGGCGTGCGCACCATGGCCCGCTTCCACCTTCACCGTGGCACCACGACCCTGCTTCCGACCACCATCACCAACCCGTGGGAGAACGTCGTCGCCGCACTCGCGGCCGTGGCGGAGGTTGCGCACGAGGCACGTGCGGCGCACGGGCGTCGTTCGGCGGGCGAAGGGCGCGTGGCACACGGGGGCCGCGCGGCGCAAGAGGGACACGCGTCCGCTGCGCCACTACCGTCGATCCCCGGGGCGCACCTGGAGGGGCCGTTCATCAGCCCGCAACGCCTCGGTGCCCAACCACCCTTCACGCTCGAGCCCGCAGCGGACCGGGTGGCGGAGCTCCTCGAAATGGACATCGTGCGGGTGGTGACGCTGGCACCGGAGATCCCGCACGCGGCGGAAGCGGCCGAGACCTTCGCTCGCGCCGGGGTGCGGGTGAGTTTCGGCCATACCGTGGCCGACGCCGAGCAGGTGGCGGCGGTAGCGCAGCGCGTACGGTCGGTCGGCGGCACGGTCGGGTTCACGCACCTGTTCAACGCCATGTCGCAGCTCGTGGGTCGCGCTCCCGGAGTAGTCGGCGCAGCGCTGGCAGACGAAGCGGCCTTCGCCGAGCTGATCCTCGACTTCCACCACGTGCATCCGACGTCGTTCCTAGCCGCCCTAGCGGCCAAACCGCAGCGACTCTCGCTCATCACCGACGCGATCCGCGCCTGCGGAGCGGGCGAAGGTGAGAGCGAACTTGGCGGCGTGCCCGTGCGGGTCGAGGGCGGCACCGCGCGCCTGGCCGATGGCACCCTGGCGGGCAGCGTCCTGACGCTCGACCAAGCGGTGCGCAACGCCACCGCCATCGGCGTGCCACTGCACGTCGCCAGCCGCCTGGCGTCGTCGGTGCCGGCCTCCTACCTGGGTCTGGCCGACCGAGGCGCCTTGACGGCCGGCCTGCGGGCCGACGTCGTGGTGTTGGACGGTGACCTGCAGGTCCTCGAGGTGGTGGTCGGTGGGCTTGGCGTGCCTGTGGGGCCCGCTCCGTCGACGACGACGCCGTAGCGCCGCGCGGTACGCCTCAGCGCACCACGAACTTCAGCGCGTGGAACGCCTCGGCGAAGCGCGACGGGGAGCGGCACTCTAGGCCGCGCACCCGCATCAGACCTCGGAACGTGTCCTCGTCGTACCAGTCACGCCCGCGTTGCGACGCGAAGTGGCGCCGCAGGTGATCGAGTTTCCGTTCGACGACTTCGGCCGCCAGCGGCACGTACGCGTTCGGGGGAACGAGGTCGCCATCGAACTTCGGGACCTCATAGGCAAGAACGAGGTGATCCCGCCAGGTGTTCCAGGTCAGTTCGGCCAAGCTGCGGTGGTCCTGGTGGCGGTCGTGGAGAGCGTGCGTGAGGATCACGTCCGGTTCGTTCGGTAGCGTCTCGCGAAGACGCTCGATTGCCTCCTTGGCCGCCGCACCTTGGTAGGGCAGGAACCCGTCCCTCATCCCCAGCGTGTGGATGTCGACGCTCGCTGCCGCCGTTAGTAGTTCTTCCGCGCTGGCCCTCGCCTCGGCGGCTCGGGCGCCGCTGCCGGCGAACACCGCCCACGTTACGTGGCTGCCCGGGTGCCGTTCCAACAAGGAGAGCACCGTGCCGCCTGCACCGATCTCCACGTCGTCGGCGTGGGCCCCGATGCACAGCAGGTGAAGCGGCTCCGGCGCCGCTCCCAACGTCAGGCTCAGTTCACGCATGCAACGCCAGCGCGCGTTCCTGAAGGCGCCACAGTTGCCAAGGAGCGGGGCCGCGTTGCAGCAGCGCTTCGAGTCGCTGATGGTCCTTGAAGGTGTCGACCGTCGACCAGAAGCCGTCGTAGACCTGAGCCGTGAGGGCGCCCCCTTCCATCAGCTTCGCGAATGGTGTCTCCACCAGCTCGTCGCCTTCCTCGAGCACGTCGAAGACGCCTTGCCGTAGCACGAAGTAGCCGCCGTTGATGCGGAGCGCGTCGCGGATGCCCCGGATGGAGGTCACGCGTCCGCTGGCCTCGTCGACCTCCACGTGGTGCAGGCTCAGGTGCGGGCGCACCGCCATGAAACTCGCGACGTTGCCACTCGCTTCGAACGAGGCCAGCCACGACGGCAGATCGGCGTCGGTGAGCGAGTCGGAGTAATTGGCCAGGAACGTGGGTTCACCGTCGACCAACGGGCGAACGAGCCGCAGCCGGTCGCCGATGGTGGCGTCGAGGCCGGTGTCGGCGAAGGTGATGCTCCAACGGTCGATGTCCTGGCGCGGATCCTCGACCCGCGCGGCGAGGGACTCGCTCGACCAGCGGCGTTCGTCGAAGTACGCGCGTACGCGGTCACCTCGGTACCCGAGGCAGAGGATGAACTCGTCGTGGCCGAAGTGCGCGTAGTAGCGCATCACGTGGACCAGGAGGGGCTCGTTGCCGAGCGGGACCACCGGTTTGGGGATGCTGGGGGCGTGGTCGCGAAGGCGCAGACCGTAACCGCCGCAGAACAAGACGACCTTCAAGACGTTGCCTCCTCACGGTGGGCGTCAGGGCGCACCAAGGCACCGTACACGACCGACTCTGAAGGTGCTATGACACGTGACGGATGCCGCCACGGAGCGGCGATGCCGCCGGTACGCTCGTCGGGTGCGACCCGCGCCGCGCCGGCCGTGCGGTCACGGCCCCGCGGCGACCGCCGAACGACGACGGTCAGGTCGTCGCCTTCGACGGCTGCCAAGGGAGACCATGACCACGCCACCAAGCGCATCCCCCCCCACCTGCCGGCTGTGTCGCGCGCCGCTCACGCGCGTGTTCGTCGACCTCGGCGCGCAGCCGCTGTGCGAGAGCTACCTGGACGAGGTCGGCCTGCACGGGCCCGAGACCTTCTATCCCTTGCGGACCTACGTGTGCGACGACTGCCTGCTGGTGCAAGCCGAGGACTTCGCCACGCCCGAGGAGATATTCCGGGAATACGCCTACTTCTCGTCCTACTCGGCCAGTTGGCTCGAGCACGCCGCGCGCTTCAGCGAAGAGGCGGCGAAACGCGAACGGCTCGGCACGTCGTCGCTGGTCATCGAAGTGGCGTCCAACGACGGCTACCTCCTGCGTAACTTCGTGGCCCGCGGTGTTCGCGTGCTGGGCGTCGACCCGGCCCGCAACGTCGCGGCCGCTGCCGCGAAGCACGGGGTGCCGACCGTGACGGAGTTCTTCGGCGCCGAGCTGGCCCGGACGCTGGTGTCGCAGCACGGCAGGGCCGACCTGGTAGTCGCCAACAACGTGTTGGCGCACGTGCCAGACCTGCACGACTTCACCGCAGGGCTGGCGGCGGTACTCGCGCCCGACGGCGTGGTGAGCGTCGAGGTGCCGCACGTCCTCGAGCTGATCCGGGGCCGGCAGTTCGATACCATCTACCACGAGCACTTCTCGTACCTTAGCCTGCACGTGGTCGAGCGCCTGTTCGCAGAACACGGCCTGGAGGTCGTCGACATCGAGCAGCTCGCCACCCACGGCGGATCGTTGCGCTACTGGGCGGCGCACGTCGGCGCGCGTGAGCGCACCCCGGCCGTGGCGCGCATGCGCGAGGTCGAACGGGCCGCGGGGCTTCACGACGTTCGCGGGTACCTCGGGTTCGAGCACGAGGTGCGCGCGGTGAAGCGCGGGCTGCTCAAGCTCTTGATGGAGTTCCAGGAACGCGGCCTGCGTGTCGCGGGATACGGGGCGCCGGGCAAAGGGAACACGCTGTTGAACTACTGCGGGGTGCGTGAGGACCTGCTGCCGTACACCGTCGATCGCAACCCGTACAAGCATGGCAAGTACCTCCCGGGGACGCACATCCCGGTGTACCCGCCGGAGCGCCTCGACGCCGACCGGCCAGACGTGATCGTGATCCTGCCTTGGAACTTGAAGGACGAGATCGTGCGGCAACTCGAGCCGGCCCGGGCACGCGGCGCGCGCTTCGTGGTGCCGATCCCCGAGCCGACGATACTGCCGTGAGCGGCCTTCTCGGGAGCGTAGGCAGCCCAGGCGCGGACGGCCTCGGCGCCGAATCCCCGCGCCCCTTGATGGCGTTGGTACAGGAGCTGTACCCGGTTCTGCGCAGCATCACCGGGGCGGGGTTACGTGCCACGCTGGACGTGCTGCGACGCGAGCTACCTCGGCTGGAGGTCCGCTCGGTGCCGAGCGGAGCCCAGGTGCTCGATTGGACGGTGCCGCCCGAATGGACGGTGCGCGAGGCACATCTCACGGCGCCTGACGGGACGCGCGTCGTCGACGTGAGGCGCCACAACCTCTCGCTCGTGAACTACTCCGCGCCGTTCCGCGGGACGGTTCCCCTGACGGCGTTGCGGCCGCATCTGCACAGCCTGCCGGACCGTCCGCACGCCATCCCGTACCGCACCAGCTATTACCGGCGCGCATGGGGGTTCTGCCTCCCGCACGAAGTGCTGGAGCGCCTGCCGGACGGCGACTACCAGGTGGTGATCGACACCGATCTCGCGCCGGGAGTGCTGAACTACGGCGAACTGGTGTTGCCTGGCGAACGCGAGGACGAGGTGCTTCTCTCGGCGCACGTCTGCCACCCGTCGCTGGCGAATGACAACCTCAGCGCGGTGGCGGTGCTGGTCGAACTCGCTCGTCGCTTGACGACCCGCCGGAGGCGCCTCACCTACCGCCTGCTGTTCGCGCCCGGAACGATCGGCGCCATCGCGGCCCTGTCGCGCTCGCTCGACCTTCCGGCGAACGCGGCGGACCGCCCCGAAACAGCCGACGCCAATTGGCACCACACACGGGTGCGGCACGGCTTGGTACTGGCCGGCCTGGGCGACGGCGGCACGTTGCACTACAAACGAAGCCGCGACGGCGCGAAGATCGACCGCGTCGTGGCGCACGTGCTGCGGCACCATGGCGAACACCGGATCCTGCCGTTCGATCCCGGCGGGTACGACGAACGGCAGTACGCCAGCCCCGGCTTCCGACTCGCCGTCGGGCGCCTGGGTCGCACCCCGCCGGGCACCTACCCCGAGTACCACACCTCCGACGACGATCTCTCGTTCGTGACCGAAGAGGCGCTGCAGGATGCCTCGACGGTGCTGGAGCGCGTCGTCGACGTGCTCGAACGCGACGCCGTGGTACGGAGCCTTGCTCCGTACGGTGAGCCGCAACTCGGTCGGCGTGGTCTTTACGAGTCCGACGACCCGCCCGAGGCGCGCACGGCGATGCAGTGGGTCCTCAACCTGGCCGACGGCGAGCACGGCCTACTCGACGTGGCGGAACGGGCCGGGCTCTCGTTCGCCGTCGTCGCCGACGCGGCCGACCGACTCGTGCAAGCGCGGTTGATCGCCCTCGAGGAGGCAGCATGAGTGTCACGCGAGACGACCAGGGGCCGCTTCCCGAGCGCGTGTACGAACGCTCGGAGGCGTTGCGCCTGCGAGCGCACGACGTCATCCCCGGAGGCTGTCATACCTACGCCAAAGGCGATGACCAGTACCCGGCGAGGGCCCCTGGGTTCATCGTCCGCGGTCAGGGTTGTCACGTCTGGGACGTGGACGGCAACCGCTTCATCGAGTACGGCATGGGCTTGCGAGCGGTCACTCTAGGCCACGCGCACCCCCGCACGGTGGCCGCGGCCTACGAGCAGATGCTGCATGGCAACAACTTCACCCGTCCTAGCGAACTCGAAGTCGTGGCCGCGGAGGAGCTCCGCGCGTTGGTCGCGCCCACCGAGGACGTGATGGTGAAGTTCGGCAAGAACGGCTCCGACGTGACCAGCGCGGCGGTCCGCTTGGCGCGCGCGGTCACGGGACGGGACAAGGTCGCGATCGCAGACCAACCGTTCTTCTCGGCGGACGACTGGTTCATCGGCCATACCGCCATGAACGCTGGCGTGCCGGCAGCCGTGCGAGCGTTGACGGTCGGTTTTCGATACGGCAACCTAGCGTCGCTGGAAGCGGTGTTCGCGCAACATCCCGGCGAGATCGCGTGCGTGATCCTGGAAGCCGCTCGGGTCGAGGAACCGCCCGCCGGGTACTTACACGGCGTGCAACGTCTGTGCCGCGAGCACGGGGCGGCGTTCGTGCTCGACGAGATGATCACCGGCTTCCGCTGGCACGTGGCGGGCGCTCGGGCCGCATTCGACCTCGATCCGGACCTCTGGTGTTACGGCAAAGGGATGGGCAACGGCTTCTCCGTGTCGGCGTTGATGGGGCGGCGCGCGTGGATGGAGCGCGGTGGGCTCCGCACCGACGAGCCGCGGGTGTTCCTGCTGTCGTTGACCCACGGCGCCGAAGGACCCGCGCTGGCGGCGGCGCGTGCCGTCATGGCCACCTACCGCGAGGAGGACGTCATCGGGCACCTATGGCGCGTCGGGACGCGCCTCGCAGAAGGGGTGCGCCAGGTCGCTGCGGGTCATGGCGTCGTGCATCAGGTAGAGGCGTTGGGGGCGCCGTGCAACCTGATCTACACCACGCGCGATCGCGACGGCCGGCCGTCGCAGCCGATGCGCACGTTGCTACTGCAGGAGTTGTTGCGGCGGGGCGTACTGGCCCCGTCGCTCGTCGTCTCCTACGCCCACGACGACGAGGCGGTGGACGTCACCATCGAGGCGTTCGACGGGGCGCTCGCCGTCTACCGACGCGCCCTGGAAGACGGCGTGGAGCACTACCTGCACGGCCGGCCCGTGCAACCGGTGTTCCGGCCCTACGTCGGCGAGGTGTGAGCCGAACGGGACGCGCGCAGCGGCTTGCTGACGTGGTGGAGGTACTCCAGGATCTCGCGGTACGAGCCGATCATGCTGGTCTCGTGGTACGAGATGCCTTCCTCCTGGCAGAAGCGCTTGATGATCTGGTGCGCCTCGCGTAGCTGGTTGCGCGCCAGGCTGGGGAACAGGTGGTGCTCGATCTGGTAGTTGAGGCCGCCGTACCAGACGTCGATGAAGCGGTTGGGCCGCACGTTGCGGGCGGTCAGCACCTGCTGGTGCAGGAAGTCCATCTTCTCGTCTTCGCCCACCACCAGCATGCCCTTGTGGTTCGGGGCGAACACCGACGCGAGGTAGAAGCCGAACAACGCCTGCTGCACGATGAAGAACACGATCCCGGGCCACACCCCGAGGGCCGCGATCAGGAGCGCCACGAAGCCGACCAGGTTCACGGTCAACAACCCCAGCTCGAGCCAACGCCGCCGCGTCTTCTTCGTCGCGAGGAACAGGACGCTACCGACGCGCAAGCTCCACGCTTGGAACAGCAGCAGGAAGAAGAACAGCCGCGCTTGGTGCGCCACCATGAAGCGCCACAGGCCCCTGCGCTCGAGGGCGTCCTCCTCGGAGAAGGCCAGGACCACCATGGCGATGTCGGGGTCCATGTCGTGTTGGTTCGGGTGCGCGTGGTGGGCGTTGTGCTTGTCGTTCCACCAGGCGAAGCTCATACCCAGCAGCAGGTTCGCGTGCAGCAGGCCGACCACGTCGTTCAAGTAGGTGCGCTGGAAGCCTTGCCTGTGGCCGGCATCGTGCGCTATGAACGCGATCTGCCCGAACACGAACGCCAGGTACACGACGTTCAGCGCTTGCCAGGCGAGATGGACGGGGGCGAACAGGAACGCGATGCCGGCAGCCAGCAGCAGCAGGTTGATGGCGATGCGTCCCAGCAGGAAGCGTGGCTGGCGTTCGAGCAGCCCACGCTCCTTCACGAGTCGTTTGAGGTCGGCGTAGCCGCGTGCGAGGGTTCCATCCGCCATGCAACGGACCTTTCCACGAATCGTGCGCGTACCGTGGGTCTCGGTCACACGCAAGCCAAGCGATTCGTTCGTTCTTACCTAGCATGCCACGCCAGGACGACGGTGGGGTGTCGCCCGTGGGTTCCGGTGGGGGTGGCCTCGCGACCGTAGCGTCAGTCGCGGTCGAGCGCCTCGCCCACCAGCCGCTGTACGAGCCGAGGCTCGGCCCTGCCTTGCGTCCTGCGCATGACCTGCCCGACGAAGAAACCGCGCAAGCCGGACTTCCCACCGCGGTAGGCACCCAACTCGTCGGGGTGGGACGCGAGGACCTCGTCGACGATGCCGCGCACGGCGCCTTCGTCGCCGAGCTGCTCGAGCCCGCGTCGGCGCACCATCTCGGCCGGGTCACCACCCTGTTCGACCAGTTCCGCCAACAGCTCTTTGGCGACCCGCGCCGTGATCACGTCGTCGTCGAGCAGCCTCAAGAGCGACGCGAGCGAAGCCGGCGTCAAGCGCGGCTCCTGCCCGGCTTCGTCGTCCGCTCCGCGCAGGTCGCGCGCGACCTCGTTGACGATCCAGGTGGCTACGGTTCGAGGTTCGGCGCCCTCCGCGACGGTCGCGTGATAGTACGCCGCCAACTCGGGACGCGTCGCTAGTTGCGCCGCGTCGTCGGTCGCGACGCCGAGCCGCGCGAACTCCTCGGAGCGCGCTCGGGCAGCGGCGTCGCTTGGCGGCGTGCTTGCAGCGCTCGACGCCTCCTCGGCAGCGCCCCGGGTCTTCCGCGTGCTCTGATTCGCCGCACCGGCCGGCACACGGCGCTTCACGTCCGCCTTCCGGCCCCAGGTGTCCTTGAGCGGCACGATCCGGTCGAACACCAGCCTCTTTCCGCGGCCGTCCACCGGGTCGCGCCAGAAGTACCCGAGGCGCTCGAACTGGTAGCGCGTGTCGGGATCGTCGCCGGCCACGCTCGGTTCCACCACGCCGTGCATGACGCGCAGCGCGTCGGGATTGAGGTGGCGCAGGAAGTCGTCGCCACCGGCGTCCGGGTTCGGGACCACGAACAGGCGGTCGAACAGCCGCGCTTCCATCGGCAGGCCGTGCTCGGCGGAGACCCAATGCAGGGTCGCCCACACCTTCGCGCCTTCCGGGTTGGCGCCCACGCTGTCGGGGTGCACGTAACAACGCAGCTTGGTCACCACGCCGCGGTCATCCTTCACGACCTCGTCGCAGCGAACGACGGGCCCGTGCCTCAAGCGTACGGAGCGGCCGGGCGCCAGACGCTTGAAGCCCGGCGGCGGGATCTCTTCGAAGTCGGCGCGCTCGACGACGATGCGTCTGGTGAGCGGCACGCGGCGCGAACCCTCGTTGGGCACGTCGTGGGGCCAGTAGGGGGCGTCGATCCATTCGACGCCTTCCTCGGCCACGCCGTCGAGCTCGATCTCGAGCGGCTCGAGCACGGCCATGACGCGTGGGGCGCGAGTGTTGAGGTCGTCGCGGATGCTGTGATCCAGGAGTGCTAAGTCCGTGCGGCTGTTGGCCCTCGCCACGCCCACGCGGTTCGTGAAGTCGCGGATCGCCTCGGGCGTCACCCCGCGCCTACGGAACGCCGACAAGGTGGGCATGCGGGGGTCGTCCCAACCGGTCACGTGTCCGCCGTGCACCAGTTTCAGCAGCTTGCGTTTGCTCATCACCGTGTAGTCGGGCGCCAAGCGCGCGAACTCGTACTGGCGTGGCTTGACGCCGTCGATCAGGTGGTCGACGAGCCAGTCGTAGATCTCGCGGTTGTTCTCGAACTCGAGCGTGCATAGGCTGTGCGTCACGCCTTCGATGGCGTCGGACAGCGGGTGGGCGAAGTCGTACAAGGGGTAGATCGGCCACGACGTGCCGGTGCGGTGATGCGGCGCGTCGACGATGCGGTAGAGGATCGGGTCTCGCATCTTCATGTTCGCCGCCGCCAAGTCGATCTTGGCGCGGAGCACATGGCTGCCGGGGCCGAACTGGCCGTCGCGCATGCGTTCGAAGAGCTCGAGGTTCTCGGCCACGCTGCGCTCACGATGCGGGCTCGGTCGGCCCGGCTCGGTCACGGTGCCGCGGTACGCGCGGATCTCCTCTTCGGTGAGGCTGTCGACGTACGCCAGCCCGCGCTCGATGAGGCGCACGGCGAACCCGTAAAGGGCGTCGAAGTAGTCCGAGGCGTGGCGCACCTCGTGCCATTGGAAGCCCAACCACTGCACGTCGTGCTCGATGGCGGCCACGAACTCCGGGTCTTCCGCCACGGGGTTGGTGTCGTCGAAACGCAGGAAGGTGATGCCGCCGTAGTCTTGCGCCACGCCGAAGTCGAGGCAGATGGCCTTGGCGTGACCGATGTGCAGGTAACCGTTCGGCTCCGGTGGAAAGCGCGTCACGACGCGCGTGACGCGGCCCTCGCGCAGGTCGCGCTCGACGATGTCGGTGATGAAGTTCGGGGCAACCGCCCTCTCCTCGCCAGGGGCGGGGATGCGGTCTCCTGTTCTGACGTCCACGGTGTTCCTGTCTCCTTACGACGGCGTAGCGGCGGGCGAACGGTGATGCGAGCGCCGTCGCCGGCGGCGCAGCGACGTTCACTGTAGCGCACGCGGCACCACGGGTACGCAGCCACGTAGAATGCCCGCGTGGCCGACGCCCGCGAGCCCCTCCCAGCGCGGCCGCGACGGCTGTTCGATCGTCCCTACCTGCTGCTGACGCTTGCGGTCGCCTTCTGGGCCGGGAACTTCGTGCTCGGGCGCGCGGTTCGCGACGTGGTGCCGCCCGTGACACTCGCGTTCTGGCGCTGGGCGCTGGCGTCGCTGGTGGTGTCGCCGGTGGCGCTGCCGCGCTTGCGGGCCGCGATGCCCGTGGTACGCGCGCACGCCGGCCTGATCGTGGCGTTGTCGTTCCTCGGCATCACCGTGTTCAACACCCTCATCTACCTCGGGTTGCATAGCACCACCGCCGTCAACGCCGTGCTCCTACAGTCCCTCATGCCGGTGGCGATCGTGCTGCTCGCCATGGCGCTGGACGGCGCCAGACTACGACCGGTGCAGACCGTCGGCATCGCGCTTTCGCTGACGGGAGCCGTATGGGTGTTGGTGCGTGGCGACCTGACGGTTCTCGCCGGTCTGCGCCTCGCGCCTGGTGACGGATTGGTGCTGATCGCGGTACTGAGCTACGCGGCGTACTCGGTGCTGTTGCGGCGTCGACCGGCGCTCGACCCCTTCGTGTTCCTGTGGGTGACGTTCGTGCTGGGCATGCTGATGCTCGCGCCCGCCTTCGCCGTCGAGTGGCTGACGGGGCCGCCGGTGCATTTCGGGCTCGCGGCGCTGGCGTCGTTCGCGTACGTGGGCATCTTCCCGTCGGTCCTGTCGTTCCTGTTCTTCAACCGCGGCGTGGAGTTGGTCGGGCCGGAGCGCGCCGGCCTGTTCATCCATCTGATGCCGGTGTTCGGAAGCGTTCTTTCGGTGGCGTTGTTGGGTGAGGCGGTGCGCCCGTACCACGCCGTCGGCATCGTGGCCATCCTGGCGGGCATCGGGCTGGCGACCCGAACGAGCCCTCAGCGCAGGATCACCAGCGTGACGAAGAAGTAGGTCGCGGGGAACGCCACCAACGCGCTGTCGATGCGGTCGAGTACCCCGCCGTGGCCCGGAACGAACACGCCTGCGTCCTTCACCCCCGCCCAGCGCTTCAGCAGCGACTCGAACAGGTCGCCGAGCTGCGCCGCGCTCGACACCAACAGGCTGAACAGCAGCGCGTCGTAGACGTCGACGTGAAGGCGCGTGTAGCGCTCGAGCAGGAACGTGGCGATGGCCACTACCACGACGGCCAAGGCAAGGCCACCGAGCGAGCCCTCGACGGTCTTGTTCGGGCTGATGGCAGGCGCCAAGCGCCTGCGGCCGAAGATCGAACCGAACACGTAGGCGCCTACGTCGGTGGCTACCACGGCGAGCGTCGGCAACGTCAGGTACCACAACCCCAGAACACCGTCGGGCGTATAGCGCAACGTGACGATGTAGCCGAAGAGCCACGGAATGTACAGGTAGCCGAAGAGCGTGAACACCACCGCTTGCAGCGAGTTGCGGTTCGGGTTCGCCAGTTCGAGCCCCACCAGGTAGAGAGCGAACAGGGCGATCAGCGCCTCGCGCCAGCTCACGCCCGCGATCAGCGGCTCCATCCCGGGGTAGGTGACCGGCAGGGACGCGGGCAACGTCAACACCGCAGCGACCCACAGGCTGCGCTTGCGGATGGGGATGCCGCGCAGGTTCATCAGGGTGGCGTACTCCTGCAGCGCCACCAGCGTCAGCACGAGGTATGCGGGCGCCAACAGCGGTAGGCCCACCCACAACACCAGCAAGGCCGCGGCGAAGAGCGCGAACGCCGATAGCACCCGCGTGCGGTGCCGGCGCCAGCCGGACGGCGCGTCGCTGCCACGACGTGCTGCGTCGCTCGGCGTGCCGCTGCCTCGCCGTGCGTCTTCGTTCGGCGCGCCGCGGTCGCGCGCGTGCGCGCCGGAAGCTGGTTCGGGCGGCGGTCGGCTCACACGGCCAGGATGTCGGACTCTTTCGTCTTGACGCGTTCGTCGATCTTCTGGATGAACTCGTCGGTGATCTTCTGGACCTCGCCCTCGCCGCGGCGCAGGTCGTCCTCGCTGATGTCGCCTTCGCTCTTCATCATCTTCAACTCGTCGTTGCCGTCGCGGCGGATGTTGCGCACCGCCACCTTGGCTTCCTCCGCCATGTTGTGCACGGTCTTCACGAGGTCGCGCCTGCGCTCGTCGTTCAGCGGCGGGACGGTGATGAAGATGCTGTCGCCCTGGTTGTTCGGGTTGAAGCCGAGGTCGGACTCGAGGATGGCCTTCTCGACCGCCTTGGAGATGCTCTTGTCGAACGGCGCGATCACCAGCGTGCGCGGGTCCGGACTCGACACGTTGGCGAGTTGGGGCAACGGCGTGGACGCGCCGTAGTAGTCCACGTGCACGCGGTTCAGGATGCCGGGGTTGGCACGACCGGTGCGCACCGTCGCCACGTTCGTCTCGAATGCGTCGAGCGATTTCTGCATCCGCTCCCGCAGTTCGCTCAGGACCGTTTTCATGCCCATACCTCCAGGGCCGGAATCGACCGCGGTCCAGTGTACCGCGCGAGCCTCAATCGGCGTATCGCGTCTCCACGTCGGCGCCGATGCGGGTGCCCACGGCTTCGCCCGCGAGCAGGCGCTCGAGGTTGCCTTCCGTGAAGATGTCGAACACGGTGACGGGCAGGTCGCGTTGCATGCAGAGGCTGACGGCGGTGGCGTCCATCACGGAGAGGCCCTGGTTCAGCACGTCGAGGTACGACAACGTCCGGAAGCGGCGCGCGGCCGGGTTGCGGTTGGGGTCGTCGTCGTAGACGCCGTCGACCTTGTTCTTCGCCATCAGCACCATGTCGGCGTCGATCTCCAGGGCACGGAGCGCGGCGGCCGTGTCGGTGGTGAAGAACGGGTTGCCGGTGCCGCCGCCGAAGATCACCACGCGCCCCTTCTCGAGGTGGCGCAGCGCGCGACGGCGGATGTACGGCTCCGCGATCTCCTGGATGGTGATGGCCGTCTGCACGCGCGTGTCGACGTCCTTGGCTTCGAGCGCGTCCTGCAACGCGATGGCGTTCATCACGGTGCCGAGCATGCCGACGTAGTCGGCCGTGGCGGGGTCCATGTGGGAGCCGTGCTGGGCGCCGCGCCAGAAGTTGCCGCCACCGACCACGGCTGCAAGTTGAACGCCGCGGCGGTGGGCCGCGGCGATCTGTTCTGCCAACGAAGCGGTGGCGTCCGGGGATACGCCGAAGCCCGACGGGCCGGCCAGGAACTCACCCGATAGCTTCAGCAGGACGCGCCGCATCTCGTTACTCCCCGATGGCGATACGGGCGAAGCGCCCGATCTGGATGTTCTCGCCGAGGGTGGCGATGGCTTCTTTCACCAGGTCGTCGATGGTCTTCTTGTCGTCCTTGATATACGGCTGCTCGAGCAACGTCATCTCGGCCAGGAACTTGTTCAGGCGACCCTCGACGATCTTCTCCGCGACGTTGGCGGGCTTGCCCTCTTCCTGCACCTGCTTGAGCAGGGCGGACTTCTCTTCTTCCACCACGTCGGCCGGCACGTCCTCACGGCGCACGTACTTGGGCGCCGCCATGGCGACGTGCATGGCGAGGTTGCGCGCGAGGTCCTGGAACGTCTGGTTGAGCGCGACGAAGTCGGTCTCGCAGTTCACTTCCACCAGCACGGCGATCTTGCCGTTGTGGTGGATGTAGCTTCCGACGAGGCCCTCCGACGCGGCGCGGTCGGCCTTCTTGTCGGCCTTCGCGATGCCGCGCTCGCGCAGCAGCTGGGCAGCGGCGTCGAGGTCGTCGCTCGCGTCCTCCAGGGCCTTCTTGACGTCCATCATGCCGGCGCCCGTCATGGCGCGCAGCTTCTTGATCAGTTCGGTGTTCACAGCCATGGTGCTTCGTTCCTCCGGTACGCCCTGGGGCGGTGGCGTAGTCTCGCGGCTCTCGCGCTGGTTCGCGGTCGAGCCGGGTGGTTCGTGCTGCTCGCGTTCGCGCGTTCTTCGTCAGGCGCGCGCTTCGTCGCCTTCGGCGTCCGGCGCGTCGGTGTCCGACGCGGCTTCGGCGGGCGTCTCGTCCGTGCTCGCCGACTCGTCGCTGGCTTCGCTCGCGCTGGCTTCGCTCGCGCTGGCTTCGCTCGCGCTGGCTTCGCTCGCGCTGGTGTCGTCCGCGCTGGCGGCTTCGGCAGGGGCGTCACCGTCGCTCGCGGCGACTTCGGCCTTCGCCGCTTCTTCGGGCGCGCTTGCCGCTGCACCCGCGCTCGCGGCCGGCTTCGCGGCTCCGTCGTCCTCACCCTCGGTGGCGGCTTCCGCCGCCTCCTTGATGGCGCGCTCGGGAGCCGACATCGGCGTCGGCAGCGTCTCGCGGGCGGACTCGACCGCGGGCTTCTCGACGACTTCATCGGCGCCGCCGCGCATCTCGACGATCACGTCGGCCAAGCGTGCGGTCACCAACTGGATCGAGCGGATGGCGTCGTCGTTGCCCGGGACGATGAAGTCGAGCACGTCCGGATCCGAGTCGGTGTCGGCGAGCGCCACCACCGGGATGCCGAGCTTGTTCGCCTCGCGGACGGCGATCGCTTCCTTGGTGGGGTCGATCACGAAGAGCGCGTCCGGCAACCGGTTCAGGTCGCGGATGCCGCCGAGGTACCGCTGCAGGCGCTGCAGCTCCTTGCCGAGGTCGATTTGCTCCTTCTTGCTGTAGCGCAAGATCGACTCGTCCTCGAACATCGCCTCGAGCTCACGCAGGCGCTCGACCCGGGTGCGCATGGTCTTGAAGTTCGTCATCAGGCCGCCGAGCCAACGCTCGTTGATGTACGGCATGCCGCAACGCTTCGCTTCGGCCGCCAGGATCTCCTGGGCCTGCTTCTTGGCGCCCACGAACAGAATCGTGCCGCCGCGGCCGGCGACGTCGCGCAGGAAGTTGAACGCCTTCTCGCTCTCGACCAGCGTCTTCTGCAGGTCGATGATGAAGATTCCGTTGCGTTCGGCGAAGATGTAGCGCTTCATCTTGGGGTTGCAGCGCTTCGTCTCGTGGCCGAAGTGCACGCCGGCTTCGAGCAGTTGTTTCATTCCGAGGTACGACACGTTGTTCCTCCGGGGCGGGATGTTGAGGTGGGAGTCGGTGCCCGGTCTGCGCGCCACCTGTGGGGGTGGCAGACGGGAGCGCCCGCGAACCGTTTCCGGGACGTTCACCCGAGCGGACATCCCGCTGCCGCCAGGCAAACCTACCGAGTATACAGGCTCGGCACGCGCAGGTAAAGCGCGGGCGCGCGCCTGGGCCCGCTTCCGTGGCGAACCGAAGCGGCGTCGCGACTTCCCTTGCGAACCGAAGCGGCGTCGCGAACGGATCGCGACGCCGCCAGGAATTCGGCCAAGGAGGGGAGTGGACGGGGTGGCGGCGCTTCGGCGCCCGAGCGTGCTGCTCAGAGGCCGCCCAGGGCTTCTTGCGCATCGCCGTAGTTCGGGTCGATCTCGAGCGCGCGCTCGTACGCCTGGCGCGCGTTCGCGGCGTCGTTGGCGCCACCCCGCGCCTGGTAGGCGCGTCCGAGCCAGTAGTACGCCTCGGCGCTTTCCGGCGGAAGGAGCGCACCTTGCTGCGCGCGGCGAACCGCGTCGTCGACGCGCCCTGCCTCGAGGTAGGCGCGGGCGAGGTAGGTGAACAGCGGCGGCACGAACACGGCACCGTCCATCTGCACCGCGGCCTCGAGTCGCGTCTGCGCGTCTGCCACGTTGCCGCACTCGAACAGCGTGATGCCGAGTTGGGACGCCGCCGACAGCGAAGTCGGGTCGAGGTTCACCGCCTGCGACAACTCGTACTCGGCGGTAGCGCAATCGCCCAGGCGGAACGCCACGTTACCGAGGTTGTTGTGGGCCGTGGGGCTGGCCGGGTCGAGCACCACCGCGCGCCGGAACGACTGCTGCGCCAGTTCCAGTTCCTCGAGGTCGCGGTAGACGCGCCCGAGGTTCACCTGCACGGTGCTGCGTTCCTGGTTCGAGAGTCCGGAGTCGGCACCCGACGACAGCGTGGCGGCGAGCTCCATGGTGGTGCGCGCTTGTTGCAGGTCGCCGAGTTGGTAGAGCACGATGCCCTTGGTGTTCTGCACGCGGGCGTCGTCCGACGCGATGCGCTCGGCGCGCTGGATGGTGTCGAGCGCGTCGGCCAGCCGGCCGGCGTAGGTGCCGGGGTCCGACTGGTACTGGTTCTGGTAGGTGATGGCCAAGTGGACGTGGGCCTCGAGGTGGTTCGGGTCGGCTTCGAGCGCCGCCTGGTACGCCTCGATGGCGGTGCCGTACGCGCCTTGGCATGCCAGGGCGCGGCCCTTGCCCACGAGCGCGTCTGCGTTCTCGGGCTCGCTCCGCAACGCCTCCTGGTAGAAGAACTGCGCCAGCGCGCAATCGCCTCGTTCGAGGTAGAACGCCCCGTCCGCGATCAACGCGGCCGCGTCCAGTGGCTCCTGCGCTTCATCCTGAGCGTGCACCAGGCCCGAGCCCAACAGAAGGATGGCGGCCATTGCGCTTCTCAGCAGAATCGTGCTCATGTGCCTGGTCCTGATCAACGTAATTCCTCCGACGACCGAATGGGTGCGGCGAGTCTACCATCCGCCGTGGTCGTGCTTTCGCCCGGTTCGGGCGTGTCTCGGCGCGGCGACGGGCCGTTCGGCTCGCATCGCGCATCATCATGGCCGTGCAGTGTGAGAGAGCCGTGTGCAATACGTCTGGCACGTCGTTTCGCTGCGGTCATGGGGCGTGAACCGTGCTTCTGCGCACGCTTCGGGCAAGCCGCTCTGGTAGCATTGGGGCGCTCCCGATGGCCGCGCAGCGCAAGGCCGCGGGCAGGCCGCCGACACCACGACGGAACCGCAACCGCGGCACGCGATGCGTGTGCCGCCGTACGGTACGTACGAGTCCGCGGCCGGAGAAGCGAGCACGAGAGCGTGGCGAACCCATCCGGTACGGCGCAACCCAACCGGCCGGCGGCGCGGCCGTCCACGTCCGTCCTGGCTTGGACGGCGTTGGTCGCGAACGTGGTGGTGATCCTGCAGGGCGCCGTGGTGCGCGCCACCGGCTCGGGTGCCGGTTGCGGCAGCCACTGGCCCACCTGCAATGGTCAGGTGATCCCGTTGGCACCGACGCTCGAGACCGGCATCGAGTTCACGCACCGACTCATGTCGTTGGTCGTCTTGGTGCTGGGCGTCTGGCTGTTGCGGCGCGGCTTGGCTGCGCGGCGCGAGCGGCCGGGGCTGGCCGTCTTCGCTTCGGTGTCCTTCGGCTTCCTCGTGATCGAGGCGCTCATCGGAGCCGCCACCGTGTTGCTCGGCCTCACTGGCGACGACACCAGCGTCGCGCGGGGCGTGTGGGTGGCGTCGCACCTGGTCAACTCGCTGCTCTTGGTGGGGGCGCTCTCCGCCACCGTGGTGTACGCGCGGAGGTCGGGCGCGCCCGACTACCCGTTGCGGCTCGGCCGCCAGACGTCACTCACCGTCGTGCTCGGCGTCGGCATCGTCGCCATGCTGGTGTTGATGTTCACCGGCGGCATCGCCGCGATGGGGAACACCATCTTCCCGTCCGAGTCGCTGGCGCAGGGGCTGCGCGCCGACTTCGACCCCAACTCGCACCTCCTGATCCGCTTGCGCATCCTTCACCCGCTCATCGCCATCGCGGTGGGCACGTACCTCTTCGTCGGGCTGGGGTTGAGCTGGTACCTGAAGCCCGTGCCGAGCGCCCGCCGTCTGGCGCAGGTGCTGCTAGGTGTGTACATCGTGCAGGTGATCATCGGCACGGCGAACCTCGCGTTCCTGGCGCCGATCGCACTGCAAGTCCTGCATCTCGCCGTGGCAGTGGCGGCTTTCGCGCTGCTGTCCTCGCTTGCCGTATCGTTGTTGGGTGGTCACCCTGTCGCGGTGGCCGAAGCCGCCGCTCGCGGCGCAGCCTGGGAGAACGCCTGACGTGACCGACGCACTTTCCGCCACCTCCACCGCCGCCGCCAGCGACGCGCAAGCGTCGCGCGCCACCTGGCGCGACTACGTCACGCTGACCAAACCGAAGGTCATCAGCCTCTTGCTGCTCACCACCATCGGCGCGATGTTCATCGCGCAGGGCGGGTTCCCGGGTTGGGTCGCCTTGCTCGGCGTGGCGTTCGGTGGGTACATGTCGGCCGGCGCGGCCGGCGTGTTCAACATGGTGTACGACTCGGACATCGACGTCCGCATGCGGCGCACCGCCACTCGCCCCACCGTCACCCACAAGGTGTCGACGAAGAACGCGCTGCTGTTCGGTGTGGCGCTGACGATCGCGTCGTTCGTGATCATCGCGCTCACCACCAACATGCTGGCAGCGCTGTTGTCGTGGGCGGGGATCGCGTTCTACGTGCTGATCTACACCATGTGGCTCAAGCGCACGACATGGCAGAACATCGTCATCGGCGGCGCTGCCGGCGCCATCCCACCGCTGGTCGGCTGGGCGGCGGTAACGGGCAACCTGAGCCTGCTGGCGTGGGTGCTGTTCGCCGTGGTGTTCGTATGGACGCCGGTGCACTTCTGGGCGTTGGCGTTGATGATCAAAGACGAGTACGCCAAGGTCGGCGTGCCGATGGCGCCGGCCGTGATCGGGGAGCGCGCCACCGTCATGCAGATGGTGATGTACACCGGTCTCACCATCGTGCTCACGGTGCTGCCGTTCTTCCTGCACGCCTTCAGCCCGGTGTACTTCCTGGCTGTGCTGGCGCTGAACGTCGTGCTGGCGTTGCGCGTGGCCCGCCTGTTCCAACTGGCGCGCGCCGGCACGCCGATCGACCGCGTCACGGCGCTGCCGCTGTACAAGTACTCGATGAGTTACCTCGCGCTCCTGTTCCTGACGATGGCGCTGGATCGCATCCTGTTCTGATGGAACCCGACGGCCCGCAGGGAGCGTCCGCCGGAACGTCGGGGGCGCCCGATGCCCGCGGCCGCGTGCTGCTTCGCCCCCGCTGGACCTTCGGTCACCTACTGGCCCTAGTACTGGTGGTGGCGTTCGTGAACTTCGGGTTCTGGCAGTTGCGACGCCTGGCGTCGGTGCGCGAGCGCATCACCATCATCGAGGCGCGGGCGGCCGAGGCGCCGATGGCGCTGGACCAAGCGCTGGACGAAGCGTTGGACGAAGCGGTGGCGAGCGACACGCCGGGCGACGAGGCGGGTGAAGCCGCCCCGTTCCCCGAGTACCGCAACGTCGTCGTGACGGGCACGTTCGATCCCGAGCACGAAGTGCTGCTGCGGGGCCGCAGCGCCAACGGACAACCCGGCTTCCACCTGCTGACGCCGCTGGCGATCGCCGAAGCCGGCGAATGGTCGGGGTCCGCCGTGTTGGTGGAACGCGGCTGGGTGCCGTACGACCACGACAGCGTGCCGGTGTCAGACGCGCCGCCCCCCAGCGGGACGGTGACGGTGACGGGCGAGCTTCGCGCGCCGCAACGGCCGCCCACGGACGCCTGGGCCGTGTTGGCGCCACGTGACCCACCCGATGGGAAGCTGACCCAGTCGTTCTACGCCGACGTCACCCGCTTGCAGCCGCAGATGCCGTACCCGCTCGTTCCGGCATGGATCACCCTGCGGTCCTCGACCCCGCCGCATCCGTCGGGGCTGCCCGTGCCGGTGCCCGAGCACGCCCTCGACGAGGGCCCGCATCTCGGCTACGCCATCCAGTGGTTCGCCTTCGCCGTCGTCGGCGTGGTGGGGTACGCGCTGTTGCTTCGCGCGACGCTACGCCGCGAGCAGCGCGGCGGTTGAACTCGCGCCGCCAGTGGCCTGCATGGTGATGTGGCAGCGGCTCGATTCGCGGCAGGGATGCCGCGGCGAGCACTCCGCGCCGCGAGCCCCGCTCAGCCTCGGGCCGGTGCCCGCCGGAGCGCTTCTTCGAGGGTGCCGAGGAGGCTACGGAACGGCTTGATGAACTTCGCCACGCCCTCCGTCTCGAGCTCGGCCGTGACGGCGTCGAGGTCGATGCCCACGGCCGCCAGGCGCCCGTGCAGCTCGCGGGCTTCGTCGACGTCCTGCTCGATGCGGGCCGCCGGCTCGCCGTGGTCGCGGTAGGCGTCGAGGGTGTCCATCGGCATGGTGTTCACCGTATCGGGGCCGATGAGCGGCTCGACGTACTTGGTGTCCGGGTAGCTGGGGTCTTTGGTGCTGGTGGATGCCCACAGCAGCCGCTGCGGGCGGGCGCCAGCCGCCGCGAGCTTCGCGAACCGCTCGGCGCCGTCACCGAACAGGTCTTGGAAGATGACGTACGCGAGCTTCGCGCTGGCCACGGCGGCCTGGCCGCGCAAGGAGCGCACTTCGCCTTCGCGGTCCCCGCCGAGGTTCGCCTCGGCGTCCAGTACAGGGTCGATCATCACGTCGATGCGGCTCAGGAAGAAGCTCGCCACCGACGCCACGCGCGCCACCGGCGCGCCGGCGGCGACGCGCGCTTCGAGGCCCGCCAAGTACGCCTCGGCCACTTCCCGGTAGCGGTCTAAGCCGAACAGCAGCGTGACGTTCACGTTGATGCCTTCACGGATCAAGCGCTCGATGGCGGGGGTCCCTTCCTCGGTGCCAGGGACCTTGATGAACACGTTCGGGCGGTCGAGACGCTGCCACAGGTGGCGCGCCTCCGCCACCGTGCCCTCGGTATCGTGCGCGAGCTCGGGCGACACCTCGAGCGACACGTACCCGAAACGCCCGTCCGACGCGTCGTACACCTCTCGGAAGTGATCGGCAGCGGCTTGGATGTCCGCCACCACCAGGTCCTCGTAGGTGGCCATGGCGTCGTCGCCGCGCTTTGCGTGCTCGGCGATGGCGTCGTCGTAGTCGCGGCTCTCGGCGATTGCCTTCTGGAAGATCGCTGGGTTCGAGGTGACGCCGCGCAGCCCGTCGCGTTCGATCAAGGTGGTAAGGGTGCCGTCGTGTAGCCAGGAGCGACGGATCTCGTCGAGGTAGACCGACTGGCCGAAGTCGTTCAGGCGCTTCAAAGGGTTCATGGTTTGCCTCCTGCGGCTGCCCCATGCAGGGGCGCTCGTGGCTTCGTGCGAGCGCGGCGCGTCCGCGCTTCTGGCCCGGGGGTGGTCGATGCTGCCGGGCGCGCGACGGGATGTCCTCCGATGATACGTCGGGCCGTCCCCGTCCGAGGGTTCACCCCGTCTCGATGCCGGTCGCGACCACCGCAGTGCCCTGCAGCTCCAGGCGCACGCGGGGCAGCGGGTCGACGGCCGGTCCGCTGACGGCTTCGCCGGCCCGCAGCGGGTCGAACACGCTCAAGTGGCAGGGGCACGTCAGCGCCGGGTGGTCGACGGTGTGGTTGAAGCCGAAGGCGATCGCCTCCAGGTCGCGGTTGAGCGAGACGATGCATTGCTGGTGCGTGCAGATCCGGCTGAACGCCGCGAGATGCATGGTCGCGGCGCCGACGCCGCTGTCGACGTCGAGGCCGCCGACGATCGGACCCGGCAAGCGCACGGCCACGGCGGGGACGCCCGGAACCTGCTGTGCTGCCGCGCCCGCCCCGTTCGCGCCGTTCGGCGTCGGGACGGCGGGGTCGCCCGCCAGTTCGAACGCGACGGCCGCCCACGGCTCGGTGAACGCGTCCAGGCGGGCCACGGGCGTCTCCGGTCGTGGTTGGAACTCCGGCGCGGCGCCGGCAGCGCGCTTCAGGAAGTGAACGCGGACGGCTTCGTACGCGCCGTACCCGCCGCCGCCGATCGCCGCCAACACCGGCAGCCGCCAGAGCCATGTGACGAGCCGGCGCCTGCCCTCGTCGACTCCGCCCCGGTTCGCCTCGTCCACCTGCGCGTCGCCGCTCCGGTTCGCCTCGTCCACGCGCGCCTCACTGCTCCGGCGCCAGCACGTCGGTGACGTACGTGACGACGGCCTCGAGGTCGGACGTCTCGAGCGCGGCTTGGAACGCCGGCATGGCGCCACGCCCGAAGCGCACGGCGTCGAGCACGTTCGGTCGGTTCGCGGCGCGCTCACTGCCCGCGAGGCGCGGGCCGATGCCGCCCTCGCCGGCGGCGCCGTGGCATTCGGCGCAGACGCTCTCGAACACTTGCTGTCCGAACAGCAGCGCCATGGCCGACTCGCCGCCGGCGGGGTCGCGCCCTGCGGCGCGCGCCTCGGCGATCGCCAACAGTTCCTCGGCGACGCCGGTCAGCGGGTCGGGGGCGGCGCTCGCGTTTCCTTCGATGGCGGTGCCGGGGTCGGCCAGGTACGCGCGGTAGGCGTCGACGGCCTGCTGCCACGTCTCGCTTCGAAGATAGGCGTGCGCGAGGGAAAGTCGAGCGCCGGGCTCGAGCCCCTCCACCCCTCCGGCCGCGGCAGCGGCGCGTTCGAGCAAGCCGATCGCGTCGTCCAGTCGGTCGGCGGTGTACAGCAGTTGGCCCGTGCGGCCGAGCGCCAGGACGTGGTCCGGATCGAACTCGGTGAGGACGATGAAGTAGTGCTCAACCGCGCGAGAGCGCTCACCGGCACGCCAGTAGGCGCCGGCCAAGTCCATCGTGCTCTCGAGGGTCGGCGCTTCTTCCACGGCCGCTGCAAGGGGAGCGAGTTCCTCTAGCAGCGCCAGGCGTTGCCGGATCGCCTGCTCCACGGCGGTGACCTCGACGGAGCCTTCGGTTCCGTCCACCGCGGCGGCATCGCCGGAACCGTCCACCGCGGCGGCATCGCCGGAACCGTCCACCGCGGCAGCGGCTCCGTCGAGGCCGATGGCGGCAGCGTAGTCGCGGTAGGCCGAGAGCGCTTCGGGGATGTCACCGCGAGCGAACCCCACCTCCCCGAGCAAGTAGAGCGTGTCGGGATCGAACGGGTCGGCGGCACGCGCCAACCGCAACCACTCGTGCGCCTGGGCCAGGTCCGATTGCAGCGACAGGATGGCCATGCGCTGGTAGGCGCCCGCCGGCACGGGTTCGATGGTCTCCACCACCTGCCGGTAGGCGGTCTCGGCGTCCTCGACCTGCTGCAGGCTCAGGTAGGCGTCACCCAGCGCCAGCAGGTTGGTCGCGTTCGGGTCTTGGCGGGCGGCGTTCTGCAGCGCCTGGAGCTGCTGTGCGAGTTCCATGTCGGTGGTGGTGATGGTGGCGTCCTCGCCGACGCGCGGCAGGACGAAGGTCGGCAGCACGGCGGCCGTCACGAGCATCAGCGCCAGCACCGCCGCCACCCCCACCGGTACGCGCCTGGCTGCCGTTCTCTGGGGGCGGGCGCGACCTGCCAACTCCGCCTCGCGGTCGTCGATGGAGCGCAGCACCTTGGCGGCCTTCGCCTCGTAGCGGGCGCGCAGCTGCTCGCGGCGCTCCGGCGCCAGGTCGGTGCGCGCCTCGAGTTCGCGGATGGCGCGGAACAGCGCCGCCTTCTCTTCCTGCAGGTCGACCAGCACGGGATCACGGTCGTCGGGTAGCGGGTCGGCCTGGTTCGGTGCCAGCAGCGGGAGCGCCACGTACGCGAACGCGATCAGCGCGAGCGCGCCGATCAGGATGGCGGTGAGCATCAGGCGTCTCCCGTGGGCCCGGCGGCGTCCGCGTCTTGCGTGGGCCCGGCGGCATCGCCGGAGGCGTCTGCGTCCGGACGGCCCAGTTGGGCCCGTACCCGCGCGACGTCGTCTTGGTCGGCTTGCACGGGGGTACGCGCGGCCGCCAGCCAGCGGCGCGCCAGCAGCGCCACCGTCACCACCGCCGCTACGGCCACCAATACCGGCAAGAGCCAGACCAGCAGGTGGATCCCGCGTTTGGGCGGCTCGAGCATGATCCAGTCGCCGTACCGCGCTTGGAAGTAGGCGTAGATCTGTTCCTCACTGCGTCCCTCTTCCAGCTCCTGCTGGATGAGCGCGCGCATCTGTTGCGCCAGTTGGGCGTTCGAGTCCGCCACGCTCTCGGACACGCACACGGGGCAGCGCAACTTGCGCGCGATGTCGAACACGCGCGACTCGATCTCGACGTCCTGCGCGAAGGTGAACGCGAGGAAGGCCGAGGCGACGAGCGCCAGCACTGCAGCGAGCACGGGCGTGGCACGGCGAGGCGGCGACAACGGTGTGGCGCGTCCGGTCACCAGCTTAGGCTTGGCGCGTGGTGGTGTCGTCGGCAACGTGGGTCGAGATGCGCTCATCGAAGCAGGGCCTCGAGCCGTTCTTCCATCAGCGCGGCGCTGACCGGACCGACGTGCTTGTACGTCACGCGGCCGTCTTCGTCGATGAAGTACGTTTCCGGCACGCCGTAGAGCGCCCAGTCGACGCTGATACGGCTGTCGTTGTCCATGCCGTTCGGGAAGCTCAGCCCGAACTGCGACAGGAACGCCCGTCCCTGGTCGAAGTTGTCGCGGTCCTGAGTCTGGATGCCCAGGAAGACCACCCCGCGTTCGCGGTACGTCTCCCAGAACGCTTGCAGCACCGGCGCTTCCTCGTAACAGGGGCCGCACCACGACGCCCAGAAGTTCACCACCAGCGGCGTGCCCCGCAACGCCTCGAGCGTCAGCGCTTCTCCGTAGTCGGGCTGGTAACGCTCATAGAGCGGCAGGGTGAAGTCGGGCGCGCTCTTGCCGATCAGGGCCGACGGGATGTCGCGGTCGGGGCTCCCGCGCAGCAACCCGAACACGAACAAGCCGCCGAGCAACGCCACCACCAGCACGATGACCACCAGGCGGTTCACGCGCGCACCGCTCCATCGCCTTCCACGGCGGGGCTGGTGGCGAGGACGCGCCTGCGCGCGCCGCTACCGAGGGCGTAGAGGGTGCCGAGCGCCATGATGACGCCGCCGACCCAGATCCAGGTGACCAGCGGGCTCTTCACCGCGCGCAGCACCACGAAGGTGCTGGTCGGGCCGATGGTGGAGTTCAGGTTGAGGTACAGGTCGTGCAACGGCGTGTACATCACCGCCGGGGTCGGAACGGGCCGGCCGTCGCCGAAGACGTTGATGCGCGGTCGCATGGTGGTCACCAACGTGTCGCCGCGCCGGACCTCGACCACGGCGCCCGCGCTGACGCGCCCTTCGGTGCGCTCGACGTAGCGATCGACGGCCGTCAGGGTGTAGCCCTCGAACGTCGCGCTGGAGCCGAAGTCGATGCGGATCTGCTCGTCGATGCGGTAGCCGGCGCTGAACGCGATGCCGAGCGCCACCACCACCACGCCGAAGTGGACGATCATGCTGCCTACGCGCCTGCGGTTCTCGAAGGCGTAGTTGCGCAGCACCCGCGTAGCCGGCAGTTGCGACAGCCGCAGACGGGGAACCAACGCCCCGCTCAGCAGCAGCCCGAGGCTGGTGAGGTTGTAGCCGGCGAGGGCCACGGTGAGCAGCGGGTAGACCTTGCGCATGCCCAGCAGCAGCGCCACGCCTCCGGCCAACACGAAGCCGCCGGCCAGCCATGCCAGGTTGTGCTTCAGGCGCTGTTGTTCGGCCCGGCGCCACGGCAGCAGCGGGCCGATGCCCATCAGCAACAGCACGGCCATCCAGAACGGCAGGCTGACCTGGTCGAAGAACGGCGCGCCGACGGTGACCTTGTCCCCGGTGATCGCCTCGACCACCAGCGGGAACAGGGTGCCGAGCAGCACCGCGAACGTCAAGGCGATGAAGACGATGTTCACGCCCAGGAAGCCGCCCTCGCGACTGACGACCGAGTCGAGCTCGGCCCGGTCGCGTAGGTCGTCCCAGCGAAGCGCCAAGAGCCCGAACGACACCAGCGTCACCAGCAGGAAGAACCCCAGGAAGGCCGGCCCCACCGGGCCGTTCCCGAAGGCGTGTACCGAGGAGACCACCCCGGAGCGCGTCAGGAACGTGCCAAGGATGGACAGCGCGAAGGTGCCGATGATCAGGGAGACGTTCCAGGCCTTCAACATGCGGCGGCGCTCCTGCACCTGCACGCTGTGGATGAAGGCGGTGGCGGTGAGCCACGGCAACAGGCTGACGTTCTCGACCGGGTCCCATGCCCAGTAGCCGCCCCAACCGAGCACCTCGTAGCTCCACCAGCCGCCCGCGATGATGGCGGCGCCCAGGAAACCCCAACCCGTGAGGGTCCAGCGGCGCGTCTGCGTCATCCACTCGGTGCCGGGGCGGCGCGTGAGTAGCGCGGCCATGGCGTACGCGAACGGCACCGTCAGGCCGACGAAGCCGAGGTACATGAGCACGGGGTGGACGGCCATCATCCAGTGGTTCTGCAGGAGTTCGTTCGGTCCGGGGCCGTCGGGAGGCGGGAACGGCAGCACTTCGAACGGGTTGGCGAGGAAGGCCACCACGCCGAAGAAGAACACCTGCACGCTCTGCATGATCGCCAGGGCCCACGGCCGAAGCGCGCTCAGTGGCGCGGTGACCGCGAGCAGCGCGGTATAGCCCGACAGCAGCCAGGCCCACAGCAGGATGGAGCCTTCCAGCGCCGCCCACATGGTGACGACCTTGACCCACACCGGCGAGGCGATGCGCGAGTGGCTCGCGACGTACGAGACGCTGAAGTCGTCCGTGAGGAGGGCGGCCTGCATCACCACCACCGCGGTGGTGGCGACGAGGAACCCGGCCGCGGCCGCCAACCGCGCCGAGGTCTGGAGCCGAGCGTCGCGCCGTTGCGCGCCGATGAAGCCGGCGATCGCGCCATAGAGCGCGAGCCCGAAGGCGAGGAAGACGCCGGCGGTGCCCAGGGGGCCGAGTTCGAGTTCGATCATCACGACTCCGAGTCAGGCGCCGAGCGTCATCGCAGCGACTCCTTGAGGGCGTCGACGTCGATCGGCTCGCCTTCGGCAGGCGGGTGGTAGTTCTCGCTGTGCTTCACCAAGAGGTTGTCGCCGACGAAGACGTCGTCGTGGAAGCGTCCTTCGATCACGACGCCGCCGTTCTCCTGGAACAGGTCGGGTGGAGCGCCGTCGTAGGTCACGAGGTACTCGGCCAGGCCGTCGGTGACCAGGAAGGTGAGGTGCAGCTGGGCGTCGTCGAACGCGACGCTGCCCGGACTGACCAAACCGCCGAGGCGGATGCGACGCCCCTCGAACGAGCTCACGTCGCGGGCGTACTCGCTGGGGAGGATGAAGTAGACCAGTGAGCTGGTCAACGCGCGCGAGATCATGAACCCCGCCACGGCCAACACGGCCACGCCGAGCACGGCGTACACGATTCGCTTCATCGCCGGTCCTCGCCTTCGCGCGCCCGGCGTGCGCGCCAGCCGAGGTAGACGAGGTAGCCGACGTAGGCGAGGATCAACTGACCCCATGCCAGCGCGATCCATTGGGTGTGCGAAAGGTTAGCCCACACGGACGACTTCCCTCGGGAGCAGGGCGGGTTCGCGCTCGGTGGCGGCCGCAACGCCGACGCGTCCGATGCGCACGCGCTCGGCCACGAAGTAGAGGTAGATCAGGCCGGCCACGACGACGTTGAACAGGAGCACCCGGAGCATGGTGGGGTCCATGCTGACGCCCGTGCCGTCGAGGTTCACGCTCTTGGCGGGGTGCAGCGTGCGGAACCACTCGGCCGCCAGGTAGTTGAACGGCAGGCTGGCCAGCACGATGATCATGATCACGGCGCTGACGCGCCCGCGGCGCTGCGGCTCCTCGATCAGGCCCCGCACGATGAAGTACCCCACCAACAGGGCCACCATCAGCGCCGTGAGGGTGAGCTTCGCGTCCCAGGTCCAGAACGTGTTCAGCGTCGGCTTCGAGTAGGTCATGCCGCCGATGATGGTGAGGGTGGCGAAGAAGATGGCGGCTTCGGCGTTGGCGACCGCGCGCACGTCGTCGAGCGGCCGGCCGCGCCACAGGTAGAGCATCCCGAAGACGGCCGACGCCGCGACGGCCACGAAGCCGATCCAAGCGACCGGGACATGGGCGTACATGATGCGGATCAGTTCGCCTTGGTTGACGTCGGGCGGGCTGACCACGAGCGCAAGATAGGCGCCGACGCCGAAGAGGACGAGGCATACGACGCCGAATACTGTCAGCCACGTAGGCCGCTTCGCGACGGCGATGGGTTCGTTCATGACGACTCTCCTAGGGGGCGTTGACGCCCCGCACCGGAACAGTCTACGGCGTGGGCCCGCCGTCGTATTGTTCCGACGTTGACCTTCGGATGCTCACTCGTCCACCACGAAGTGGAAGATGGACGTGCAGACTACGAAGTACACTAGCCCGAACCCAGCCAGCAGTTGCAGCCAGTCGCCCGCCAGGGCGGCGTTGCCCGCTGCCAGCGTTGCCGCCGAAGTGGCCGCGGACGCGGCCCCTGACGCGGCCCCGGATGCAGCCCCGGACGCGGCGCTCGCGGCCATGTTCGAGGCGGCGTCGGCACCGGTGGCGAGCACGGTCGCGCCGCCCACCAGCGCTTCGGTGGCGCGCACCGCGCCGAGCATGACCGGCACGATGACCGGGAACATCAGCACCGGCAAGAGTGCCTCGCGCGCGGCCAAGTTCGCGGTGAGGCCGGCGTAGAACGTCGCGATGACGGCGAAGCCGAAGGTCCCGAGCAGCAGCGTGGCGAGCAGCCAGCCGATCCCGCCGGGCGCCAGCTCGACGCCGTACAGCACGAACGCCACCGGCGACAGTAGCGCGCCGAGGAGCGTGAGGTAGAGCCAGTTCGCCAGGAGCTTGCCGAGGTAGATGGCCGCGCGCGGGATCGGCGCCAGCAGCAGCTGCTCGAACGCGCCCTCCTCGAGGTCGGCTTGGAAGTTCTGGGCGGCCGCGATGACGCCGGCGAACGCCAGCGCCACCCACAACACGCCGGGCGCTGCCTCGCGCAACACCCCGGCGTCGCGTCCGAGCGCGAACGCCATCATGACCAGCGTGACGGCGGAGAAGAACAGCGTCGCCACCGTTGCGGCGCGGCTGCGCAGCTCTTGCAGCAGGTCCTTGCGCGCCACCGCCAGCACGACGGCCAGGTCGTTCATTCGCCGCCTCCGGCGGCGACCTGTACGCGGCCACCCGCGAGTTCGAGCACCGCGTCGGGCGCGAGCCCTTCTCGGCCCGACTCGTGCGACGCCATCAGCACCGTACGCCCGGCCTGGCGCCCTCGCCGGATGGCCTCGTCGACCAACCGTTTCCCTGCATCGTCGAGGGCGGCGTAGGGCTCGTCGAGCAACCACAGGTCGGGGTCGCGAAGCAGCAGCCGCGCCAAGCCCAGGCGCTTCTTCATGCCGCTGGAGTAGGTGCGCACGAGTTTGTTCGCAGCCTCTTCGAGCCGCACGCGATCGAGCACATCGTCGATGGCCGCGGCGTCCGGTCCGCCGGACAGCGCCATCGCCAGGCGCAGGTTCTCCCGCGCGGTGAGCACGGGGTAGTTCCCGCCGAGCACGCTGAGCAGCCCCACCCGCCTGCGCACCTCGGCGGCCTGAGTGACGAGATCGAAGCCGAACACGCGTCCGCTGCCGCGCGTGGGACGCAGACGCGTGGCGAGCATTCGCAGCAGCGTGGTCTTGCCCGCGCCGTTCGCGCCTCGAAGCACGACCACTCTGCCGGGTGCGATCTCGAGATCGATGCCGTCGAGCACCGTTTCCCTGCCCATGCGCCGCGCGGCGCCCTCGAGCGCGATGGCGGGCGCGCGGCTTGCGTCGCCCGTGCCGCGGTCGCGGCCGGAATCGGATGCGGTCACAGGCGGTCGATGAGCCAGTCCGGCGTGAGCTCGATGAGGTAGGCGTTCAGGGCCGTGTAGGTTCCCGTGAGCATGAGCACGCCGGCGATCAACAACAGCACGCCCGCCCCGCGCTCGATCCAAGGCAGGTAGCGTTGAAACCGTTTGGAGAAGCGCAGGAACGGTTCGAGCAGGAGCGCGGCGGCCAGGAACGGAACGCCCAGACCGAGCGCGTAAACCCCAAGCAAGCCCACCCCCTGCGCCAACGTGCCGGAGGCGCCCGCCATCGTCAGGATGGCGCCGAGGATAGGACCGATGCACGGCGTCCAACCGGCGGCGAACGCCATCCCCAACAGCAGCGCGCCCCACGGGCTGCGCGTCTCGCCGCGGTACTGCACGCGCGTGTCGCGGTAGAACCACGGCACCTTGATCACGCCCAGCATCACCAGGCCGAAGAAGATCACCAGCACGCCGCCGACGATCATCAGGACGTCGCGGTTGCCGCGTAACACCGAGCCGAGAGCACTCGCCGACGCGCCCAGGGCCACGAACACCAACGAGAAGCCCAGGATGAAGAACAGGCTGTTCGTCAGGAGCACCCGCCGCTGTGCTTGGGCGCTGCCTCCGACGTACGCCAGGTAGCTCGGCACCAGCGGCAGCACGCACGGCGACAGGAACGACAGGATGCCTGCCAGGAACGCCACGCCGAAGGTCGGGGTCATGCGGGGGCCGTCATGGGGTCGGGGTCATGGGGTCGGGTTCTGGGGTTGGGGTCCTGGGGTCGGAAGGGGGGTGCCATGCACTTCACGAGATTATCCAACATCGCGGGGCGCGTCCCGGCGGACCGCAGGACATTCGCGCACGCGGGCCCCTTCGTCCTATCGTCGGTGGACCGGAGATCGGAGCCGACGAGGCGCCGAAACCGCCGCCACGGGGCCGTGGCTGCGCGCCCCGTTCGGCGCGTGTCGCCCGGGGGGGTTGCGCGATGCGACCCGCTACCGGCCCGGCTTGGTTAGGATGACGCCCTAGCAACACCAGGCCTGCTGGAGGAACCGCGCGGGCCGGCCAGGAGGATCGACATGACCCCCCGCATGACCCCCCGCAGCCTCGTTCGTGCCGCCCTGCGTACGTCCATCGTGCTGGCAGCCGTCCTCGCGCTCACCGGCGCCGTTGCGCAAGACACCCACGGCGTCGCGCCGCTCGACCCACCCGAGCAAGTGCGCGTGGCGTACGTGCCGATCATGAAGTTCGCTGCCTTGTACGTCGCCGAGGAGCGCGGCTTCTTCGACGCGTACGGCCTGGATGTCGAGATCGACTCGGTGGCGTCCGGCACGGAAGCGATCGCCTTCCTCGAGCAGGGCCAGATCGACGTCGGTGGCATCGCCATCGTGACGTCGCTGTGGAACGGCTGGAACCAAGGGATCGACATCCGCGTGTTCGCTCCGGGCGGCCTCGAGCCGTTCGAGAACAGCCCCACACGTTTCATGGTGCGCAAGGACCTGTTCGACTCCGGCGCGGTCACCAGCATCGAGCAACTCGCCGGCCGCACCGTGGCGCTCGCCGGCGGGCCCGGCAGCGGCGGGGAGTACCTCGCGGCCAAGGCGCTGGAGCTCGGTGGCCTCACCATCCGCGACGTCGAGACCATCAACCTCGGCAACGCCGACATCCCCGCAGCTTTCGAGAACGGCTCCATCGACGCTGCCCTGCTCGGTTCGCCGTATGCCGACCAGGTCGAGGCCGCCGGCACCGCCGCGACGCTCGCCACCGACCTGGTGCCGGGCCTGATGACGGTCGCGTTCGTCGGCTCCGGCAACTTCCTGAACGACAGGCCCGAGGTGGCCCAGCGCTTCGCGTTGGCGCTGCTCGATGCCGTGCGCACCATGCAGGGTGAGGACTACCTGTCGCCGGAGAACGTGGCGGCGTACCTGCGCTACGTGAACTCCACCGAGGACGCGCTGCGCACGGGCACGCCGGTGCTGTACGACCCCGACCTCAGCATCCCGGTCGATGGCTTGGCCGACGTCGAGCGCGTGCACCGGGAGAACGGCCGCACCGAGTACGAAGCGCCCATCGACCTGAGCCAGGTCGTGGTGACCGAGTTCGTGGACTTCGCGTTGGAGGCGGCCGGGCCGTACGCGCGCTGAGCCGTGACCCGGTGCCGCCGTCGCCCTGGGGCTGCTGAGCGCGCCCGCGTCCGCCTGGCAAAGCGGAACCCGACCGGCGTCCGCCCGTCGGGGCTCAACCCGTCCACGGCATGAGCCTCAAGATCGTCGCCCGCGAAGCTGGCAAGACCTACCCCTCGATGGCCGGCCCCGTGCCCGCCATCGAGGGGTTCGACCTGGAGGTGCGCGAAGGCGAGTTCGTGTGCCTGGTCGGGCCGTCGGGTTGCGGCAAGTCGACGTTCCTGCGCATCCTGGCAGGCCTCGACACGCTGTCGTCGGGGGAGGCGCGCATCGTGCCCGGCCCCGACCCACGCAAGCCGCTCAACAACGTGGTGTTCCAGGAGTACGCCGTGTTCCCCTGGAAGACGGTGCGCGACAACGTAGCGTTCGGGCTGCAGATGCGCGGCGTACCGCGCGCCGAGCGCGAGCGCGTGGTGGAGGCGTGGCTGGTGAAGGTCGGCTTGAAGCGCTTCGCGGACTACTACCCGCCTGAGATCTCCGGCGGGATGAAGCAGCGCGTGTCGATCGCCAGGGCGCTCGCCAACGACCCCGAGGTGCTGCTGATGGACGAGCCGCTCGGCGCGCTGGACGCCCAGACGCGCGCCGTACTTCAGGAGGAGCTGTTGCGGCTGTGGGAGGAGACGCACAAGACGGTGCTGTACGTCACCCACTCCATCGACGAGGCGGTGCTGCTCGGTGACCGCGTGGTGATCATGACGGCGCATCCCGGCACCAAGAAGGCCGAGTTCGAGGTCGACTTGCCGCGCCCGCGCGACATCTCCACCACCGCGACGGCGCGCTTCGCCGCCTTGACGGGCGCCATCTGGGAGGCGCTCCGCGACGAGGTGCATCGCGCCATGGAGGAGCAGCGATGAGTGCGGTGCGGGGGCGCGCAGTAGGCGGCAGCGCTGCCGGTGGTGGTGCTGCCGGTGGTGGTGCAGGAAGGGACGCGTCCGGTGGGGGCGCCCGCACAGGGGCGGCTTCGCGAAACGAGCGTGGCGCATGGATGCTTCCGTTGGCTGCCTTGGTGGCGTTGGCCGCGCTGGCCAGCCTGTTCGGTTGGTGGGAGCGGTTCTGGTGGGGGCTGCTGGCGGTCGAGTTCGTGCTGTTGGTGTTCACGGCCGAGGCGTTCGACCACCGCCTGCCGTTCCGGCTGCGCACGCCGTACCAACGCGTGCTGGCCTGGGCGTTCCCCATCGCCATGTTGGCGACCTGGGAGTGGCTGGCGCGTTCCGGCATCCTCAACCCGCGCTGGTTCCCGCCGCCCACCGCCACGCTGCGGGCGTTGTGGGACCTGACGGTGTCGTTCGACCGATTCTCCGAGACGAGCCTGATCGGTCGGCCATGGTTGATCCCGGGCCGCCTGATGGAGACGGGTTGGGCGGGCGTGGCCGCGCTGTTCGCCGAGAGCCACGTATGGGCCACGCTGTCACGCGTGCTGGTGGGCTTCGCGCTCGGGGCGGCGCCCGGCGTGCTGGTCGGCATCGTGATGGGCCTGAACCGCACCGTTCGCACGATGCTCGACGCCACCATGTCGGCCATCTACGTGCTGCCCAAGATCGCCATCTTCCCGATCCTGATGCTGGTGTTCCCCGACCCGTTCGGCGAGGGTCCGAAGATCACCGTGGTGGCGATCTCGGCGTTCTTCCTCGTGGCGCTCTCGACCATGGCAGGCGTGCAGGGGATCGACCCGGTGCTGGTGCAGGCCGGCAAGAACTTCGGCGCGAACCGGTTCCAGATGTTTCGCCACGTCATCCTGCCCGGAGCGTTGCCGATCGTGTTCAACGGCCTGCGCTTGGCGCTCGGCACGGCGCTCATCGTGATCGTGGCGGTGGAGTTCGTACGCGCCAAGACTGGTGTCGGGTACCTCGTGTACTACCACTGGCAGGTGCTCAGCACGCCGAAGATGTACGCGGCGCTGCTGGTGGTGATGGCGCTGGGCGTGGGCCTGACGGCGTTACTGCAGTCGATCGAGCGACGCGTCATGCCGTGGCGGCGGTGACGGTTCGCGAGCGTTCTTGCGAAGCGCCGTACCGCCCAACACCGGCCCGATCACCAGCCGGGTGTAGTACGTGAGTAGCCTCCACGACAGCACCGCCGCGGCCACGGTGCCCGACGAAGCGCCGGCCCCGCCGCCCCCGCCGGCATCGAGCAGGATGGCCGGGTCGAGTCCTTCCATGCCGCCTTGCATCCCGACAGCGCCCGCCGACGCGTCGGCGGCGCCCGCGCGAAGCAGTGTCGCGGTGAGCAACTCGAGCAGACCGGCGCCGCCCGGCGTCGGCAGGAACGACGACAACACCATCGGAACCTGCGCCACGGCCATGGTGACGAAGAGTGGCGCGCCCGGCCGCAGCGCCGCCACCACGACGTAGAAGGCCAGGTAGGTGCTCAAGTACACCGTGGCCGTGAGGGCGTGCAGGACGAGCTGCGTACCGAGACCGGCACGGCGCAGAGCGACGTTGGCCGCGTCGACGCGGTGCACGAAGTCGACGACCCCGACGCGCCAGCGGCGCAAGACGGGGAGGCGCATGATGGCGGCGACCAGCGGCACCATCCACCGCAGTCGGAACAGCAGCACGTAGCCCAGGACCGCGATGAACACGAACAAGCCGAGCGCGAGGGCGAGCGGGTCGACGTTCGCGAGCAGGCGCGTCGAGCGGCCGATGAGCAGCACGCTGATCGGCAGCGTCCAAGCGAGGAACGTCAGGTCGACCACCCACACGAACAGATTCATCGACCACGCCTGCGACGCCTTCATCCCGTCGCGTGTGAGGGCCAGTGCCACGGCGGGCGCCTGGCCTGCGCTGCCGGGCGTGACGGCGGCGCTGAAGAGGCCGAGCGCGTACGCTCGCATCGCCTTCCCGAACGCGATGTGGGTGTTGCTCAGGCGCGCCAAGAGCATGAGGCGTGACGCGCCGGCGACGTAATTGGCCAGCACCAGCACGGCACCTACCGCGAACGCCCACGCGGGCACGCGCACGACGGTCGAGAGGTCTTCGCCGAGCCACCACAAGGTGACGGCGACGCCCGCGATGCCGAAGGCGACCGAAACGGCGATGGCCCGGAGCATCACCGAGGGTCAGGCCTGCACGCGGTTCTTACCCGACCGTTTGGCGCGGTAGAGCATGGCGTCGGCGCGGGCCACGAGCGCTTCGGCCGTTTCGCCCGGAGCGAGCATGGCGATGCCGACGCTGGCCGTGATCTCCACCCCGACGGCGCGCTTGGCGACCTCGTGGATGGCCATGACGATCTTCTCGGCCACGTGCGTGGCGCCCGTTGCGTCGGTTTCCGGCAGCAGCACCACGAACTCCTCGCCGCCGATGCGCGCGCAGATGTCGACGTCGCGCGTGACGCCCAAAAGGGCTTCCGCCGCGCTCTTGAGCACGGCGTCACCGACGACGTGAGTGTGGGTGTCGTTGACGGCCTTGAAGTCGTCGAGGTCGACCATCAACAGGCTCAACGGCCGTCCGTTGCGGGCCGAGCGGTGAAGCTCGTCGGCCATGCGCTCGTCGAGGGCCCGGCGGTTGGGCAGTTCCGTGAGCTCGTCGGTGCGCGACAACCGCTCGAGCCGCGCCGCTTGCTGCTCGAGCCGTTGGTTCAGTTCGCGCAGGTCGGCGTAGGCGCGCGCCAATTCGACGTTGCGCAGGCGGTCGATCTCGCTGTCCTTCTGAAGCCGGTCGACGTCGAACTGGATGGTGAGCACTTGCGTGCGAAGGTCGCACAGTTCACGCAGGACGGTGTCGTGTACGGCGTGGTACGCCTCGAAGTGCTCGAGCGACTGCTCCCATCGTCCCAGGCGCTTCAACGCCTCGGAGAGCGCGTGATGCGCAGCGGACGTCTCGACCGGGGCGCCGCTCGCCTCGCCGCGCGCCACCGCTTCTCGCAGGGGAACCAGCGCCGTCTCGATCTCGCCGCGCGCCAGGTGCGCCCGCCCCAAACCGACCAGGGCGGCGCAGAGCGCGCGCCGACGGGCTTCGGGGCGCAGCGTGCGCAGGCAGGCGCGGTACTGCACCAGCGCCTCGTCGGGGTCACCTTGGTCGAGGAAGAGGTCACCCAGGCTGAGTAGCGCAAGGCTCTTGCCGTAGGCGTCGGATTCATCGTGGCTTCGCTGGTAGGCGTCCTTCGCGGCGTCGTGGTCGCCCAGCATCTGGTGGCCGAGCCCGATGGTGCGCAACGCCGTCGAGCGATCGCGTTCGGAGTTGGGAGACGTCGGAGCGGCCTCGAGCGCGCGGCGGCCGTAGGCGATCGCCTTGTCCGCGTGACCGAGGTTGAGGTAGGTCGCGGCGATGCCGTTGAGCGGCCCGGCGACGCGGTCGGGCCGGGCACGCTCGATGGCGTCGAGGGCACGGAACTGGCTGGCAAGGGCCTGCTGGAACAGGCCGACCTTGTCGTAGCACCAGCCGAGGCCGTTGAGCGCGTTCGCCTCTCCGACCTCGTCACCGAGGAAGCGACGGAGGTGCAGTTCGAGTTGGGCGTAGCGCAGGGATTCGCTGTAGGCAGCCATGCGGAACGCTGCGATGGCCAGGGCCGTGACGCCGTCCGCCGCCAGGGTGGCCGTCTCGCGGTCGAGCACCGCCAGCGCGGCGTCCCACGTCTCGGGCGTGCCAGTGACGGAGAGGCGCCCGTGCGAAAGGGTTTCCAGTCCGTAACGAACGGCGTCTTCGTAGCGGTGCAAGGCTCCTGCCGCTTCCGCCGCCATGGCCGTGGCCGCGATGGCAGCAACGCCGTCACCGGCCGCCGTGGCGGCGTCGCGCGCTAGTAGCGCATGCTCGAGCTGCCGTTCGGGGTCGTCGTGGCGCGCAACGAAGGCGGCGTCGAGGAACGCGGCGACGCGGTCCTCCGCAGCACGGTCTTTCGCGGCGGAGATCTCGGGTCGGCCAGGTTGCTCGTCGTTACGTTGCTGCATGCTGTCTCGGCGCCCTCCAGAGACGTCGGGGCTCGCGTAGGTGTGGGTAGCACATCATAATGCCTGAAAGCTTGCGCGCCGCGAGCGAACGCCTACACAGGTCGCCGGCTTGGCGCCTTGGCGCCTTGGCGCTCGCCCTTCGATGGAATGTCGGCTTGACGCGGCAGGCTGCGGTTCACGTCGAGCTGCGACGCTCGCTCCAGCGGTCGGCGTACTCGGGGCTGGCCGTGACGGGCAGGCGGCCCCGCAAGGTGGTGCGTTCCGGCTCGAGCCACGGCGGTAGTTTCAGGGCGAGCCCGAGTTCGTCCAGCGGCTCGTCGACGGTGAAGCCGGGGCCGTCCGTGGCGACCTCGAGGATGGCGCCGCCGGGTTCGGTGACGTAGATGGAGCGGAAGTAGTGGCGGTCCTTGACCTTGGTGACGGGCAGGCCGGCGCCCAGGAGCGCGGCGCGGGCGTCGGCGTGGGCTGCATCGTCGGAGGCGCGGAACGCTACGTGATGGATGCTGCCCGCGCCCCAGCGCCCGGGGAGCGGCGAGGGCGCCTCCAGCAGGTCCACGAACGAGGGCCGCGCGGGTCCACCCGCCGCGAAGCGGTGTCGCGCCGCACCGGAAGCTTCCCGCTCCTCGCCCACGGATCGCAAGCCGAAGCGCTCGGTGAGCAGCGTGGCGGTCTCGTCGAGCCGTGGCGCCGTGATGGTGACGGAGTGCATGGCGCCGAGCGCCATCGCTTGGGGGACGGGTGACGCGGTCCAGCGTCGAAATGCGGGGGTTGCGTCGGGGCGGCCGTCGCCCTCGTCGCCGATCTCCGTTGGGGGGCCATCTCCGCGCTCGGTACGGTCGTCGGTTCGGTCGTCGGTTCGGTTGTCGGTTCGGTCGGCGGTTTGGTCGGCGGTCGCCGCCACCAGCTCGAGCGGCGTCCCGTCCGGATCCTCGAACGCCACGAGTTCCTGGCTGAAGCGCTCGAAGGTCGCGAAGGGACGGTCGTGGTCGCGCAGCCTGTCCCGCCAGGCGTCGAGGGCGCTCGCGGGTGCGCGCAGCGCGATCGCAGCCGTCTCGCCCGCGCCGCGCACGCCTGGCCCGGCGCCGGGCCAGGGGAAGAAGGTCAGGAGCGTGCCCGGTGATGCTTCGGCGTCTCCGAAGTAGAAGTGGTAGGTCTCCGGGTCGTCGTAGTTCACGGTGCGCTTCACCAGGCGCAAACCGAGCACGCGAACGTAGAAGTCGATGTTGGCCTGGGGCCGCCCGGCGATGGCGGTGACGTGGTGCAGTCCGCCGGTCGTGAACGCCGGGCGGGAGGGTGGTGGTGTCGCCATACGCCAGGGTATCGCCGCGAACGCGGTTCTCATTAGGGTCGGCGTTACGCTGTGCCCGATGCAGGCGATCTCCTGGCCCACCGACTTCGTGTGGGGCGAACCGGTTCCCGCGCCGACCGACCACGGCGGACGACCCGGTGTGGTGATGTTCTTCAACCTCGAATGTTCGGGTTGCATCTCTCGCGGGATCCCGTTCCTGAAGCGGCTCGAGTCCGACTACCGGGGACGCATCTGGACGATGCTGGTGCACACCTCGTACGGGCACCGCGACTTATCGCGCGATGAAGTGGTGCCCACGCTGCAGCACTTTGCGGAGGGCTTCGCGCGCCTGCCGATGCCGGTGGCGCTCGACGTCGACGCGTCGTTGGCGCACGACTGGGGTGTCGACGGGACGCCGCACTGGTTCGTGTTCGATGGTGCGGGCGTGTTGCAGCGCAGCGTCTACGGTTCGCAGGAC
>JAWOIL010000156.1:0-25668 GCA_046484635.1 Trueperaceae bacterium
GGCGAGGCGCAGGCTCTTACGGGGGCGCGGCGTTCGCGTCGTCACGGGCTCCTCGGAGGAAGACGGTGCGGGTGGGGGGCGTCCTTGCGTCCGCCCCACACCCGCACCGTGCGAGTCACTGCGTGTTGGCCGCGTCGAGCAGCGCTTGGTCCTCGGCCGCTGCCTGGAGGATCGACGTCATGGGGTCCATGCCCTCGAGCATGACACGGTTCATGGCGTTGACCATGTCATCGCGCTGGCCGGCTTCGTCCACGAACTGCGCCGCCTCGGCGTACGCCAGCCCGGCGATGAACGCGCCGTACACCGGGTCCGCGATGAGCTCGGGGTCGGCCACCATCGTCTTGGCAGCCGGGAGTTCCCCGACCACGTCGAGCCAGATCTGCATCGCTTCTTCACTGGTCACGAACTTGATGAAGCGCGACGCGGCTTCGAGCTTGGCCGGGTCGGCGGTCGCGTTCGGGGTGAGGCCGTTCATCCAGAACGAGCCGAAGTTCGCCCTGACGCCGTTGTCGAACGTCGGCAGCTCCGCCACGCCCCAGTCGAACTGGGCGCCATTCCGCACCGAGCCGATGGCGAACGAGCCGTCGATGATCATCGAGATGTTCTCTTGCGTGATGAAGCCCTCACGGTAGCCGTCGTTGCCGGGAATGAACTCGGTCACCCCGATCTGATGCTCCGTCTGCCAGGAGGTGTAGAACGCCAGCGCCTCGGCGCCGATCTCGTTGCCGTACAGCACCTCGGTGTTGTCGTCGCTATACGGCGGCGTGCCGAGTTGGTTCATCAGTACGGTGCGGACCACGTGATGGTCTTGACCGTTGGGCGCGATGCCGTAGCCGATTCGCTCGAAACGCGGACCGCGCTGGGTGGTGAGCAGCTTCGCGGCTTCGATGAACTCGTCCCACGTCGCGGGTGGGCTGTCGGGATCGAGCCCCACCTCGCGGAAGTGGTCCTTGTTGTAGAAGAGCGCCAGGGCGCGCACCGCCGTAGGCAGGCCGTAGTAATCGCCGCCGATGTTCACCGACTCGACCATCGGGATGAAGTACTCCTGGATCCAGGCGTCGGCGAAGTACTCCTTGGGAAGCGGCTCGATGTAGCCGGCGCGCTGCCACGGTCCGACCCAACCGTAGAACAGCTGCACCACGTCGGGTCCTTCGCCTGCGGCCAGCGAGGCGGCCACGCGCTGCTGGTAGGCGTCGTACGGGAAGGTCTCTTGGGTGACCACCACGTCCGGGTTCTCGGCGTTGAACTGCTCGATGAGCTGACTCATGGCGTCGATACGGGTGGCGTAGTCGTACTGCCAGTACGTGATCGCGACCTGCGCCTGCGCCGTCGCCAGCGCGAAGGCGGCCGCGACGAGGATCGTGCGGACGATGGGTCTCATGCCGAGGTGTCTCATGCCGGAGTGTCTCATGCCGGGGTGTCCTTTCCGGGCGTCCGCAGGCCGCGGAGCGCCGCGTCGATCCGGGCGGTCGTAGCGTCTACGACTCGATGATACTCGGCCAGTTCGGCCCTGGACCGCGTCAGCATGGCACGCACGACGTCGGCGGCCGGTCCACCCATGCCGTTCCGGCGCCGTACGAACGCCGCCGGCGAGAGCGCCTCGGCCATCGTGTCCACCCCGATGTCGGGGCCGCCCACGGCAACCAGGTCGTTCGGGCCGGCATCCTGCAGAGGACTTCCCCGTTGCGTCATGCGCGCGACCAGGGAAGCGACCACGCGGTGCGCCGCAGGGAAGGCCATACCGCAGGTCCGCACGAGCTCGTCGGCGAGCTCGGTAGCGGTGGTGTCGGTGGCAGCGGCGGCGGCGGCGAGCCGGGTCACGTCGACGCTGGCGCCGGTCAGCGCCGCCACCAGAAGATCGAGCCCGCCCTCGAGCGCGCCCAGCAGCGTGCTCAGCGCCTCTTGAACGTCCGGACCGACGTCGTTGACGTCACCGTACGGCACGTTGTGGCCCGAGAACGCCAGCATCTGCGCGGCGCCCGCTGCGCGGGAGAAGCGCGTCCTGGCGTGCTCCAGCACCACCGGGTTGCGCTTCTGCGGCATGATCGACGAGCCCTGCACGAGGTCGTCGGGCAAGCGCAGCCAACCGTCGGCGGCGGCTTCCACCAGGTCGTGCACCAAGCGCGAGAGCCCCACGCCCATGGTCTGGCCCAGCGCTGCAACGTCCATCTGCCAGTCGGCGGAAGCCACGGCGTCGTAGGTGTTCTCGACCGGCCGCGCGAACCCGAGCGCGGACGCGGCGAACGCGCGGTCCAGCGGATGGCTGCTGCCTGCCAGCGCGGCCGCCCCCAACGGGCAGCGGTCGAGGCGGCCAAGCGTCGCCAGCAGCCGCTCGTGGTCGCGCCCGACCATGTCGGCGGCAGCGGCGAGGTAGTGCGCTAGGGTGGTGGGTTGCGCCGGTTTGTGATGCGTGCGGGCGATGACGACGGTGTCGAGGTGACTCTGCGCCAGGTCGAGCAGCGCCCCTCGCAGCGCTCCCGCCAGGCGCGCCACCCGCAGCAGCGCCTCGCGGGCTGCCAGCAGGTAGACGGTCATGTCGAGGTCGTTGCGCGACAACCCCAACCGCAACCAGCCCAGGACGTCTTCGCCGAGCTCGTCCGTCAGTCGCCGCTGGAGGCCGAAGTAGAGGTCGGGCACGTCGGGCTCGGGGCGGGGCGGCGGTTCCTGGCGCTGGTGCGCCAACGCCGCCTCGAGGCGAGCCAGCGCCTTGGCGTGCGGTGCCGCCACCGGCAGGCGCGCGACGGTGCGCACGTGCGCCGTCAACGCATCGAGGAACGCGACGTGAAGATGCTCGGCGGCGAAAGCGTGGTCGGGCGCGAGCACGCGGCCGACGTAGGCGCGATGCCAGGGCACCTAGCCGCGCTCCTCTGCAGCCGTTGCGGACAACCCGTCGGCCACGGGAACCTGCTCGCCGGCGGACGCGCCGTTAGGCACGGGAGCCTGCTCACGGGCGGACGCGCCGTTAGGCACGGCAGCCTGCGCGTCGGCGGACGCATCGCTACCTCGCTTGCCGGCCGCGCCCTCGCGGTCCTCGATCTGCAACAGCCGTGCCGCGTTGCCGCCGAAGACGTTGCGGACGTCGGCCTCGGGCACGCCCAGGGTGTAGCAGGCACGCAGTTGGTCCAGCAGGTACCGCTCCGAGAATCCGCGTGGGAAGTAGCTCGAGTCGGACCCGAACACGACGCGCTCGGCCCCGACCGTCTCGAACGCCTTGCGGAAGAGGTCCTCCAGCGTGAGCGGGTAGGGCATCCAACGCATCCATTGGTTCGACCCGGAGGTGTCGATGTAGACGTTCGGCAGGCTCCAGCACAGGGCGAGCAGCTCTTGGAGGTAGCCGGCGCCGAAGTGCGGCACGATGAACGGGATCTCGGGGAAGTCCCGCGCCACCTCGAAGAGCGACAGCGGGCTCATGCGCGGATGCTGCACCACGCCCCCGCCACGCCCGAGGAAGCCGAAGTGGATCAGCGCGGGCAGCCGCCGTTCGGCCAGGAACTCCCACACCCCGCGCAGTTCGGGCGCCTCGAACGCCCACTCGGTGGCCGGGCCGAGAAGCTTGTAGCCGCGCAGTCCCAGCTCGTCCACCGCGCGCCGCAGTTCCACGTCGGCGCCGGGCTCGAGCGGATGGTGCGCGAGCCCGAGGAAGCGCTCCGGGTGCCGCGCGACGAGCCCCGCCAGCCTGTCGTTGCCGCCCCCGCTGACGAACACCACCTTGCGCAGGTGGTACCGGTCGGTCTCCTCCACCCAGCGCCGCAGCGCGCCGTCGACCTCCTCCGGCGTGCGGGCCGGGGGCTCGGCGGGAGCGGTGTTCCACTCCGCCCGCATCCGTTCGCCGCGGTCGCGCGCGTACGCCTGCAGCAGCGGGTGTTGCGGTGGACGCGCCCGCTGCGGCACGCCCATGGAGTTCTCGATGGGGAAGTGGGTGTGCACGTCGATGACGCGCAGATGCCGGTAGTTCATGCCGTTCTCCCCTCGTCGCCTTCGGGGCCGCAGATGCGCGCGTTGAGGCGCTCCCGCGCGAGGTGGGCCAGCCCGCGCAGCGCGGCTTCGGGGCCGAGCGTGCCGGCGCGCACCGCGACCGGCAGGGGACAGCTCCAACGCTCGGCCACGGCGCCCGCCAGGAGGCCGGCCGGGTCCGCCGACCATGCCACCACCATGAGGTCCGGGTCGAGGGCGCAGGCCAAGTTGTGCAAGATCAGCCGCACGCCGTCGGCCAAGCGCTCGAAGGCGTGCCTGCTCGCTTCGTCGCCCAGGTCGAGACGACCCTGCCGGACGCACCGCGTGGCGACCTGTCCGAGATGGCGTTCCAACGGGCCACTCGCGCCCAGGTCGAGGCCGGTCTCGGGCAACCCCGGCAACAGGCTGTACCCGACCTCGCCGGCAGCGTCGTGCGCGCCACGGTACAGCGCTCCGTCGACGACGATGCCGGCGCCGATCCCACCGTCGCCGTTGCCCGAGATGCCGAGGTAGACCACGTGACGATGCCCCGCACCGGCGCCGTGCAGCAGTTCTCCCAGCGCGACGGCGTTGACGTCGTTCTCCAGCACGACCTCGAGCCCCGTGCGCTCGGTCAACGTGTCCGCCAGCGGAACGTCGTCCCAGCCCAACGCAGGAGCGAGGCGCACGCGGCCGCTGGAACGGTCCACCACGCCCGGCACCGCCACGGCCACGATCGAGATCGGTGTCCCTGCCTCGCGCAGTCCCTCGAGTTCGGCCGCCAGCCAAGCCAGCAGCGCCTCCTCGGTGCCCGGTCCGAGCACGGGCCCGTCGTCCAAGCGGTGGCACCCGCCGGCCAAGTCGCCACGGGCGGACCGCACCAGCCCGGCGCCGAGGTCTACCGCAAGGACGTTGCGCGCTTCGGCCCGCAACGCCACCGTGCGGGCGGGCCGGCCGGTACGCGCGCGGGTGGGCGCGCCTTCCTGCAAGAGCCCCGAGGCTGCGAACTCTTGCTCGATGGCCGCCACCGTGGGAACGCTCAACCCGGTCGCCCGCGCCAGGTCGGCACGCGAAGCGGAGCGCCGCTCCTGCAACGCGCGCAAGACCGCGTGACGGTTGTGCTCGCGCACGTTGTCGTGCTGTACCGTTCGGGGGACCACACCTGGCCTTTCTCAACCCTTTTTGCAAAACTCTTTCGGAAAGGCTAGGTCATGCGCACCCTGGGCGTCAAGACGCGTACCTTCAGCACCGAACCTCACGGTGGGTGCGGGTACGCAGCGTCCGGGGGCGGCCCCGCGCCGTGCCCCGTCACCGCCAGGGCAGCCCTAGGCGCGTCCAGGCCGGCCTTACGGCGCGCAGCAAGTCTCGCGTGCGCCACGCCTTCGCCTCCTTGACCCGCCGCAACATCACCCAGGCCAACATCCGGCCCACGCCGGTGATGACGAAGAGGCTGTGGAAGCCGGTCCAGGTCGCTAGCCAGGCGGTGGGCCGGTGCGCCTGCAAGAACAGCAGCAACCCGCCGGACGCCAACCCTCCCAGGAAGCCGGCCACGCCTGCGACCAAGGCGTACATCGCCACGAACGCCACCCGCCCCGTACGCGGCGCCGACACCAACGCGAGGTTGAACATCGCCGGGCCGATGGCGCCCCAGGCCACCGCGTCGAACACCGCGGAGGCCCAGATGAAGCCGAGGTTGCCCGTCAGGCCTGCCGCGATCCAGCAGCTCGGCAGGCCGGCGCCGGCCACGAACGTGCCGATGGCCAGCACGCCCTTGTTCCCCACCCGGTCCGCCGCACGTCCCCACAGGATGGTCGTGGCCAGCGCCGTGGACGCGGCGATGGCGCTCCAAACGGCCACCTGCGTAAAGCTCATGGCGAGTTCTTGCAGGAAGTAGGGGATCACGAACGGCGCGCCCAGCATCACCACGAACTGCCAGTAGATGGCGAACGTCAGGAAACTCCGGAAGTTGCGGTCCGCCAACGGTGCCCGGAAGACGTCCCGGATGGAACCCGTGCGGCGTTCGGACGGCGGGTCGTGATGCAGGAAGTAGAGCGCGACGCCGGCGCCGGCCAGCACCACCGACACGCCGAGCACGAGTTGGAAGTTGAGCGGCGCGGCGACCCGGTCGAGGAACGCCCCCGCCGCGAGGTTCGCGAACATCCCGATGACGCCGAGGACGCCCGTGCGCATGCCGAAGTACCTGCCGCGCCGGTCTTCCGGCACGACGTCGCCCATCCACGCCGTCCAGAGCGTGCCGGTAGCGGACTGGAACACGCTCGCAACGAACACGAGCAGCACCAACACACTCGGACGGGCCGCGTCCGGGATGGGCATCTGCGGCAGGAACGCCGCCACGATCCACGTTGCCCGGCCGACCGCGGCCATGATCGCCGTCAGCAACCTGCGTCGCCCGAGCACCTCGGCCAGCAGCGCGGCGAAGGGACTCGCGACCTGCGCCAGGAACGGCACGCTCGCCACCAGCGCGACGTGCGACGAGGTGGCGCCGAGGGCAAGGAGGTAGCCCACGAGGACGCTGCCGGACGTCCAGTTCAGGAAGACCTGCACCAGGCCGCCTTCGACGAGCGACATGCGCATCGTGCGGCGCACGGGCTCCGTCAGAGCGCTCGGCGCGGTGGCTGGTTCGGCTGTGGTGGTGGGCGCGGGCCGGGGTGCCATCGACGTCACGCGAGTGTACGGCAGCGGGCGTGGCGGGATGGGCGCTCGCGCGTGGCCCGTCGGCGGCCGACGCCCTGCTCGGCCGCGCGCTCCGCTTGCGGCTCGGATGCCCGTCGCTTTGACGCCCGCTTGACGCCCCACCCTGCATCGTCGTTCCATGGCCGAACTCGACCGGTTCCCCCCCGACCGCACCGACCCCACCCACACCGACCCCACCCACACCGCCTCAGGCGCGCGCGTGCCACCCCGGCTGCGTTCGACCGGCGTGGCGTCGTTCGCCCTCGTCATGCTGGCGACCGTGCTCACGGCCTGCTTCACGGCCTCCGAACCACGCACCGGCGAACCGCCGAACGACCTCGAGTCGTACGCGCCCGGCAGGAGCGGCGAGGTTCGCCTGGTGGAGCTCGTCTTGCCCGGTGAGACGGCGCCTACCCAGGTCACCGTCGAAGTCATCGACGGACTGATGATCTACCAAGGCGACATCGTCCTCGGCGAGGCGACCGGCGCCGCCCTCGCACCCACGTCGGTGGTGATCACGGAGACGGACGCGCGCTGGGCAGACGCCACCGTACCCTTCGTGATCGACGCCAGCATCGACGCGGTCATGCAGACGCGGATCGAGGACGCGATCGCGCACTGGGAGGCGAACGCGAACCTCGCCTTCGTCGAGCGCACGAACGAGACGGACTACGTTCGCTTCCGGTCGGGCGACGGCTGTTCGTCCGCGGTGGGGCGCCAGACCGACGAGCAGGCCATCGACCTCCGGCTGGACACGCCGACACGCTGGGGCTGCGGCACCGGGAACGTGATCCACGAGATCGGACACGCCATCGGGCTGTGGCACGAGCAGAGCCGCGAAGACCGCGACGAGTTCATCGAGATCGTCTGGGACGACATCATCGAGGAGAAGGAGGGCAACTTCGAGCAGCACACGGGCGACGGCACCGACGTCGGGCCGTACGATTTCGGCTCGGTCATGCACTACCCCGCCAGGGCGTTCGGCATCGAGAACGCCAGCGGCGTCGCGGCCGTCACCATCCGCACGAAGCCGCCGGGCCAAGCGATCGGCCAGCGGAACGGGCTCTCCGACCTCGACCGCGCGGCGGTGCGGCGTATGTACCCGGAAACGGCGCTGCCCTTCGTCGACGTCACTTCGCCCGGCCCGGGCTTCGCGGTGGACGAGGGCGTGTCGGTCTCGTTCGCCGCTGACGTGATCGCCGACATCGACACCGACCTCGAGGGCGCGATGGTGCGTTGGAGCTACCTGCGCGCGGGCGAAGTCGTGCCGTTCTTCTTCGCCACCGAGGGCGTCGGCGAGACCGCCGAGCGCGCCTTCTGCGACGGTCTCTACGACGTCACCGCCGAGGGCCTGAACGCCTCGTACCAGACCATCGCCGAGACGACCCTACGCCTCACGGTGCGGGACCTCGGCATGACCAGCCCACCCGCGATGTGTCCGATCTCGGTGACCATCACCCAGCCGGTCGACGGTGGGGCATACGCAGAAGGCGCCACCATCGCGCTCACCGCCGTCATCGATGACGACCACCCCGAGACGGACGCGCCGCTGTATCCGGTGACTTGGCGCGTGAACGACCCGGAAGACGGAACCATCGTCGGCACGGGCCTCGCCAGCAGCACCAAGCTCGGCGTAGGTCAGCACACCGTGTACGTGCGCTACGGCTCGGCCACCGATGCGGTCACCATCGACGTCGTCGAGGCCAGCCTCACGCCGCCCGTCGTCTCCATCCAGTCGCCCGCCGACGGCTCCACCTTCGATTGGTCGAGCGGCAACGGTTCCACCGTGCCGGTGAGCGTCTCGGGCACCGCGACGGACGCCGAGGACGGCGCCCTCGACGGAGCCTCGGTGGTCTGGTCGGCGCGGCGCCACGACCTTGCGTCGTACGCGCAGATGGGCACCGGCACCACGACCACGCTGCAGTTCCCCATCGTCGGCTGTACCACGCAGTACTACGACCTGCGCCTGCAAGCCACCGACGCAGACGGCATGATCGGTATCGACGAGATCGAGATCGGCATCGTCCCGCCGTTCTGCTGAACACGCGTCGACGACGCGCCTACGACGTGGCGCCACCCGGAGTTCCCGGGTGGCGCCACGCGTTCGCTGTCGGGGACGCGGCCCGTCAGCCCAGCGACACCCCGCCCACGTACACGGCCTTGCTCTCGAGGTACTCGAGGATCCCCTCCGAACCGGTTTCACGTCCGAGGCCCGAGCCCTTTACGCCGCCGAACGGCGCCTCGGCCGTCACCGGCATCCAGTCGTTGATGGCGACCATGCCGAACTCGAGCCGCTCGGACATGACGATGGCGGTGTTGAGGTCCTCGGTGAACATGTACGCCGCCAGACCGTATTCGGTGGCGTTCGCTTCGGCCAGCGCTTGCTCGGAGGTCGCGAAGGTGGTGATGGGCAGCACCGGCCCGAAGATCTCGTCGTCGTGCAGCGCCATGCCGGCGACTACGCCCGACACCACCGTGGGAGCGTAGAAGTAGCCGGGGCGGTCGAGGCGGTGTCCGCCCGTCAGCACGCGCGCGCCGGCCGCGCGGCCGGCCTCGACCATCTCCTCCACGCGCTGGCGCTGCCGGTCGTTGATCAGTGGCCCCACTTGCACGCCCTCGTCCAACCCGTGACCGACCCGCATCTTCGACATGGCCTCGACCACGCCTGCCTCGAACGCTTCCGCCACGTCCTCGTGCACGTAGAAGCGTTGCGGCGCGATGCACACCTGGCCGCAGTTGCGGGCCTTGAAGCGGGCGGCGAGCTTCGCCAGCCGGCCGATGTCCTTCACGTCGGGGAACACGATGACGGGGGCGTTCCCGCCCAGTTCCAGCGCTAGGCGCGTCATGGAGCGCGACGCCCCGTCCATGAGGAGCTTCCCGACACGCGGGCTGCCGGTGAAGGCGATCTTGCGCACGCGCTCGTCGTCCAGCATCGCGTCGGCCATCCCGGGCGGGTCGCCGTTGATGACGTTGATGACCCCCTCGGGCGCGCCCGCCTCGTGCAGCGCCTGTGCCAACAGCATGGCCGAGCGCGGCGTGAACTCGGACGGGCGGCCGACGACCGTGTTGCCTGCTGCCAGCGCCGCGCCCCAGGTGCGAACGATGTTGTAGATCGGGAAGTTCCAGGCGGTGATCGTGCCCACCACGCCGAGCGGGTGATGGATGACGGTGATGCGCCTACCTGGCGCGCGCGGTGGCACCGTCCGGCCGTACGCGCGGATGCCCTCGCCCGCGAACCACGTCAGGTAGGTCATGGCCGACAGCCACTCGCCCTTCGACTCGGACAGCGGCTTGCCTGACTCTTCCGTCGTCAAGCGCGCGAGGTCGTCGACGCGGGGACCGATCCAAGCCGCGGCGCGTTCCAGCACCTCGGCCCGCTCGTAGGCCGTCTTGGCCGCCCAGGCCGGGAACGCCGCCGCCGCCGCGTCGATGGCGGCGCGGGCGTCGTCACCGTCGCCGTAGGCGATCTTCTGCAGCACTTCCTCGCTGCCGGGGTCGATCAGGTCCCAGGTGCCGCCATGCTTGGCGTCGACCCAGGCGCCGCCGACCAGCTGCTTCAGCGGGTAGTCGTGGGTGGTCTCAGGCACGTACGGTGGCCTCCTTCGTGGGATGGGCGTTCGTGGCAGCGGTCGCACGGTCGCCGCCACCTTGCGGCGCGAGCGCTTGGACGGCGGCCGTCACGGCCTCCGTCAGCACGCCCATGCCTTCGTCGATCTCGTCGTCGATCATGTCGAGCGGCGGCAACAAGCGGATGCAGTTCGAGTACAGACCCGCGCGAATGACGATGAGCCCGCGCTTCAGGGCCTGGCGTGTGACCTCCAGCACGAGGTCGGGGAACGGTTCTTTGCTCCCCTGGTCCTTGACGAACTCGATGGCGAGCATCGGCCCCAGGCCGCGTACGTCTCCGACCAGCGGCTGGTCCTGGCGGATCCGCTCGAGGCCGGCCCGCATGCGTTCCCCGACCTCGCGCGAACGCGCCTGGAACGCCGGTGAGCGCAGCATTGCGATCGCCTCGAGCGCCGCGGCGCAAGCGAGCGGGTTGCCGGAGTACGTGCCGCCCAGTCCGCCGGGGTGCGGCGCGTCCATGATCTCGGCACGTCCCACCACCGCGGCCAGCGGCATACCAGCCGCCAACGACTTGGCGGTGGTGATCAGGTCGGGCACGACGCCGTAATGGTCGACCGCCCACATGCTGCCGGTGCGCCCCATGCCCGACTGCACCTCGTCGGCCACCAGCACGACGCCGTGCTCGTCCGCGATGGCCCGTAACCGCTCGAGGAAGCGCTTCGGCACCGGCAGGAAGCCACCCTCGCCCTGGACCGGCTCGATCACGAAGGCGGCGATGGCGCTCGGGTCGACCTGCGCCACCATGGCGTGATCGAGCTGGCGGATCGCCTCGTCGACGAACGCCGCTTCGGTCATGCCGTCGGGACGGCGGTAGACGTTGGGGAACGGGAGACGGTAGATCTCCGCCGGGAACGGACCGAAGCCCTTCTTGAACAGGGCGTACTTGCTGGTCATCCCGAGCGTGAGGTTGGTGCGGCCGTGGTAGCCGCCCTCGAACACCACGATGGCCTGCCGGCCCGTGTGGGCTCGCGCGATCTTGACCGCCGTCTCGACCGCTTCGGCGCCGGAGTTGAGTAGCACCGCCTTCTTGGGGAAGTCGCCCGGCGCGACGTCGACCAGCGCCTCCAGCACGGCGACGTACGGCTCGTACGTGCCGACGATGGCGCACAGGTGCAGGAGGTCGTCGGCCTGCCGCTTCACGGCCTCTACCACGTTCCCTGGCGTGTGCCCGACGGCGAGCACACCGATGCCGCCCGCGAAATCGAGCAGGTGGTTGCCGTCGACGTCCTCGACCACGGCGCCGTGGGCCCGCGCGACCGCCACCTCGGTGAGGCGTGAGGCGCCACGGGCACCAGCGGCGTCGCGGCGGGCGGTCATGGCCCGACTCTTCGGCCCGGGGACGTCGCTGACGAGTCGGATCCGGTTCATGCCATCGCCTTCTCGCGCGTGACGGTATCGAGGGCCCGTTCGAAGACCGCCAGCCCCTCGTCGATCTGTTCCTCGTTCACGACCAGCGGCGGGATCCAGCGGATGACGTTCTCGAAGGTGCCGCAGGTGAGCAACAACAGCCGCTCCGCCAAGCAGGCTCCTTGCACCGCCTTGGTGACCGCCTTGCCGTGGTCGTCCTCGAATCCGGGCGAGCGCGGCGCGCGGAACTCGACGCCGACCATCAGCCCCATGCCGCGCACGTCGGCGATGACGGGGTACTTGGCTTGCAGCGCGCGCAGGCCGTCCATCAGGCGCGCGCCCATCGCGGCCGCGTTCGCCGGCAGGTTCTCCCGCGTGAGCACGCCGATGGTGGCCCGCGCGGCCGCCAGCGGGACGGTGCTGCCGCCGCCGTAGGTGCCTCCGTGCGTACCCGGCTCCCAGCGCTCCATGCGCTCGCGACCGGCGGCGATGGCCGAGATCGGCAGACCGCTGCCGAGACCCTTGGCCATGATCAGCACGTCGGGCGTCACGCCGGCGTGCTCGAAAGCGAACATCTTCCCCGTGCGACCGAAACCGGTCTGGATCTCGTCGAAGATCAGCAGGATGCCGTGCTGGTCCGCCAACTCGCGCAGGCCGCGCAGGAAGCGCGCGGGCGCGGGCACGTACCCGCCTTCGCCCAGCACCGGTTCGATCAGGAACGCGGCGGTCTCGTCGGGCGCCGATTGGCTCTTGAGCAGCAACTCGAGCTCGCCGAGGCAGAAGTCGACCGCGACGTCCTCGGACCAGCCGTACCGGAAGGCGTACGGGAACGGCGCGACCACGACGCCGGCCGGCAGCGGATGGTACCGGTGGCGGTAGACCGTCTTCGAGGTCGTCATCGCCATGGTTTGACCGGTGCGGCCGTGGAAACTTCCTTGGAACACGACCACGTTGGGTCGTCCGGTCACGTGGCGGGCCAGCTTGACCGCCGCCTCCACCGCCTCGGCGCCGCTGTTCGAGAAGTACAGGCTGTCGAGTTCGTCCGGGAGCACCTCGCCCAGCGCCGCCGCCAGTCGCTCGACCACGGGCGTCATCACGATGTTGATCTGGCCGAACAGCAGCTCGCCGGCCTGCTCGCGGATCGCCGAAACCACCTCCGGGTGCGCGTGACCCGTGTTGGTGACGCCGATGCCGGAGGTGAAGTCGAGGTACGCCTGGCCGGCCTCGTCGTAGAGGTAGACCCCCTCGCCGCGCACCGGGCGCAGCGTGGTGAGGCGTGACCAGACCGGGGACAACGATTCGTTCGTCATGGAAACCTCGCCTGTTCCAGGAACTCGGACTACCACTCCGCTCGGGATCGAGCGGGCCGGGACGAAACCGACGGACCTTGCGCCGGCGTCGGTTGCGGTGCGATCGGGCCGCCGTAAGGGCGCCGCCTCGGATGCTGCTTCGCCGGCATCATCATATGGCGCTCAAGCGGCAGACGGCGCCTCCGCTCCGCGTTGCGCCAGCGCATGCCGCACTTCGACCGCAGCGCGCTCACCGCTCAAGATCGCGCCGTGTACCGTGGCGGCGCGAACCTCGGGCGCAGTGGCTTCGCCCGCCCACCAGAGCGGCGGTGTCGGGGCCGCCAGAAACTCGCGCGCGCCGCGATGCCCCGGGCGCACGTGGCTGTACCCGCCCAGGCTGAACGGGTCACTTTGCCAATCCACCAGCATGGCGTCGAGCGGCTTCAAACCCGGCCGTCCGACTTCTCGCCGCAGCGCTTCCAGCCCTCGGTCGAGCGCGGTCTCCTCGTCCAGGCGAAGCAGTTCCACCGCGCCGTCGCCCGACACCAACGCCGTCCACACCACGGTGTCGGTCGGCTGCCCGAACGAAGGCGACCACCACATCGGCGGGTTGCCTGCGGCGTAGATCGCCATGACGTGTTCCGGCGTGAGCGACTCGGTGAAGTGGTAGATCAGCTTCACCACCGGCCCCATGCCGAGCCCGGCCAGGGCGCGCATCTTCGCTTCCGGCAGCGGCGGGTCGAAGGTCACGTCCCCCGCCTGCAACACCCCCAAAGGCAGGGTGACGATCGCGGTTCGCCCGCGGTACACGAGCCCGTCCGCGGTGCGAACGGTGACCCCCTCGGCTTCCCAGGCGAGTTGCTCCACCACCGCGTTGGTGCGGATTTCGAGGCCGATGCCGAGCGCCTCGACGATGGCGCCATAGCCCTCGACGATGCGGTAATCCTCTTCACCGTCGGCCTCGCCTGCCCCGAGCGCCTCGAGCACCGAGGCGGCGTCGAGGAACCGCATGCCCTCCCCCTCGGCGTTGGCGAACGACCTGCGCACGTACTCGAGTTGCTCGTCGTCGAACCCGACGCGCCGGAGATAGCGATCGAACGACTCCAGCGGCCGAGGAGGCACGTCGGGGGTCCGCCACATGCGCGTGAGGTCGAAGGAGGGTTCTTCGGCGCGCGCCTCGTTCATGGTCAAACGTCGACCGTCGGCCAAGCGCACCCAGGAATCGTCCTGCTTCGTCCATCGCACCGTCGCGAGGCCCAAGCGGTCCACCCAGCGCCACGTCGCCGCCCGCTCGCCGTGGATGAACTCGGCCCCGAGTTCGAGGGGGAACCCCGCGAACGAACGGTCGGTGTGCACGCGCCCCCCGAGCCGGTCGCGGGCCTCGAGGATCAGCACCTCCAGCTCGTCGTCGAGCAACGCGTGGGCGGCCGACAGGCCCGCCATTCCGCCGCCGACGATCAAGACGTCGTACACGTCGACGTCGTGCTCGCTGGCGCTCAGGTTGTGCGTCGGTTCGTCGTCGGCAGCGGCCGAGCCGCCGCCGTTCCGGGCGGGAACTACGGCCCCGCTCGTGGGCATGCTGTTCGCGGCCCCCGCCGCGCCGGGCCTGGAAGGTTCGGCGTTGGTCGGATCGGCGCTGGCCGAATCGGGGCCGACCGAATCCGGGTTGGCCGAATCCGGGTTGGCCGAATCTGGGCTGGCCGAATCGAGGTTGGCCGAATCGAGGTTGGCAGGCTCTGCGGCCGGTTCCGAGATCACGTGAGCGCCTCACGCGCCGTCGCGCGAGGGCGCAGTTCGCGCAAGCCGAGGGCCGGCCTGCCGGCACCACGCCGCTTCGGCCGCGCCGCGCGCTCCGGCTGGTGCACAAGGAGCACGGCGGCGCTGCCGGCGCGCCATTCGGGGTAGTAGTCCTCGATGATCGCGCGCGCTTCCAGACCGCGATGCAACTGCATCGACACCGTCGGGTCGCGCAGTTCGCCGCGGACCACGCGTTCGGCGTACTCGCGCGGGGTGAGTTCGTCGGCGTAGCGGTAGTAGCCCATGAGCATGCCGCCGGCGTACCACCCTTCGAGCCCGAACATGTCGACCAGGCCGAGGCGGGCCTTGTACAGGCCGGAGGCCACGCCGCGCTTCTGGTAGTCGGGGTGGACGGCGATCTCGACCCCGTACAACCACTGCCCGTCGGGGTCGTGGTTGCGCAGGCCGAAGCTGCCGATGACGTCGTACCAGGGAAGTGGGGGCTCGTCGGGCGATCGTCTCGTACGCATGGTGGTGGCCATGCCGATCACCTTCTCGGCCCCGTCCTCGTACGTGACGGCCACGAACTGCCCATCGGGGAAGCGTTCCAACTGCTCCCCGACTGCACCTGCGTTGATGCAGTGGCAGTAGCGGTCCGTCGGGTAACCGTTCGCGAGCCGTACGACGTCATAGACGCCTTCGGCATGCCGCAACTCGGTGTTGACGACGGCGAAATCCAGAAAATCCGTGCCTCTCATAACGTTGATACGACAACGCCTGTCGAGGGTATGTGAGCCCGTAAAAGGGGGAAACTGAAACGGTTAGGGAAGGTCGTACGCGCCCTGAACCGGAAGAGCTTCTCCACAACCTTTACGCGAGAGCGTTCGCCTCCCGAAACCATCTGCGATGGCTCATTCGGTCTCACTCACACTTTAGGGTTGTCTTGAAGTATCTCACGCTCCTTCTTGCCCGTTTGCGCGGAGTGTAGCACGCGGTCCCGAACCCGCCGTGACCAGTGCTACACGACCCCCGTCCCAGACGCGATCCACCGGGGACTTGACATGGCCGCGCTGTTGCGATATCGAGGCGCCGTGCACGTCCCGCCTGCGTTGTCCCGGGCCCGCTCGAGGACGCGCATCCGCCGCGCGAGGCGGCGGTATGCTTCCCGCCGATGAAGCAACGCACCACCCGCGCCTGCCGGAAGCCGGTGCGAGCATGAGCCGTCGCGGTCGGTTGTTCGGCGACAGGGCCCGCGCCCTCGGTCTCGTCGGACCGGCCACGGTGTGGCTGGTGCTGTTCTTCCTGCTGCCGCTCGTCTTCGTCGCAGTCGCCAGCTTCTTCTCACGCGGCCAGGGGGGCGCCCCGGTTCCGCCGCTGACACTCGACCAGTACGACCGCACCTTCACGGTGTTCGGACCGGTCATCTGGCGCAGCGTCCGGGTCGCGCTCCTGACGACGGCGATCAGCCTGCTGGTGGGGTACCCGCTGGCGTTCTTCATCAGCCAGCGCCGTGACCCGCGCATGCGTCTCTTGCTCCTGTTCCTGGTGTTACTGCCGTTCTGGACCAACTTCCTGGTGCGAACGTACGCTCTCATCACCTTGATGCAGCGCGACGGGATCCTGAACGGCCTGTTCGAGCGCCTCGGCCTCATCGCCGAGCCCATCCAGATGCTGTTCACGTCCAGCGCCGTGATGGTCGGCCTGGTCTACGGATACCTGCCGTTCATGATCCTGCCGATCTACGCTTCGGCCGAGCGCCTCGACCTGCGTTACGTGGAAGCCGCGCACGACCTCGGCGCCAACGACTGGACCGCCTTCTGGCGCGTGATCTTCCCGCTCACCTTGCCCGGCGTGATCGCCGGGTCGATCTTGGTCTTCATCCCCGCCATCGGCGCCTTCGTGACGCCCGACCTGATGGGCGGGACGCGTGGGTTGATGATCGGCAACCTGATCCAGAGCCAGTTCGGTGGGCGCGGCAACATCCCCCTCGGCAGCGCCGTCTCGATGGTGTTGCTGGCCCTGGTGTTCGTCGGGGTGCTCATCTACACGCGCTGGGGTCAGGAGGCGGAAGCGTGACGGCGAAGGAAGACCCGCGCTTCCGCATCGACCAGGGCAAGTTGCGTCGCGACCTGACGGTGCGTCGCGCCGGGCGCGTCGGCCTGTGGCTCAGCCCATTCGTCGTCTACCTGTTCCTGTGGATCCCCATCGTGGTGCTGATCGTGTTCTCGTTCAACGACGCCAGCTCGGTGTCGGTGTGGCGCGGGTTCAGCACGCGGTGGTACGAGAACATCTTCCACAACACCATCACGGCAGGCACGGAAGCCGCGCGCTTCCAGACCGGCTTGCTGTTGCGGGCGGTGCGGAACTCGCTGATCGTCGCTTCCGTCGCTACCGTGGTCTCGACCATCTTCGGGACGATGCTGGCGCTCGCCCTGACACGCGGGCGCTTCTGGGGCCGCAAGGCGCTGGACGCGATGTTCTACCTGCCCGTGGTCATCCCTGACATCACCCAGGGCGTGGCACTGGCGGTGTTCTTCAACCTGGTGTTCGATTTCGTGCAGCGCCTGTTCGGCGTGCGTCTGGTGCCGGGTTTCGCAACCATCATCATCGCCCACGTGGCGTTCAACATCTCATACGTCGCCATCGTGGTGCGCGCGCGGCTCGCCACCATGGACCCATCGCTGGAAGAGGCCGGGCGAGACCTGGGCGCCAACTACGTGCAGACGTTCTGGCGCATCACGCTACCGATCTTGATGCCAGGCGTCCTCGCAGGCGCGCTGCTGGCGTTCACGCTCTCGCTCGACGACTTCGTGATCACGTTCTTCAACGCCGGCGTCGGCACCACCACGCTGCCGCTGTTCGTGTACGGCATGTTGAAGCAACGCGTGCCACCCGAGATCAACGCCATCTCCGCGTTGATGATCTTGGCGTCGATCCTGCTCGTGGGCGGCTCCTTGCTGCTACAGCAGCGCGGGGCGAGGGCCGAGGCGTAGCACCACGAACGCGATCGCGCCCGCCGCGCGGCGCATCGAACCGCGTCAATCCAGCAGGTGCCGCTCCAAGAACGAAGATGCCTTCCGCAACCAGCGCACCCAACCGTCACGGTCCGGCGGACCGTGGCCGGCGGTCTCGTCCACTTCGTACTCCACCTCGACCCCACGCTGGCGCAGACGCTCGACCATCTGATCCGACTCTGCCTGCACCACGCGCGGGTCGTTCTTGCCCTGGATGACCAGCAGCGGCGCGCAAAGCGCGTCGACGTACGTGATGGGCGAGCGTTCGACCAGTAGGTCGCGGTCGGCCTCGGCGTCACCGACCCAAGCCGCCGTGAGACGGCGCCAGTGCGGCGGCACGCTCTTCACGAACGTGACCAGGTTGGACGGGCCCACCAGGTCGACGCCCGCCGCCCAGTGCTGCGGCAAGCGCGTCAGCGCCGACAACGCCACGAACCCTCCGAAGGAACCGCCGAACACCGCGAGTCGCTCGCCGTTCACCCATGGAAGGCCGCTCAGGTAGTTCGCCGCCGCCTCGATGTCGCGTAGCTCGCCGCCGCCCCAGTCGCGATGGATCAGCTTCTGGTAGCTTCGCCCGTATCCGGTGGAGCCGCGGATGTTGGGCGCCAGCACGCCGATGCCGCGCGACACCAGGTACTGGTAGAAGCCGTTGTAGCCGTACTTGGGACGCTCCTGCGCCTCCGGGCCACCGTGAACGGACAGCACCACCGGAAATGGTCCGGGGCCGGGCGGTCGGTAGAGCCAGGCCGGGATGTCGCGATCGAAGCTCGGGTACCGCACGTGCTCCGGCGTCGCCATCGCGCTCTGCGGAACGCCACCGAGCATGCTCTGTTCCACCGCGCGAAGTCGCCCGCCGCCTGCGTGGCTCGACCCTGCCCCTTGCGGGTCCGCGACCTTGAGGTCCACCAGGTGCAGGTTCGGCGCTTCGGTGGGTGAACCGAGCGCGAGAACGGCGGTTTCGCCGTCCGGCCGGAGGTCGAGGCCTTCGACGACGGCGAGCGGCAGGTCTGGGGCGGGAAGGGGCGTCTCGCGCCCCTCGTCGAGCGCGAACAGCGCCAGTCGGGATGCGCCGCCGTCGTTGACCACGGCCGCCAACCTGCGACCGTCGCGGCTCACCGCGACGCCTTCGACGTCGGCATCGGGTGCGTGCACGAACGACCACGACCCGTCCGAACCGGACACGAAAGCGAGGCCGGCGAACTCGCGACCGGCGTCCGTGAACACGTAGAAGCCCGCGCCGTCACGGCGCCACGGCCCGGGGAACGCCTTGGCGGGCTCTTCCTCGCCCATCACGATGCGCGCCTCACCGCTGGCCATGTCGAGCAAGTGGATCTTCTGGTGCGTGTTCGACACCAACTCGACCACGGGGAGCGTCCGCCCGTCCGGTGCCATCTCGGCGGCGTAGTAAAGACCACCGGTCATCAGCCGCATGACCTCGCCGGTGTGCGCATCGATGAGCTGCGGGTCGGTCTCGGTCGGGTCGCGGTCGTTGCCGGTCACGACGACATGCTTGCCATCCGGGGTCCAGCCGCTCAGGTGGTACTGCACCTGGTCGCGGTCGGTGAGTTGCCGGGGCCAACCGCCGGATTCGTCGACCACATACAGCTGGTGCATCTCGTCGCCGTGGTGATCGGCCAGGAACGCGATCCGCGACCCGTCCGGCGACCACGTGAAATCGGTGACCCGGTGTTCGCTCAGGAACGTGATCTGACGCGGGAACCCGCCGTCGCGCGATTGCCACCACAGGTTCGGAAGACCCGTCGTGTTCGCCAGGTAGGCGAATCCGTCCCCTCGAGGCGAGAAGCGCGGCAGTCGGAGTTGCCGCACGGCCGTGTACTGCTCGAACCGCGGCTCGTTCACCGTGGCCCCCTTCCTATCGCCTCACGATACCGCGCCCCCTGGCGGGACCCTATTTCGCGTCCTCGGTGTCGGGCGCCTCGGTCCGGGGCGTCCTATGCTGTGCGCGTCTAGCTTTCAGGGCGCGCATCCGAACCGGCGCGCGCCGCGTAGAAAGGGTAGGTGCACGCCACGGTGGTGGAGCGGGCGGCGAGCGACGCCGAACTGATGCGACGGGTGGTGGAGGGAAGCGAGGATGCCCTCGCCGCGCTCTACCACCGGCATGGCGGCGTCGTGCTCGCCCTTGCGCGGCGCATGTTGGACAGCCGCGAGGAGGCCGAGGAGGTGCTGCACGACGCGTTCCTGCGCTTGTGGCGCAGCGCCGGCAGGTACCGGGAAGAGCGCTCGGCAGTCCGCACGTACCTGTTCTCCATCGCGCGCAACGAGTGCCTGTCGCGGTTGCGCGCCCGCTCGGCGCGGCCCCGCGCCATCGCCGGGCTCGATCCCCACGATCCCGCCTTCGCCGTCGTCGCCAACGACGACGGAGACCCGGTCGACGGCATCCTCGCGCGCCGCGCGCTGGCGAGCCTACAGGGCGGCGAGCGCGAGCTCCTGGAAGAGGCGTACTTCGGTGGCTGGTCGCACGCCGAACTCTCCGAGCGGCACGGGCTTCCGCTGGGTACGGTGAAGAGCAAGCTGCGCCGAGCGCTCTTGAAGATGCGCGCGGCGCTCGAGAAGGGAGGTGCCGAGGATGAACGGTGACGAAGGCGACCTGCGCCCGCAGGGTACGCCGCAAGGCGCGTCGCTTCCCGACGAGCTGCTGGCGGACTTCGTCCTCGGCACGCTCGACGCGTCCGAAGCCAGCAGCGTCGCCGCAACGGTCGCTACCGACCCGACCGTGGCACGCAGGGTCGCTGGCATCGGGCGTGCGCTGGAAGCGTTGGCCCTCGATCTCGAGCCGGTGGAGCTTCCTCCCGCAGGACTCGATCGGCTCCTGCGGGAGGCGCGCGGCGTACACCCTGGCGCTGCTGACGACGCTTCGTTAGGGGCGGCGACGACTTCGGCGGCGACGGCGACGTCGGCGGCCGCATCGGCGTGGGACACGGCAGTTGCCTCGCCCGCAAGATCGGCGGCCAGATCGGTCACCGCACGCCCGACGACGCCCCCGCTGACGTCTGCCCCGGCCCGTCCCCGCGCCGTGCGGCGCGGTGCGACCGTGGTCGTTGGTGTCCTCGTCGTCGCGCTCGTCGCGCTCGTCGGCACGTTCGCCACGTTCCAAGCCGCTTCGGTGGCCGAGCTGCGCGAGGAACAACGGGTGCTGGCGTACTGGATGGCGATCCCGGACATGACGTTGATCTCGTTGGAGGCGCCGGCCGGTGCAGGCGATGACGCTTGGAGCGGCAGCGACGCCGCATGGGCGGGCAGTGACGAAGCGAGCGAGCCCGACGACACGGGCCACCTGGGAGTGGTGTGCCTGTTGCCGGACGGGCGCGGGTTGGTCCTGCGGCCGTACCCTGCGCCCCCCGGCGGGTGGTACCAGGTCGTCGGCACCGGACCCGAGGGGGAGATCGAGTTGGCGCGGAGCGGGGGCAACGTGCTCACCTTCGACGCACGTGGCATCGAACGCGTCGAGGTCCGCGTCCTCGACGCGCGTCGGAGCGGCGTCGCGGGCGCTCTGGACCGCGTCGCTAGCCTGCTCGGGGGTCGGCCCGCCGCCATGCCGGACGGCGTCGGCGACGGTGTGGTCGTGGCCCAGGCTCGCTTGCCATGAAGCGTGTAGGACGTATTCCCCTTCATGCCGCGCCCTCACGGCGGTAGCCTCGTGACACCCGTCGGCGCGTCCCGCGCGCCGGCCCGAGGAGGCGACATGAGGATCGTCGGCGTCGAAGAAGCCGTGAACGTGGTCCGTTCCGGTGACAGGGTGTTCATCCACAGCGTGGCGGGTGCGCCGCAGCAACTGGTTCATGCGCTGGCGGCACGCGCCCCCGAGCTGACCGACGTGGAGATCGTGCAACTGCACACCGAAGGGGCCGCGCCGTACGCCGAGCCGGGCATGGAAGGAAGCTTCCGCGTCAACGCGCTGTTCGTCGGCCCCAATGTGCGCGAGGCGGTGGCGCGCGGCAACGGCGACTACGTCCCCGTGTTCCTGAGCGAGGTGCCCGTCCTGTTCCGCACCGGCAGGATCCCGCTGGACGTGGCCATGGTGCAGGTCTCGCCCCCGGACAAGCACGGCTTCTGCTCGCTGGGCACGTCCGTCGACGCCTCCCGCGCGGCCGTGCAGATGGCGCGCACGGTGATCGCGCAGGTCAACCCGAACATGCCGCGCACGCATGGCGACGGGCTGCTGCACCGCTCGAACATCGACATGGCCGTGGAGGTCGACGACGCGCTACCGGAGGTGTTCCCGCCCGAGATCGGCGACGTCGAGCGCGCCGTGGGGCGCCACGTCGCCGGCCTGATCGAGGACGGCGCCACGCTGCAGATGGGCATCGGCGCGATCCCTTCGGCGGTCCTGGCTGCGCTGACCAACCACAGCGCGCTCGGGGTCCATACCGAGATGCTGTCCGACGCCGTCATCGACCTGGTCGAGCGCGGAGTGATCACGGGCGAGAAGAAGAAGAACCACCCCGGCAAGATCGTCGCCACCTTCGTGATGGGCACCCGTCGCCTCTACGACTTCGTCGACGACAACCCCGAGGTGGTGCTACTGGACGTGGCGTACACCAACGACACCTCGGTCATCCGCCGCAACCCGCGTTTCACCGCGATCAACAGCGCCATCGAAGTCGACCTCACCGGCCAGGTGTGCGCGGATTCGATCGGCACGTACCAGTACTCCGGCGTCGGCGGCCAGATGGACTTCATCCGCGGGGCGTCGTTGTCGGAGGGGGGCAAGCCGATCATCGCGCTGCCGTCGGTGACGCGCCGCAACGAGACGCGCATCGTGCCGTTCCTGAAGGAGGGCGCGGGGGTGGTCACCACGCGCGCGCACGTGCACTACATCGTCACCGAGTACGGTGTCGCCGACCTCTACGGCAAGAACCTCCGCGAGCGAGCGCGGGCGCTCATCCAGATCGCCCACCCCGATCACCGCGAGGCGTTGGAGGAGGCGGCCCTCGCACGCTTCCGGGAGCTGCCGAGCTGAGCTAGCCGCTTCGGTGGTGCAGTGCGGCGGCGCCGAGGTCTGCGCGCGCCTCGGCAACCAGCGCGGCCCCAGGGCTGCGGGCGAACCACGTCGGGAAGTCGCGTTCTTGCCACGGCAGGGCGCGCACCCGCAGTCGCCCGTCGGCCATCACGTCCTCGAATCCGACGGAGCCGGTCCAGACCTCGAACAACGCCACCAACGACCCCTCCACGAACAGGTCGACGTCGAACGGCGGGGGGTCGAAGCACACGCTCACGTCCGAGCGTTCCATCACCAGCCAGAAGCTTCGGTCGATGGCCTCCTCGAAGTCGAACTGCGCCACCTGCCGCGCGTCGGGCAGGCGGTCGCGCGTCACGCGGCGCCGCATCCACCACATCAACAGGACGGGATCGAGCTCCTCCGCCGTCGGCGGACCCAACACCCAGCGCGCGCCCCACCGGACCAGTTCGTGGATCAACGGGCGCAACTCCTGACCGGCCTCCGTCGCCTGGTACGACACCCGCGTGCCGCTGCCCGACCGCCGCACGATGCCGTGCCCCTCCAGATGGCGTAGGCGCTTCGCCAGCAGACCGCGGGATAGCCGCGGTAAGCCGCGGGCAAGCTCGTTGAAGTGGTGCACGTCGTGCAGCAGGTCACGCACGATGAGGAGAGTCCACCGATCGCCCAAGACATCGAGTGCCCGCGAGACGGGACAGAACTGGCCGTACCCAGTGTTCATGAAGAGCCTCCCTGCTAGCCGTCGTCGTGCATGCCACCCTGTTTGCGCCGGCCTGACGTACTTGCCACCTCGATCCCACGGTGCCGCCTTGCGGGACACCCGTGGAGAGAACCGTGTTGGCTCGCAACGCCACAAGACACGCGCCGAGCTGCGGTTCACTTCCTGAACTATGCCTTGCGGTTGACCGGGCTCTACCTTACGCCTCACACGGGAGCGCGACGTCGACGAGGCGTCCTCGGGTCTGGGGTCGCCGGCGGAGGGCGATCGGTCGACGTGCTCTGCACTGCATCCGTACCCGCGGTGGCGACCGGCAACGCGCCGACCCGATGAAGCGCTCCACCCGCCCGAGAAGGAGTGTCCCCATGAGCGAGCGAGTTCCCGTACCGATCCGGTCCGTACCTCCTGCCGCCGAAGTCGACCATCGGCCACCGACCGGCGAGCCGACGCGAGCGGCGCTCGACGCCCTGCTACCCGGCTTCCGCGACCGCGCCGCGACGCACGACGACGAAGGCAGCTACGTCGAGCAGAACATGGCGGAGTTGCGCCAAGGCGGTTTCTTCTCCGCCCTCGTCCCGCGCGAGCTCGGTGGAGGCGGTGTCGCCCACGCCGAGGTGGTGGACTGGGTGCGCGCCATCGGCCGCGCCTGCCCGTCAGCTGCGCTGACGCTGTCCATGCACCAGCACCTGGTCGCCACCACGCTGTGGAACCACCTGCACGGCCGGCCCGGCGAGGCGCTCCTGCGGCGCGTCGCCACGGAGGGCCTCCAGTTGGTGAGCACCGGCGCGAGGGACTACCTGACGTCGGAAGGCGCCTTGACGCCGGTCGATGGCGGGTACCGCTTGACCGCGCGGAAGAGCTTCGCCTCGGGTTGCGAGAGCGGCGAGCTGCTGGTCACGTCGTCCCGCCTCACCTCCACCGACGGCAGCACCGAGGTGCTGCACTTCGCCCTTCCGCTCCGTACCGACGGGGTTCGCATCGAGCGCGACTGGGACACCCTGGGCATGCGGGGTACCGGTTCGCACACGGTCGTGATCGAGGGCGCCTTCGTGCCCGAAGCGAGCGTGACCTTGCGGCGTCCCGCCGGCGCTTGGCATCCGCTCTGGGCCATCGTGCTGACGGTCGCCATGCCGTTGATCATGGCGGCGTACGTCGGGCTGGCCGAAGAAGCCGCCGACATCGCCATCGCGCGCGCGGGCCGCGGCGCTCGCGACGACCTGACCGCACTCGCCGTCGGGCGCCTGACGCTCGAGCGCACGGCCGCCACCAGCGCGCTGGACGGGTTGGTCGCGAACGCCGCGAACTTCGACTTCGACCCCGACCTGGCGCACGCCGACACCGCCCTCCGCTTCAAGGCGCTCTGCGCCCGCGCGGTGCGCGCCACCGTCGAAGCGGCCTACGAGGTCGCGGGGGGCGCGGGGTTCTATCGCTTCCTCGGACTCGAGCGCCTCGTTCGCGATTCCTTCGGCGCCGAGCTCCACCCGTTGCCGGCGCCCAAGCAACAGCTCTTCAGCGGTCGCCTGGCGCTCGGTCTCGACCCGGTGACCGGCCCGAGCTAACGCCGAGGCTCCGCGCCGAAGCGAACCCGATTCATCCCACCGGCACGCTCTTCTCCATCACCAGGTAAGGCGCATCAGGTCCTCGGTTTCTGCCGCCGTCGGGATCGACGGTTGCGCGCCCGGTCTGGTGGTGGCGAGCGCGCCGGCGGCGCATGCGTAGCGCACCGCCTGCCTCAGGGCGTCTCCACGGGCCAACCGCACCGCCAGCGCCCCCGCGAAGCTGTCCCCTGCGGCCGTGGTGTCGACGACGTCGACGGCGAACGCGGCCGCCCGTCCGACGACTTCGGCGCCGTCCGCGGCGTCCCGTTCGGCCCAGACTGCCCCTCGCGCGCCGAGCGTCAGCACCACCCTCGCCGCGAGCTCGAGCGCTGCCCGCGCGGCGGCGTCGGGTTCTCGCGCGACGCGGTCGACGCTCCACGCCAGCAATCCGGCGGCCTCGCTCTCGTTGGGAACGATTTTAAATAATTTTAAATCTAAATATGAAATAATTATGAAGAAAATGATTTTTAGCTTGATTATCATCAGTTTACTATGCCTGGGAGTCATGGATGTGAATGCGCAGCGAATGGGTGCCATGAAAGATACATTTATTAAATTAAACCAGGAAATGGTTGAGTTATCCAAAGCGGGAAAGTATGAATCATTACAGAAATTTTACGAAGACGATGTAATCTCGTTACCCTATAATCGTCCGATGGAAAAGGGCTTCAATGAGGTTCTGGCAGGTCATCAGATGCGCCGGGGTGCTGGATATAAGCTGGTTGACGGCCAG
>JAWOIL010000220.1:0-5661 GCA_046484635.1 Trueperaceae bacterium
CAGCGTTACGGCGCTGCTGCCGGCGTTCGTGGTGGTCCTGTTCGCCCAACGCCTCATCGCCGAGGGCCTCACGATGGGCGCCGTGAAGTGACGCGCCGCACGCTGATCACGGGCGCCGGTTCGGGGATCGGCCGGGCACTCGCGCGCTACCTCCGCGCACGCGGTCACTGGGTCGCCGGCATCGACATCGCGTGGCGCGACCGAAGCGTGGTCGACCTCGCGCTCGACGCCGATCTCACCGATGAGGCCGCCGTTGGTCGAGCGCTCGACGCGCTGCCGAGCGGCGCCACCATCGACGCGCTCGTCGCCAACGCCGCGATCACCGACCGCGAACATCACCGCGTCGTGGACCTGCCGCTGGACACGTGGCGGCGTGTCTTCGACGTGAACGTCACGTCTACGGTCCACCTGGTGAAGCGGGTGCTTCCCGCGATGTACGCCCGGCACGCAGGGAACGTCGTGTTCGTCACGTCGTCTCTTGGCCGTTGGAAGGGCGGGGTTCAGGGCGACGCGGTCTACGCTGCGTCGAAGGCGGCCCTGGAGTCGTTCGCCTACGTGCTGTCGCTGGAGGCCCGCGACGCGGGCATCAACGTCAACACGGTGTTCCCGTCCGTGAAAGTCGATACCGGGTTCTTCGAGGGCGCGCCACCCGATGTCCGCGCCGAGTTGCATCCTGCGACCATCCTCGACGCGCCCACTGCGTTCCTGGCCGAGCTCGCGCCCGGCAGTCTCACGGGAATCAGTCTCGACCAGCAGGCTTGGGACGACGACCCTGACTACGCTCGGATGCTGCGAACCCGAGCGCGAGAGGAGCGACGAACGTGACACGCCATATCTTGGCAGCGACCCTGACACCCTTCCGGACGGACGGGTCGCTCTGGTTGGAGCGGATCCCCGACTACCTGCGGTTCCTGATCGATCGTGGCGTCGACGGCTTCCTTGCCCTCGGCACGAACGGCGAGTTCGCCTCGTTGTCGGTCGAGGAGCGCGAGCATGTGCTGGAAGCTCACGTCGCAGCCGCTAGGGGTAGGCGTGTCATCGTCAACGTCGGCACTACGGTTGCGCGCGACGTCGTGCGATTGGCCCGACACGCCGCGGATGCCGACGCGGACGGCATCGCGGTCCTGCCGCCGTACTACTTCCCGCTCACCGAGCGGGGGTTCCGCGACCTCGTCCTGAGCGCGGCGGATGCGTTCTCCGGACCGGTGTTCCTGTACAACATTCCGCGCTACACGGGCTTCTCGATCCCAGTGTCGCTGGTAGCCGCGCTTGCGGTCGACGGAACCTGCATCGGCATCAAGGACAGCTCGCAAGACCTCGACTACTTGCGCCGCGTGCGCGAAGCCGCGCCCGACATCGAGTTCCTGATGGGGAGTGACACGACCCTCGTTGGTGGACTCGCAGCCGGGGCCACCGGCGTCGCGTCCGGCATGGCGAACACGTTCCCGGACGTCGTCGTCGGTACCACGCGTGCGTTCGAGCGCGGTGCCGACTTGGGCGCCTGGGAGGAGCGCATCCGCGAGATCCGGACCGCGTTCGCGCGCTTCCCCTACTTGGCTGCCACACGCTACGCGGTGGCGGCGCGGGGCATGGACGTCGGACCCGTCCGGGCGCCGCTTACCGACCTGACGAACGAAGAGCGCGACGCCCTCGTACCCGAGTTGTCCCGGATCCTGGCCGGTGTCGACGGATTGGCAGTGAACGAGACATGACAAGGTGGATGCGTGCAGACGTTGCGACCCTGCCCGAGGTACAAGCGTTCCTGCGAACCTACCCCTATGCCCTGTTGCCGGTCGGGTCGACCGAGCAACACGGGCCGCATCTCCCACTGTCGACGGACACCGTACTGGCCGAAGCGTTCGTCCTCGAGATCGCGAAGCGCGCCGGGGGCCTGGTCTTGCCGTCTTTGCCGTTCGGCTACTCGTGGACCTGGCGCGATATCCCCGGCACGCTGACGTTGCGCTTCGCCACCTACATGGAGGTCATGTTCGACCTCGTGTCCAGCCTGAAGCGCAGCGGCGTTGCAGCGGTCGCGATCGTGAGCGGTCACGACGCGAACCGCAGACCGATCAAGTACGCCATCCGCGAGCGGATCGTCGACGAGTTGGGGCTGCCGGTCCTGAACCTGTTCTATCCGGGGCTCGAGGAGATCTTGGCCGAAGCGGACTCACCTCCGTGGGCACACGGCATGCTCCACGCGGAGGAGTTCGAGACCTCGCTGATGCTCCATGCCCGGCCCGACCTGGTGCACATGGACCGCGCCGTACGCGATTACCCCGACGCGCCCGCCACCTTCGACATGACCTCGACCACGATGGGCGACCTGATGGGAAGCGGTGTGTTCGGCGACGCAACCGTCGCCACGGCCGAGAAGGGCGCGCGCTGGATGACACGCGCGGCCGATGACGCTGCTTCCCTGTTCCGAACGTTCCTGAGCGGCCTGGGACTGAACCCTGCCGCCGAAGGTGAAGAAGGAGCCCCTTCATGAGCACGATCGAGACCGTCCTGGGATCGGTTCCGACCAGCGACCTCGGCGTCGTCGACTACCACGAGCACGTCTACGTGATCCCACCCTCGTGGTTGCACCGCATGGACCCGGATTTCGCGTTGAACAGCGTGGAGCGGTCGGCCGAGGAAGTTAGGAGCTGGGTCGCGGCGGGCGGTCGCACGCTGCTCGACCTGACCGCCATCGACTTCGGTCGCGACATCCGCAGGGTTCGCGAGGTCGCCGAGAGCGTGGACGGCTTGCACATCGTGGCGACCGCCGGCTACAACCGGCCGTGGTACATGGGCAGGTGGCTGCACGCCGTCGCCGAGGACGACATGGTGCGCGACACCGTTCGCGACCTGACCGTAGGGATCGATGGAACCCCCATCAAGGCCGGCATCGTCAAGGCGGGCAGCGAGTACAACGCGTTCAACGACGCGGCCCGGAAGCTCTTCCGGGTGGCTGCTCGCGCGCACGCCGAGACCGGCGCTCCCATCGTGACCCACACCACCGGCGGCACGATGGGTATGGACCAGGTCGACTACTTGTCGTCGAATGGCGTCCCTGCGCACCGGATCGCGCTTAGTCACATGGACCGCAACGTGGATGCCGGGGAGCACGCGCGCATCGCCGAGACCGGCGCGTACCTCGGGTACGACTGCTTCGGCAAGACGAAGTACGGCCCCGACGAGGCGTTGGTCGCGTTGATCCGCACCATGATCGACCGTGGCCACGGGAAACGACTGCTGATCGGCAACGACCTCGGAAGGCCGTCGTACTGGCGCGCGTACGGCGGAGGGCCGGGCCTGGACTACGTGCTGACGACGTTCGTTCCACGGCTCTTGGGGAGCGGGTTCCAGCAATCCGAGATCGACATGCTCTTGATCGACAACCCGCGGCGCTTCCTGGAAGGAGTGCCCGACTAGCCGCGAAGCCGCGCGGAGCGCTTCGCCTGAGCGCGACCAACGGGAGGGCATCGCCAGCATGCGTCACTACGTCGGAATCGACCTGGGAACGTCGGCCGTGAAGGTCCTCGTGTTGCGCGAGGACGGCGTGGTCGTCGCGAAGTCGTCCGAGCCCTATCCCCTGAAACACCCTGCGCCGGGCCGCAGCGAGCAGTCGGTGGACGACTGGTGGAACGCGCTCGGGCGGGCGACGCGCACGGCGCTCGCCGAGGGCGGCGTGACCGGCGCGACCGACGTGGCATCGGTCGCGCTGTCCGGGCAACTGAACGGGCTGGTGTTGCTCGACGAACGGTTCGATCCGCTGGAAGACGTGTGGATCTGGCTCGACCTTCGCTCGGCGGACCTGGCGCGGGAGCTGCAACGCGAGCACGGCGCGCTATTCCGGCGCGCCGTCGAGAACCCCGCGAACCCGATCTACGTCGGCGCCAAGCTCGCCTGGCTTGCCCGGGAACGCCCGGACCTCCACGACCGCGTGCGCCACGTTCTGCTGGCCAAGGACGTCATCAACCTGCGCCTCACGGGTCGGATCGCGACGGACCACTCCGACGCCTCCTGCACGCTGCTGTATGCTCTGCGCGACAGCGACTGGGACGAAGACCTACTCGCCATCGCGCACACGTCGCGCGACCTACTCCCGCCGCTCTACCCGTCGGACGAGGTCATCGGGCACGTCACGACCGAAGCCGCGCGCTTCACGGGCCTCCCGGTCGGCACGCCTGTCGCGGCCGGCGCCGGCGACGTGGCGGCCCTGGCGGTCGGAAGCGGTGCCGTGGATGTCGGAACGTATGCGGTCACCCTCGGTACCGCCGGCCACGTCGTGAGCATCGCGGAAGACGTGACCGAGGCGGGATACGACCGCATCTGGCAGATGCGGCATCCGGTGCCCGACAGGATCATCCGCCTCGGGTTGGTGATGAGCGGTGGGCTCTGCCTGCAATGGTTCGCCCGTCACTTCGGAGGTCAGGGAGAACCGACACCGGCGGTGTACGAGCACCTGATGTCCGAAGCCGCCACCTCGCAGCCGGGAGCGAACGGCGTCCTGTTCCTGCCGTTCCTCGAGGGCTCGGCGACGCCGTTCCAAGACCCGTCCCTCACGGCCACGTTCCACGGCTTCCGAACAGCACACGGTCGCAGCGACGCCACGCGCGCCGTCATCGAAGGAGTTGCCTACAACGTTCGCGACTGCATGGATCTCCTGGAGGAGATCGGAACGCCGGCCATCGAGGTTCGTCTGAGCGAAGGGGGCAGCCGCAGCCCGCTGTGGTGCCAGGTCATCGCGGACGTCATCAGGCGCCCTGTCGTGACCCTTCGCGAACGTGACTCGTCCGCGTTGGGCGCTGCGATCCTCGCCATGAAAGCCGTTTCGGAGCGGACCCTGACGGAGGTCGTCGACACGTTGCTGGGCGACATCCACGACGCTCGGTTCGAACCGGATGCGGAGCGGGCGGCCGTCTACGACGAACGCTACGGCGCGTACCGCGACCTCATCCGCCGCCTACGTGACGGAAGTAGCACGGAGCCCTAACCAGTCGCGCCGGACCGCTGGCCGGACCGCCCATACGGCGGGAACGGCAGGTCGGTGATCCACACCATGCGCTCCAGCGCGGTCACCGCGCGGGCCGGGTAGCTGCGCGCGTCCCCGCCCTGGAGGGTCGCCACCAACGCGGCGCGCTTCGCTTCGCCCGACACCAGGAACGCCACCGTGCGGCTACGGCTCAGCGTGGCTGCCGTCAGGCTCAAGCGAACGTGCTCGACGCCGTAGGGCCGGGTCGCGAGCGTGGGGCCCACGGCGCTGGCGGCCGCGTCACCGGGGAACAGACTGGCGGTGTGCCCGTCGGCGCCCAGGCCAAGCAGTTGCAGGTCGAACGTCGGCGCATCACCGAGGACGCGTGAGAGCGTCGCTGCATACGACTCGGCGGCGGCACGCGCCTTCGCCATCGAAACGTGGTCGTCGCCGCGCCGTGCGTCGCTAGTCGTCGCGTCGCCGCGCCGTGCGTCGCTAGTCGTCGCGTCGCCGCGCTGCGCGTTGCCGGCATGATCACCACCCACCGCATCCGCCGTGTCCTCGTCGCCTTCCGGCGACGGCCAGGCGAACACCTGGTCCGCCGGCACCGGGACGTGATCGAGCAACGCCTCGCGCGCAGCGCGGGCGTTGCTGTCCGGGTCGCTGCGGGGCACGAAGCGTTCGTCGCCCCAGAACACCAACGT
>JAWOIL010000092.1:0-3521 GCA_046484635.1 Trueperaceae bacterium
GGGGCCGGGTCCTCCTGGAAGTTGTCCAGCGGAAGCATGTTGCTGGCGGGGGTCACGAACGTCTCGAAGTAGCGCCAGGTGCGGCGGGCGACGAGGCGTAGGTCGCTGGCCTCGGCCTCGGAGACCGCCAGCCGCGCGACGGGCTTCGATCGGCTGGCCCACACCGCCAGTGCGGGCGCGGTCAGCCACGCCAGCGCGAACGGGGCGACCAACGGCCAAGACGACGGTGCGAGCGTAACGGCCGCGGCCGCCATGACGAAGACGAGGACCGTGCTGCCCGCCATCTGACGGTAGTAGCCGAGCAGGTCGGGTCGTGGGAGCCCGGCCGCTGCTGCGGCTGTCGTCCACTCCAGGAGGTGGCGGCGGGTGAGGTAGAGGCGCGCGAGCGTCCTGGCGATCGCATCGACCATGCGCCAAGCTCGGTCGGCCACGAACGTGACGGTGAACCAGGTCTGCAAGGTCGCGAGTTGGAGGTCCGCTGCGATCCTGCCGACGTGACTGCGAAGCAGGACGCCGGGTCGTCGCGGCGCCAGGGACGTCAAGATCGGCAGGAACGCCGGCAGCGCGACCGTGGCGAGCACGAGCGCCGCCGCGACGAGGCCGACGCGCAGGGGGAACAGCCAGCAGAGCGTCAGCGAAAGGAACGTTGCGGGAGCGACCAGCGATCGCCGCAGGTTGTCGAGCATCTTCCAGCGGCCCAGCCTTGGAATGGTTCCCAGAGCCGTGCCACGGCCGAACAGCCACGGAAGCAACTGCCAGTCACCACGCGTCCAACGATGCTGGCGCCCGGCAGCGACGTCGTAGCGAGACGGCGCGTCTTCGACGACCTCGATGTCGGACGCTAGGCCGGCGCGAGCGAAGACGCCTTCGAACAGGTCGTGGCTGAGCATCGCGTTCTCCGGGATCCGCCCTGCGAGCGCGGCCTCGAAGGCGTCGACATCGTAGATGCCCTTCCCGGTGTACGAGCCCTCGCCGAAGAGATCCTGATAGACGTCCGAGACAGCCGAAGCATAAGGATCCATACCGCCTGGGCCGGAGTAGGCGTGCTGATATTGGGAGCCGTCGATGCCGACCGGTAGCGACGGCGTCACGCGCGGTTGCAGGATGCCGTACCCGGCGACCACGCGCTGGAGGTTGGCATCGAACCTGGGTCGGTTCAGGGGATGGGCCATCTTGCCGACCAGCCGCCGCGCCGTGCCTCTCGGCAAGCGCGTGTCGGCATCGAGGGTGATGACGTAGCGCACGTCGGCCGGCACCTGCGGCGTTGCGCCGGCAACGGACGCGAAGGTGGTGTCGGTAGCGCCGCGCAGGAGCCGGTTCAGCTCGTGAAGCTTGCCGCGCTTTCGCTCCCAGCCCATCCACGCGTCCTCGCCGGGGTTGAACACGCGCCGCCGGTGCAACAGGAGGAAGCGGGCGCCGTCGGGACCAGGCCCGTGGCGGTCGTTCAAGCGCGCGATCGCGGCATCGGCGACGGCGAGCAGGCGTTCGTCCTTCTCGTGGACCTCCGTGTCCGCGTCGACACGATCGGCAAGGAGGGCGAAGGTGACGTGCCCGCCGGCGCCGGCGAGGTGATGCACCTCCAGGCGTTCGACTTGCTCGACCAGGTCGGCCTCGTTGGTCAGCATCGTCGGCACGACGATCAGCGTCCGCAGCGCCGGTGGAACGCCGGACGCGAGCTCGAGGCCAGGCAGGGTCCGCGTCCCGACGTTGCGCGTGACCAAGAGGTTCACGACCGCGGTCGCCACTTCTGTCGCCGGGACGAACGCGACGAGGGCGAACAGCGCGAGCAAGCCCGCGGCGATGCCGACGCTCGCCAGAGCCCACGACGCGAGCGTCAGCAGCGACACCGTCACGATCAGGATCGCGCCGACATAGCCTCCGACGCCGAAACGGAGGACGAAGCGGCGGAGCCGCAGGCGGCGAGGTACCCGGAACCGGATCGACCGCTCGAACGGCCTCCTGCCGTCGTCGACGAGGTGGAAGCCGGGATCGGCCACCCGCTCCGAACCCTGAGCTTCGCCAGCATCACGCGCCGCTGCGTCCGCGGCCCCGAGCACCAGGTCGGTCACCTCGATCTCCGAGTACGACGAGCCGCGTGCGAGTTCTTCGATCGCGTTCCGGTACTCGTTGCGGGTCTCGAAGTCCATCGCCGCGAAGGCGCTCGCGGCGCGCAGTCGTTCGTCGACGAGGCTCACGCTCTCGACCAGGTCCGCCCAGTCGACGCTGGAGACGAGCTTCATGCTGGTGATGACGTTCTGGACGGTGACGTTGGCGGCGCCCTGCGCATGCGTGACGCGCTGGATCACGTCATCGACGGTGGCGCCCTCGACGCTGAGCCGCTCCTCGAGCCAGCCGAGCGCCGGCGTCGTTCGGGGGTCCTGGTCGCGCAGGCGCTTCGCGAGTCGAGCGGCGAACATGTCGGACAGTGGCGCAGAAGAGCGCGCGGCGATGTCCGCCTCCAGGGCAGCGCGCATCGACAACGAGGTGAACAGGCGATCGGCGAGGGCGTCGGCATCGCCCAGCGCTGCTTGGTCGGCCGTGATCTCGTCCGTCAGACGCCTGAGGTTCTCGACGAGCACGATGCGCAGCGTGATGGCTACGGCCCACAGCTCGCCGATCGTGAGAGGTGCCACCTCCTGGTACGCAGCGATGAAACGGCGCAACATCTCTGGATCGAAGCGGCTGTCGGTGTGCGCCACGAAAGCCCAGGCGAGGCCGAACACCCGCGGATAACCGGCGAACGGTCCATCGGCCAGTTTCGGGAGCTGACGGTAGTAGTCGGCCGGCAGGTCGCCGCGCACCTGGCGCACCTGTTCGTCGACGAGATGATAGTTGTCAAGGAGCCATTCCGCGGCGGGGACGGCGCCGCGGCCGTCTTCCAACTCGGCTGCGTTGGCGCGATAGGCGGCCAGCAGGACCGCGGCGTCGTCGTTCAGTCTCGCGTGGAGCGGAAGGACCCGCACCGGCCTCGTCGTCACCCGCTGGGCCGCAGCCAGGCTCCGGGCGTGCTGCTCGAGCCGCTCGGCACCGAAGATCTCCTGCCGGATCGTGGACGTGTCCGACCACGGCGATGGAGGAGCGCGGCGCCCGGGGGCCTTGCTAGCGAGTGCCTTCATGCACGCCTTTCTGGCCGGAGCGCGTCCGCGATCGTCGGGAAGTGGGCGACGTGCATCGGCGAGCAGCGGAGCGGTTCGCTTGCAGGCTGGCGTCTTGTGGATCAGGTGGAACGGCGCAGGCCTACGTGCAGCGTGCCTTGCTACGCAGTGACCGTCGGCCGTGCGCGGGGCGCACATGGACGGTGGGCTACGACCAGCATACGCTTCGGCCGCCAAGCGTCCCGTCGGGCATGAGCAACGGAGTTCGAAGCGGCAGCAGCGTTCATGGCAGAATGTTCCTCATGGCCGCGATCGCGCAGCTCGATGCGTTGGCGCGCTCGCTGCCCGAGACGACCATGCGCGTACGTTCCCTCAGCTTTCGCACGGACCTGTTCTTCCCCGCGTTCGACGGAAGCATCGTGGATC
>JAWOIL010000102.1:0-3464 GCA_046484635.1 Trueperaceae bacterium
GGCGCCTCTGGCGCCTTCGTTCGTGGGCATGGCCCCTCGCCTTCCCCGGCGCGCGTGCACCGGCATCCTGTACGTCGTGAGCGCTCCTGCGTCGGTCGGTTGCTGGGGCGAGGGCACCTTCGACTGAACAGATGCCCTCGCCTCGATCGACGCGCTTGCGTGTGGCTTACGCGGTCGGCATCACCGGCGAACGGGCGGCCGCGGTCCGCACTGGGTGGTGATCGACGGCGGTCGTGCTCCGCGGCCACGCCCAGGCGAAGCGGAGGATGAGCGCGATGATGGCGACTTCGACCACGACCCCCAGACCGTAGAAGGTCAACCACGAGCCGCCGGCCAGGTTGAACACGGAGACGGGGACGTACAGCGACGCCACGACGAGGTTCGTGATGCGACTCGCACGGGCGGGAAGGATGGTGGAGAGCAGGATCATGAGGGCCGGGATCCCCACGAGCGTGAGCCCGAAGACGACGAAGGTCTGGCTGATGTCGAACCTGAAGACGACGCCGGCCAGGATGTCGTCGATGATGCCAGGCTTGTAGAGGCTGAAGTAGTCGACGTAGATGTAGAAGAACATGAAGCTGGCCCAGGCTGCTGCGAGCTTGGTCCGGACCGGTGCGGGGGCGTCCTCCAGCGTGGAGGTTCGTGGTGCGTTCATGGGGTGCTCCTTGGTTGCGATCGTCGCCGCGCGTGTGCGTACACCGTACGACGTACGCTGTACTATCGCGTACGGTGTACGATCTGTCAAGTGCCGTTGGAAGGAGCGCGAGATGACCGAAGGCGTCGGAGGTGCCGAGACGCAAGCTGGGCTGAGCAGGGAGCGCGTGCTGCGCGAGGCGATGCGGCTCGCGGACGAACAAGGGATGGACGCCCTCAGCATGCGGAGGCTGGGTCGCGTTCTCGGCGCCGGCGCCATGTCGCTCTACCACTACGTGGCCAACAAGGAGGAGTTGCTGGACGGCATGGTGGACCTGGTGTATGCCGAGATCGAGTTCCCGACCAGCGAGGGCGACTGGCGCGAGGCCATGCGGCGGTCGTCGGCGTCGGCCCGCGAGGTCCTGGTGCGCCACTCGTGGGCGATCGCACTGATGGAATCGCGGACGACGCCCGGCCCGGCCAACCTGCAGCACCGGAACGCGGTCACGGGGTGCCTGCGCACGGCCGGCTTCTCCATCCCGATGACCGCCCTAGCGAACTGGCTGCTCAACAGCTACGTCTACGGCTTCGCCCTCCAGGAGGCGAGCCTCCCCTTCGGCACGAAGGAGGAGCTTGCCGAGATGGCCGACGACGTCTACGTGCCGCTCCTACAGGCCGATCTGTACCCGCACCTGACCGAGGTCGCGGGCGCGCTCATCGCCGCCGGCTACGACCCTGCGGCCGAGTTCCTCAAGGGGCTCGACGTGATCCTGGACGCGCTCGAGCGACTGCGGGCGCAGTCCCCGTGGCGCGACTGAGCATGGATCCCGTTCGCGCAGATGATGGCCCTCCCGCGCCCTGGGCCGCATGGTCCTCCACGCGTTTGCACCGCACCCGACACCGCCCAGGGCGACGGCGAGGACCCGGGCATCATGCCCTCGACCGAGGGTACCCATCGTTCCGCCAGAGATACCTGAGCACGACCAGCGACGTCAGCAGCATCACGGCGGCATCCAGGCCGCTGCGAAACAGCATCTGAGGCATCGCGCCGCTGAACAACAGCCCAATGAAACCGTTGAACAGCATCCAGTTCGCACCTATCGTCAGCAGGACGAGCTGTACGGACAACACGAGAGCGCGTCGTTCACTTGAGAACACCGGGTACAAGAGGATGTAGCCGCATCCCAGCGCAGCACCGAACAGAGCCGTCCAAAGAAGCGTCGGGAAAGGATAGCTCCCGATGTTGCTATCCACGATGCCCGTCGTGTGCCCGATCGTCCTCTGCGCGAAGAACGACAGTGTGAACGACGCGACGATGACGGACTTCGCCCATGCGCTGAGGGTCTTCGCGGGGACGTGGCGCTCTCCTGTGGCCAACGAAACGAACGCGACGCTCATGCATAACAGGAGCACAGGCAAGGCGTCACCCACACCCATGAAGAGCTGATACACCACGAAATCGAATCCCCATGCCGCGAAAGGAGACGCTTCGACAACCACTTCCTGCATGCCCAACAGATACATGAGGGCAAAGGCCAGGCCGAAGCGAACTCCAACTTCCAGCTTCGGCAAGTTCGACCGACGGCCATAAGTGTGCACGACGATGGCACAGTGGGTGAACAACACCAAGAAGTAGGAAACGGCCACGATGGGAAAGCCAAATAGCTTCACCAACAAGCTATCGAACTCCAGGCCATCGACAGGGGCAGGCAAGGCTGCGTGCAACACAATCGCAAGGGCAGCTGCGAGCACAACCGCGATGGCGTTGATCACGACAACCCTGGACACTCCGATACCTCTGGTGCTCACGAGAAGGACCTGGGCCGTCGGTCACCTTCGTTGGAAAGCCCTCGACCAGAGAGCCGTGTCACGACCGGTATGGCACAAGGGCGGAAATCGGCACGATCGCTGCGGCGAAGGCAATCCCGGCGTTCACCTTGACCGCATCGACAGCGCCTCCTACGTTTCATATGGTAGGAGGAGCCTTCGCGATGTTCAAGGCGATGACGTCCCCGCCCGGGTTCGCAAGTTGACGGAGGAGCCGGCCTTGACGACCGGGTCCTTGTGCCGCCTCGTGTCCGGCGTGTCCGTCAGCGCGTTGCCACCGGTCTCCACGCTGGCCGTCCGAAGGAGTTCGTGCCGGTTCGTGTCGTCGCGTGGTGCTCGCTCTGCGGTCAGACCTGCGGTCGACGAGCGCCGGAGTTCGCACATTGGAGAACCTTGGTTCGAGGCGTTCACCATCGAGTAGGACCACCCACGCATGCTCGCTACCGGCAACCGGGAGGTGCCCGCAGGTCGGGAACCGCGCGGTACACGTCGTCCGGATCGAGGTCACGTTTGACCGCCTGCAGGCGAGCGAGTGCCTTCGGGTGGAGCCGTCGCACCGAGGTGTCGGGTTGGCCGTCGCCAGCGAAGTTCGCGTAGCCGCTGCCGTCCGTGTGGCGACCCAGCGCCGCGATCGCCGAGCGCAGCCAACCCACGTGGGCGACGTCCTCGCTTGGACCGGACCAGCCCGGCCCATCGCGGCCTTTTCCACTTTCCGGAAACCGGAATGGCGTATCGTGGTCCTATGCTTCGCCCGACCGACCTCTTCGTGTGCCTCTACCTGAGCACGCGGACCCAGGACCCGCCAGGCTTCGAGTACCTCGCGGAACACCTCGGCATCGGCATCGGCACCGCCCACCGTGCGGTCGCGCGCCTCACGGCCAGCGGTCTCCTGCTCCCCTCGCGGATGGTGCAGCGTCGTGCGCTGTCGGACGTGCTCGTCCACGCAGCGAGGCACGTCTACTACGTGAAGCCCGGGGGCCTGACGCGCGGGATGCGAACGGCGG
>JAWOIL010000120.1:0-2739 GCA_046484635.1 Trueperaceae bacterium
GGGGCGCTGAACGAACGTTCGTTCCAAGTCCCAAGACGCGTTCATCCTTCCTCGCCCCTCCTCACCCTCGTGGCCGCCACCGTGGTGGTACACCGATCGGCGACGCGACGCCGGCGGTGGAGGCTTCGTTCCGTCGCCGACGTGACGTACACGCGTTGATGGTGGGTAAGGGGGGTGGTACCTTGGCCACAAGTGGGCAACCGACGCGCATCCCACCCGGCATCACGGCGGCCGGGCCCGGCGTACGAAACGCCTTGCGGCCGTTTCGTGACCCGGGTTACCGTAGGTCGTCGCACCTTGACGGCACGAAGGGCGAGGTTGGAGGATCTCGACCCGACGTGCAACGTAATTCCACATATGGAGGAAGCATGAAGAGACTACTCATCGGCCTGAGCTTGCTCGCGGTGTCGGCATTCGCCTTCGCCGAGCCGTTCGTCTGGCCCAGCGCCTGGTCGAACGCCACGACAGAAGAAGCCGTCATGGGCGGCACGTTCCGCATCGGCCTGATCGGCGACCCGCGCACCTTCAACCCCATCACTTCGGCCGAGTCACAGGCTCTCAGCGACTTCCTGTTCAACAACGCGCCCTCGCTTCTGTACCGCGGTCCCGACTCCGACGAGTGGGTGCCGTACACGGCCGAGTCCTACACGGTGAACGAAGACGGCACCGTGGTCGACGTGGTGTTGCGTGACGGCGTGCTGTGGTCCGACGGCTCGCCGGTGACGGCGCAGGACTACTACATCCGCTACGTGCTAGAGACCGATCCGGACGTTGGCTCGAACGGCTACGACAGCTGGTTCATGGGCGACGACCAGATCCAAGTCGAGATGACCGGCGACATGAGCCTGCGATTCAGCTTCCCGCGTCCCGACCGCCTCGCCTTCCCCGTGGTGGCGATGATCCCGGTGCCGGACAAGGTCTTCGGTGAAGCGTACCGCTCCGGCGGTGTAGAAGCCGTGCAGGCGCTGTGGGGCACCGACGTCGACGTGACCGAGACCATCTGGGTGAACGCGTTCGTTCCCACGAGCTTCCAGCAGGGTGAACGCGTCATCCTGCAGAAGAACCCCTACTTCGGCGAGTGGAACGTCGACGAGGCCGGGAACGCCCTGCCGTACCTCGACACCTACGCCATGACGATCGCCGGCGACCTCGACTCGGCCTTGAACCTGTACCTGGCCGGCGAAATCGACCAGTTCATCCCGCGCAACCTCGACGACATCGGCACGATCAACGTCGCGGTGCAGAACGGCGACATCGACGCCATCGTGATGGAGTCGGTGAGCCCGGTGGCCTCCAGCCAGTTCATCGTGTGGAACTGGAACCTGGCGTCGAACCCGGACAAGCAGGCGTTGTTCCGCAACGTCAACTTCCGCCGTGCGATGGCGCACCTGATGGACAAGGATGCCATCATCGAGCTCGTGTACTCGGGCGCCGGCTTGCCCATGTACTCGAACGTCTACCCCATCAACGACTTCTGGGTGAACCGCGACCTGGCCGACCGGTACCCGTACGACCCCGAGCGCGCCACACAGTTGCTGGCCGAGATCGGCTACGACCGCCGCAACGCCAACGGCGTCCTGACCAACGCCGAGGGCAACACGGTGTCGTTCACGCTGGCGACCAACGCCGGCAACACCGCGCGCGAGCAGATCGCGCAGATCTTCGCCGACGCCGCGCGCGAGATCGGTGTCGACGTCCAGGTGCAGGCCATCGACTTCAACCTGCTCGTCGAGCAGCTCCTGTCCGAAGGCGAAGACCGGCCGTTCGACTCGATCCTGATCGGCCTCACCGGCGGCTCGCGCGACTGGCCGTACGGCGTCAACGTCATCCCGTGCGGTACCAACCTGCACATGTACAACACCACGGATTCCTGCATCTCGCCGCTCGAGACGCTGATGGGTCAGCTCTTCAGCGAAGGCCGCGAGACGCTCGACACCGAGGCCGCTCGCGACATCGGCTTCGAGATCCAGGCTGTCGAGGCCGAACTCATGCCGATCCTCTACGCGGTCAGCCCGATGGCCCACTACTCCTGGACGAGCAGCCTTCGTGGCTACCACCAGGAAGGCCAGATCAACCCGCTCCTCGGCGCCTACGAGCTCCCGCTCCTCTTCATGGCGCAGTAACGACCAAGGGACCTTGGGGCTGGGCGGTTTCGGCCGTCCAGCCCATCTCCCTGCGAGGCACCCTATCTCGCCATGACAACGCTATCTTCCGAGACGACGTTCTCTTCCGTGGACGTACGCGGGCCTGACCGCGTGGAGGCCGCGCGGTGATCGTCTACATCATCAAGCGCTTCTTCCAGCTCATCCCCACCTTCATCGGCGCGACGATGCTGGCGTTCCTGATCAGCCAGTTGGTACCAGGCGACTTCCTCAACGCCAAGCGCCTCGAGCCGAACGTCCGGCCCGAGACCATCGAGCGGATGGCGTCGCAGTTCGGCCTCGACAAGCCGGTGCACATCCAGTACGTCAACTGGATGAAGAACATCGCGCAGGGCAACTTAGGGCAATCGTTCGTCTCGAACCAGCCGGTGCTCGACCGCATCGCGCGGCCGATGCGCAACTCCATGTACCTCGCTCTCATGTCGATCGTCTTGCTGTGGCTGGTGAGCGTGCCGGCGGGCGTCTTCTCGGCGGTGAGGCAGTATTCGATGGGCGATCAGGTCGTGAGCGTGTTCGCCTACTTCGGGCTGGCGATCCCGAACTTCTTCTTCGCCCAGGTGTTGATCCTCACGTTGTT
>JAWOIL010000031.1:0-5304 GCA_046484635.1 Trueperaceae bacterium
CGGCAACGCGAACACCACCCTCGCCTCCTGGACGTAATCGACGCTGTCGAGCAACGCCAATTCGCCGTTCGCAGCGACCGAGAACAGATCCGCCCCGCCGCTGATGGCGCCCGCGTCGTTCACGAACCACGACGCCAACGCCATGTCTCCGTCCACCCTCGCCACGCCGCGGTACTCGGTGATCTCCGCCCAAGGGGGCACGTGGGTGTCGTCGAGCGAGAAGGTGGCGCCGTCGAACGAGAGGGTGTGCACCACGTCCCGACCCACCGCCACGATGCGGTTCAAGGCCGGGTCGAACGCCAGATCACGCGCTTGGTTGGAGGCGCCGAAGTCGTACAGGTCGACGAGTGCCGGCGCCAACGGGTCGGCCAGGTCGTACACGGCCACACCTTCGGTCCATTGCGTGGTGACGAGGCCGGGGTCGCCCGCAAGGCTCACCAACGTGGTCGTGTTTCCGGCCATCCCGACGAAGACGCTCGTGGCTACGTCACCCGCCACGCTGATCACGTTCGAGCCGTTGTACAGGTACGTGTCCGTGGGGTCGATGGCGAGGCCGTGCGCCTCGGTGGCGGCGCCTTCGTGCAGGAACGTCAGGTTCCCGGAGGCCGCGACGGAGAAGATGTGCACCACGTCTGCATCGTCGTCATCGACGTAGAGCCGGTCGGCGCCCGACGAGAACACCATGCCGACGGGCGCGCAGTACCCCACCTGGCCGACGTAGGCCGGATCGACCACCGCCTGCGCACAGGGGATGTCGACCTGCGTCGCGTCATGCATGAACGCCGCGCCCGCGTGCGTGAGGGTGTTCGCGCCGACGACGAAGCGGTCGATGCGCGCATTGCCCCAGCACCAGAAGTCAGCTTCCTGGCACTCGTTCATCGACGCGGTGTACAGCCACGGCTGGCTCGGGTGCGCGATGACGTTGAAGATCTGGTGCCCATCCAACAGCCCGGCGGCCGGGATGCTGGCGCTGGCCACCTCGACGATGGCGCCGCTCTCGATCCGCAACAGGTGCAGCGTGCGCCCTTCGCTGATGACGTGGGTGCCGGGCGGGCCCGGCGGGGCCGAGGTGCAAGACGACAGCACCAGCAAGGCGGTGCCGAGGAGCGAGGCGAGGCCAGCGACTCTCCGAGCCATGGAAACCTCCAACGCTGTGAGGGTCGCCGAGGAGGGTGCGCGGTGACGGTGCTGCGGGCACCCTCGGTCGAGAACGCACGGGGATGGATGGCTTCCGTGCAGGTTCACTCTACGCGTTCGGCCACCGCACCCGATCGCACTCGCTCCTACGTCCTAGCTCTCGCTCCTCTTCAGCGCCCCATGCACCACTGCCCCATCGCGCAACACGCAGCGGATGTCGCTCGTCTCGGCCCGGTGCGTAACGGAAGCCAGCACGTCACGCGAACCACTTAGGTTCGCCGACGTACCGTCGAACACCACCAGGTCCGCGCGCTTGCCGACCTCGATGGACCCGAGTTCCGCCTCCATGCCGAGTGCCCTGGCGCCGTGGATCGTCGCCATCTGTAGCAGCAGCTTCGGCGTGGGGAAGGTGGGATCGTGACGTGTGGCCCGCAGCGCCCGACTGAGAAACTCCATCTCCTTGAGCAAGTTGGGCGAGGCCAACATGCCGTTGTCGCTTCCCAACGCCACGCTAACGCCCGCCCGGACCATGCGATCCACCGGTGGCAAGCCAATGCCCATCACCGATTGCATCCGCGGCGCCACCACGACCGGGATGCCTGCCCCTGCCACCAGATCGAACTCCTCGTCGGTGCCGCTGGTCATGTGCACGATGTGGTCGGGCTTCAGGTGCTTCACCACGCGCTCGACGTCGCCATCGCCGAAGCGTCTGCGGCAGATCTGGCGGTAACGGTCCGTCTCGACGCAGTGCGTGGCGAGGAGTTTGCCGCGGCTTCGCACGTGCTCGGCCGTGTCCCGTAGCCCCTGGTCAGTAACGTCGAACGCGAGCGGCACGCTCCAACCCGGGAGAGTGTCGAGCATGCGGTGCATCTCCTCCAGGAGCGCGGGGGCCAACCCGCCACGGTTCGCTTCGAGATCGGCCTCGTCGTGGGGCGGGTGCTTAGCGTGGCGTCCGAAGGCGACGGCGCGAACGCCACTCCCTTCGGTCGCGCGGCGAAGGAGCTCGGCACCGTGCGCGCCCCCCTCACGGAAGTCGGCGAAGGTGGTCGTGCCGGACGCTAGCATCACTCTCGTCGCGTCTCGGATGGCGCTCACCAGCGCCTCGTCGGCGGCTTCGCGCAGCACGCGCACCTTGACACCGTCGGGCGGCATCACCACGTCCCACGACGGCAGCCCGAAACCGGCTTCCTTCGCCACGACGTCCCCGATGTGGGTATGGGCGTTCACGAACGCCGGCGTCACGATCCACCCGCGGCCATCTATGCGCTGGGAGGTCCCGCCGGAGGCTCTCGCCTCGCCCTGCGAACCGGCGGCGCCCTCGGGCGGCTCGCCTTGCCCCACCGCGACGACGCGGCCCTCCTCGACCTGCACGTAGGCGTCCTGCTGGACGTCCATCTCCGGGCCGGCCACGATCGTGGCGCCGACGATAACGAAGCGTTCCATGCCGTCCTCCTAATGAGTCTTTGCGCGCCACCGGCCTAGTTCGGCCCGCTGGGCACGCGGCGGTGTCCCGTGTTCGCCCTAAGCGCCCAAGTACACCCGCTTCACCGCTTCGTCCTGCCGTAAGTCCGCCGCCGCCCCGTGCAGCGCCACGCGGCCGTTCTCCAGCACGTACGCCCGGTGCGCCACCGCCAAGGCCAGCACGGCGTTCTGCTCCACCAGCAGGATGCTCATGCCTTCCTCGTTGAGCTTCATGAGCGCCTCGGCCACCTCGCGCGCCAACAGTGGCGCCAAGCCCAGCGAGGGCTCGTCGAGCAGCAGCACCTTCGGCGCCGACATGAGCGCGCGGCCGATGGCGAGCATCTGCTGCTCACCGCCCGACAAACTGCCCGCCTGCTGGCCCCTGCGTTCGCGTAGGCGCGGGAAGAGCGCGTACACCCGCTCGAGCATGGCCGGCTCGACGCGAGCAGCGCTGCCGGCCCCAAGCTCGAGGTTCTCCAGCACGCTCATGCGCGGGAAGATCTCGCGCCCCTCGGGGCAATGCGCCAGGCCGTCCTTCACGCGCGCGGCAGGGCTCCTGCCGGCCAGGTCGCGTCCGAGCAGGCGGATGCTGCCACTGCGCAGCGGCACCAGACCCGACACCGCGCGTAACGCTGTCGTCTTCCCCGCCCCGTTCGCGCCCACCAACGCCACGATCTCGCCCCGGCCCACGCGCAGGTCCAGCCCGTCGAGCGCGCGCACGCGGCCGTAGGACACGCTCACGCCATCGAACGCCAGCACGTCGTCGCCTTCCGCCGGGGTGGTGGTGGGCGGCGCCACGTCCTCGCCGGCGCCGAGGTACGCCTCGATCACCTTCGGGTTGCTCGTCACCGGCCCAGGCGCGCCCTCGGCGAGCTTCACGCCGTAGTCCATCACCACCAGGCGGTCGCATCCGCGCGCCATCGTCTGCATGTGGTGATCGATCACCAACACGGTGATGCCGCGCTCCCGGATGGCGTGGATCAGGTTCATCGTCTGGTTCGATTCGGTCTCGTTCATGCCGGCGAACGGCTCATCGAGCATCAACAGCGTCGGCCGCGCCGCCAACGCCAGGGCGATCTCCAGCACCCGCTGCTCGCCGTACGCCAGGCCGCCCGCCAAGTCGTGCTGGCGCTCCATCAGCCCGACCGTGGCCAGCACGTCGTCGACGTGCGCGCGCAGCGCCTCGCCTTCGCGCGCCGGCGCGCCGAACAGCACGCGCAGCGGCCCGCCTCCCTGCTGCATGTGGCTCGCCACGCGCACGTTCTCGCGCACGCTCAAGTCGGCGAACACGCGCGTGTGCTGGAATGTGCGCACCATGCCCCTCTTCGCCAGCGCGTGCGGCGCAAGGCCGGTGACGTCCTCGCCGCGGAAGTGCACCCGCCCCGCCGAGGGCTTGAGGAAGCCGGTCACGAGGTTGAAGGTGGTCGTCTTCCCCGCGCCGTTGGGGCCGACGAGGCCAAGGATCTCGCCCTCGTCGACGTGGAACGACAGGTCCGCTACGGCCGCGAAACCGCCAAAGAACCTGCTGAGGTCGTCGACGCGGAGGAGTTCGCGGGTCGATGCGCCGCCCGGCGCCCGGCCGGCGCGCTCACTGCCCGCACCGGCGCCCGCACCGGCGCCCGCACCGGCGCCCGCCGGGCCCGCCGCCTCGTGTGGCGTTCTACGGTCGCTCACGCCCCGCCTCCCGGTCGTCTACCCCACCGTCCGGCGCGCCGCAAGGCGCGCTTCGCGCCGCCCACGATCCCGTCGGGCAACGCCACGATCACCACGATGAGCAGCACGCCGTAGATGACGTGCGACAGCGCTGGCGAGAAGCTCCGCAGGCCGTTGCCCAACAGCGTCAGGAACGTCGGCCCCACGATCGGGCCCAGGAACGTGCCCGCACCGCCCACCAGGTTCATCACGAACAAATCGAACGAGTGCACGAAGGTGAACGAGTCCGGGCTGATGAACGCCGTGTAGTGCGCGTAGAGCGACCCCGCCACGCCGGCCATGGCGGCAGCTAGCGTGAACGCCGCCACCTTGGTGCGGTAGGTGGGGATGCCGACGCTCTCGGCCAGGTTCTCGTCGCCCTTGATGGCCGCCAGCGCTCGGCCGAAGCGCGAGCGCGCCACGCGCCAGCGCAGCAGCAGCGCCAGCGCCGCGAACGCCAACGCCACGTAGTAGAAGCCGACCTTCTGCACGATGGTTCGGAAGGTGTGCGTCCAGCCGAACAGCTCGAGTTTCACGAACGGGATGCCGGTCAGGCCCATCGGTCCGCGCGTGAGGTCGATCAGATTGGTCATCAGGATGGTGGCGATGATGCCGACGATGAACGTCACCACCGAGAAGTAGTGCCCCTTGAGTCGAAGCGCCGGCACACCCACCACCAGCCCTGCGATGGCCGCTGCCACCAAGGCCGCCAGCAGCCCGGCCGGGAACGCCCAGCCCCCCTTCACCAGGATCGCCGAGGTGTACGCCCCCACCCCCATGAACGCCGCATGCCCCAACGACAACAGCCCGGCGCCGCCGATGAGCAGATCGAGGCTCGCCACCAAGATCACGTTGATGGCGATGATCACCAGCAGGTGCCGCGCAGCAAGACCGGTGAAGACGTGCGGCGCGGCGATAGCGGCGGCCAGGCCGAGCGCCAGGAAGAGCCAGGTCCAGAGGTTGCGGGCGCCCGGCGACGGGGCGTCGGCTCCGATTGCGCCTCCCTGCGCGCCG